>NZ_JAAOBZ010000005.1:0-256897 GCF_014872755.1 Bacillus sp. Bvel1 | reverse complement strand
ACGCACATCGCTGTGCGATTTATTTAAAACTTTGAATTAACAGGTACGTTTTGTCTTGTTTAGTTTTCAAAGATCATCTCAACCTCATCTCGAGGCGACTTTTTCAGTGTAACATTTCAGCGATTTGCTGTCAAATGTTTTTTTGTTTTTATTTCTCCGCCGCTGTGAGCTTTTTGGTGAAGCGCATCAGCGACGTTTAATAATATACCATGCCTATGATTCAGCGTCAACACTTTTTTTGAAAGAATATCCTCGATGATATACTTCCTGCCCTTTGGTCTCTATTTGAGATACTTCAACAAAGCCTTTTTCCGTCAGGTAATCAAGCATGACACCGAGATCTTGGGTGAAGTGCACCAGTTCAGGGTGCTGAAGCAATTCTCCAAACTGCCACATTTCTTTTTCTTTCATCACCTGAAAAAGGTGCGCAGAACCGATTTCAGCTTTTGAATGGATGAGAAAATCATTTGCTAAGAATAATAATTCGAGCCTTTTCTCCAAGCTTTCGTGACTCTCGACAAGTTCGGAATATAGCTTATATACCTGCGGCTCAATGTGACGGACCTGGTTCCAGACTGTCGTTTCAGGATAAAACCCCCGGTCAATCACTTCTATGCGGGCCAAGTGGTGAAGAGCGTGCACTACTGCATAATATGCATCCAGAAAATGATCAGCTTCAAAAAACGCTTTTCCTTCTACAAATCTTCTGATCAGCTTGCCGTATTCCATTCCGATCTTTAATTTCCGCTCGGCGAAAGGAAAAGTGCTGAGCCGGTCATTGAGTTCAGAAATATATTCATTGCGGTCAAACAGCACTTTACCGTTGATGATCCAATCTATGACTCTTCTATTTGTCCCAAGCAGAATCCATTCCTGAAGCAGAGCATCCGTTACAATATGTAAAGAAGCGGTTTTGTGTTCGAATTCATAATGCTTTATAAAAAGAGGTTCATCAGCCTGTTTGACAATGACAAGCATGACCGCATCAAAGTTATCCGTGATGGATGATGCTTTACTCCTTCTCTCAATCATAAGGACGGCCAGCGTATCGGGATGACTTGCTCTTTCTTGGTAAATTGGACGGAGAAGATTGTCCATTACGATTCCTCCAATGCGATTGTTTCACTAGCTATTGTTTCTACATTTCTATGATAAAACATGAAAGTCCTTTTTTCTAAACACATTGCACTATTATAACAAATTTCCTTTCAGGTGCCATATTTATTCTTCCCTTTTCTTACGAAAACATGAAGAATATGCCATCTGTTTTGTGCTATAGTTAAACGAGAGGGGGATGGACATGGCGAAATACTCAAGCAAAATTAATAAGATCAGAACGTTTGCGTTAAGTTTGGTTTTCGTTGGGTTTATCATTATGTACATCGGGCTGTTCTTTAAGCAGTCTGTTTTGCTTGCCAGCTTGTTTATGATTCTCGGCCTGCTGTCAATCGGACTCAGCACCGCCGTTTATTTTTGGATCGGTATGCTGTCCACAAAAGCGGTCCGGGTGATGTGCCCCGCTTGCGAGAAAGAAACGAAGATTCTGGGCAGAGTGGATATGTGCATGCATTGCAGAGAGCCGCTTACATTGGATAAAGGATTGGAAGGCAAAGCGTTCGATGAGTCTTATAACAGAAAAAACAGTGTAAAATAAACGAAGCTGACCGTATCAAAGCGGTCAGCTTCGTTTAGTGGTTTTCTTTTTTGGAACATTCTTGGCAGACGCCGTAAATCTCCAAACGGTGGTGGCTTACCTTAAACCCTGTGACGTGAGCAGCAAGCTGTTCCACTTCGTCAAGCCCGGGATAATGGAAGTCCACGATTTTTCCGCAGCTTTCACAAATGGCGTGATAATGGTCAGAGGTGACAAAGTCAAATCTGCTGGACGCATCTCCGTACGTCAGTTCCTTTACAAGCCCCGCTTCCCGGAATACACGCAAATTGTTATACACTGTCGCAACACTCATATTAGGGAATTTCCCTTCCAAGGCTTTATATATATCGTCCGCTGTCGGATGTGCCATAGAATCCACGAGATATTCCAGAATGGCATGACGTTGAGGAGTAATCCGGACTCCCGTATCCTTCAACGTGTCTAAGGCTTCTTTTAATTCATGTGCAGCCATCCGTCATGCACCTCTCTTCTAAAAAAGATTCTTACTTTATAATGTTTATAATTAGTGTACATCTTTTTCCGGTCTCCTGTCAAATGTAATCTGAAGAAAACCCCGTGAGTTCAGCATTTGTCCATTAATTAGACGCAATTTGTTCCAATTCGCGAAGCGCCTCGGCAACGTGATCTTTCACTTTTACCTTCCTCCACTCCTTCACAAGACGGCCTTCTTTGTCTAACAAAAAAGTGGATCGCTCGATACCCATATATTCTTTCCCAAAATTCTTCTTCAGCTTCCACACATCAAAAGCTTCCGCCAGTTTGTGCTCATCATCAACGAGGAGCTGGAAAGGAAGATCGTGTTTTTGCTTAAATTTTTCATGTTTATCACGGCTGTCAGGGCTTACTCCGATGATAACCGCATCAAGTCCCGCGAAACTTTCGTGCTGATCACGGAAATCACATGCTTCCGTCGTGCATCCGGGTGTCATGTCTTTCGGATAAAAATAGAGAACGACGTACTTCCCTTTAAAATCCGTCAATGCTACTTCTTCCCCGCTGTCATTCACTAATTTCATATCCGGTGCTGTTTGTCCGATTTCAATCGTCATTTCTTATACCTCCGGGTTTTTTATTAAGCGTATCCAATTCACGTTAAGATTACAACCGTTATCCCCCCGCTCTTTTCTGGAAGCATGAACCCGTTGTGCTCGCAATGAAGCATGCTACAATAGAACATGATGTAAGGAGATATTAGGAGGGTCATTTTTTGTATACAAAATCAGTTGAACTTCATAAGGAAGCGTTAGAGCATATCGTCGGAGGCGTGAACAGCCCGTCCAGATCCTATAAAGCGGTAGGCGGCGGTTCACCCGTTGCGATGGAAAAAGCGAACGGCGCTTATTTCTGGGATGTAGACGGGAATCAGTATATCGATTATTTAGCGGCTTACGGTCCGATTATTACCGGACATGCCCATCCGCATATTACTGAAGCGATTAAAACAGCGGCGGAAAACGGCGTGCTGTACGGGACGCCGACCAAACATGAGGTCACTTTCGCCAAAATGCTGAAGGAGGCCATTCCTTCACTTGATAAAGTACGATTCGTAAACTCAGGCACTGAAGCGGTGATGACAACGATCCGGGTTGCACGCGCTTATACAGGCCGCACAAAAATCATTAAATTCGCCGGCTGCTATCACGGCCATTCTGATCTCGTACTTGTCGCTGCGGGTTCCGGCCCGTCTACGCTCGGCACCCCTGATTCCGCCGGCGTGCCGAAAAGCATCGCCAATGAGGTCATTACCGTTCCTTTCAATGACATTGAAAGCTACAAAGCCGCGCTGGATAAATGGGGTTCAGAAATTGCAGCGGTTCTCGTCGAGCCGATCGTCGGCAACTTCGGCATCGTTGAACCTGAAGAAGGATTTTTAGAACAGGTAAATGAATTGACCCATAAAGCGGGCGCGCTCGTCATTTATGATGAAGTGATCACGGCGTTCCGTTTTATGTACGGAGGCGCGCAGGATCTTCTTCAAGTGAATCCTGATTTAACGGCGCTCGGTAAAATTATCGGGGGCGGCTTGCCGATCGGCGCTTACGGAGGCAAAAAAGAGATCATGGAGCAGGTTGCTCCGCTCGGCCCGGCATATCAAGCCGGCACGATGGCCGGAAACCCGGCATCTATCCTATCAGGCATCGCCTGCCTGGAAGTGCTGAAGGAAGAAGGCGTTTACGAGCGGCTTGATGAGCTCGGCGCCAGACTTGAGCAAGGCATTCTCGCCCATGCGGAGACACATGGCATTACCATCACCGTCAACCGTTTAAAAGGCGCGCTCACGGTTTACTTCACTGATGAAAAAATCGTCAATTACGAGCAGGCGGAAAATACGGACGGAGAAGCATTCGCCAAGTTCTTCAAGCTGATGCTTGAACGCGGCATCAATCTCGCTCCGTCGAAGTATGAAGCTTGGTTTATCACAACCGCACATACTGAAGAGGATATCGACGCCACTTTACAAGCCGTTGAAGATGCGTTCAGACATATGAAAAAATAACTTCTTAAACAAGCGGGAGCCTAGGGCTTCCGCTTTTTCTTTTTGTCCGATTTGTGAGATAATGGTTTTTTCAAAAAAAGACCTTGAATAATTGGTATGATCCCTGTATATTACTTTATTGTTTAGCAAATCAGCCGACAGGGAAATGTAAGTGTCAGCCGTTCGTTCGGCACATAATTTATTAGAGAAAGGAATGCACGCACAAACCAATGAAACTTGGTGCCCGCATTTTTAAAACAGGGATTGCGATTACGCTCGCGCTCTACTTAGCATCATGGATCGGACTTCCGTCGCCGATCTTTGCCGGGATTGCAGCTATATTTGCCATACAGCCCTCTATTTACAGGTCTTTTCTTATCATTATTGATCAGGTTCAGGCAAATATCATCGGCGCTGTCATCGCTACGGTATTCGGACTGATTTTCGGACCGAGTCCGATTATGATCGGATTGACCGCAGTGATTGTCATCACGATCATGTTAAAACTGAAAATTGAACACACCATTTCGATTGCGCTCGTGACGGTTATCGCGATTTTAGAAACACCGGGAAACAGCTTCCTGACGTTCGCTCTGATACGAACAAGCACCGTTATTTTAGGCGTGCTGTCTTCTTTTATTGTGAACCTTGTGTTTCTTCCGCCGAAATACGAAACGAAGCTGACTCATCATACGGTTGAATATACCGATGAGATCATGAAATGGATCAGGCTGACGATGCGTCAGTCTACGGAACACTCGATATTGAAAGAGGATATTGAGAAGCTGAAGGAAAAAATGATGAAGCTTGATCATACGTACCTTCTTTATAAAGAGGAGAGAAGCTACTTTAAGAAAACGACGTATGTAAAGTCGCGCAAGCTTGTTTTATTCAGACAGGCGATTATTACGGCAAATCGGGCGCTTGATACGCTGAAAAAGCTGCACCGCTATGAAAACGAGATTTATCATATGCCGGAGGAATTTCAGGAGACGCTGACAGAAGAAATTGATTATCTGCTTCATTGGCACGAAAGGATTCTGATGCGGACGGTCGGCAAGATCAAACCGCATGATGACGATGCTGAAGAAAGCATAAGATATAAACAGCTTTTGACGAAGTCTTTCTTGAAAAATCAGCAGAACTGCGAGGATGAACTGCTTGATTACAATATGCTCAGCATTATGGCTGCGGTTGCGGAATACCGCGAGCAGCTGGAGCATCTCGATACACTAATTACGAGTTTTCAGACATACCATCCGAAAGACAGCGAATTAGAAACAGACGAAGAGTAACCCGGTGCTTCCGTAAAACCGGGTTTTTTTGCATTCAAAAAACGTATGCCGCCCATTCGGACGGCATACGTTTTTGTATCAGTTCAAATTCTGAATCGTAAATAAGTGTCTGTACTGGCCGACTTGGGCCATTAATTCCTCGTGCGTGCCGGTTTCGACGACGGCGCCGTTTTCCATGACGACAATTTTATCCGCGTGCGTAATCGTGGACAGCCTGTGGGCGACGATAAAAGTCGTCCGGTTTTTCGCAAGCTTTTCCATCGCTTCCTGAATGTAGTGTTCACTTTCAAGATCAAGAGCCGATGTCGCTTCATCCAAGATCAGCAGCGGCGGATTTTTTAAGAATACACGGGCGATCGAGATCCGCTGCTTCTGCCCGCCTGACAATTTGACGCCCCGTTCGCCGACTTTGGTTTCGTAGCCTTCGGGGAAGTTCATAATAAATTCATGGGCATTTGCCGCTTTCGCAGCCGCAACCACCTCATCCAGAGACGCTCCCGGTTTACCGATAGCGATATTTTCACGAATCGTCTCACTGAACAGAAACGTATCCTGAAGCACCATTCCGACTTGATTGCGGAGGCTTCTCGCTTCATAATCGCGAATATCTGCGCCGTCAATCAGCAGGCTGCCGCCGGATACATCATAAAAACGCGGTATGAGGCTGACAAGCGTCGATTTTCCGCCGCCGCTCATCCCGACGAGCGCGACGGTTTCCCCTTTTGTCACCTTTAAGGAAACGTCCTGCAAAATCGTTTCTTTTCCTTCCTCATAACGGAACGAGACATTTCGGAATTCAACTTCACCCTTAATGCCGTCAGCTTTTAGTGCATTCGGTTTATCAGTCAGTTCATACGGCTCGTCGATAAATTCAAATATGCGGTCCATTGAAGCGATCGACTGGGTCAGCGTCGTCGATGAGTTGATCAATCTTCTGACCGGATTGTACATTCTGTCAATATAGCCGACGAACGCAACCATCGTCCCTACCGTCAGCGGGCCGTTTATGACAAAATAACCCGCAAACGCGATAACAAGCAGCGGCGCCAAATCCGTAATGGTATTCACAACTGCGAACGTTTTCGCGTTCCAATTCGTATGACGGATCGCTTTGTCCAGAAAATGTCCGTTTTTTTCATCAAAATTGGCTTGTTCATAATCTTCAATGGCGAAACTTCTGATAACGGGCATCCCCTGAACTCTTTCGTGCAAATGTCCCTGAACTTGGGCGAGTGCCTGAGAACGCTCACGTGTCAGTTTTCGGAGACGGCCGTAAAAGTATTTGACTGAAATTCCGTATAACGGAAACAAAATGACAGATATCAATGTCAGCTTCACATCGAGTGTAAACATAATACAGATGACGATCAGCACCGTCATCATATCAAGCCAGATATTCATCAGTCCCGTTATGACAAAGTCTTTTGTCTGTTCGACATCATTTATCACCCGGGAAATGACTTCGCCCGTTCTCGTGTTGGCATAAAACCTCAGGCTCAATTTTTGAATATGATCAAACAATACCCCCCTGATATCGTAGAGCACCCGGCTGCCCGTCCATTGTGCGAAGTATTGCCGATAGTACTCTACCGGGGGACGCAGAATTAAAAACAGCACGAACATGATGCCCATTATCGTGAATAGCGATGATGTTTTAGCGCTTGCCGTTCCGCTCCCTTGAATAATGTCATCGACCACGTATTTTAACAGAAGCGGGAGAGCCAGCGGGATGGAGAATTTTATAATGCCAATTAACACTGTGATAAAAATTTGTTTTTTATAAGGTTTTACAAATTGCATATAGCGTCTGATTACGCCCACACTTTATCCCCCTCTCTCTTTAAGGCGTGTGAGCCCATGTGAAAAACCTGTTGACACCCCAACAGGTTTTTTATTGTATTCTTTATTTTGTATAGCGCAGATACCGTTCATACCACATATCAACAAATTCCGGAGCAAACGGTCCTTTCCGCTGATGAATCCAATGCAGCAGCGTATTCAGATACTCCTTCAGAATGCTGTCGATCTCTTTAGGGTAATTCATTGATTTGCGGTGGTCATCGTATTCATCCTCGTCAAGAATGTTATACGTCATATCCGGAAACACCTTGACATCCAAATCGTAATCAATATATTTGATGGCCTCTCCGTCATAAGCGAACGGCGAGCTGATGTTGCAATAATAGTGTACCCCGTCATCTCTCAGCATTCCTATGACGTTAAACCACTGACGGGCATGAAAGTAGCAGATCGCCGGCTCTCTCGTCACCCACGTCCGTCCGTCGGATTCCGTCACCATTGTCCGGTCGTTGGCTCCGATGATACACAATTCCGTACTTTTTAAAATCGTCGTTTCATTCCAAATTCGATGAAGCAGCCCGTTATGCTTATAGCTGTGAATTTGAATGGTTTCTCCTTCCTTGGGATATCCCATATTTCTCCCCTACTTTCTGTAAAGCCCTGCAGTCAATGCAGCCGCAATTGCTTTCCGACAAGTCTTTTCACTATTATAACGTTACGAATTAAAAAATGAAAATAAAAGAACCACTCCGCTTCCGGAATGGCACATTCATTTCTGCACATAGGAAGACGGCTTTTCCGTGCTGCGATAAGACTGGATGACTTGCTCTGTCTGCCTTTGGAATAACTCCTGTATGCCGGCCAGGTCTTTTCGCTTTGTCGCAATTTCGTCCTGTACATTGTCCAGCTTTGCATCTCTTTCCAGACTGATGAGTTCCGCTTCCACCTGCCGGCAGCGGTCAAGTTCTGACTGCAGCTCGAGAAGCTGATCCATGATTTTCATCTGTTCACTTACAAGCTTTTCAAACTCTGACATCGGGTTCCTCCTTAGGCTTTAGGTTGATACTCCTTACCATTTCGATTTTACGCCGGAAAACCCTTTGACTCATTCTGTAGAGGAATCACAAGTTTTGTCGTTTTGGCAACAGAAAAAAGCACTTCCATCCGAAGATGAAGTGCTTTTTCGTTTCAGTGATTAGCTGTTTTGCTGTTTGTTTTGTTCAGCAGATTGGTTTTGCTTTCTAACCTGCTGCGCATCAGTTTCACTGCCGAATTCAGTGCCGTATTGACCCTGACCGGAAGCTGATTGCTGGTTTTGTCTTTTCACCTGCTGAACGTCTGTTTTGCTGTATTTTGAGTTTGCCATTGTTATCACCTCCACGCACTTTAGAATGCGCAGGAGACGATAAGGCTATTCATCTTTTTTTATAACTTATACGAGCAGAGAGCGTCCGCCGTCAATAATGATGGTCTGGCCGCGGATCATGTCCGCTTTTGAAGAAACTAAAAACTCCACCGTGTCGATCATATCTTTAATCTCGACCATTCTGCCGGCCGGCGTATTTTGGCGGGCATCTTCCAGCAGTTCATCTCTGTTAGGGAAATGCTTCAGCGCGTCCGTATCAATCGCTCCGCCTGACACCGCGTTTACGATGATGTTTTTCGGAGAAAGCTCAACCGCCAGATAACGGGTTAACGATTCTAAAGCGGCTTTTGAGACACCGACCGTCGTATAGTTTTCAAGATAGCGGATGCTGCCGAGCGAGCTGATGCTGACGATGTGGCCGCCTCCGTTTTTCTCCATCATCTTTGCCGCTTCCTGGGCGCAGAAAAGCAATGCTTTCGCGTTGATATTCATCGTCCAGTCCCAGTGTGTTTCTTCGAGTTCCATAACCGGTCTCAGCACGCCTGAAGCCGCATTATTGACGAACACGTCCAGTCTGCCGAATGTTTCGTCAATCTGGCGGAACATGTCTTTGATTTTTGCCGGCTGGCCGACATTAGCTTTAATAACGAGCGTTTTAACGCCGAGTTTTTCAATTTCTTCGGCGGTTTCTAATGCCGCTTTTTTACTGCGGGCGTAATTGATGACGATATTGTATCCTTTTTCCGCGAGTCTGATGGCGGCTGCTTTCCCGACGCCTCGGCTGCTTCCCGTGATCAGTGCGCATTTATTTTGTTCCATTTTTCCTCAGCTCCTTGCTGTGTATAGTTCTTTTCATTCAACAAACAATAAAAGCAATATCTGTTGAAAGGGGTCTTTTATATGTATGTCGGACGTGATATGGGCGAATTGGCCATGATGCCCAAACAAGATTGGAGAGATTCAGAGCTCGCCTATTTCCATCATGCCTTCCAGCAAATTATGCCGTATTTAAACGAAGAAGGCCAGTCCAAATACCGGGAACTGATTCAGGAAATCGAAGCCCGCGGCGGACTGAAACGGAATGAAGCGGATTACGGCCACGGCACTCGCGTCAGCTATGACTGACGCTTTTTAGCGGCCGCTTTCTTCCGCCATTTTCCATATCTTTTGATGGGAAACGGGAAATGCGTATTCCTTGAGCTCCTCTTTTGTGACCCGTATGAATTCCGTTGTATCCGACACTTGTTTTACTTTACCGAAAAAGACCGAAATATTCCAGACGAGATGGGTGAAAACATGTTCTACGATGCCTTCCAGCTCCCCGATTTCAGCGGTTATTCCCATCTCTTTTTCTAAATAGGCTTCAAGCTGCTCTCTTTCGGTTTTGATTCCTTTCTGGGTTTCGGTATTCGGAAACTCCCACAAGTTGGCGAGCAAGCCTTTTGGCGGCCGTTTATGAATATAGACATCGCCTTGTTCGTCTGTCAGCACAACGGCTGCCATTGTTTTTATTCCAGGCTTTTTCTTTTTGCTTTTAACGGGCAGCTCCCGCTCTGTCCCTTCCGCAAATGCCGAACAGTGCTTTTGTACGGGGCAAAGCAGGCATGACGGTGATTTCGGGGTGCAGATGATCGCGCCGAGCTCCATTAAACCCTGATTGAATTCAGATGGTTTTTCATGAGAAATGAAAGCGGATACCGCCTGTTCGAAAATGGTTCTGGTTTTAGGTTTTGCGATATCGTCCCATATGGAAAGAATTCTCGACATGACACGCATCACATTGCCGTCTACGGCGGGAATCGGTTTGTTGTATGCGATGCTGAGCACGGCGCCTTTTGTATAAGGGCCGACGCCTTTCAGTCCGCCAAATTCCTTTTCCCCGGCAGGGACGACTCCCCCGTACCGCTCATGTACTTCTTTTACGGCACTTTGCAGATTTCTTACACGGGAGTAATAACCTAGCCCTTCCCAGGCTTTGAGCACTTTTTCCTCATCAGCTTCAGCGAGCGCCGAAACGGTCGGAAATTGCTCAACAAACCGCCGGAAATAAGGAATGACGGTATCTACGCGCGTCTGCTGCAGCATCACCTCTGAAACCCACACCCGATACGGGTCCTGATTTTCTCTCCACGGCAGAATTCTCTGTTCTCTTTCGAACCATGTAATTAAGTCCTCGCGAAATTTGTCTATATCTTTTTGTTTCATTTTTTCTTCAAGTGCGTTCATATCTTCTCCTCAGATGTTTCGGGTTCCGCTTTTCTTGACACTGTATTTTGGTGTAAACTAAGGGCACGTTACGATAATATGTTACATTAAATAGTGATAAAGAAAAAGCGGAAACATATGAGAACGGCGGATAAACGCCATGATTGGGCAAACAGAAAATGGGGAATATCTTATAATGCGAAATATGCGGGCGGCTGATTTTTAACGCCTGCTAGGAGGTCAACAATGGATACTGGCACTCACGTTGTCATGGGTATCGCGCTTGGCGGAATCGCAACTCTTGATCCTGCCGTCGGCATGCACACCCCAATGTCTCAGGCAGTTATGATCGCCGCGCTTGCCGGCTCTCAGGCACCTGATATTGATACCATATTGAAGCTGAAAAATAATGCCGTTTATATTCGAAATCATAGAGGATTCACGCACTCCATTCCCGCCGTATTATTTTGGTCCGTTCTGATTCCGGGCATTTTGTTTATGTTTTATCCGGAAGCGAACTTTTTGCACCTGTGGCTGTGGACGCTTCTGGCTGTCGTTTTGCATGTGTTTGTTGACATTTTTAACGCGTACGGCACACAGGCCATCCGCCCGTTTTCGAGAAAATGGATCGCTCTCGGTTTAATCAATACCTTTGATCCGTTTATTTTCGTCAGCCATTTGGCCGCGATTGCCGTGTGGTATATCGGAGGTCATCCGGGCGTGACATTTCTGATGCTTTATATCATCCTTGCAGGATATTACGCCGTCCGGTTTTTGATGCAGCTGCGGATAAAGCGAAGGCTGCGCGAAATGATTGAAGAGGAGATTGAAACCATCATTATTTCGCCGACGATGAAATTCAGGCAGTGGCGTATCGCCGTGACGACGGCCCATGCCTTTTATGTCGGCAGAAGCCTTGACGGCCATGTCGTGATATTGGATACATTCAACCGCGTGCCCGTTCCGGAAACCGATGTGATGAAGGCCGCGAAACAGGACGAAAATATTGCAGCCTTTCTTTCATTTTCCCCCGTTTACAGGTGGGAGGTCGATACTTTTAAAGATCATTATGAGGTGCGCTTTATTGATTTGCGCTACCGGAGCAAAGGCCACTATCCTTTTGTCGCCATCGTCCACCTCAGTCATGATTTAGAGCTTCTCTCTTCCTACACGGGCTGGATTTTCAGCGAGGAAAAACTGCAGAAAAAATTAAAGCTCGGCTCTGTTTAAGAGCCGGGCTTTTTTTGTCTTCTCACATATAATGCGGCAAACACGAGGCTGATCACCGATAGAGCGGCCGCGGGTTTAAAAAACGGCGGGTAATACGTTAATTGAATATCGTTTTTTCCTTTTTGCGCTTTAAATCCGATGAAGGAATAATCCGCTTTTTCAATCTGCTCTTTTCTGCCGTTTATCTTCAGCTCCCAGCCTTTTTCATATGGAATCGGAAGCATGATATACGGCGCGCTGGTTTTGTTTTCATACGAGATATGAAGCGTATTTCCGCGCCATCTGAGATCGGCCCGCGGTTCTTTTTCCGCTTTTCGGTATGCGTTTTTCAGCGTATCGTACCGTTCTTCGTAAAGCGCCAGCCTGTCAAGCTGATACGATCCTTTCGGCAGACGGATTTGGATGTTTTTTGTTTTCGGCACTCTGACAGTAAGATCGTTGACACCTGTTTTGTAAATGGATTGATTCGATTTTCTCGTTGTCGTGTAATCGTTCACTTTTAATGTAAAGCCCTGGTCCTTCGCTTTATTTTTCAAATAAAAGCTGACGTAATAATCGCCGCCGTCCATCTTAGCGGCTTGCGGCGTAATGATCAGGCCGCCGCCGTCTTCATTTACCGTCAGGATGCCGTCTTGATAATCCGCATGGTCGGCCGTTACCTTTGCCTGACGGATCATATTTTTCGCCTCAGGCGCTTTTTTCGTGTTGGCTGCGCTTGATTCCGTGATGATCCCGTCAAGCATTGCCCGTTCTCTGGCAAGGGCGGGCGCTTTTTTCAGACCGTCCTCGTTATATACGCGATCAGCTGTCCGTACGAACGGAAGCATATATTGATTTTGATAAACCGCATAATGGGATGATTCCATGATTTTTTTGAACCCGTACGGCACGCCGGCCCCGTTTGTTTTTTCCGTCATATAATATTTTCCGTAAAGCAGGCTGTATAAATTAGCCCTGTTTCCTAATGTCGCATAACGGCTGACGCTTTCTCTGCCCATGTCAATCCGGAGGTCGTTCCAGTAAAAGGACAGCAGATTGCTGTTCAGTATGCTTGAGTATACGCTGAATCCGTTGAACCCGTAAATGATCGGGGTGTTATTGAAAACACCGTTCATCCAATCTAAACGGGCAAACGGATCAGGGTCTTTTTCTTTCAGGCGCTGAATAAGCTCTGTTTGTTCTTTGCCTTTATAGTCAGCACCCGTCATAAAGGTATGCGATACCGTATAAATCTTCCCGCCTTCTGATAACGCATATTTTTCATATGTATTAGCCGTCAGCACCGCCGTCAAGAGAATGACGGCATAGACGGCGGACACCGCACCTTTCAGTCTTGTCTTTGCTGCAAGGAAAGCGGCAATGGTCAGCCCCAGAAGGAGCAGGATAGGCAGGTTGGCCTGATCAGAAATATCCAGGCTGAACCGTCTCACTTGGCTCCAATAGAGCAGAACGGCGAGTACTGCGGATATCAGCATACTCTTCATGCTGATGTCTGAAAGCTTAGAAAGCCCTGCTGCAACCGTTCCGGCAATCGTGAAGCACAGGACGTATTCAAACCTGTTTTGCGGAGCTGAAAAACCGTTAAAGGCGCTTGCCGCAAACGGACTGAAGTGAAACAGAATGTACAGCAGACTGATTCCCGCAAACAGCCGGAACAGCCGGTTTTTATATAAAGAAAATGTAAATAGAAAAAGTAAAAAAACCGCCGGCAGAATGATTATCCGGCTTGAAAATAAAATGTTGTCGGAAAAATCAAGCCATGCAATTTGCTCTGAATACGGCGGCCGCAGATTATGAAGGTATCCGTATACGACAGGGATAAAGGAAACTGCGCTTATGCCGAACCCGAGAAGGCCCGACAGAATAAACATCCTGCATTGAGTGAGCCTTTTCGCCTCATTGCCTTCAAGGGGGATCATCCACCTGAATAAGATATAAATGCCGATGAAAATCAGATTAATATACGCAAAATAAAAGTTGTTGATCAATGTCAGCGCACAGGCGAAGATAAACCACGCCGGCTTTTTTTCCCTGATGATTTTTTCCGCGCCGAGCACGAGCAGCGGCAGCCACACCATACTGTCAGTGAAAAAGTCCCAATACACCTCATGCCGGAAGTAGATAATCGAGACCCCGTACAACACGGCGCCGGCAAAAGCAGGCACCGTCCGTTTGACGAAATAGCGGAACACACACGCTGCCGTGAATATGATGAAACTCTGCTTGGCGATGCTGATAAAAACGGAGGCCTGCGCCCAAAACAGCGCATCAGCCTCACCCGTCAGCTGAATAAGCTGCAAAAAGCGGACAGCGGCGGAGATAAACAGGAATAGAAAAGAAGTAGAGAAATAATAGCCGAGCTGACTGTACACTCCCCCGCCCAGTCCGAACGAATAGCTGTAAAACAGCCTGCCGTTCATATATTGATCAAACAGCAGCTTTTTGAAGACCGCCATTTGGGCGATCCCGTCTCCAGACCCCGTCATATAGCGGCCTGCCGACCACTCTTTTAAGAAAAAAATATGAGCGGCAGCCGCAGCCAGCACACAGGCTGCCGGCAAGATCCATTTATTTTTTTTCATACAACGTCCCCAGACCCTGCGCACAGCGGCGGCTGTTTAATGGTTCCACTTGCGCTTTTTTGTATAATTCGTTTCATTTTGTTCTCCGTACGTTATATTCGCTTCTTTAATTAAATAGTGCGGGCGTTTTTTTGTTTCATAGTAAATCCGGCCGATGTATTCTCCGATGATGCCGAGACTCAAAAGCTGGATGCCCCCTAAAAACAGCACGGCGGAAATAATGGTGAAGTATCCGGGTACGGACACGCCGTGTGTCAGAATATGAACAAAGGTCGTTACAATATAAACCATCGACAGAAGCAATATCAGAATACCGGTGAAAAAGCATACCCTGAGGGGCTTGTTGTTGAAGGAGACGACACCGTCCATTCCGTAGTTGAACAAATTGCTGAATGACCATTTGGACGTGCCGTTCTTCCTTTCGACATTTTCATAAAATACGATTTTCTGGTCAAACCCGATCCAGCAGAACAGCCCTTTCGAGAAACGGTTCCCTTCACTCAGCTTTAAAAGGGCATCAACGGCCTGCCGGCTCAGCAGGCGGAAATCTCCGACCCCGTCACGCAAGTCCACTTCGACGGCTTTGTTGATAAATTTATAATACAGGGAAGAAAGCACGGAACGCACGGGGCTGTCCCCTTTTCGGTTGCGCTGCGCGATGACTTGGTCATACCCTTCTTCATAGCCTTGAATGAAGTCTTTCAGCAGATGGGTCGGATGCTGCAGATCGGCGTCCATCACGATTACCGCTTCGCCCTGCACGTGTTCAAATCCTGCCAAAATGGCCGCTTCTTTCCCGAAGTTGCGGGAAAAAGATATGTATTTGACGCGATGGTTTCTGGCGGCCAGTTCTTTAATCTGCTGAAGGGTGTCATCCGCGCTTCCGTCATTGATGTAGAAAATTTCATAGTCATAATGAATCGTCTGAAATTCTTTTTTTAAAGATTCATGGATGAGCTAGACGTTGTTCCCTTCATTGTAAGACGGAATAATAATTGAGATTAACCTTTGTTTCATGAAGGCACCTTCTTTGTATTATTCTTTTTTTAGGACGGCCTTAAAGGAATTGTCCGCAAAACTTCAGTAAGGCTTTTCCTTTTTTTAATGACGTTTAAACCCTTTTTTTGTTACAGGGAAAGAAATTTTTTTCTGCGTATGATTTATATTTTGTCATGTTTTTCGGCAGATATGAGAAAAAAAAGAAAAAGTCTGTACGCGGGACAGACTTTATTGCTGAAGGTATTCATGAATCAAATGGCTGACGATGCGCGGTTTTTCGTGAATGACCCAATGTGAGGCATCATCTATGAAGATTAAGTCGCCGTTTGGAATCATCCGTTTTGTTTCCTTGGCGAGCTTTTTGCTCAGCGCGCGGTCGTTGACGCCCCATATTAACCGGTACGGAACGGGCATTTTAAGCGGAACGGCAGGGCCTAAACCGCCGGCTCTGATCGCCCGGTACCAGTTCAGCATCGCCGTGAGCGCTCCTTTTCTGCCCCATGCTTCTTTGTAGCTGTCGACATCTTCCCGTGAAAAAAGCGCCGGGCGTTCAGATAAGCCGATCGCGTGATCCAATACGCGGTAATCGTCTTCAGACAATCTCCGTTCCGGCTTTTCCGGAAGCTGAAAGAAAGCGATATAAGAGCTTTTCTTCCACTGCGGCGGGTAGAACGGTGTGACCTTCCGCATAACCGCCGGGTGCGGGATATTGACCGTGATCAATTTTTCAACGTATTGCGGCCGCGTGGATGCCAAATGCCAGGCCACGGCTCCTCCCCAATCGTGTCCGATGACGACGGCTTTGTCATCTGTAAAATGAGTGATCAGCCCGATAATGTCGTCTCTGAGCGTATCAATGGTATAGTTTTCAATGCCCTCCGGTTTGTCACTGAGATTATAGCCGCGCTGATCAGGCACGACAACATGGTATCCGGCATCCGCCAGCGGTTTGATCTGACTCTTCCAGCCGTACCAGAATTCCGGAAACCCGTGCAGCAGCACCGCCAAAGGACCGTCTTTCGGACCGGCTGAAGCCGTGTGCAGCGTCACTCCGTTTGTTTCGATCATGTGAAACGTAATGTCATTCATCGATTCTCCTCCCCGTTTGTTTCAATCTTCTTTCTGTTAAGACGATGATCAGTACGCTGATCGCGATCAACAATACGGCCTGAACGATCAGGGCGAACGGCTGAGTCTGCCGGATAAGCAGGCTGACCGCAAATCCAGCTGCCGCCGAAATAAGGCCGAACAGAATCATGAGGAGCGCACTGAATCGATTGCCTTCTTTCCACTGCGACTCATCCGCCATAGAGCGCTTCGTCCGATATCCGTACAGGCTGTTGATCGACTTCGGCGGAAAAAACGCGACTGAAATGCCTGCCGCAGCCATCAGAAGGCCGCCGATTACCATTATCATATCCGTCACTCTCCTTTTCATCTTTTACGAAAGGAAAAGCGAAAGGTTTCAGAAAAAAAGCAGGCTTATTCGCCCGCCTGAATCTTTACTTTTGAGTTAAGTCGGCCGTTTTCACATAACCTGCTTTCCCGCCGTATGTGACGTACGCCCATTTACGGTCAAACCCTCCGTCATGGCTGAACCCCCAGCCGAGCACATTGACGGTTTCACCCGCTTTAACGGACTCTTTTTTGCCGGTTTCCAAAGTCGGCGTATAAAAATCGGTTTGTTTCGCGGTCACCGCCTTCACCGGCTGCTTCATCAGAAAATGCGTGGAAATATAGGCTTTGTGACCTTTGTAGTCAATTTCAGCCCAATCTGCTCCTTGAAGCCGTTTAACCTTTACGGAATCCTCTGAACGAAGCGTGCCGATAATCCGCCCTTGTTTATTGGGTTCTTTGCGGACATTAAGTTCTCCTGCTTTCACGATATATGTATCTGCTGCGGTGTCTATTTTTGTCTGATGAACTGCTGCGGCATTCGCTGCCGGATCAAAAAAAACGGTGCCTGCGGCTAAAAATAAGCAAAGTCCTGCGGCCGGAATAAATGCGGTTAACCCCTTTTTCATGTTCATTGTGGTTCCTCCCCGCTATTTTATAAGTTATTACACATTTCCACATTCCGCCGGTCGTCAAACATGATTTTCCCATTTCTTTTATAAAAAGAAAAAACCGCCGGACGGTATCCGGCGGGCGCACTGCTATATTAATGCAGGAGACCCCTGCTTTGATCCAAATAATGAGAAACGTCTTCCCGAACGCTTTGGAACATATGGAGCTTGCTGCCGTATGATTCGATCCATTCCTTGACGACGCGTTCCGTCATTTGCTCTCCTTGATACGGGCGGCCGGCTTTTGCGTAAGTCGCTTCGAAATCTCCCCATAAAAGCTCAACCCAAGTCCGCGCTTGCAAATAGCTGAGCATGTCATTTTTCTCAAGCAGCAAATTCGTCAGTTTGTCGATATATGTATTCATGTCTCTGTCTCCTTTCCTTGGGAAAACCTGCTGCTTTTACGCAGCTTGTCACAGGCATATACTAACTTTACGTCTTCAGTCCAGAAGGCGCAACCTTTTGATATTGGCCGAGGGGGAAAACAAATGGTCCGGAACAAAGCAAAAGGATTTCCTAATCAGAACAATAATAAGTTTGAAGGCGAACCGCGGGCAAAGGATGACTACGCTTCTAAACGAGCGGACGGTTCAATTAATTCGCACCCGCAAGAGCGCATGAGAGCTTCAGGCAGACGATAACACACACCGTAAGAGACCGGGAATGACCCGGTCTTTTTTTTGCGGAAAAAAACATCCTCTTGCGGTCATAACGCTAAATTAATTCCATAATATGTTAAATGTTAAACCGCAAGCCGGTAGACAAAAAAGGAGGGGTTTTATAAAATGAAGACAGTTTCAAAACGATTGCTGAGCCTTACCGCATTCTTACTGTCAGTTTCATTATTTGCTGTTTCAGCAGAAGCAGCGGGCAGCCCGCAGACATCTGTATCAAACAGCGGTGAGGAGTTTGACGCAAATCAGAATCAGCCTGTACAAACAACACAGACATCCCCCGCTTATGAAGGAACGGGCCTCACCAAAAGACAGCTTGCACAAAACAGCAAAGCTGACATCAAGTCATTAAAGCCTTCCAGTATTATTGGGACAGACGAACGAATCAGAATTTCTCCCACAACATCATTTCCATATCGCGCGACAGCACAGCTGACCGTTACATACAGCGGCAGCACAAGCACCTACGGATGCACCGGTTTTTTTGTCAATGCTGACACGATCGTTACGGCGGGACATTGCGTGTATGATCAGAAAAACGGCTGGGCATCGAAAATTACGGCAGCTCCCGGCCGCAACGGGTCATCGTACCCGTACGACTCTTATTCAGGCAAGACCTTCTACAGTGTCAAAGGGTGGACAGAAAACGGTGACACAAACTATGACTACGGCGCAATCAAAGTAAACGGGTCGCCCGGGAATACTGTCGGCTGGTACGGCTATCGGACGACCAACAGTTCCAGTCCGGCCGGGCTTTCCTCAACCGTGACAGGGTATCCGTGCGACAAAGTGTCCGGTTCCATGTGGTCGGACAGCAAGCCGATACGTTCTGCCGAGACATATAAACTCACTTACACGACAGATACGTTCGGCTGCCAGAGCGGATCGCCCGTTTACCGCAATTACAGCGACACCGGCCAGACCGCCATTGCCATTCATACAAACGGCGGGTCGTCTTACAATCTGGGAACAAGGGTGACAAACAGTGTATTCGACAACATTCAATATTGGTCAAATCAATAAAGCTTTTGTCTTCTTTCTCGCGGCAGCCGTTTTATGCGGATGCGGCAAAGCGGATGATTCCGCCGCCAAAAAAGCACTGCCCGTTACGCTCCATGTTGAGAATGCAGACGGTTCACCGGCGGCCGGTGTGACGGTTACCGTGATGAAAGCGGCGGAGTCAGATCATCAGCCGAATATAGACCGCGGAGAGATAATAGGCAAGACTGATCACCACGGCGAGATGACATGGAAAAGCGGCGCGAAAGGAACCTATGCCGTTGTTTTTGAAAAAGACGGGGTACCGGAAACCCGGAATATTTCCTTAGCTGAGAGCGATAAACATACGGTGATCAGCATTACGTTGAAACATTGAAAAAAGCTTGCAGGCGGAATATCCCCTGCAAGCTTTTTGTTATCCTTTATGCACTTGGTATTCATAAACATCTTTCTTCTCAGACAGATGAGCGAACGTGGAAAGCACAAGGCCGAGAGCCGTCATCAGCGCACCGCCGGCAAACAGCCATGAGTAAGATCCCGTTCCCCCGAGAATCAAACCGCCGATCCAGGCGCCGAGCGCGTTTGCCAGGTTAAAGGCGGAAACGCTCACCGCAGCGGCTATTGTCGTGCCGTTTTCAGAGGAAGAAATAACCTTGGTCTGCAAAAGCGGCGGCGTGCCGAACGCACATGCGCCGAACAAAAATGTCGCTGAAACGGCTGCGGCGGGAAAAACAGCGATATAAGGAAAAATCGCCAAGACGCCGATCAGGCCGATCATCACACCGATCATCGTGCGCGTCAGCAGTTTGAGCGGCACTTTCCCCGCGAAGAAATTCCCCGCCACTCCGCCGAGACCGTAGGCAAATAATGCGCCTGTAATGCCGACTGTGCCGAACCCCGCTGAATCTCTTAAAATCGGCTCAATAAACGTGTAAGCGATAAAGACGCCTGAGTAGCCGAGAATGGTGATCGCAAAGGAAAAAATCACTTGTTTATGCTTAAAGACACTCCATTCATTCATCAGCATCGGAATCACTTTCGGTTTTCGGTTCGGTACGACCAGCATCAGTCCGATCAGCCCGATCAGGCCTAAAACAGAAATAATGAAAAAGACGGCCCGCCAGTTAAGGGCATCCCCTAAATAAGAGCCGAACGGAACGCCGAGCATCAGCGCCACGGTTAATCCGCCGTTCATGGAAGCCGCGGCGGCGGAACGTTTTTCAGGCGGCACCATTTCACTCGCAAACACCATGGCGATCGCAAAAAAAGCTCCGTGAATGGATGCGGATAAAATTCTGGAAATCGCCAGCACGGCGAAGTTCGGCGCAAAGACGCTCATCAGGTTGGCAAGCACGAAGATGCCCATCAACCCTAGCAGCACCGGCTTTCTCGGCAGCTTAACCGCGATAATAGTTACGATCGGGCCCGTCAGGCAGACGCTTGCCGCGTACGCCGTAACAAGCATGCCCGCTGAAGATACATGTATATGAAAGTCATCGGCAATCGACGTCAGAATACCCATAACAGCATATTCCGTATACCCGATGGAAAATGTGCAAATCATTAAAACAAAAATCATTAATTTCACAGATGGCTGTTTCATTTTGATATTCAACGCAAATCGCCTCCTTTTTATTAAAAAACAACGAATTCCATCTTAAAAGATATCAAAAATGAATTCAATCATTTTTTACTGAAAGGTTGAAACGAATGTGCCCGAAAAGAAAAAGAGGCCGGAACCGGCCTCTTTTGTTATTATTTTTCTTTTAAAACGGAAATCGGCAGTGCTTCTTCCCCGTCAGACGGGGAAGATCTGTGTCCCCAGGCGAATACGCCGTTGATGTAATCAATGCGGAAAGTGTCATCAGAACCTTCTATCTGATACACCCCGCCGGGCCGAAAGTCTTCCGGGTTCAGCATGTAAGCTTTGGCCATCGTAATTTTCCGTTCAAGCACGGCCAGTTCATTTACAATGCCCATCTGTTCCGCTTTACGCGCTTTTTCCGTCAGTCCCGCAATTTCTGTCTGTAGTTCATGAGGCGTCATTTGACTGTATCGTTTGTCCATTTCAGTTTACTCCTCTTCCTGCAAGAATTGATCAATATCGTCAATTGAGAATCCTTTTCTGAATAAGTACTGTTTGACCTTCATTCCGCTTTCATAGCTGCCGTCATAGCGGTATTTCCTGATCGCTTTTTCCGCATGAGCCTTCAGAGCTTCCATCTCGGCTTCATCATCATTTTCATACTCCGTCTGCTCCAGAGCGGCATTGATGACGTCGAAAGGGAAACCTTTTCGCTGAAGCTGCATCTGCGCCCGCTGTCTGATCTCTTTTGTGGACAGCTTTTTGTCTTTTTTGAGGATTTTGCCGATATGTTTCAGCGCTTCTTGTATCTGCTCATCAAATGTAAACGCGCTGAGCGTCTCCTTGATGGTATCGTCGTCTATTCCTTTCGCTTTCAGCTCGCGGAACAGGACGTCAGGGCCTTTGCCGTTTGTTTTTTTGTGGGTGCTCGCATAGGCTTCGGCAAATTCTTTGTCATTTAAGTAGCGGTAATCGTACAGTTTATGGATGACTTCAGAAATGACCATGTCCGGTGTTTCTTTTTTCTTCAGGTGATCCCGGACTTCTTTTTCAGACCGCATCCGATATGATAAAAATTCTACGGCGCGGTTAAAGGCTTTTTTCACGTCATCACCGTGCTGGATTTCAAGAATGTCAAGCTCGTCCAGTTCTTTCCCTTTTTTTAGGTCAAAACGCACAAGCACGTCGGCGTCGACGCTGAATGCATATTTCTCATCAAGAAAGATGTTGAAGCGCTCGGTATTTTTCTTTTGGGTCGATATTTTTGTAATAAACGGCATCCCGGTCTCCTTTCCCGCCCCGATGTTCAGGCGTTTTTCTTTTTGGCAAATGAGGTACAGTATATGTATCAACGTGTAAGGAGAGATGGATATGAATATCGCGATGACAGGCGGCACTGGTTTTCTGGGCCGGCATCTGACAGGTGTGTTTACCCGCCGGGGACATCATGTCTATATTTTATCAAGAAAACAGAGAGAAACCGAACAAAAAAATGTGACATATGTTCAATGGCTGGCCGAAAACGCGGCGCCTGAGCGCGAGCTTCCCCCTATTGATGTATGGGTGAACCTCGCCGGCAAATCCATCTTTGACCGCTGGACGGACACAACGAAGGAACAAATCATTTCAAGCAGAATAGAAGCGACGAGAGAAGTCAGACGGATTATGAAGCAGCAGCCGAAAAAACCCCGGACTTTGATTCAGGCAAGCGCCGTCGGCATTTACGGCACAAGCACAGAGAAAACGTTCACTGAGCAGTCCGATACGTCAAATGAAGACTTTCTCAGTCATACGGCTCATATGTGGGAGCGTGAAGGCCAGAAAATTGAAGCGCTCGGCATCCGGACGGTATATGCCAGATTCGGCGTGATGCTCGGTGAAAAAGGCGCCCTGCCGCTCATGGTTCTCCCTTATAAGCTGTTAGCGGGCGGCACCGTCGGCTCTGGACGGCAGTGGCTGTCATGGGTTCATGTCGATGACGCCGCGGAACTTATTGCTTTTGCGGCGGAGCATGATGACTTGTCCGGTCCCATGAATGTGACATCGCCGAATCCCGTAGAAATGAAGCAATTCGGAAAGACGATCGCAAGCGTCCTGCACCGCCCCCATTGGATTCCCGTACCGGAATTTTTTCTGGAGAAGGCCTTGGGAGAAATGAGCCTGCTGATCGTAAAAGGCCAGCGCGCCCTGCCTAAGCAGGCGATGACATCCGGTTTTCAATTTACGTATGAAGAACTTGAGTTGGCTTTAAAGGATATCTTATCTGCATAAAAACGGAAATAAAAGCCAATCCTATTGGTATTCTGTTTTGAAGGAGGGTCTTCTTTTATGGAAAAGAAGCGCGAAAAACATCAGCAGGGAGCCAATCTGAAAAAAATGCAGGAAGTCCTTTATTCCGGTGAATTCAAAAAAGCGGAAAGAGCAGCCAAACGGAAATAAACTGAATAAAGATCGGGACCGGGCAGATACTATGTTTGTTTGATATCACTTTTTTCAGGGGGCGATTGATATGGGCAGAAATCATACTCACAAAAACCGTGATAAAAACAAACAAAAACTTCCTCAAGTTCCGGATGCTTTGAAACGCGAAACAGACGGCACGTACGAGGAATATTCAAGCGAGCTTGCTGATTCCGCTGACCGCGAAGCGCAGGCGCGGATGAAAGCCGCTGACAACAGAGCTAAAAGCAAAACCCGCTAATACGAAATCCCCGCCTCTGTATAGAGACGGGGATTTTTTTACAACTCGGTAAACAGGCTTTTTGCCGGCGTCCGTTCTTTCGCCTTAGGCTGTTCATCCGGATAGCCCGTTTGAATGATGGCGGCGAAGCGCTCATTGTCTGCCAGACCGAAGTCTTGGTGCACCTGTTTGTCATACATGATGCGGCCGCTTTTCCAGACCATGCCGATGCCGTTTTCATGTGCGAGCAGCTGAAGGTTTTGAATCATGCCGCTCAGCGCCGCGAAATCATCGTTTCTCGTAAATTCATTTTCATCTTCTTTTAAGACGACAAGCAAAAATCCCGGAACGGCGCTGAGGTTTTTTCTCATGTTCCGCTCTTTTTCCTCGTTGAAATCATCTTTTATTTTTTTGAAAAATGAGACGTAGCTGTCCGCAAGCTTTTCTTTACCCGCTTCGCTTGCTGCGTAGATAAAACGCCATGGCTCCGTCAGTCTGTGGTTCGGCGCGTAAACGGCCGTTTCAAGCATATCTAATATGACTTCAGAAGGTACGGTTTCCGGCTTAAACGACCGGATGGATCTTCTGTTTCTGATTGTATGTGCAAGACTTTCGTTTTGCTGTAGTTGTTCGGTTTTCGGCATGCCGATTCACCTTCCTATTCAATTGAAAATGATTATCATTTATAATATAACGGATACGACCGTCTTTTGTAAACCGTTACGGAAGCTGAAAATTGATTGATTCGGCATACACGGCCGTTCCCGTCATCTCGATTTTCATCTTTTCGTTATCTTCTGTAATCCTGATTTCCACTTTTCCGTCTTTCCCGATTTCCTGGCCTTGTTCAATCGTGAGGCATTCGGCTTCAGAGCCTCCGTATTGCCGCATATAGGCCGCCATAACGCCTGAAGCGGTTCCCGTGACGGGATCTTCGGTCGTTCCGGAGAAAGGGGAAGAAAAATGGCGTCCGTGCAGATCACTTTCCGGATGAACGGTTTCCAGAGAAAACGGATGAACGCTCGCTTTCGGAAGATCGCGCAAAACAGCGGAGAATTGTGCGTTGTCCGGCACCATATTCCGTGATGCTTGAAGTGATCTCAGCGGAACAATCAGTGTCCAGATCCCCGTTGATCCGTAAACAATCGGCAGCTCGCTGTGAAAATCCTCAGCCGTAATCCCGAGCGAGGCCGCAAGCTTTTCTTTGTCTCCCGTAAACGGCAGAAATTGCGGGGGTGCCTGTTCGAGCGTGATGTATACCCGGCCGTTTCGTTCAGCGGCTTTTGCGGGAAGAATACCGGCTTTTGTCTCAATTTGATATGTCTGATCAGCCTGAAGCCTTCCCTTTTCAATTAATGCGTAAAGAGAGGCGACGGTAGCATGTCCGCATAAATTCATTTCGTGGCCGGGTGTAAAATAGCGGATGCGCAGATCGGCTTCTCCGCTTTTGCAGAGAAATGAGGTTTCATTGTACCCTGCCATTTCGGCGATCATCTGCATCTCTTCATCTGAATAATCATCTCCGTTAAAGACGATTCCCGCGGGATTTCCCAAATCAGGAATATCGGTAAACGCTTCATATTTAAACACGGTTGCCTGTTTCATTCATCAGCCTTCCTTTCACCTTATGATCATGTTATTCAGTATAACAGAGTAAAATTAGAATTTTTAGTTAATTCTTCAAAAAAAAAGACGCCTTTTAACGGCGTCTTTTTTTGGTTTTTCCGATCAGGCGGGTGACGAGAATCATCGTGACGGACAGCGATCTGTTTTTACGGTACGCCAAGTATTTCCCGCGCCACTCCGGTTTGTATTTTTCTTTAAAGGCCCGCAGCCCGCTGAAGCTGTACATATACCGGACGTTGTTGAAAATGACGGCCGCGATTCTTTCCGACCAGAAAGATGTAAAAGCCGTTCCTACGTTTGACAAAGGCGCCATGCCCATATTAAAGGTGGTATAGCCTTTTTCCTGCGCCCAGAGAAACAGACGGATAAAAAGCGCGTCCATAATACCGTTCGGCGCACTTTTCCGATAACGCATCAAGTCGACTGATATCTCGCCTTCCTGATACATCGGCATCAGGTTGGCAAAAGCGATGATCTCCCCTTCCGCGTCTTTCACGTAAGCAATCGGCGCCTGTTCCAGATAATCCCGGTCGAAGAAACCGAGAGAAAAACCTTTCTCTTTTTTCGGTCCGAGCCATTCGTCCGATATGTCTTTCAGCTTGGCGATAAACTCGGAGGAAAACGGCGGTTCCCCGACATGAAATGTGTAGCCTTCGCGGTCAAATTTGTTATTAATCGCCCGCAGCCCCGCTTTTTTCTTACCTGACAGCGTAAATGCTTCCATATCCACGAACGCCTCTTCTCCGAGCTTGAAGAAGTTATAGCCGAAGTCATGGTACAGCGCCAGATCTTCACGTTCGATCTGATAAAACATGACACTCAGCCCCTGCTTATGCGCTTCATTCAGAAATTCCTCAATCACAAGCGGAAAAGAGTCTCTCTGTCCTGACGGATCACCGAGCACGACAAGCCTTCTGGAAATCTGGCCGAACAATAAAAGCGCTTTGCCGTCGCTTGAGAAATAAAACCGCTTATCCCCGAGAAAGCCGAGATGGCTGAGGGCGTTTCCGCCTTCTTCCGCCAAAAAGGACTTCAGCCGTTCAGGATCGGCCTTTTCTCCGATCGGCTTCGATCTTTTATGATAAAAGACCGTAAACAACAGGAAAAACAGCGGCACAACAATAATGGCCGTCATCGTGGCATATGTAATGTGCGAATTGTTATGAACGAAATAATCGTGGCGCAGCAGCCGATTCATTTTATCCCAAATAAAGCCGGCAATGAGATTGTAGTTAAACAAGGCGATAATAAACAGAGCGGCGGCAAAAATCATCTGGCCGAGCGTATACGATGCCTGCTCTCTGATAAACTGCCGCTTTAACAGCACCAGCAATACGATGACGACAGGCAGAATAAAGATCGCGCTGATGTTCAATCCTTTTAAGAAACTGAACACAAAACCGCCGACCAGCGCAGCAACCGCCATTGAATAAGAACGTTTCGTCCGTTTGTATAATTCAATCGGCAAGATTAAAAGAATCAAAGCCGCGCTTAACGATAACGCGTTAAACGCAAGGAGCGCCGGGCGCGGAATATGCGGGATGACCGTCTCCCTGTCAATCGGCAGGGCAACGGACGCCAGCACAACGACTCCCGCCATGAAAACCAAAAGCGACAGCGAACCGTAAAGCACTCTGATTAAGATGGCGCGCTGGAATACGAGAAGCACGTTCGTCGTTTCCACGGCGGGCGCCATCTTCGGATTTGATTCCAGCCGTTTAAGCGTATTTTCCGTTAAATCGCCGGCCGCAAAGAACAACCCGAACACAAACGGAATAAATGAATACACAATCCGGTAGATGACGATGGATGTCACAACCGCCTCCTGCGGAAAGCCCATATTCTGCATGCCGAGCAGAAACAGAAGGTCAAACGAACCGAATCCTCCCGGCACAAGGCTGATGATTCCCCCGATAGCGGCAATGGCAAATACACCGAATACATGGCGGACATCCGCGTGAATCCCCATGACATACAGGGAATAATACATGACGACAGCCGCCGCAAACCATTCGGCAAACGATGCCCCGATGTAAGAAAAAACCGGATGCCTCGGTTTTGCTTCACCATCTTCTGCGCGAGCTTTTTTATTGTTGATCCAAGCGGCGATTAAGGCTGCCGGCACAATAAGCGCCACTCCGGCGATTACAGCCCATAGCCACGGTTTCTCACCTGTAATCTCACCGACCGGCAGAATGCGGGCAATGGTCAGGATACTGAAGACGGACAGCCCGAGCAGCGCTGAGGACGTAAGCCAGGCGATGCCTGCGACAAGGCGTTTTACGTCATTCGTATGCTCTTTGTAAAGCATCGTCCGCAGCCCGACGCCCGCCAGACCGCCGAATCCAAGGACATTGTTAAAGGAATTGGCGATAAAGGAGACCCTGAATACTTTCCAATTCGGAATGTTGAGGCGAAGCGTCCGTTTCAGCACAAAGTCATAAAAGGACATCGCGCTGACGGCAAGGAGACCGAGCAGAACGAGAATAAATAAATCGTAACGCTCAATCCCGTTAATAATATACAGCGTTCGTTTAAAAGAAAGGTCTGTCAATTCCTTTTTGGACTGATAAATGACTAAAAGCAAAACTGCAATAGGAAATAATACTTTTAATATCGATAAGGCATTCTTTTTAGTCAGCAATGTTCTCTCCAATCATCATAAAATAGCTTATTTATTATAATTCCCCCAATAATCTCCAACATATTATACACTACCACCTCACATTCAAACAAAACTCGTCTGCAACTTTCTTTCTCTGATTAAAATCAGTAATATGGTATGCAGGAGTATGAATGAGGAAGTGAGACGATGGATTATAATCTGCATGATACAACGGTATTAGGCGGCGATATTTTTTCTCCTGAGGAACGGGATATTTGGGTGCTGTACATGAAAGTGATGACCTCGGCGGGACTCGGCGATGTGTCGGAGTGGATGAAGCTTGATATGAGCATGCCGCAAATGAAGGTGCTGATGCTTCTGAACAACCACGGGACGCTTAAGGTGAGTGACATAGCGGAGAAAATGGGCGCTTCTCTTTCAAATACGACGGGGCTCCTTGACCGTTTAGAAAAATCATGTTTCATTACACGCGCTCCGTCAGAAGAAGACCGCCGTTCAGTCGTCGTTCAATTAACGGAAAACGCGAAAGATATTTTCCGCAGCCTTTATCAAAAAGGACATGTAAAATTGAAGCGTTCATTGGAAACGCTGACCGCTGAAGAAAAACAAACGGTCAATCAAGGACTTGCCATCTTGGCAAGAGCCCTTGATTCTTCCAAACAGGCATAGAGATGAAAAAGGCCTGCCGGTATCGGCGGCCTTTTTTTGTTTGACATTTAATTCACTCTAAGTGAATAATATATTCGAAGTGAATTAAAAACGGAAGGATTGATCAGTATGCCGGATCCATTGCAAACAGAAAAAAACCAGAGCCGGGCCATCACTCTTTTTACGATCGGTGTGTTCATGGCGGCGCTGGACAACGGAATTATTTCCGCTGCTCTGACGACGATTAACAGCTCTTTTGATGTTTCTCCTTCATGGGGATCATGGGGAGTGACCCTTTACACATTGGGACTCAGTGTCAGTGTGCCGATTGTCGGCAAGCTGTCGGACCGATACGGGCGGAAAAAACTGTTTATGATGGAAGTCGGCCTGTTCGGACTCGGCTCTTTGCTTGTCGCACTCAGTCAGAGCTTCCCGGTGTTTTTGGCGGCACGGCTCATTCAGGCGCTTGGCGGCGGCGGAATTTTTATAATCGGGAGTTCGCATGTGCTGGCCGTGCTTCCGAAGGAGAAACAGGGGAAAGCTCTCGGGCTTTTAGGGGCGATGAACGGTATGGCGGCCGTCCTCGGACCGAATATCGGGAGCTTTTTGCTTGATGTAACCGGATCGTGGCATTGGCTGTTCTTGATTAACCTGCCGATTGCCGCCGCTTTGGTTGTGTGCGGCTGTTTGTTTATCGCTGAAACGAAAGAGCCTGAGGCGAAACGGCTTGATCTCGCCGGCACAATGCTGCTGTCTCTTGCGATCTTATCTTGTATGATCGGTATCACGAATCTCGATGGGGCGAAGCTGTCAGAAAGCATAATGGACGTAAAGGTGTACGGGTATCTTTTGGGAGCGGCACTTCTCTTTCTGGTGCTGCTTAAGGTCGAAAAGCGGGTTGAAAACCGGGGGGGCGATCCGATTCTCGCCTACTCGCTGCTGCAAAATAAAGTGTTTCAATGGACGCTTGTCATCGGATTTTTATCGGGAGGGCTGCTCGCTGCGGTCATTTTTATTCCTTCTTATGCGGAGCAATATTTACACGTATCGGCGGAGAAAGCGGGTTATTGGATGACGCCGCTCGCGTTGGCGTCAGGCATCGGAGCGTGGCTCGGCGGGGCGGTCACGGATAAAAAAGGACCGGTCTTCTCCGCGGTTGTATCAGGCGCCATCGCCTTTGCGGGCTTCAGCCTGTTTCCGTTATGGGTGACGGATAAATGGGAATTTGTCACGGCGAGTGTCATTGCGGGGATCGGTTTCGGATTTCTGCTCGGGGCTCCGCTGAATGTGCTTGTATCAGAAACGGCGGGCCAAAACAAAGGAACAGCGCTCGGCACGCTGTCACTCGTAAGGCAGGTCGGGCTGACGCTCGCTCCGGCTTTATATGCCGGCTTCATTACAGCGGGCTTTGACCGGATCGGAGAGGACATTAAAAACCGTTTAACGAAAAGCGGCATTCCCGCTGATCAGGCGCAAACGCCCGATATCGGCGGCGGACTTTCTTCGTTGCAGGAGCAGGTAAGCCGAATCCCCGTTCCCGCCGTCAAAAAAGCGGTTTCTGATGCGATTGAAGCGGGCATTTCCAGCGGCTACCACCATCTTTATACGGCAGCCGCCGTCATTTCATTATGCACGATTGTGTCTGCGGCTGTTTTGGCGTTTTTCCGGAAGCCGGCATCCTCTAAGACAGATGCCAGCCCATCCGCCGGGAAAGCTCAGTAATATGGGCGATGTGATGTTCAGAGTGCCAGACATATAGCCCGAGCGCCTGTTCCAGCGTAACCGTCTCTTTAGATACAGGATGGAAGTATGTCCGTTTGAATTGGGCTTCCGTCATGGAGCGCAAAAGAGCGGCCCATCTTCTGTGCAGGATCGTTAACAGCTCAAGCGCATCCCCGCAAGCGGCGGTTTTGGAATCATGAAGAGCGGCCCAGCCTTTTTCATCATAAGGACGGATTTCCGGTTCATTCTCCGTTAAGCTCAATTTAAACCGGGTATAGCCGTTCATGTGGCTGTCCGCCAGATGGTGAACCACTTGGCGGACAGTCCATCCCCCTTCGCGGTACGGCGTATCAAGCTGACTGGCCGACATCGCTCTGACAGCTTGGTTCAGTTTAGCCGGAGCGTGTTCCAGCGCATTGATCCATTCTTGTTTCTGTCCGGCCGAAATCGATTCAGCCGGCTGATACTCTCCAATCGGATGGCTGAGGGTTTGTTTTTCCATTTTTGTCTCTCTCCCGCTGCTCGTATTATGAAAGTATGATGGTGATGTCGCAGCCTTCCGCTTTCGCTTCACGAAAGACCTCAAGCACACTCTCGGCGCCATTTTCTGTAAGCTGCTTGCTTTGTTCAAACTGTCTCCATTCTAAAACAAGGGGGTACTCCACCCATCCGGTCAGACAGTCCCATAAAGCGTCAAGGTTTTCACCGTAGTACTCAGGAAGGGCAAGTTCCTTTTTCAATGTCTGGTGCAGGTCGCTCATACTTCTGATTTGCTCCCCGTTAATAACTGCTTTATTCATGCGCGGCTCCTTTCTCATGATTCTATTCTATCAGTTTACCATTTTCCTCTTCAGAAGTGACCGGAGTCTGCCGCGGTTCCAGCTGGACGATGCCTTGCCCGCCGTCAACGGCCACCCTGTCCCCCGTTTTCAGTTTTGACGTTGCATTTCCGCACCCGACAACGGCAGGAATCCCCAGTTCCCGGGCGACGATCGCCGCGTGGGACAAAGGGGCGCCGACGTCCGTTATGATGGCAGCCGCTCTTGGAAAAAGCGGGGTCCAGCCTACATTGGTTGTCGACGTCACTAAAATTTCCCCCGCCGCAAAAGAATCACCGTCTTCCGGAGCATCAAGGACACGGACAATGCCCTCCACTCTCCCGGCCGCTCCCGCGAAACCTTTTAAAGTATGCGCATCATCCGTTTCCGCAGGCATAAAAGCATCGTAATAATCCGCTCTTCTGTCAGGATCCTCAGCCCATTTAAACGGATTGAATCTTCCGTTAATAACGGATGGAAACGGCGGCAGTTTTTTATAGGTTTCATAGTTTTGCTTTCTCGCTTGAATCGACGCAACCGCCGGCTCTTTCCCCGCGAGCAGATCGGTTATTTCATGCAGATACAGGAAGAAAATATCGTCCTTCATGCCGGTCATTTCCGCCGCTCTGAGCGCGAATGCTCTGGCTGTCCGGTACACTCTGACAAATTCGGATCTGGTTGTTTCTCTAATATTCGCGTATTCTGACGCTTTTTCCATTTTGGCTTTGAGCCATTTGACCTTATGAGGAAACTTTTTTTCAAATCTTCGGAAGGCCTGTTCATGCGCCCGCTGCTGTTTCAAAAGCAGTTGTTCGGCATCAATACCCGACTCCTTGTGTTCTTTGATCTGCTTCGTCAGCCAATCCCGGTTTTCTCCCGGATGCGGTATGGAAAGTTCGTATTCATGCGGGCCACGGTGGCCCTGGTTCCTGAGATATTCTTCCTCGCTCATACGGCCTTTCATGACTTGATCAATGCCGATAATCGGCTCCAGGCTGGCCAGTCCGCCTTTTCCCCTCAGATTGGAAAGCAGGAGATTCGCATCTTCTATGCCTGCGAGTTTTGTTAATTGAGAGGTTAACGACGAAGAGGATTGCGCAGAATCACGCCCGCCGGATATTAACGCAAACCACGCGTTGCATAAATACGGATAGATCTCATCGTTCCATATCGCTAATAATGCCTGCTCCGTTTCGGCGCGTTTCAGCTTTTCCTCAATATTCCGGCACCACTCCGGTGATTCGTCCAAGTAGGAGGACATGTTTTTTTTCGCTTGCTTCATTTTCGACAGATACGGTTTCAGTTTTTTCGGGATGATCTTCAATAATTCATACTTTGAGAACGGATATAAAGGTATCTTCATTTCCGCCGGGATTTCTCCCAATGTATCGCTCATCATTTTTCCAATTTTTCCGCCTTTCGGATTCAGACCGAAAGCGGCGAGAACGGAAAGAGGCTGGCTCATATTGTTATAGGCTCTGCCGCAAATATTGCCGGACCAGACATAATAGCCCGGAATGATGCCCGACTCTTCATCCAGATTCCGGAGGAGCGACCATGTCAGCGGCGTCATCACATCGGGAATCGCTTCTCCTATATTTGTGTTTGTCCATAAAAAATCACCGCTGAAAGAATCGTTCCATTCATAGGTTTCCAGATTTCCGGCTTGTAAGGTCGTAATCGGGCGGGATTGAAGAATATACAATGTCCCGCCCGCGGCGGCCCATTCAATATCCTGCGGCCCTCCAAGATCTTTTTCCAGCTTTTTCGCCAGTTTATAGAGCTTTGACGCATATTTGCGAAATTCCCCGGGGCCGTCATATTTTTTCTTGGGCCGTGCCAGTTTAAAAGAATAGGCATCGGCTTCCCCGGAAACGAGCTGCTCCCCGAGACCGTAGACGTAATTGCCTGTCATCTCCCGCCTGCTCCCCGTAATCGGATCTGCGGTAAACAGCACTCCGGATATCTCAGACGGTATCATCAGCTGGATGACGATTGCGATTTCATGCTCATCTTCCATTCCCTGAACGGCGCTGTACGCTTTTACCCTTTCTGACTGTACCGACCGGCGGACTTCATCAATCGCCCTGGACATGTCTTGATCTGTTCTGACATTCAACACCGTATCGAATTCTCCGGCAAAGGAAGCCTGAGCGGAATCCTCGCTCAGCGCGGATGAGCGTACGGCAAACAACGCAGATGCATGGCGGCTGCGGATGGAATTCACATATTGATCAACAGCCTCTCTCGCCTGATGGCGGAGCTGTCCGTCCTGAAAGGCTGACGGCAAAATCACAAACCCTTCAGGCACAGGATACCCGCTTTGATACATTTTAGAGAGAATGCTTCCTTTTCCTCCCGCAAAGGAATAAAGTTCGGCCGGAAGTTCTCCGAATGTTTTGACACAGTCATTCATAATGTCCCCGCTCCTTTTTAGTCGTTCATCCAAGCTCACAGTTTTTCTCTTTTTCACTTTTTTTGAAAGTATTTCCTATAAGTATACAATATATCGGTCTTCACAGGGGAGAAAATCGATGGCGTTATTTTGTCATAAATGCATCCGTCAAAACAGCCGCAGGCGGGGGCTTTGTATGCAGGATGTACAACTATCCGTCCTCGTGCCGGATAAAGCGGACCCGTATCAAAAAGGCGGCCGAAGCGCCGCCTTTTTTTCAGACTGTGCGGCCTTGATGCGCCGCCGTATTTCTTTTGGTCTGCTTCGGCTGATACACTTTCCCGACAAACAGGTATCCGTATCTGAAATGGTTGCACCCCCACGATACGAAAATGGGACCGAGCGTGCAGATCAAAAATAAAAGAAGGATGGCAGCCGCTAAAGGCATTGACCGCAAATAGCCTTCCAGAAGATATCCGCTGATTAAAAAGTAGGAGTGCAGCAGATAGATTGAAAACGAATAGTTGCTGATCATCATCACAATCGCGGGCACTTTTTTGAGCTTTGAAAACAGATGAAAACACAGAAAGATCATACTGACCGCGTAAATCATAATATCCGGACGCTTAGAGGAAATGGAGCCGCCGCTGATATATGAAACGGCCACAATCAATATTGCCGATACGGCCGCACTGAAGTAAACCGCATAACGGTACTGATTGATGAGCGATAAAAAACGCGGATATTCCTTTCCGCAATAAAATGCCAGACAGAAATAAAACACCCAGCCCGGAAACGGAACCCAAAAGAACGGAAAAATAGAATCAAGCCCCGATGATGCCGGCGGATGAAAGATGGAAAAGTAAGCCAGATAGACGGCGTTGATGATAAACGAAACAGACATCACCCACACGGGGGATGTGTTGTTCAGCCAGCGATGCAGCAGCATATGGAGAATGTAAAATTGAAAGATCACAAGAATGAAGTAGCCGATGAAGTTTCCTAAAAACACATTTTCTAAAAATTTACCGATCACTGAAACGAATCCGGCTCCTTCTTCCGCCACGCTTTTCATTAAAATGGCATCCACCGCGGCAATAAACAGAAACGGCACGAAAATGACTTTGCCCCTTTTCTTTAAAAAACCCGCTGGAACGCCTTTCGGGTATGACCTGGCAAGCAGAAATTCCGAAATAAAGATAAACGCCGGCGTGCTGAACATCAACAGGGTCCGAAACGCATCAACCGTATGGGCGGCACTGGCTAAGGACTCTTCCTGAATCATCAGCACCATTGAAACTGCGTGAAGCAGAACGACACTTAAACAGGACAGGCAGCGAATCACGAAAATTTCTTTTATCTGCATGCGGCCGCTCCTTTTTCACAAGCGCGCCGGACTTTGGCGTATGCTTGGCGCAGCCATTTTTCCCGCAGTTCGGGTGTGCTCGTTCTGACGACAGAAAAAAGGTTCCGCTCGGCTTTTTGAATGCCGCAAAATTGCAGAATGCTTTTTTTCAGCGTAATCCAGTCCGAGTTTTTCCGGAACCACTTTAAGTACCAGCCCGGGGAGTCCGCCGTATAAAAGACCTGTGCCGTCTCTGCCCGGAGCAGTCCTTTTACGCGGCCGTTTTCATATGTGTAGGCTTCTCCGGCGACAAGCACTCTGTCAAAAAAGCCTTTCATAATCGCCGGAACGCCTCCCCACCACAGCGGGTAGATGAAAATGAGATGATCCGCTTCTTTCATCAGTTTCCGGTATTTCTTCGTTTCAGCGTCCCGGTTCATGTCAGAGCGCTTTTTTTCGCCGCCGTACTTCAGCACGGGATCAAATTGATCGGCGTATAAGTCAATGACCGTATAGCTTTGGCCGCTGTCCTTTAAAGCCATGGCGACGTATTTTACGAGAGCCGCATTGAAACTGTTCTCATCCGGGTTTGCATACACAATCACCGTCTTCATATGTCCCTCCCAGTATTTATTAATTTTTACAATGATTATATCATGATGTCATATGAATGAGGCAAAGACACGAGAAAGGCTTTTTCCAGTTCTGCTGCCGTTTCGATAACCCCTTTCTGCATATTTTTGCTGATTTTGGCTCCGCGGATTCAATGATAAGCATCCGGCGCTTCTGCGTTTTTGAGCGGCCGTATGGTATACTAGCTGTCAAATGAATGGGCTTGGAGGACAACATGAGAATTTTAAAGTACGCGATTTTAGGGCTTTTGCGAAAAGGCGAATTGAGCGGATATGATATATCGAGCTATTTTAAGGAAGAGCTCGGCCAGTTTTGGAGCGCAAAGCACAGCCAGATTTATCCGGAATTAAAAAAACTGACGGCTGAGGGATTTATTACGTTTCGCACTGCGATTCAAGGAACGAAGCTTGAGAAAAAAATGTACACGCTGACTGACAAGGGAGAGCTGGAGCTTGCTGCCTGGCTGACGAAAAAAGACCCGATTCCGGAAACGGTGAAGGATGAATTTATGCTGAAGGCTTATTTCATCTCAGCTTTGACGCAGGAAGAAGCGGATGAGCTATTCACCGATCAGCTCGTAAAGCGGCAGGAGAAATTGTCCGATCTGGAAAACAGTTATCAAGAACTGCTGACATCGTCCGCGGAGGCGGATTCATTTTCTTCTCCTGATTTCGGCCATTATCTCGTGCTGACAAAAGCGCTTGAGCGGGAACGGAATTATATTTCCTGGCTTGAAGATATTTTGGCTCTCATCAAAAAAGCATAAACAAAACGGGGCGGCTCTGTATCTGCAGGCCGCCTGTTTACGTTCTGAGAATCACATTGATAAACGAATCAGCCATTAAAATAAGAAAAAGCAGACTGAAATAAACAATCGAATAAAAAAACATCCCCTTCGACCATTGCGTGTCATCCGCCGCCTGAAAGCCTTTGACGCTCCGATACAGCCAGATGGCCCCGAGCAGGAGAGCGGACGCGGTATAAAACGGGCTGACGTCTATATAAAGAGGAACGAGCAGCGAAACCGCAGTCAAAACGGCGATATAGCGCAGCATTTTTATTTTTGTGACGCGATTGCCTTTTATGATCGGCAAAAGCGGAATGCCGGCGGCACGATACTCTTCCTTTCGCCTGATTCCGATCGCCCAGAAATGCGGCGGCTGCCACAAAAACATAATCGCGTATAACAAAATCGCGGGCATATCAATGTACCCGGCCAGCGCGCAATAACCGATTAAAGGCGGAGCCGCCCCCGGAAAGCTGCCGACAAATGTGCTCCAGACGGATTGTCTTTTAAACCAAAGCGTATAAACGACGGCATAAAGCAAAAATGCAAGCAGGCCAAGAACGGCGGTCAGTACATTAAGCGAAGCAAGCATGATGAATCCGCATACGCCGAGACATGTGCCGTACAGGACCATGACCGTCGGCGGTATTCTTCCCGTGACGCTGGCGCGGGTGCGGGTTCGCTCCATCTTTGCGTCCATGCCGCGGTCAAAGAAGTTATTAAAAACAGTGCTTGACGCCATGACTAACGCCGTTCCGATCATGGCAGCCGCCATGGCGGCAAATATACCGGGCCCTCCGCCCGTCCTTTCCGACTGAAGCCACGCGATCCAAAATCCGCCTAATGCGGCGAGTGAATTTGAGATGATAATCCCCGGTTTGGCAAGAATGATAAAGTCCTTGACCGTCATCCGGTTTCCGTTATGCTTCATAGACTGTTCCGTCTGTGCTGCATTTGAATTCATTTGTGGAGGTTCTCCTTTTTCGGCTTATCATATCAGGAAGAATCAGGAAGCACAATTTATTTTGGGCATTTTTCACACAATTGTAAATTGTATATGAAAAGCCGCATCTTGTGACCGGATGCGGCTCTTCCCTTTTTCTATTCAAAGTCTGCCCATACAGCTCCCTGATCCGCCGAACGGACACCTTTTTCAATCCAGCGGATGCCCTGAGTTCGGGCCGGCGATGGCGGGCTCCACGCGTCATTTTTGCGCCTCACTGAGATGTTCGCTCTCTTCAGTCACACAAAAGCCGGGTGTATATTGCAAATCGACGTTCTTCTTTCCCGAGCCTTTAGAAAAATAAAAACCCTTGCCGGTTAGACGGCAAGGGTTTTTTCTTACAGTGTAAATGCGATATCCGCCCCTGATACAGGGTCTTTGACGAATACGCCCTCTTCTCTTTCTTCGATCTCAAAGCCGGCATCGGTCAGCGCTTTTGTCACACGTGACAGCTCTTTTTGATGCGGCAGCGCGATGGTGTAATAATCCAGCCCGCTTGCATTTCCCGGTTTCGGCGGCGCATGTTTTCCGGCCCATATATTCAGACCGATGTGATGGTGATACCCTCCCGCCGAAACAAACAGAGCGGACATTCCCGCGTAATTACCGACAATGTCAAAACCGAGGATATCGGTGTAAAACGCTTTGGCTTTCTGTAAATCCGTCACATGAAGATGGATGTGGCCGATAACGGTTCCTTCCGGGAGACGGCTTTTCCGTTCAGCTCCGGCTTCTTCCAAAAGCCCGTCCACATCGACGGGCGCCGTTTGCATGACATAATTGCCCTCTGCATCGCGCTGCCACGTGCTGCGGGGACGATCGGCGTATATTTCAATGCCGTTGCCGTCCGGATCAGACAAGTAAAGAGCCTCACTGACCGCGTGATCCCCCTGACCGAGCGCGATGCCGTTTTCAATCAGCCTGGCCAATGCGATGCCGAGTTCTTTCCGGTCAGGCAGAAGTATCGCGAAATGGTAAAGGCCGGTGACAGACCGCTCCGGGAGAACGATGGCGCTCGGATTTTCTTCAAGCACCAGCAGGACGCGTTTTCCGTCTGCTGACAGTTCTGCAGAACGATCTGTCTGCGAGATGACTTGAAGGCCGATGACATTTTGGTAAAAGCCGAGCGAGCGTTCCATATTTTTAATCGTCAATTTGACATAACCGATTGCTGTATCTTGATGAATGCCGGTCATTTGAACGCCTTCTTTCTTATGCTGAAAAAGTTTCTCCCTTTTTTGATTTGAAAAGGAGCTGATCCAATGAAAGCAGACGGCTTCCTGAAAGCGCTAAGTGAATTGACGCAACCAGTAAGATGAAATCAAATTCCGATCCGCCCATAAATGGTGAGGAAAGCTTCGCCGTGAAAATGGCGCCGACTAATGTGACGGCAAACAGAACGCCGATAATGCGCGTCGCCAAACCGAAAAAGATCAGAACCCCGCCGACAAGCTCAATCGTCGCGATGACGTAGACCATAAAGGCCGGAAGCCCGATGCTCTGGAAAAATTGCGTAGTTCCTTCCAACCCTTGAAACTTGGATAAACCGTGAACAAAAAAGATAATACCTGTTACAACCCTTAAAAGCAGTGTTCCTGTTTCGAATGATTTATTCATAAAATCCTCCTTGAAAATTATTATCACTTACTTTATGTAAGCTAGTATATATACATAACTTATTTACGTCAAGTAATTTTGTTACATTTAACGAAAATAACTTAAAAGTACTATTTGTCTTCGCAAAAAAAAGACCTCCGCACTCTGTCGGAGGTCTTTTTCCCTACCTATGATTCCCGGAACTGGCTCTCATATAATTCCCGGTAAAACCCGTTCTGGCTGAGAAGTTCGGCATGGGTTCCTTTTTCAGCCATTTCGCCGTCTTTCAGCACAAGAATCTGATCGGCTTTTTGAATCGTGTTCAGCCTGTGAGCGATGATGACGCTTGTTCTGCCCGCCATTAAACGGCCGAGCGCTTCTTGTATTTTCACTTCCGTCACCGTATCAATGTTGCTCGTCGCTTCATCCAAAATGAGCAGCACCGGGTCCGCCAGCACAGCTCTCGCGATGGAAATAAGCTGTTTTTGTCCTTGGCTGATGCCCGCGCCGTTTTGGGTAAGGACGGTATCGTAGCCTTTCGGGAGCCGTTCGATGAATCCGTGGGCATTGGCGGCTTTTGCGGCTGCCTCCACCTCTTGATCAGATGCATCCAGACGGCCGTAACGGATATTTTCCCTGATGGTGCCCTGAAAGAGAAAGGAATCCTGCAGGACAAACCCCATGTTTTTTCTCAGACTGGACCTCGTCAGTTTTTTGATGTCCGTTCCGTCAATGAGGATTTTTCCGTTATTGGGCTCGTAAAAACGGGCGATCAGGCTCGTAACGGTTGTTTTACCCGCTCCGGTCGGTCCGACGAAGGCGATTGACTGTCCTTTCGGAACGCTGAAGGACAGATGTTTTAAGATCAGGCTGTCTTCCTGATAGCCGAAGGAGACATCTCGGAATTCAATCTCTCCCGTTTTGATCGGCTGGTGCGTCGCATGCTCTTCATCTTCCCGCTCCTCTTTTTCATCCAGCACGTCAAACACCCGCTCAGCCCCGGCGATGGCCGATAACATCGTATTGAACTGGTTCGCCAAATCATTTAAAGGGCGCGTGAACTGCCGCGAGTATTCTGCGAATACGACAATGGAACCGATCGAAATCCACCCCTTCAGCGCAAACAGCCCGCCGACCGCCGCTATAATCGTAAAGCTTAAATTGTTTAAAGAGTTCATGACTTTCGGAATGAATCCCGAAATTGTCTGCGCCCAAAACCCTGATGATTGTAACGCCGCGTTTTTTTCTAAAAATTGCTCCATGACGCGGTCTTCCCTCGAATAGGCTTTAATGACCTTCGCTCCTGATATCGACTCTTCAATAAAACCGTTCAGCTCGCCGAGGTTTTTCTGCTGCTGCTTAAACAGGAGTCCCGTCCGGTTGGTGATCCATTTAATGCTCAAAAGCATGATCGGAATAATCAAAAGCGTGATCAATGTTAAAAGCGGGCTCATGTACAGCATGACGGCGATTGTGCCGACGAATGTAATGACGCTCGACAGCACTTGAATGACGGATGTATTTAAAGTGGAGCTGACATTTTCGATATCATTGGTAACCCGGCTCATCAAATCGCCGAGGCGCTGTTTATCAAAAAACGGTATCGGCAGCTCATGCAGATGGGTGAACAGCTCGCTCCGCATTTTAAACACGGTGCTTTGCGAGATATTGATCATCCAATAGTTTTGAAACCATAAGGACAATGATTGCACGAGGTAAATCCCAAACAGTATGAACAGTACACCCGCCAATCCGTCCGTCGTCCGTCCGACGATAAAATGATCAATTGCTTTCCCGATGACGAACGGTCCGAGCAGGCCGAATATGGCGCTTATGACTACCATGATGATCACAAGGGTTAAAAGCCCTTTTTTTTCGGCTACATACGACCAGATTCTGCGCAGCGTGCCTTTTGTATCTTTTGCTTTCGCGCGTTTTCTGCCGCCTTCATTTGATTTGAGCGGTATTTTCGGATATCGGAAAGGTTTACGAATGTCTTTCTCCACTGTCAGCTCCCTCCTTTCCGAATTGTGATTCATAAATCTGCCGGTACAGATGAGACTGTGCCATCAGCTCTTTGTGCGTGCCTTTTGCCAGCAATTCGCCGTCTTCAAGCAATAAGATGGTGTCAGCCTTCATCGCGGTGGTTATTTTCTGCGTAATAATCAGTGTCGTGCATTCATAGGATCTGATCGCTTGTAAAAGCTTCGCTTCCGTTTGAAGATCGAGCGCGCTCGTACTGTCATCTAACAGCAGGAGGGACGGTTTTCTGATAAAAGCGCGCGCGATGGAAATCCGCTGCTTCTGCCCGCCTGACAAATTGACGCCCCGCTGTCCCAGCACCGTGTCGTACCCGTTTGACAGCTTCATAATCGTGTCATGGATTTGCGCGTCTTTGGCCGCTTCCATTACTTCATCTAGTGAAGCTTCCTCCCGTCCCCAGGCGATATTTTCACGGATTGTGCCCGAAAACAGAAGCACTTCCTGCGGCACATAGCCGATTTCCCTGCGCAGCCCGCAAGCGGAGAATTCACCGATCGGTTTGCCGTCTATGAAAATACTGCCTGAATCAGCCGTGTACAGGCGCGGAATCAGCTGAAAAAGCGTTGATTTCCCTGAACCTGTCGCGCCCATAATGGCAACCGTTTCTTTCGGGCTGGCTGAAAAGGACACGTGATGCAGCGCGTCTTTTTCCATGTCCGGATAGCGGAAGGACACTTCGCGAAACTCAATCCCGCCTGCTAGCGCCCGCGCCGGGTCGTGCCCCGTTCCCTCGCCGCCTTCTGTTTCCAGCACCTCGCCGATTCTTTCCCCGGAAGCCTTCGCCCGGGAAAATACCATAATGAGAAATGGCAGGACGGACAGCGCGCCTGTAATCCGCGTCGCATAGTTAATGACGGAAACGACATCGCCGACCTGCGCTCCGCCCTGAGCAATGCTTTTGGCGCCGAACCATAAGATAAACAAAATGCAGCTGTTCATCAGCAGCATTAAAATCGGCATCGCCGCTTCCACGAGACGAAAAGCGGAAACCGTTTTTTCCATCAGCTTCGTATTCGATTTCAAAAAACGTTTCACTTCGTGGTTTGCACGGAGGAGCGCTTTAATCAGTTTGATCGCCGTCAGGTTTTCCTGCATGATCGTGTTGACCTGATCAAGCCGCTTTTGCACGGACCGAAACAGCGCGCCGCCTCTTTTCAGCACCCACAGCAAAAACAAAAGCAAAACCGGCACCGTGATCAGCAGAAAAAACCCGAGTTTCGCATTGACGGTCAGCGAGAGAATAATGCCCCCCGCAATCATTAACGGAGCCCTGAGCATAAACCGGAGACTCATGAAAAGCATATTCTGGACCTGCGTCACATCGTTTGTCAGCCTGGTGATAAACGACGTAGATGAGAATTGCGCAAACGTCGAATAAGAGAAGGATTGAATTTTTTGAAAAAGCCCTTTTCGCGTATCATACGCATAGCTTTGGCTGATGTGGGCGGAGTAGAATGAATTTAAAATTCCCGATGCGAATGAAACAGCGGTCAGCCCGATCATCACGCCGCCCCACAGCCAAACCGTACCGAGATCCTGCTTTAAAATTCCTTCGTCAATGATTTTCCCGATCAGCAGGGGCTGTATCAGCTCTACCGCAAGCTCGATGAGCATGAAAAACAGAGCGATTCCCGCCAAAAGGGAATACGGTTTTACATATGATAAAGCCTTTGACATGTGTAAGCCTCCAAATCCTTTGTTCAATATTATTATTTTATGCCTTTCCGGCAAATGAATAAAGAAATTTGGTGTGCCGTTTTTTCAATAATCTGCGAAAAAGATAAAACCTTCCCGGGGAGGGGAAGGTTTTGACCTTATTGATCCAATTGCTGTTCAATACGCTCCCGCATTTGCGGAACGCCTAATCCGACAATGACCTGAAGCGCCCTGCCTTTTCTGACGACGCCGTGGGCTCCCAGCTCTCTGAAATCGGCGTCATTTTTGACCTTTGATTCATCAGCGACAGTGACGCGGAGACGGGTGGCGCAATTGGTGACCTCCGTAATATTGTCCTTTCCGCCCAGCGCTTCAATATACAAAGCGGCTGTATCCCGCTGTGTTTCGTCTGCCGCAGCCGTTTCTTTTGAAGCCTGCTTCCGTTCTCTGTACTCCTTTTTCGAATAGAGCTTTGTTTCCTGCCCTTCCTCTTTTTCTCTGCCCGGTGTGGCGATGTTGAATTTGAGAATGAGGAAACGGAAGACGAAAAAGTAAACAGCGGTAAAACACAGCCCGATGATGATCTGGTATACATACGTCAAACCGTGGCTTGACGCCAGCGGGATCCAGTTCAAGGTCGCAGCTTCGATCAAACCGCCTCCCATATTTCCGACGACGCCTGCCATATACATGACGGTTGCCATGGAAGCGGCAAGCAAAGCATGAACCGCAAATAAAAACGGCGAGATAAAAAGGAATGTAAATTCAATCGGCTCTGTAATCCCCGCTACAATGGACGTCAAGGTGACCGGGATCAAAAGGCCGGCGACGATTTTTTTCTTTTCCTTTGAAGCCGTGGCGTAAAAAGCGAGCGCGATTCCCGGAATGCCGAAGATTTTCGAGTTGCCGTGAAGCGCGAAGCCCCCCTGCGGGAACAATTCTTTCAGCGGTTTGACGCTTTGAGAGTATTCCCCGAGATGCTGGGCCCAATAGGTGACGATACCGCCTTCAGCCACAGCCGGACCGTAAATAAACGGCGAGTAAATAAAATGATGCAGGCCGGTCGGAATTAAAATCCGCTCCAGGAATGTGTAAATCCACACGCCGATCGCCCCGGAAGAAACGAGAAAACTTTGCAGCGATCCGATTCCGGACTGAACCATCGGCCATACGTATGCCACCGCAAGTGAAATCGGTATCATAATGAAGAAAGAAATGATAACGATGTAGGAAGATCCTTGAAAAATCCCCAGAAAATCCGGCAGTTTTTTATCAAAATAACGATTGTGCAAATACACGACAATAGATGAAATAAAGATGGCGCCGATAATATTCGTATCAAGCGTTTTGATGCCGGCGATCATCGTCAGCCCGCTCGTTCCGCCGGCTTCCTGAGTCATATCGACATGAAAAGCCCCGCCCCAAACCGTCAGAATCGCATTGATAAAGTAATTGAATGTCAGATAAACTGTAAGCGCTTCCAAACAAGCCCGTGCCTGCGCTTTTTTCGCTAAGGCGACAGGGATGCCGATCGCAAACAGGAGCGGCATTTGATTAAAGACGGTCCAGCCGCCCTGTTCAATGACGTACCAGCATTGATACCAAAGCCCGTCAGGATCAGCCAGCGGCCCCATCAGCGTTTTATTTTTAAACAGCGTGCTCAGACCGACAATAATACCGGAAAATGCAAATAATAAAACAGGCACAAACATAGCGCTGCCGAAGCGCTGGACTTTTTGCATCATTTCACGTGACCTCCCGCTATTTATCAAAATTTTCGAGCTCTTTATAATCAACATATGCACGGAATAACGCTTCGCCCACCAGAAAAAACGGGGCAAATGCGACGATTTCCGTTTTATCGCTTAACGTCACCGGCTTGCTGGTCGCATAAAGATTATACGGCGTCGTTTGCGCCAGTACGTTGTTTTTCAGATTGGTGATTGAAATAAACGGAACTCCCTTTGCGGACAGGGTCCTTACCTGCGGAATTAATTCGGGTGTTTCGCCTGATAAAGAAATAATGATGAATACGTCATCAACCTTAAAATCATCACACATGATATTAAACTCTGTGATGTCCTGAATTAAAATCAGATACTTCCGCCGGGATACAAACATCCGCTGCAGCTCACGGGCGCACACCCTCTGAGCCGTCCCCGATCCGTAAACGAAAATCCGTTTTGCTTCATCTATCAGCCGGCACATCTCCGTCATATCTTTTGACTTCACGTATTTTACATTGGCTTCAATATCATCCAGCAGCTTTTCAAACGTCATATTCTCGCCCTCTTCAGGCTGATCCTCCCATTTCAGAAAAACACGGAATTCACTATAGCCGCTGAAGCCCAGTTTTTGGGCGAGCCGCAGGATGGAAGACCGAGAGACATTACAGGCTTTCGCCATGTCATTGATACCGAGATGGTAGCACGTATGTTTATGATTCAATATATATTTTAAAATATAAAAATCGTTGTCATTTAATTTCGCGTAATGCTGATTAACCAGTTCTTCAAGACTCATCCCAAAAATCCCCCCGTTTTCTTTCTATTATATAGAATAACAGATAAAGAAAACGGGGAAGATTGTCATCAGGAAATAGGAGACGGGCTTACATCAAGCTCAGGCCAGTAGTCCTTATTAGCCTCCATCAGATCTTCAAGAATCAGTCTTGCCACACGGGCATTCGGCACTGTTTTTGACAGGATCAGCGCCTGCCACAGCTTTTGAAATGACCGCTCTTCCCACGCTTCAGCCGTCAGTTTTTCGACAGACACCTGCTGTTCCATCAGGCCTTTTTGAAATTGCGGTATGTTCCCGACTGAGAGCGGTTCCGGTCCGTTTGAACCTACGAGACAAGGAATCTCAACCATGGCTGACGGATCAAAGTTTGCGATCGCGCCGTTATTTTCAACGATTAACAGCATTCTCTCCCCGGTGTTATAAGCGATGGCCCGGGCAAGATCGACGATATAGGAAGCATGATCATCAATTTTAATTTCACTGTTCTCCGATGATTGCTCGCGCGTAATCATATCGCATTGGCTGAAAATGAAAGCTTCGCGCCCTTCCATGACTTCGTTGGCTCTCGTATGGTTCGGATTTGATTTTTTCACCATATCATCCGGGAATAAGTAATATTGCAGATATGTGTTCGGAAGCGTATCCGGATCAGCCGCCTGTACGTCGCGCGCTTTTTTGAAGGTGTCATTCCAGCTTGCTTCAGTCTGTTCGGCCTCCGTCTTCGGAACGTAGCCGTATTCACGGACATGCTCTTTCAGCTTCGCCATTAAATCATTGCCCTCTCGATCCGTGATGGACGTCCACCAGCCAAAGTGGTTCAAGCCGTAGTAACGGACGTTCATTTCTTTTCGTGAAGATAATCCGAGGATGTTCGCCATGCGATCCTCAATTCCGACCGGCATGTCGCAGATGTTCAATATTTTTGAATTCGGTCTGAGGCGCCGTGTAGCTTCGGCCACAATCGCCGCCGGATTGGAGTAATTCAGCATCCATGCGTCAGGCGAGTACGTTTCCATATAATCAAGAATCTCAAGAACACCGCCGATAGAGCGCATGCCGTATGCGATTCCGCCCGGCCCGCATGTTTCCTGGCCGACCACGCCGTACTTCAGCGGGATTTGTTCATCGAGCGCGCGCATCGCGTATTTTCCGACGCGGATATGCGCCATGACGAAGTCAACATCCGTAAAAGCCGTCTCTGGGTCATCAGTCGCCAAAAATTCAATGTCCGGCGCTTTTTCTTTTATGAATACCTCACACGCACCCGCAATCCGCTCCTGCCTTTCTTTATCATTGTCATAAAGTTTCAGCTTTCTGATCGGAAACTCTTCCAGGTGATTCAAAAGCATTAATACAATTCCGGGGGTAAATGTGCTGCCGCCGCCTGCAATAACGATTGAGAATGATTTGTCTGTCATGTGAAGCCCTCCTCTGATAACGTTTACATTTTATTTATATCATGAGAAGGTCCGATCTGTACCGGGTTTGAAGGAGTTAGATCATTTGATCATTTTTAGTTACTTTTCTCAAAAAGCGGGAAAGTTCCCACAGGTACGAAAAAGGCCTGCTGTCATCAGCAGACCCCTTCTCAAAAATGCTCTTGTAAATCAGAAAGCAGCACTTCCTGCTCAAATTGTGGATTTCCGATCGGAAAAATCCTGGCTGTTTCCTTGTCTTCGTTGACATGCTGAATATAAATCGGGACTCCTTCATACGTCACATACGCCTTGGCGGCGGATTCCGAAATGTCTTTCGCACGCTGTGTATTCACGTCTCAAACCTCCTTTAGGCCTCACACATAACGTGTCCGGCAGCCAAGAGAAGTATGCTTGTTTCTTACAATTGTCCGGCGGTGAGTTTGAATTTTTTGAGGCGTTTGTAAAACGTGCTCCGCGGGATTCCGGCCATTTTGGCAGCCAGCGTGACATTCCCCTTCGCTGATTCAAGCGCGTTTACGATGATGTTTTTCTGAATGTGCTCCCGGATGGAGACAGAGGACGCTTCTTCCTGTTCATAAGACTCGGCCGCTTCTTTAAGACCTGACGCTTCAAGCAGGGCTGCGATGGGGCGCCCTGACAACCGTCCGTCCGGGAACATGACGGAAAGACGTTCAAATACATTAAACAATTCCCTGATGTTCCCCGGCCATTTCCGGCTCTTTAATACGTCTAAAAAGTCAACAGGAAGCTCCCCCCGCCAGCCGCGATTTCGCTGAAATTCAAGGAAGAGTCCGGGAATGTCTTCGGTGCGTTCTCTTAATGGAGGGAGGTGGATCGGACAGACGTGAAGCCGGTAAAATAAATCTTCTCTCAGCTTTTTGCATTCGACAAGCTGTCTCAGATCAGTGTGGGTGGCAGTGATGATTCTGATGTCAACGGGAATCTCTTTTGTCCCGCCGACCGGGGTGACTTTCCGCTCCTGCAGCACCCGTAACAGAGCGACCTGCATGGAGTGTGATATTTCTCCGATTTCATCGAGGAAAAGCGTGCCTTTATCGGCTTTTTGCAAAGCGCCGCTATGTCCTTTCCGTTTGGCCCCGGTGAAGGCGCCTTCCGAGTAGCCGAACAGTTCGCTTTCAATCAGCTTTTCGGGGACCGCCCCGCAGTTAACAGCGATAAACGGGCCGTTTTTCCTGGAGCTGTTGTTATGAATCGCCCGGGCGGCAATCTCCTTTCCCGTCCCGGTTTCTCCCGTAAGACAAACGGTTGCGTCCGTTCGGGCGACAAGCTCCAGCTGCTCAAGCATATGTCGGGATGACGGGCTTTTGCCTGCCGCACCATGAAATATAAACGACGGCTTTTCTTCCCGTTTGGATAAGTAAACGCATGTGAAGCCGTTCTCCTCCCGCTTCGTCCGCTTGATATGATAGCCCTGTTCCTCAAGCTCGCGCAGCATATGTCCGGTAAAATGCTGAACGGGACGGCTTGCAGCGATAACCCGGCTCATTTCATTGCAAAGCACGATCGGATCATGAGACCGGGTAAGCCCGGCGAATTTGCTGATCATGTCAAGTTCTGTCATTTTGATCTTTAGGGCAAGCTCCCGTTCCGCCGTATAAGCGATGGAGGAGGCAATTCCGAGCATAAAAGGCTGAGCGCGGGCGGCGGGGCAGGAAATATCAATGACACCCGCCAGCCGCCCGTCTTCATAACGGATGGGCGCGGCGGAACAGCTCCATTGATGAGAAGCGAGCGAATAATGTTCAGAGCCGTGTATCATGACCGGTTCATTTGTATAAAGAGCCGTCCCGATCGCATTCGTGCCGACGGCCGTTTCCGTCCAGCGGGCGCCTTTTAAGAAATTGATGCGGTTCGCTTCATGAATGGTGCGCGGGTGGCCGTCAACTGAATGGACAACGCCGTCTGAATCAATCAGGAGAACCATCATTTCCATTTCCCGCATCGCCGTTTTCATTCTTTCTGCGTGCGGCATTGAGGCCGCTAAAAATAACGCATGCTTTTCGGCCTGCCTTTCTAAATGATCTGCCGGCATTACATTCGGTCCCTTTTCTAGATAAGGGTTGACGTCGGCTTTTTTGCAGCGGTGCCATGAGGCGGCCACCCGCTTCTGAATACGGGATTCATCGAGCACGCCTTCTTTCACAAAACGCTTCCAGGTTTTAAAATCATTCCGAATGACATTCATTGTATTCGCTCCCCCCTGTTCAGACCATCTTTTCATATATTGTAGGGGAAAAGTAAAGCGCTTTCAACGAAAAATACCCCTTCTCATCTGAGAAAGGGTATTCCGGTTATACGGAATGCACCGCAATTCCGGTGACATTCAGCAGGGCTTCCTGAAGCGTTTCTGACAGGGTCGGATGCGCCGCGATAAAGTGCTCCGACATATCCGCCGTCATTTCACCGTTCATCAACATGACCGCCTGACCGATCAATTCCGTCACGTCCGGCCCGATCATTGACACCCCGACGATTTCTCCGAATTCCGGCTCGGCAATGATTTTCATTTTGCCGCCGTGCTGATGCTTAATTAACGCTTTTCCGTTAGCAGAAAATGAGCATTCTCCGATTTTCACATCTCCGTATGTCTCTCTCGCCTGTGTTTCCGTCAGCCCGACAGCTGCCATTTCCGGCGATGTATAAATACAGCGGGGCACCGCCCGCATATTGACTTTGCTGTCCTTTCCCGAGGCATGCGCGGCGGCTGTGATTCCTTCATGAATGGCGGCATGCGCGAGCTGCATCCCTCCGGCCGCGTCGCCGCACGCATATATATGAGGCACATTGGTCTGCATATGGTCATTGACTTCAATCCCGCGCGGAGAATACCGGATGCCGGCTTGATCCAAATTCAGCCCTTGCAAACGCGGTTTTCTGCCGATTGCAACCAAAATGTGATCAGCCTGAGCTTCAATTTCTTTTCCGTCTTTTGTCCACACGGCGGTTTTCCTTTCTTTGTCAATCCGCTGAAGGGCGGCTTTTGTCTGAATATCAGCCCCGCTGTCTCTTAAAGAGTCTTCGAAAACGGCGGCGATTTCCCCGTCTTCTGCCGGGAGCAGCCGGTCAGCCGATTCAATCACCGTCACTTTCGTTTTAAACCGGCTGAATAAAGAGGCAAATTCGCAGCCGATCACACCTCCCCCGACAATGAGCAGAGACGAAGGGATTTTCTGTAAAGAAAGCGCATCTTTGCTGTCGATTACCCAATCGCCGTCAAATGGGGCAAACGGCAGCTCCGCCGGTTCAGATCCGGATGCAATCAATATCCGGTCCGCTTCCAGAATGTCTTTTGCGCCTCCTTCTTCTTCAACAAGCAATGTCTGCTCTGTGAGAAATGAGGCTGTCCCGCTGATGACTTTAATCTGATTTGCTTTCATTAAGTATTGAATTCCCTGCACGAGCTGGCTGACGATTTGCCGTTTGCGCCCCTGCATGCGGTTCCAATTGAGTGTAATGTTTTGCGGCAGTTCGATGCCGAATGTATTTGCATGCCTGATTTTATCGAGCACATTCGCACTTTCCAAAAGCGACTTTGTCGGGATGCACCCCTCATTGAGACAAGTGCCTCCGAGCGGCCCTTTGTCGATCAGAACGACTTCTGCTCCCCTCCGCGCGGCAGTCACGGCAGCTGCATATCCGGCCGGCCCGCCGCCGATAATGGCTAGTTTCATTTTTTCACCTCTCTCTATAAAATCAAACCGGCAGGCTCTTCAAGCAGCGCTTTGATCGTTTTCAGGAAGTCCGCAGCCGGGGCGCCGTCACATACTCTGTGATCAAAGGTAAGGCTCAGCGGCAGCATGATGCTTTTGACAAGCTCATCTCCTTTAAACGCCGGCGTTTCATAGCTTGCGCCCACTCCGAGAATACCGGCTTCAGGCGGATTAAGAATCGGGGTGAAATGCTCAATTCCGTAACCCCCGAGATTTGTAATAGAAAATGTCGAACCGTGGAGATCATCTCCGGAAGCATTGCCTTCCCGCGCCCGGCGTGCCGATGTGCTGATGTGATCCGCAAGCTCAAGGAATGAAAGCTTTTCCGCATCCCGGATCACCGGCACGACGAGACCGTTTTCAAGAGAAACCGCCATCCCGAGGTGGACATATGGATAGGTGATGATCCGCTCCTCTTGATAAGAGCTGTTCAGCTCAGGATGCTGTTTCAGCGCAAGCACCGCGGCCCGGGATACGAAATGTGTGACCGTCAGTTTAACACCGCTCCGCTTTTTCGCGCTGTCGGCGAGCTGCTGCTGCCATTTTATAAGCTCCGTAATGTCCGCTTTCATCGTCAGCGTCAGCTGGGCGCTGTTTTGCAGGCTTTTGTGCATTCGGTCTGCAATCACTTTTCTCATCGCTGAAGCCGGTTTTCCCTCCGGCTGTGCTGTCTGAACCGAAGACTGCGGTTCAGCTTCTGTCTTCATCGCCTTGATGACGTCAGCTTTTACGATTCTGCCTCCGGGCCCCGTCCCGTTCAGCGTATCGACTTTCAACCCGGCTTTCTCCGCCATTTTTCGGGCAACGGGAGATATTTTCACGCGGTGTTTGCGCTTTTGCCCGGCTTTTGGAGCGGGAATATGTTCAGGTTCAGCTTGCGGTTTCCCTGCTTTTTCAGGAGCCGGCGCCTCCTTCTCCCGCACTTCTTCGCCGTTTTCCCCGATATAACAGATGGGTGTTCCCGGCGGGACCCCTTCTCCCTCTTTGACTTTAATATGAAGAAGCGTGCCGCTTTCAGGCGCTTCTATTTCCATTTCTATTTTTTCCGAGTTGATGCTGGCGATGCTTTCTCCCTTTTCTACCGGGTCGCCGACTTTTTTATTCCAGACGGATACTTCACCTTTCTTCATCGCCATTCCCAGCTTCGGCATTACTACTTTTACAGCCATTCTATATCCCTCCTTTAATTCATTGCCGGCTCGCCAAGCAATTCAAGTGTGACGCTGACAATACGGTCTGGTGTCGGCAAATATTGATCTTCAAGCACCGGCGAAAACGGCACCGGTGTATGCGGCGCTGTAATCCGCTTAATCGGCGCATCAAGCAAATCAAAGCCCTTATCGGCGACAATCGCAGCAATATCCGTGGCGATGCTGCAGCGCGGATTGGCTTCGTCAATGATGATCAGCCGGTTTGTTTTTTCTAACGATGTGAAAATCGCTTCCTCATCTAAAGGAGACAGACTCCGGGGATCAAGCACCTCGGCGTCGATGCCTTTCTCAGAAAGCTGTGCAGCCGCTTCAAGCGCGGTATTAACCTGCTTGCCGACCGCAAACAGCGTGATGTCGCTGCCTTCGCGTTTGATATCCGCTTTTCCGAGCGGAATTGTATAATAATCTTCCGGCACCTCGCCCTTCATGCTGTAGGACGTTTTGTCTTCAAAAAAGAATACCGGATCATTGTCTTCTATTGCCGCCAGCAGCAAACCTTTGGCGTCATACGGATTGGACGGCACAACCGTCTTCAGACCCGGGATGCTGGTGAACAGGCCATACAGCGCCTGCGAATGCTGAGCGGCTGCCCGGAACCCGGCTCCGTATGTGGTGCGGACGGTGATCGGCACTTGCGCTTTACCGCCGAACATATAGCGGAATTTCGCCCCTTGGTTAATCACTTGGTCAAAGCACGTTCCGATAAAATCGTTAAACATCAGCTCGGCAATCGGTCTCAGCCCCGTGGATGCCGCAGCCATGGCCGCACCCATATAGCCCGCCTCAGAAATCGGTGTATCCAGCACTCGGCTGCGCCCGAATTCCTGTACGAGACCCTTTGTGACCCCGAGTACACCGCCCCATGCCTCATCATCTTGCAAATGATCGACCGCCGCTCCCCCGGCGACATCTTCACCGATTACAAGCACATTGTCGTCTCTTCTCATCGCAAGCTTCATTGCTTCATTGATCGCGTCCGACATGCTTATGACTCTCGCCATCTCACATTCCCCCTTTTTCATATGACACGTAGACGTCTGTCAACAGCTCTGACTCTTTCGGATATGGACTCTTTTCGCTGAACGAGACGGCTTTTTCAATCGATTCGCTGACTCGCTGTTCGATGTCTGACAATTTATTTGCATCTGTTTCTTTTAGAAGATAGTTTTTAAAGCCTTGGATAGCATCCTTTTCTTCAAGATGCTCAGTCTTTTCATCCTTTGTTTTATAAGTTTGGGCATCGCCTTCGAAATGGCCGTAGTTTCTGTAAGTCATACATTCAATCAAAGACGGGCCTCCGCCGTTTCTTGCTCTTTCTATCGCTTCCCCGGCTGCCTGATAAACCGCTAAAATATCTTTTCCGTCCACCGTGACCCCCGGCATGTTGTAGGCAGCCGCCCGATCGGCGATTGAATCACAGGCTGACGCGTACTCAAATGTCGTGGCTTCGCCGTAGCCGTTGTTTTCGGCGATGAACACGACAGGAAGGTTCCATACTGCCGCTAAGTTCAGCCCTTCATGGAAGGTGCCTTGGTTATTGGCTCCGTCCCCGAAAAAGCAAACGCTTACATTTTTAGTTTGTTTATATTTAGCCGTGAGCGCTGATCCGCATGCGAGCGTAAATCCGCCCCCGACGATTCCATTTGCGCCTAACATGCCTTTATCAAGATCCGCAATGTGCATAGAACCGCCTTTGCCTTTACACAGTCCGGTCGCTTTTCCGAATATCTCCGCCATCATGCCGTCCAGATCACAGCCTTTGGCGATACAATGGCCATGTCCCCTGTGTGTGCTTGTAATGCTGTCGCCATCATCTAAATGAGCGCACACCCCCGCAGCTACCGCTTCTTCACCGGCATACAAATGGACGAATCCGGGAAGCACTCCTTGCGCGAAAAGTTCATGCACTTTGTCTTCAAAGCCCCTGATTTCCAGCATCTTTTGGTACATCCACAGCGCTTTTTCCTCAGTTAATGACAAGCCTTCTCGTTTTAACAATTCCATTTTGTGCGCCTCCTTCTATTTAGGGTTCACACTTATAAATGCAAGAAGCATGCCAGCCTTTGAATCCCGTAAAATGAATGTTTTTATTTTTTCAATGGAGACAGTTTGAGACAGGTGTCTCATTTTGTCTCGATCCGTTCCCTTTGTCTCGTTTTATGGCATACAAAAAAGACCGGGCATCACCCTGTCTTTGACAATGATCGACGTATTTATTTCCTCGGAAATCTTTTATTGCTTCATTCTTCCGCATACAGTCCATCGCGGCGTTTGAATGGTTACACTCTTTTTTTCATATCCACGCGCTGCAGTTCATCCTTTTCTTCAACAGCCCGATTCAGTGCTTGAAGCATGTAACCAATGCCTTTATACGATGACAGAGGCCAGGTGATATGCTGATGCTCTCCGATGACGGCGTTTAGAACGCTTCGGTATTTTTTCCCGCCAAGCATGACAAGCTCTTCGACGTCGGAAAAGCCTTTTTCATGAAATTGACGGCGCAGCTCGTCCGCTTCCATGATCTCCGGGTGACCGGTTCCAAAAGTGACATCGTAATTTCCGGGAACAGTATCATCCGGACGAAGAAATCCGTGCTTCGCCGACAAAATCACCCACTCATCGAAAAATGCTTTCGCATATCGCTCGCATGCCTGATGAAACGGGCTGAGATAAGCGTCTTCCGCCCTTACCGGCCCTGTATCTGAATGGACATCCCAAATTTTTTTCTTGCCGCAGGGGATGATGCACAGTCGTTTCATTTTTCTCTCCCCCTTTATGATGTATCTTCTATCAATGTACCATTATTCGTTTATTTCTGCATGACGAAACCGGCCATGGATCTGTCTGGGTAAAAGCTGCACACAAAAAGGCCCGGAATTCAAACCGAACTCCGGGCCGGATGATGAGTTGTTTATGTCACTCTTGCTCCATCCCATCAAGATACTTTCTCTCAAAGTCATCGAGCAATGCACGCACTTCATCTGTTGACTTTGTATTCATGCATTGATTTCTTAATTCACTTGCTCCCCGGAACCCGCGGAGATATATCTTGAAAAAGCGGGGGAGCGGTTTATATGCTCTGGCTTCTGCTTTTGAATATTCATCATGAAGATCCAGATGCAATCTCAAAAGATCAAGCAATTCCTTACTGCTATGCTCTCTCGGCTCCTTTTCAAAGGCGAACGGATTAGTAAAAATGCCTCGTCCAATCATAATCCCGTCAACACCGTATTGTTCAGCAAGTTTCAAGCCGGTTTCACGGTCAGGAATATCCCCATTGATCGTCAAAAGGGTATCCGGCGCAATCTCGTCACGAAGTTTCTTGATTTCCGGGATCAACTCCCAATGCGCATCTACTTTACTCATTTCCGCTCTTGTACGCAGATGAATGGAAAGATTCGCAATGTCTTGTTTCAGTATGTGTGTCAGCCAGCCGCGCCATTCGTCAACATCCGTGTAGCCAAGTCTCGTCTTCACACTTACCGGCAGACCTCCTGCTTTCGCCGCCTGTATTAATTCGGCTGCAACTTCAGGACGGCAAATCAGGCCGCTTCCCTTTCCATTCCCCGCCACATTAGGTACAGGACAGCCCATATTGATATCCAGGCCCTTAAACCCTAATTCCGCCATTCCAATACTCATTTGGCGAAAGTTTTCAGGCTTATCTCCCCATATGTGGGCAACCATCGGCTGTTCATCCTCCGTGAAAGTCAAACGGCCGCGCACACTATCCTTCCCATCCGGGTGACAATAGCTTTCTGAGTTTGTAAACTCTGTGAAAAACACATCAGGTCTGCCTGCTTCACTCACAACATGGCGAAAAACGACATCCGTCACATCTTCCATTGGTGCCAGTACAAAAAATGGCCGCGGTAATTCACGCCAGAAATTATCTGTCATAACAAATCCAAATCCTTTCATGATGGGATACAGCGAAACCTTTATCCCAAAATTAAAAACTGACCATGCTTCTTTTACACTTATAGCATGTGTCAGCACTTCTTATCAAACGATAGTAAATTTTGAACATTTCACTTTTTACACGTTAAAAGTAAAAAAGCAAACTGGAGTAGAACACATTAATTGAGTTAACGTAATAGACTACCGCTATAGTTAACCCCATATCGTTTATTTCTGATCAACTCAGTCAACTCCTTCACCTTTAAAAGGGTTTGAGAGAGAAAAGTGTGATGATTATCTACACCTAATTTTTATTTATATTGTGGTTTATTAAGATTAGCGCTGACCTTCATCTTTCTTAGCGGCCTTACTTTTGCTCTTTTTGGATAAAAAGGATTCCAACCTAAATAGAATATCATATGAGTTCTCCCTATTACCATAAAACAAATTTCAAGAAATAAGTTGATTAAGCAAATGGGGCTGGGGGGGTATATCTGAGTACTGAAGAGAATGTAAAAAGAAAAAGCCTTAACTTGCCGCTTGTGAATTACATGGAGTAAAGAAGATGGGATGGGATAACCAACGCCGCAAGTGGCTTGGCTCTATACAGTATATGTACTAAGGGTTGATCGGCTTTTAAACCCCGTATGTTAATATCTTTATACAATCACCTATATATATTTGTATAAGGTTACGCTTCGGTAATCCTGATCCAAAACCAATAAAATAGACTGCTGACTAAGTGCCGCAGTCTTCATTCATAAGATTAATTAGAAAGTGTTCATGTTCTTTCATCATTAAATAAGGCATCAGAAGTTATTGCTTTCATTTCGGATATTCTTTGTTATACCTTTAATGATTTGTATAACAGTGAAAACCCCCAAGAAAACAGTGACAATATTAAACCATGGATTATCATAGAATGAAAGATATGTTTGAAAGAAATCCAGTTCAGCTATATTTGCTGGGAATCCATTCATTTCTCTATAATTAGGACCCCATCCCGTTAATTCTACAAAGTTAAAATAAAGCTGTGATACTAAAAATGCCAACAACGTGTGAAACCAACTTCTTTTATATACTTTACCCATTTCTTTATCCATTTCCTTTTCTGCAATACTTTTTAGTGTCAATCTAACATCATTATATGATGAAGCATGATTGTCGCAATAATTACTTATTAAGGATATAACCATCGCAGGTATTACTGTAATAGTTGTTATCACTTGCGTTTCCGCCTTATATTTATTCCTTTTTTTAGAACAAGAGGAATAGTTGGGGTCCTTTTCCTGTTTAGGCTTTCATATTATATATAACGACCAAACATGCTTTTTTAGTGTATTTGATCTTTTATCGACAGTTGTTGATATGCCAACTGCCGCTGTGATTTAGTGAAAGTAAGCACCCTTGCCTTTTACAGCTTCTACTTCATAACCTTCGTTCAGTTGTTGAAATCCCAATATCTCTCGTTCGGTTTCACCTCCTTATTATCATTTATTAAAGACCTACTTACTTTGGCATGATAAATACTTTACAGTTGAATAATGTTACAACTTCATCTCAAACCAATGATATCAAATTATTTTACATTATCCCAGTAATGTCATAATAAACCACATCGTCATTATACAAACGAGGTCAAAATTGGCTGTTTTCCCTCGCTTTCCCACACGTTTTTTCAACTCTTTTCGTCAGTTTAAGTTAAAGATCTCCGAGAAAAGAGGGAAGATAAAGTTTAGAAAAGACAGCCAGGGCAAAGGCTGCGCATAAAAAAACCCGGAAATCGGAAATGTTTATACCGAAATCCAGGTCTGATTACGAATTGTTTATTTTAGTTAGACGATTTCAACACAAGCTTCGCCACAGCTTCCACATGGGCCGTCTGCGGAAACATATCAACAGGCTGAATATATTCGACGCGATAGTCTTTCGACAGCGCCTGCAAGTCTTTCGCCAGTGTGGAAGGATTGCAGGATACGTAGACGAAGCGTTTCGGTTTTACTTTTTTGATGGTATCTAAAAATGTTCTGTCACAGCCCGTTCGCGGCGGGTCGACGATGACCACGTCGGGACGGAAGCCTTCTTTCGTCCATTTCGGGAGCCAGTGTTCGGCTGTTCCCGTGACATATGCCGCGTTTTTGATGCCGTGTTTTTTGGCGTTTTTCTTCGCATCATCAATTGATTCTTTAATGACGTCCATGCCGCGGATCTCTTTTGCGCCGCTTGAAACCCACATGCCGATCGTACCGACGCCGCAATACGCGTCTACGACTTTTTCTTTTCCTGTCAGCTGAGCCGCTTGTTTCACTTCGTCATACAGCTTGACCGTCTGCTCAGGGTTGAGCTGGAAGAAGGCGCGGGCGCTCAGTTCAAATGACACGTCACCGAGCACTTCTTGAATGGCATGTCTTCCTGCCAGCGCTTTTGTTTTGTCACCGAAAATGACGGATGTGCGCGCGCCATTGACGTTTTGAATAATCGATTTCACTTCCGGCAGCCGGTTCTGAATGGCTTTGACGATCTCGTCTTTATTCGGCAGTGTCTCTTTCGCGGTGACAAGCACGACCTGCACTTCGCCTGTTTCAAAACCGACTCTCGTCACGATGGTGCGGACATCGCCTTTTTTGGTCCGTTCGTTATAAACGGATACGTTGTGTTTTTCCAAAATACGGCGGACGATACCCGTTGTTTTGTTTGTCGCCGGATGCTGGACAATGCATTCCTTAATCGGGACGATTTTATGGGAATCAAGTCCGTATAAGCCGGCAATGATGCTGCCGCTTTGCGAGCGTCCGACTTGGAACTGGCTTTTGTTCCGGTAATTCCAAGGGTTGTCCATTCCGATCGTATCTTTAATGTTCATTTCTTCGACATTGAATCTCGTATGACGTTCCAGAGACTGAATGACGATGTCGCGTTTTTCGCGAAGCTGCTGGGTGTATGCCAGATGCTGAAGCTGACAGCCGCCGCACTGGTCGTAGACCGGGCATGGCGGCGTGACGCGGTGTTCAGACGGCTTGCGGATTTTTTTGACGCGTGCTTCTGAAAATTTCGGCTGCACATTTGTCGCTTCGGCAACGACTTCTTCCCCGGGCAGAGCGCCGGGAACGAAGACAACTTTTTTCTTAAAATAGCCGACGCCCTCTCCGTTAATGCCGAGACGTTTGATGGTCAGCGGAAATGTCTGCCCGATTTTCAATTCGGCAGGCGCCTTTTTTTGGTGTTGATTCACGTTTTTTTCTCTCCGTTTCTATATAAAGCCTTTCTCCTGGGAAAGCGGCTGATTTGAAATATCACATCTTTTCAGTATAACATGCAGCCGGCGGTTCCTTCATGTTTTTCACTGGAAGTTTCCAAAAAATGATCAAAGCGGTTTTTCATTCAATACTTCTCCACAAATACAAGGACGCATAGCTTAAATACGGCGCCCATTCGCTGCTTACCTGAAGCATCACGTCTTTTGACGGTTTATCCTCAAGGGCGAAGCGGCGTTTGATGGCATTTTGCAGGCCGATATCCGCCAAAGGAAACAGATTCGGGCGGCCGAGGCCGAACATGAGGACGTTTTGGACGGTCCACGGGCCGATGCCTCTGATGGTGATCAGCTTTTTCATAATGTCTTCATCCGATAAATGGGTAAGTTCCGCCAGATTGAGCGCTCCGTCTGCAATCATGCGTGAAATGTCAATCGCATATTCCGCTTTTCTCATGCTGAACTGGAGCTCCCGCAAGTCCTGATACTCAAGCGCCGCGATCGTTTTCGGCTCGGGATAGCACCAGACGCCGTCTTTTTGTTCACCGAAGGCATGGACGAACCGTTCCGTTAAGGTAAATGCGAAAGACAGGTTGAGCTGCTGGTGGATGATGCATTTCATGAGACAGTTGTAGACGTCATATTCCAAGACGAGCGGGGTTCCCGCATGCTCCTCAAAAAGCGCCGACAGATTTGTTTTTGAGAAATGATCAAGCACAGGCTGAAGCGGCTGTTCCCATTGAAAAATGTGTTTGATCCGTTCAATCATCTCCTCGCGGTCCGTTTCTCCGCTGACGAGGAAGACCGGGTCTGCGGCGGTGCCTTCCGCTTGAACCGTGATGACGGACAGTTTGCCGTCCCGTGTTCTGAGCGGCACTTTGATTGATCTTGCATGAAGATCGACCGCATTCAGCGGATCGAGCGACAGCCTTTCAAGGACTTTATCAAAATGATACGGCGGCGTGACCGAAACGGTTTCCTTCCACATATGCTCCACCCCTTTTTGTCCAAGTATATCATGAAGCGGGCGGGCGGCAATTCGTATACTTTTCTTCATAACGCCGCATGATATAATGGCAGGCGGAGGGTTGTTTATGATACATATAACCGCAATCACAACACATAATGAGATATTAGATAATATCCCCCTATCACGTACAGAACAACCGGACATCGCATGGTACTGGATCGATTTTTTCGGCGCTGAGATGCATGAAACCGAGCTGCTGCGGGATTATTTTCACTTTCATCCGCTTGCGATCGAGGATTGCTTTCAGCATATGCAGCGGCCGAAAATCGACCATTATGACGGCTACCGTTTTTATGTGCTCCACGCCTTGAACCCGGACACACTGGAAATGGAAGAGGTGGACATTTTTCAGTCCGACCGTTTCATCGTCAGCTTCCATTTGCACGAATCCCCCGGCGTCTCAAGGGTGAGAGAACGGTTTTTCGCTTCTCCGGGATTAGCCAAAAAAGGGCCGGGGCACATCACTTATATGATTATGGATCAGCTTGTCGATGAATATTTCCCCGTGCTGTACAAAATTGAAGACCGGCTGAATGAAATTGAAGACAGCAGAACACATAAATCTTACGGCACTTTAATGAATGAAGTGTTTGAATTGCGGACTGATCTTTTGAACCTGAGACGGACGATCATTCCGATGCGCGATTTAATGTACCGGATTTTGAGCCTTGACCATGTAAAAGAAAGCCGTGAAACGAAGGCGTATTTCAGCGATATTTATGACCATCTGTTAAAACTGGCCGAGCTGATCGAGTCAAACCGTGATATGACGTCAGATTTGCGGGACAGCTATGTGACGCTGAATTCAAACCGGATGAACGCCATTATGATGACATTAACCATCGTCTCGACCATTTTTATCCCGCTGACGTTCATCGCGGGGGTTTACGGCATGAATTTCGATAACATGCCTGAGCTTCATTGGAAATACGGGTATTTTATCGTTTTGGGCGTCATGGCCGTTCTTGTCGCCGCCATGCTGTTTTGGTTCGCCCGCAAAGGCTGGTTTAATATTTTCAAGTAAGAACGGCTGCCGGCTGTTCTTTTTTTTGAGAAAACATGATAGTCTGGAAAAAAACGTAAAGAGGTGTGCGCCGTTACCATCCTTTCTCATAAAATCATTTCTTCTGTCCTCCTGCTTTTCAGTGTCATGTCCATTGCCCCGCTGTATAACGGCTGTACGGTGTCTGATTACATCTTTGAGTCGCTCGGCTTTTCTTCCTGGTCTGAAGACGGAGCCCATATCTCCGTCATTCCCGGGGTCGTCCTTTACTTTGCGGCGTTAATCTGGTGTGCCGCCGCGTTCAGGCGGATGCTTCCCGCGGCGGGGCTGTTTCTGATCTTTCTCAGTATGGGGGCCGCTTCCGGTATCAGTCCTGCCACCGAATATGCCGCTTTTTCCTTAAAACAGTTCGCGCCCGAAAAAGAGTTTGTCGAATATTTGAAGCACCGCAGCGAATGCAGTCATCTGATTGAACGAAAAAGAGCGGGCATGAGCTGCACGCTTTATATCAATCATTACGGAAAAGGGGAACAAACCATTTCTGTCACGCCGGATTTATCAGAAAACATAAAGGACGTCACATTCAAATCAAAAACATTCACTGTAAAACCCCGTTCAAAAACAATCATCAAAACCCGATTTACCGGATTTTATAAGGGGACAGCCGCATCAGACTCCGGATGGTCTTCAGAACCTGAACTGAAAGTGGCAATCCTGTACACAGCAGATTAACCATTTTGCATGTATAATGGTGGAAAACTTTTCATTGGAGGGACTGTCAAATGAAGATCGCCATTGTCGGACTCGGCAATATGGGCCGCCCCATCGCCGAAAATATCATGAAAGCCGGATACAGCCTGACTGTATATAACCGGACGAAAGAAAAAGCGGCTGACCTGCTGGATAAAGGGGCCGAATATGCCGAAACGCCCCGCCAGGCAGCTGAACATGCGGACATTGTGCTTTCAATGCTGTCAGACGATGAAGCTGTAACAGGCGTGACGTTCGGAGCTTGCGGCATTATTGCCGGGTTATCTGAAAACGGCATTCATATTTCAATGAGCACGATCAGTACGGCGCTGTCAGAACAGCTTTCCGCCGCACATTCGGGCAGAGGGCAGTCCTTTATTGCCGCTCCCGTCCTCGGCCGCCCCGATGCCGCCGAGAAGGCCGAGCTTCGCATCATCACAGCCGGACCGGCAGAAGCGAAGAAAAAGGCCGAACCGCTGTTTAACATCCTGAGTCAGCAAGTATTTGACACGGGTGAAGAAACAAAAACGGCCAATGCCGCGAAAATCAGCGTCAATTTCTTGCTCGTTTCTATGCTGGAGGCGTTATCTGAATCATTCTTAATGATGGATAAGTTCGGTTTAGAACAAAAACAATTTCTAGAAATCGCCAACGCGCTCTTTGGCTCTCCCGTCTATCAAAATTACGGCACGATCATGGCTGAGGAGAAATTTGAGCCGGCCGGCTTCAAAATGTCTTTAGGGCTGAAGGATACCACTCTGGCGCTCGCCGCCGCAGAACAGGTTTCCGCAAAACTCCCTCTTGCCGAACTGGCGAAGAGCCATTTTGAAAGCGGGATCGCACAAGGCTGCGGAGATCTGGATTGGGCGGCATTGATTAAATGTATCAAATAACAAAACACCTCTCCATTACCAGGAGAGGTGTTTTCTACAGGCGCGGCAGCTTCATTTCTTTCTCAAACATCAGGTCATCAATGCTTTTAAACGTGTAGCCTTCTTTTTTCAAATCGGTAATGGCATCGTCCAGAGCTTCTGAATTGTCCTTTGAAACGGTGTGAAGAAGGTAGATCGCGCCGGGATGCGCCTGCTTTATCATGTGATCATAGGCGTATTGTTTTCCTTTTTGCTCGTTAACCTTCCAGTCGACAAATGCGACGGACCAGAAAACCGTTTGGTAGCCGAGACGCTTCGTTTCTTTGAGGACATATTCGCTGAATACGCCGCGCGGCGGACGGAGATACAGGTTGTCCCGCTTTCCGGTAATGTTGTACACAGCTTCCGTGACGGAATCGAGTTCGTCTTGAATCTGATCGCCCGTTTTTGTCGTCAGATCAGGATGATGAAAAGAATGATTGCCGATGATATGGCCTTCCTTTGACATCCGTTTAATCAAATCAGGCTGCTCTTTCACAAAATGACCCGTGACAAAAAAAGTGCCCGTGACGTGATGTTTTTTTAACACATCAAGCACTTTCGGGGTGTACCCATTTTCATATCCGTTATCAAACGTTAAATAGATGGTCTTTTCTTTCGTATTGCCCAAATAAAAGGCATCATATTTTTTGACCAGATTGTCCAGCTGTCTGCCGGCATCGGGCGGCTGATGATTGACGCTGCGTTTAAATCCCCAGTTTATCCGTTCATTCGGCACGGCTTCTGCGCTGTTGATGCCTCCTGCAAGTAAAACGGCCATGCAGCAAATTGAACAAAACCATTTCATGACCAGCACTCCTTCTGCATTTTTCCTTATTTTGCAGTAGGCCCTGCCCTTTTATACAGCCGCATTATGGAAAAAGAAAAACCCCGGCATCCGCCGGGGGTTATTCCCAATCCTTTTTAAAGCGTTCGTATTTTGCTTCCAGATCATCAAGCATGCCGATGAGCCGGTCTATATCTTCAACGTCCGTTGATTCAGGGTCTAATGAATCAATGACATTCATAAACATATCGAGTCTGTTCTTCAGGTAATCGAGCTGCTGATCTTTGCTGTTTACTGCATTCCCCATACTTCCACTCCATTCATTTTTTATAATGGTAGCGTATTTTTTGACGTTTTTCAATGGTTCCGCTACTTGCGATCTTGGCAGATCAGGTCTAAAATTAACAGTTGGCAGACGTTAGTATGCCCATTTATAAAGGAGTTAGATAGTCATGACACAAAACACAGCACTGCGTCCGATCACACCGGAGTACGATCCTTGGGAAGCGTACATGGATGTCGACCAGTATGGAGATATGAAACTGACGAACGTTGAATTCACAACGACGACTTTGTGCAATATGAGATGCGAGCACTGCGCCGTCGGGTACACGCTCCAGCCGAAAGACCCGGATGCGCTGCCGATCGACCTTTTATTAAAGCGGCTTGATGAAATTCCTCTGTTGCGCTCTATCAGCATTACGGGCGGCGAACCGATGCTTTCGCTGAAATCGGTAAAGGAATACGTCGTCCCGCTTTTGAAATATGCGCATGAACGCGGCGTGCGCACACAGATCAATTCAAACCTGACGCTTGATATCGGGCGCTACGAACGGATTATTCCTTATTTGGACGTTCTTCACATTTCCCACAACTGGGGAACGGTCGAGGACTTTGCCGACATCGGATTTGCGATGATGGAGAAGAAACCGACATTTGAACAGCGGGCGCGCTATTTTGACAAAATGATTGAAAACAGCCGCACGCTGGTCGAAGCAGGCGTAATGGTTTCAGCGGAAACGATGCTGAACAAACGGACGCTGCCGCATATTGAACATATTCACCGGCAGATTACGGAAGAAATGAAATGCCAGCGGCACGAAGTCCATCCGATGTATCCGAGTGATTTCGCCAGCGCGCTTGAATCACTCAGCCTGAAGGACATGAGACAGGCCATTCATCATCTGCTCGACATTCGCGATGAAGAGACATGGATGCTGTTCGGCACGCTCCCGTTTTACGCATGCAGCCCTGATGAAGAAGACCAGAAGCTCCTCCGCCGCCTGCGGGAAGCGAAAAACGTTACGGTGCGAAACGACCCTGACGGCCGCTCCCGCCTGAACGTCAACATTTTTGACGGAAATATCATTGTCACGGATTTCGGCGATACACCGCCGCTCGGCAATATTAAAACAGACAGCCTTCCCGATGCATATGACAAGTGGAGACAGACGAAGCTGAGCAAGGAGCTGAACTGCCGCTGCACAAACGTCCGGTGCCTCGGACCGAACGTCCTTGTCAAAAACAGTTATTATCAGGACACGGATTTTTCATTACGAAAAGCCAGAGGTTAACAGAAGATGGAAACGACAATTACGGATATTTTGAAAAGCAAAGTGGTTGAGATCATCATCGTCGCTCTCGTGCTTTACGCCGGTGTTTTTCTGATCAACCGCTTTGTCCAGGTGTTATTTAAACGCATAGATTTCTTGGAGGAACGGAAAGGGAAAACGATTGAAAGCCTCGTCCGATCCATCACCCAGTATACAGCGACGATCGGTTTTATCTTTTACGTCATTTCGTTATTCGTTCATGATTTCGGCCGAATTTTAGCCGGGGCGGGTGTTGCCGGTATCGTCATCGGTTTCGGCGCCCAGTCGTTAATCAAGGACATATTGGCCGGTGTCTTTTTGATATACGAACGCCAGCTTCATAAAGGCGATTACGTGACAATTAACAATCTGTTCAACGGCACAGTCGAAGAAATCGGGCTCCGTTCCCTCCAGATCCGTGAGTGGACCGGCAAGCTGCTTACCATTTCAAACGGTGAGGTCAGACAGCTTCAAAACTATAACATTGATTTTATGCGGATTACCGAGTCCGTCGTGATCAGTTACAAGGAAGATCCCGAGCGGGTATATGCCGTCTTAGAAAAAGCCTGCGACATGCTCAATGATGAGCTTCGCGATTCACTGAAGCGGGATGAATTTCTCAATGCGACGGAGCCGTTTCAAGTGCATGGAATCATGAGCCTGAACAAATTGACGAGAGGCATAGAATTTACCGTCAAAGGCATGGTTCAAGATAAAGAATACTTCTCGGCAAGCCTTGCGGTGAGACGCGTTCTTGCCCGGGAGCTGTACAACAACAATGTGCAATTGCTTGAGGAAATGTATCACACACAAAAAAGCTGATTCCCGAACCGGAATCAGCTTTTTTTATTTATCTCGGCTGCGCTGTCATTTGAAAACCGAATGTGACGTGATCCTGCACCGGAATCCAAGCCCCGATTCCTTGCGAAGTCACATTTTTGACGACAAGTTTCCGCTTGCTGCCTTTCAGCACCAAATACACTTCACCGTATGTTACTTTTCCTTTTTCATTAACGGCCGGAGCGTAGGCGTGCAGGTAGCCGAGCCGCTGCGGAGAAATTTTGTAGGTTTGATCGCGTTTTGTGCCTGCGCCGATAACCGTTTCAAACGCGAGCGGCAGTTTTGTTTTCTTCATCGCTTTTTGCATCATCATGCTTTTTACGTCTTCTGCGTTCGGCACTTTCGCTGTGAGCCCGCCTTTAATTTTGTACTGCTGTTCCTGGGCGTATGAGATAACCGCGGTTTGCTGTCCGCCCCGGTTATCCGCTCTGTTCGTATTGATTTTTTTATATTCCCAGTTGGCGACCGTTTCGTTCGATTGATAGCCGAGCGCCCATTTCCCGAGAAATATTGTCGCCCGGTAGCCGATGGCAAGCGGTGAACCGGAAACCGAGGATTCATTCAGCATTTTTATCAGATGCGGATTTTCGATGTTGATCTCGGATGTATCTAACAATTCCTTTGCCAGTTTGCTCGGCTGAAGCATCGGCTGGTCCTGTGAAGCATTCGGATACGTATTTTCCTTTGAAATGCTTACGACAGAGTTGGGAACCTTAAACGGTTTCTTTGCACCGGCAGACGGCATTGCGAAAAAACTAAAGGATAACAGCAGAATCAGTGTGGCATGAAACAGCTTTCTCATCATATCACTCTTTCTATAGCATTTTCCTTTAGTCTTTTCCTCCGCAATCGTTGTTATCCGCATTTTTTACAGGTTAAAGCAGGAAAAAACCGATCGCCATGATGACATAAGCGGCAAGGAGCGTAGCCCCCTCAAACCAGTTCGAATCGCCGTCATTTGAAATCATCGTCATCAAAAGGACGGATGATATCATCGCCACAAGCTCGGGCAATGTGAATACAAGCGGCATATTGACCGGAAAAAAGATAGAACAGATCACAAGAACCGGGGCTACAAACATGGCGATCTGCAAAGTCGAACCTACCGCGATTTCAACGGCGACATCCATCTTGTCTTTGTACGCCATAATAATCGCCGACGCATGCTCTGCGGCATTTCCGACAATTGCGACGATAATCACCCCGATAAACAGCTCGCTCCAGCCGAACTGTTCAGCCACCGCATGAAACGTATGGACAAGGTTTTCAGATATGTAGGCGACAATAATAGTTGAAATAAATAAGACGGCTGTCGCTCTTTTCCCCGACCACTCAGGCTGCTCCTCTTCTTCCTTTGCCTCCGGCTGATTCGGCTGATAAACACCGCGGTGGGTGACGAGCTTGAAATAAAGAGCTGCCACGTACAAAAGGATCATGATGATGCTGATGCCAACACTCAAATCAAGCTTGTTTTTTTCCCCCATATCCATGGAAAACACTTCGGGAATGACAAAAGCTACGATAATGGCAAAAATCAGCAGGCCTGAATTATGCCGGGCATCATGAATATTGAATTCCTGCCGCTTGTATTTCAAACCGCCGATAAAAAATGACAATCCCGCGACGAGCAAAAGATTGCCGAGCACCGAACCGGTCAGTGAAGCAAGCACGATGCCCGTCAGCCCTTCTTTTAAGGCGAAAATCGATATAATCAGCTCTACCGCATTGCCGAACGTGGCATTCAGCAGACCGCCGATCCGCGGTCCCGCGATAATGGCAAGAGATTCAGTCGCTCTCCCCATATAACTTGCAAGCGCAATAATCGTCAAGCAATAAATAATAAACAAAACCGCTGACGGCCAGTGCATCAGGCCGCCGATGACTGAAAGCGGCACTCCCGCCGCAGCCGTAAAGAAAAAAATCCGATTCATATCTGCCTGGCTCCTTTTTTCGAATAAGTCTTTTTATATCCTTCTCAAAAACTCCCTCAATTACACTTCCTCGGCAGCCCGAATTGGCATTTTCAGGTTGCCGGACGCGGCAAATCCGTGTACGATCAAGAAAGATACTGAAGAAGGAGAAATACGCGATGTCACGACTGTACTTCTTTATTTTGGTTCTGCTTGTTTCCATCTCCGGATTTTCCCAAGGCATGCTTCTGCCGGTGATCTCCGTCATTTTTGAAACGAACGGAGAATCCGCAGCCATAAACGGACTTCACGCAACCGGCCTTTATATCGGCGTGCTTCTGGCGTCGCCGTTTATGGAGGCCCCGCTGCGCAAGCTCGGATTCAAACCTCTGATGGTCATGGGCGGATTTCTTGTTATCATCAGCTTATTCAGTTTTATTTGGCTTCAATCCATATGGTTATGGTTTTTTCTTCGGCTGCTTATCGGAATCGGGGATCATATGCTGCATTTTTCAACCCAAACGTGGGTGACTTCCAAGTCAACGCCCCGAAACAGAGGAAGAAACATTTCGCTGTACGGACTGTCCTTCGGGCTTGGATTCGCTGTCGGTCCGTTCATGGTCCCTCTTGTGAAAACAAGTCCGTCCCTTCCGTTTATCGTATCCGGCTGTATCAGTCTTTGTGCCTGGCTGTTTGTGTTTGCCTTACGTAACGAGTACCCGGCGCAAGGTCCGGATGAAACATCCGGGGACAACAGCGCAAAACGGTTTTACCGCGCCCTTCTTTTCGGCTGGGTCGCTTTTCTCCCGGCTTTCGGGTACGGTTTTTTAGAAACGGCGCTGAACGGAAGCTTTCCCGTGTACGCCCTTCGTTTAGGCATATCCGTGGATGCCGTCGCGCTGATATTGCCCGCTTTTGCCATCGGAAGTATTGTATTCCAGTTCCCTCTCGGTTTATTAAGCGATCGATTCGGGAGAAAACGTGTCCTGCTCGTCATCTTATTAACGGGTGCCCTTTGCTTTTTGACGGCCGGACTGTTTCCGTCGCCTTCTGTCATCGGCTGCTGCTTTTTCACGGCGGGGATGGCGGTCGGCAGTATGTTTTCCCTCGGCATCAGCTATATGAGCGACCTGCTGCCGTCCCATCTGCTGCCGGCGGGCAACCTGCTCTGCGGCATTTCCTTCAGTCTCGGAAGCATGATCGGCCCGGTGGCGGGCGGCTGGTATATGCAGCGGTTTGAAAGCGCCAACTTGTTTTACTTTATTACGGTGATTCTGGTCTGTATTTGGCTTGCGCTCGTCTTCGGGAAAACAAAGCACAGCCCCGCTTCCGAATCCCATTCTTTTCCAGCCACATAAAAAAGCCGCCTGATCTGAGCCAGGCGGCTTCTTTCTAGTGGTATCCGTTCTGCCCGTTGGCGCTTCCGCTTGTTTTATTCTTCGGGCCGTTTTTTGAGTTTTGTTTATTATGGCTTCCGCCTTTTTTCGTATGCTTGGTCATAGCCGATTCCCTCCGTTTTTCAGCTTGAACGTCATCCGTTCCTCTATAGCTTGCTCCCGCGGTACGGATTTTCATCAGGAAGCTTTTTACGTTTATGTAAAAGCGCGTTGATTTCTCCTCCTAAAATCAGAAGGGTTCCCGTAAGGTAAAACCAGATCATCAGGACGATAATTCCCCCGATGCTCCCGTATGTGGCGCTGTAGTTGGCAAAGGTGCCGACGTAAAATGAGAACAGCATACTGACGATAATCCAGCCGGCTGCCGCGAATACAGCTCCCGGCAGGACAAAACGGAGGGAAAGCTTTTTATTCGGCGCGAATATGTAAAGCGCGGTAAACACGATTAAAAGGATAAGCGGACTGATACCCCAGCGGACAACCGACCACACCTGCAAAAACAGGTCCGAGGCGCCGATGAAATCCGCGGCCAGCATTCCGATTTCTCTGCCGAACACCGGCAGAAGCAGTGCGATTAAAATCGTAACCACCATCGCAATGGTTAAAAAAATTGAGGTCAGGCGAATGATGATAAATGAGCGGTTTTCCTCGACTTCGTAGGCATGGTTAAATGCTCTGACAATCGCGTTCATACCATTCGAAGCCGACCAGATGACGGCGATAATCCCGAATGACAAAAGCCCGCCGCTGCGCTTGTTCAGCGTTTGCTCCGTTATGGATTTCACCATGGACATGGCGCTGTCGGGCGCGTATTGATCGACCGCCCCGAGCACGTCTTCTGCCGATATGGGAAGATAGGCGGTGAGCGTCAGCATGAAAATCATTAACGGAAACAATGACAGCAGGAAAAAATACGCCAGCTCCGCCGATTTACTTTGTCCTTCATGCAGAGAAAACCTTGCAAACAGCTCCTTTATAAAACTCATGACATCCCACCTCAATGATCGTTTTTCGAAAAATGCTCCTTCGTTTCTTTTAACAGGTCAATGACCTGCGGTGTCGTCTGCTTCAGCTTGGTGATCTGCCCGTTTAAAAAACTCAGATCTTCCGATACGGTATTGGCGAAGATTTTCACTTGATCCATTTTTGCGGAAGCCTGCTGCTTCAGGGCTTCAGGATGTTTTCGGTAAAATGCCGCACGCCGCCTGCACGCGTCCATGTTCCGGAAACATGCCTCTCTCGTCGGCTTATGTAATAAGGACAGTGCTCCGCCGGCGGCAGCGCCGATCAGAATGGCTTTTGCCATGATGCGTGTCTGCTTCATCGGTCAATCCCCCTTATAAATGATGGTCTTTCTTTATTGTCTCCAGCAAATGACGGCACCCGGACTCGACCAAAGCGTACACCTCGCTGAAATTTCCGGTATAATACGGATCGGGCACGTCGGCAAGGTCTGACTCCGGTACATAATCAAGCAGCCTTGCAATACGCGGCGCCGCTTTTTTATAACCGGCCATGCTGCGCAGATGTCCGATATTTTCTGCATCCATCGCAATGACGTAATCAAAATCGGTCAGATCAGACTCACGGACCTGCCTCGCCGTGATGCCGCTTGCGCTGATCCCTTTCTCCTTCAGGATCTCCTTTGTCCCTTCATGCGGCGGATTTCCCGCATGCCAGGCGCCGATTCCCGCTGAATCAATGTTAATCTGCCCGTTCAGCCCGTTTTTCTTCACCATATCAGAAAATACCGCCTCTGCCATAGGCGACCGGCAAATATTTCCCAGACAGACAAACAGCACATGTATCATATCGATAACCTCCCTATTCTTTCCCCGCATTTTGAGGATCAAAAACCTTATCAACATCTTAGCAATTTTTCTGCGGCTGTGGAAATAAGCTTTTATTCTAAATGAATTCTGTTAGAATAAAGGGTACGAAAACGGTCATGAAAGGATGCATGAATTTGCCGAGCCAACAAACAGAAACGTTAAATAAAATGATTGAAGATATTTCGCAAAAGCTCAACATGCTCAATGTCGGCGTCATCAGAGCGGAAGATTTCAGTGATGAAAAAATAGAAGATCTTACATACCTTCATCAAATGGTCATGAAAAAAGCATCATTCAGTCCGAGTGAAATGCAGGCCATTGCCGAGGAGCTCGCCTCTCTCAGGAAATAAACCCATGTCAGACCTGCCGAAAAACGGCGGGTCTTTTTTGATTTAAAAAAGTAAAAAATAAAAGTTCATCGGTTTGACACATATAAAAAGAAGGAGTATAGTAACTGTGAACTTGGTAGAACGATATACTAAATGAGCGGGCCGCTTATCTTTTTTTGTTTAGTAGAACGATATACTCATTGTGATATCAGCGTTATTCAAGTTTGTCTATGCAACCGTTGTATCAAACAGTTTTCAAAGAAAGGCAGTGGTTCAATAAAGGGGAATGGTGCTGTGCTTTTATCAATTAAAAAAATAATTTAATTCTTTATTAACCGCATTAGGGGATGTCATCATGAAAAACATATACACCAAAATGGCAGCGGGTCTTTATATTAACTATTTCCTGCTGGGCATGATCAATATTATTATCGCATCCAATATGGAGGCATTATCAAAACAGCTTCATACTTCCGCAGCCGGTGTCAGCTATTTGGTCTCCGCCATCGGGATCGGGAAGCTGATTTCGCTTCTGTTTGCCGGGAAGCTTTCGGATACATTCGGGAGACGGCCGTTTATCGTGTCGGGCGCCTTTCTGTATCTGATTTTCCTAATCGGGATTCCGCTTTCGACAAACTATACGGCCGCGTTTATCTTCGCCATTTTCGCCGGGATCGCCAATTCCTTTTTGGATTCCGGGACATATCCGGCGCTTATTGAAGGATTTCCGAAAAACGCAAGCTCTGCAACCGTGTTAATCAAAGCATTTGTATCAATCGGCGCGACGGTGCTTCCGTTTTTTATCGCGTTTATTGCGGACAGGCATTTGTTTTACGGCTGGACGTTTTTCGTACCGGGCATTATTTTCTTCCTGAACGGCTTTTTCCTGTTGAAAGTTCCGTTTCCGAATCATAAGCAAAAAGAAGACGGCGGCCGGACGGAAGCCTCTCCGTCTGATGACGCGTTCACATCACAGCCGTCGATATGGCGCGAAGGCGTTGCGATCATTCTGTTAGGCTTTTCATCAACGGCGCTGTTTATGCTCGTTCAAGTATGGCTTCCTAAGTTCGGGCAATCCGTTTTGGGCATGCCTGAGGTGCAGGCCGTCAAATTGTTGAGCTATTACAGCATCGGGGCGCTTGTGTCCGTGTTATTGCTGGCTGTGCTGTTAAACAGAGTGATTCAGCCGATTACGGTAATGGTGCTGTACCCTGTGATCGCGGCAATCGCGCTGCTTGCTCTGATTTTCATTCAGCAGCCGGCCGTATCGGTCATCAGCTCCTTTGTCATCGGACTTTCAACTGCGGGCATTCTGCAATTGGCGATGACGGTTATGGCTGTTTTATTCCCTAAAAATAAAGGTACAATCACATCTTTTGTTAATATAGCATCAAGCTTATCTTTTATTGTCATTCCGCTTGTAACGGGAGCGATATCCAAAGCCGCCGGCCTGACGCCTGTTTTTCTGCTTGATATCGGAATTGCGGCCGTCAGCGCCCTCCTCGCATTGTTTATCGGAATCCGCTTTAAGCAAGTGATGAAAGCCTGACTATTTTTTAAGGGAGAGGATTTATCATGCAATCTATCACAATCAGAAACACGGTCATCGGTGAAGGGCTTCCGAAGATCATTGTGCCGCTGATGGCGGCCGGAGAGAAAGAACTGCTCGAAGAAATTGAAGCCGTCAACAGGCTTCGCCCGGATATCATTGAGTGGCGGGCGGATGTATACGAGCATGTTGACAGCCTGGACGCCGTAAAAGGCATGCTTGAAAAGCTGCGGAAAGCCGCAGGCGCAACACCGCTGCTTTTCACATTCAGAACCCATAAAGAAGGCGGAAATAAAGTTATTGATGACCGCTTTTACATTGAATTGCTTAAAACCGCCATCGAAACAAAACACATTGACCTTGCAGACGTTGAGCTGTTTACGGGAGAAGCGGAAGTCAAATCAATTGTGAAAACCGCTGAAGACAACGGCGTATATGTCGTCATGTCCAATCATGATTTTCATCAGACACCGAAAAAAGAAGAAATCATTTCCCGGCTCCGGAACATGCAGGCGTACGGCGCGCACATTCCGAAAATCGCGGTGATGCCGCAAAGCACTGAAGATGTTTTCGTCTTATTGGATGCCACTCACACGATGAAAACACAATACGCAGACCGGCCGATCATCACGATGTCAATGGCGGGAACAGGCCTGATCAGCCGGCTGGCCGGCGAAGTCTTCGGCTCAGCGTGCACGTTCGGAGCGGGCAAAGAAGCATCAGCGCCCGGGCAGATTCCCGTTGAGGAATTGCGCAGCGTACTCAGCATTTTAAATAAACATATGTAATCAGCGTTTTTTGCCCTCAAAGCGGGAGGAAAAACAAATGAATGGACTAACGGAGGAATACATCATGAAGAAAGAATTAGGACGGATTAACGGAAAAACTCAGCTTATCGGATTATTCGCGACACCGATCGGACACTCTTTATCTCCGGCGATGCACAACCTGGCGTTTAAAAAATTAGGATTGAACTACGCTTACCTCGCGTTTGAAGTCGGCAATGAACAGCTGGAAGATGTGGTAACGGGAATGCGCGCCTTAAACGTCAGAGGCTTCAATGTCTCGATGCCGAACAAGATGAACATTCTCCCTTATCTCGATGAACTCGCGGATTCAGCGAAATTTACCGGCGCGGTAAATACAGTCGTTAATGAAAACGGCAGACTGATCGGACACTCCACTGACGGTATGGGATACGTCCGCAACTTAAAAGAACACGGCATCGATATCACAGGGAAAAAAATGACGCTGGTCGGTTCCGGCGGGGCCGCCACTCCGATAGCGATTCAATCCGCATTGGAAGGCCTCGGAGAAATCTCTATTTTCGCCCGCAATGACGCGTTTTTCGAAAAAGCGGAAGAAAATGTCCGCATCATCAATGAAGAAATGAAGGGATCTTCTTGTAAAGCGAAAGTCTTCCCGCTCGAAGATCAAGATGCGCTGCGTGCTGAAATCGCTTCAAGCGATATTTTCACAAACGGAACAGGTGTCGGCATGAAACCGCTTGAAGGCTTGAGTGTTATTGAAGATACATCCATGCTCCGTCCGGATTTGATTGTGACAGACGTCGTTTACAACCCCGTTACGTCGAAATTGCTTGAACAAGCTCAAGCAGCCGGCTGCAAGACCATTAACGGTCTCGGCATGATGCTTTGGCAGGGCGCCATGGCGTTTGAATATTGGACAGGCCGTGAAATGCCGGTTCAGTATATTAAAGAGCAAATGTTTGAATAACCTATTGTGACAGAAGCGCCGAAGGACAATCCGTCTTCCGGCGCTTTATCTTTTTCCCCCTCCTCTCTCTTTCTTCTCATGCGCCAAAACGCTTATAATGGATGTAACGAATAAAAACCAAGTGAGGAATGCGACGTATGAAACAGCAAAAAAAACGCCGGGTGACATTGCAGCAGGTCGCCGAACATGCCGGCGTCTCAACATCCACCGCTTCATTAATTGTCCGCAATAATCCCCGAATTTCCGAAGCGACCCGTGAGAAAGTGCTGCAATCCATGCGGGAGCTGGGGTACGTATATGATCGGATCGCCGCGAATTTACGATCACAGACGTCCACAACGGTAGGATTGATTATCACTGACATTTCCAATACGTTTTTCTCAGAGTTTCTGATCGGCGTTCAGAATACGCTTGAGGAAGTCGGATTAACGGTGCTGTTAGGCACGACATTTGATTCCGTCGCCAAGCAGGAGCAGCTGATCTCGACCATGCTGGAGCACAGGGTCGGCGGATTGATTTTGTGTCCGGTTTCAGGGACGGCTGAGGAAACCCTTTCCCGCCTTGAGCAGCTTGACATTCCGGTCGTGCTCGCCGTCAGGGAGATTGCCGATGCCAACTGTGATTTTGTCGGAGCCGATTATGAGGAAGGCACCTATAAGGCAGTGCGTCATTTCATTGAGAAAGGCCATCAGGAGATTGCGTTTCTGGGCGGCGTGAAGCACTCATCAACATGGACGAAGCGTATGAAAGGGTTTAAAAAAGCGCTCCGTGAAGCGGATCTGGAAGTGAAAAATGAATATGTCATTGACAGCGCGCCGACCCGCGAAGCAGGCTGTGACGCCGTGACGGAGCTCCTCCGCCGGTCTGAGCGCCCGACCGCGATTTTCTGCTTCAGTGATTTGGTCGCGTTCGGCGTCATGCAAGGGATCAGAAAAGCCGGGCTCGTTCCGGGCGAAGATATTGACATTGTCGGCTTTGATAACGTGCCGGAAGCTGAAATTTCTTATCCTCCGCTTACAACCGTTTCTTCCTTTCCGCGGCAGTCGGGAAAAGAAGCGGCTCAATTGCTGCATCATAAAATCACCAATTCCCAGCACAAAAAACAACGCATTATTCTGGCGCCTGAGCTGGTCATCCGGGAATCTTCACAAAAAAAGCGGAACGCCTGATACGGCGTTCCGCTTTTATATTACGCAAGCAGTTTTAATGATTCGCGGTTGAATGCCGGAATGTCATCCGGTGTGCGGCTTGTGACCAGCTGGTTCTGGCAGACGACGACTTCTTCATCCACCACATTCGCGCCCGCGTTTTCCATATCGATTCGGATTGAAGTAAATCCTGTCGCTTTGCGCCCGTCCAATGCTTTCGCGTTGATGAGAAGCTGAGGGCCGTGGCAGATGGCGAACACCGGTTTTTTATCATCCATAAACGCTTTGGCAAATTGGACGAAACGGTCATCCGCACGCAGCATGTCAGGTGAGAATCCGCCCGGGATCAGCAATGCGTCAAAGTCTTTCGGATTCACATCATCGATGGACGCGTCCACTTTCACTTCCGCTTCCCCTTGTTTTCCTTTGACTGTTTTTCCTTTTTCCTGTTCAATTACGGTTAATTCATGACCCGCATCTTTAAAAGCTTTCGCAGGTTCAGTATACTCGACATCCTCAAAGTAATCCGTTAATACAACTGCAATTTTTTTACCCATAGTTACTACCTCCTGCTTGATGAAGTCTACATAAATCCATGTACCCCAGCCACACTAACATCAAACATAGGTAACGCGTTTACCGCCCGCCTGTTTTACATAGGTCATTATCCTCATTTTTTATCTTTTCACAAGAATCATCATGAAATCTATATAAACTTTCACAAAATATTCTTACAATGGTACTGCATGACAAAATTTGTTGAAAGGTGGAGAACAGGTGAGAATACAGAAAAGACGATGCAGCGTCAATATGACACTCCGTATTCTGCTGCCCCTAGTTATGATACTTAGTCTGATCCTCCCAACATCACCCATTAAAGCAGAAGAAAACAAATCCTCCAGTGTGAATCTCAGCATTTTAGCCACAACTGACGTTCACGCTAACATGATGGACTACGATTACTACAGCGACAAACCGACAACGGAATTCGGGCTGGCCCGAACGGCTCAGCTTATTGAGAAGCACAGGCGCGAAAACCCGAATACGCTGCTTGTCGATAACGGAGACCTGATTCAGGGGAATCCCCTCGGAGAATACGCCGTAAAATATGAGAAAAATGATATCATTTCAGGCGCAAAGACCCATCCGATCATTGAAGTGATGAACAGTCTGCATTATGACGCAGGAACACTCGGCAATCATGAATTTAATTACGGGCTTGAATTCCTGGACGGGACAATCAAAGGCGCTGATTATCCGATCGTTAACGCCAATGTGAAAACAGTAAGCGGCGAAAACCGTTATACGCCTTATGTCATAAAAGACAAAACCGTCACGGATGAAAACGGCGGCAAGCATCAGCTAAAAGTCGGCTATATCGGCTTTGTTCCTCCCCAGATCATGACGTGGGATAAGAAAAATCTCGAAGGCCGCGTTCAGGTCGAGGACATTGTGGAATCCGCAAAGAAAACCGTTCCGAAAATGAAAGCTGAAGGAGCCGATATCGTCATCGCCCTCGCCCACAGCGGCATCGAAAAAAAAGCGCAGTCTTCCGGAGCGGAAAACGCCGTTTTTGACCTGGCAACGAAAGTCGGCGGAATTGACGCGATCGTATCCGGCCATCAGCACGGGCTTTTCCCTGATGCCGAATACAAAGGCGCTGCTCAATTCGACGTCGATAAAGGCACGATTAACGGCATCCCCGTTGTTATGTCAAGCAGCTGGGGCAAATATGCGGGCGTCATCGACCTCCGGCTTGAAAAAACAGACAGCGCGTGGCATGTGGAAGATGCAAAAGGCAGCATCGAGCCGATTGCCGGCAATGTGAATTCGGAAAACGAAACCGTCGTCAATACCGTCAAAAAAGCGCACGAAGGCACTTTGAAATACATCAGAGAACCCGTCGGCCAGACAAAAGCCGATATCAACAGTTTCTTCGCCCAAGTCAAAGATGATCCGTCCATTCAAATCGTAACGGATGCGCAAAAATGGTACGCCGAAAATAAGATGAAGGATACGGAGTACAAAGATCTGCCTATCCTCTCGGCGGGCGCCCCGTTTAAAGCCGGCGGGCGGAACGGCTCAAACTACTATACAAACATTTCCGCTGGCGACCTCGCCATCAAAAACATCGGCGATTTGTACCTGTATGACAACACGGTTCAGATCGTCAAGCTGAACGGAAGCGAAGTGAAAGACTGGCTCGAAATGTCCGCGGGGCAATTTAATCAGATCGATCAGGCAAAAGGCGGCAGCCAAGCGCTTTTAAATGACGCCTACCGCTCATACAATTTTGATGTCATTGACGGTGTCACCTATCAGGTCGATGTCACAAAACCGGCGAAATACAACGAAAACGGAACAGTCATTCATCCCGATGCAAGCCGGATCGTCAACCTTTCTTATCAAGGAAAGCCCGTCAGCGCCAAGCAGGAATTTCTGATCGTCACAAATAATTACCGCGCTTCAGGCGGCGGAGGATTCCCTCACTTAAGCAATGACAAAATCGTATACTCTTCTGCCGATGAGAACAGGCAGGTCTTAATGGATTACATCATCCAGCAGAAAACGATTAATCCGCAGGCTGATCATAACTGGTCCATCCTTCCGGTCAAAGGGACAAATCTGACATTTGAATCTTCCTTGGCCGCAAAGCCGTTTGCCGACCGCGCAGATGACGTCGCCTATATCGGTGAATCACAAAACGCGGGCTACGGACAGTACAAGCTCCAATTCAAAGATGATGAACCGGGCACAGATCCGCCGAAAGATGACGCATGGAAACTCACCGTTATGCATACTAATGACACGCACGCCCACCTTGATAACGCGGCGAGGCGGATGACGAAAATCAAAGAAATCAGAAGCGAAACCGACCGCAGCATTTTGCTGGATGCGGGAGACGTTTTCTCAGGCGATCTCTATTTCACAAAGTGGCAGGGGCTGGCTGATTTAAAATTGATGAACAGCATGGGCTACGACGCAATGACCTTCGGAAATCATGAGTTTGATAAAGGTCCGGGGGCTCTCGCCAGCTTCCTGAGCGGTAACGGGAGCGCGTCTGACCCGTCCGGGAAATACAATTTTCAAGCACCTGACTTTCCGCTCGTCAGCTCAAATGTCGATGTGTCCAAAGAGTCAAAACTCAGACCATTCATGAAAAAAGCAGACACATTTACGGCAGGGAAAAAGAAAAAAGCAGGCATCTATCCATATATTCTGCTTGATGTAAACGGAGAAAAAGTCGCCGTATTCGGCTTGACGACAGAAGATACGTCCGTCACATCAAGCCCGGGAAAAAGCATTGTCTTTCATGATGCCTTCCAATCCGCACAAGATACGGTAAAAGAAATACAGAACAAGGAACATGTCAATAAAATTATCGCCCTGACCCATATCGGACATCAGCGTGATCTCGATCTCGCCAAAAAAGTAAAAGGCATCGACTTAATCGTCGGCGGACATACGCATACGCTTGTAGATAAAATGGAAATTGTCAAAAACGAAGAGCCGACCATCGTCGCCCAGGCAAAAGAATACGGCGAATATTTAGGCCGTGTCGATGTCGCATTTGACAAAAACGGCGTCGTCCTGCCGGAACAATCCTCTCTTCAAGCGCTGCCGGTGAATGAGCAGACGAAAGAAGACCCGGATCTGAAAAAAGAGCTTGATCCGTTTAAAAAAGAGCTCGTCTCAGTTAAAAATGAAAAAGTCGGTTCAACGAAGGTCGCACTTGACGGCCGGCGCGAGCATGTCCGCTCCAAAGAAACCAATCTCGGAAACTTCATCGCGGACGGCATGCTGCAAAAAGCGAAGGAAGCGGCCGGCGCCCAAATCGCGATCACAAACGGGGGCGGCATCCGCGCGGGCATTGATAAAGGAGACATCACACTCGGCGACGTGCTGAATGTAATGCCGTTCGGCAACACGCTTTACGTCGCGGATTTAACCGGAAAACAGATCAAACAAGCCCTGGAACAAGGATTAAGCGGAATTGAGGCTCAAGGCGGCGCCTTCCCTCAAGTTGCCGGTTTAACATACACGTTTACACTGAATAAAAAGCCGGGACACCGTGTTCTTCAAGCTTCGGCCGTACAGGATGACGGCAGTGTAAAGCCGATTTCTGATAAGAAGACATACAGAGTCGCCACCAGTAACTTTGTCGGTGAAGGCGGAGACGGATATTCCGTCTTTAACGAAGCATCCCATAAAGAAGACCTTGGCTTTGCCGACTATGAGGTCTTCGTTGAGCAGCTTGAAAAAGCGGGAAAAGCGGTGGAACCGAAAGTTGACGGCCGCGCGCAGGAAGTGTACCTGCCGACAAAACAAAAAAACGGTTCGTGGACGCTTGAAGATGACAGCGCATTTGCCGTCTATGCCAAAAACGCCAACACGCCGATCGTGTATTACGATAAGAATGACGGCGCCAAAAAGCCGATTGATCTCAGCGTGACCAAAAAACAAATCGGCCTGTTAAAGGACAGAACATCGGATTCTTCCCTTACGATCCTGCATGACAAGTTCAGCATGAAAATGCCGATGGCAAACGCCGCTTCAGCTGATACACGATTCGGCGTGGCGCCGAAAGGAAAAGTTAGCGGGGCGCTTTCAAATGTATACGACTTTACAATGAAGCAGAAAAACAAAGACATCAAAACATTCAAAGCGCCGGTAAAGCTCACCCTGCGCATTGAGAATATGAAAAAGGCGAAACAGCCCGGCATTTATCATGTAGACCGGAAAAAGAACGTCTATACAAAAACAGACAACGGTTCGGTTTCACACGATCTCGTCACGGGCTATACAAATCATTTCAGTGAATACACCATATTAAACGCAAACACGAAGAGCGCGCCGCCGACAAGCGGAGATCACGGCTCCGGAAAGCAGCCAAGCGGACAAAAACCGTCATCCGGCCCTGCGCAGGACGGAGTATCGCCAGGCGGCCTGCTTCCTGATACAGCCACAACGATGTATTCCATCCTTCTTGCCGGGTTACTCATCAGCGCGCTCGGAACGGCACTGTATCTGTACCAAAGAAGAAAAGCAAAAAAAGTGAACGAAGCATAAAAAGACCGCTTTTATCGGGCGGTTCATCCCAAGAGCTCTCCTGATCTGATATCAGGAGAGCTTTTTCTGCCGGTCCCCCTCTGAGTCGACAGCCGTACGGCCGAGTGATAAAATATGAACGTTATTCGCGAAAGACTGCATCCGCATCGTTTAACACTTCACGGCGGAGCCTCTCTTTTACACGGCGCCGCCTGTTTGGAGGACTTTTTTTGAAGATTACAGGAAACAAACGAAACCGCATGTCTTACAAGAAAAAGCTGTTTTACGTGATAACAGCGCTTTGTTTTATCAGCTCGATCATTTTTGTCACTCACAACGCTTCTTTTTATGAGCGGCCGATTGCCAGAGTGACGAAAACAACTTTGGAACACCAGTCTGACGTACAGGACATGCATAAAAACAAAGATAAGATTTTCAATCAGACGATCACTGCCAGACTTGAAAACGGCAGTCAGAAAGGGCAGCTCATTCATTTGTCCAATCAGTATTCTTTATCCGGAGCGAATGATCAGAAATATTCGATTGGCGATGAAGTATTCGTTTCTATTGATAAAGGGAAACCATCAAACAAAGATATATCGGGAAGCATTATAGATAAAAAACGGGATAAACAGCTTTTGCTGATCGCTTGGGTTTTCATCTTCACCTTGCTTATCGTCGGAAAAAAACAAGGCTTCTTTTCGATCGTCAGCCTGATGTTTAACGCCGTTTTACTGTCGTTTGCATTAGATTTGTACAGGAAGCATCCTAATATAGGGTTAATTTTTATCTGCGGTATCTGTATTCTCATCTTTACGGTCATATCATTGCTGCTTGTCAGCGGTTTTCACGCGAAAACATACGCCGCCATAGCCGCGACGCTCGCAGGCACTTTCGTTTCCCTGCTGATTACGTATCTGGTGATGCTGGCAACCGGAGAGAAAGGTCTCAGATATGAGGAAATGCAGTATTTAACCCGCCCTTATCACACGGTGTTTATGGCCGGGGTATTTATCGGATCACTGGGAGCGGTCATGGATGTAGCCATTACCATGACGTCATCTGTCTTCGGATTATATGAAGAAAACAAGGGTATCTCATTACAAGCTCTCAGACGTTCCGGGATGGAGATCGGAAAAGACATCATGGGAGCGATGACCAATATTCTGTTTTTTGCTTATATAAGCGGCTCTATTCCGATGATGCTTTTGTATTTGAAAAATGATTCCCCGATAGGATTCACTCTTTCTATGAACATTTCCTTGGAAATAGCCAGAGCATTGGCCGGGGGGATCGGAATTGTATTAACCATACCCGCCAGTCTGTATGCTTCTGTCTTTTTTATTAAACGAAAGAAGGCAAGCTCATGAATGTCATCGTAATTCTCGCGGCGATTTTATTTCTATTAATGGTCATTATCGGCGGAAAAAAAGGAGCGAGGTCTTTTATTGCGTTATTCTTAAATTTCGGGGTTCTCTTTCTCACCATTATTTTCATGACAGATCCGCATATCAATCCGATTGTTTTAACATTGCTCTCTTCCGCCGTGATTTGCAGCATTACTCTTTTTTATATTAATGGAGGAAACGTCAAAACCGTAACCGCCTTTATTTCTGCGATGCTGACCATTGCATTGCTGCTGTTTTTTATTATGTCCGTAACAAAACATACTTCGATTCAGGGATTCGGTGGAGAAGAATTGGGGGATATCGGCATATTCACACTGTTTGTCGGGGTGGATTTTGTGAAGGTTACCGCAGCTATGATCATCATGGGCACGATTGGGGCGATTACTGATGTCGCGATTTCCATTACTTCACCCATGCGGGAGATTTACAGTCATAATCCGTCCATGAGCAGAAAAGAACTGTACACATTCGGATTAAGCATCGGGAGAGATATTTTAGGAACGAATACGAATACGTTATTCTTTGCTTTTTTCGGCAGCTATTTGGCTTTAATTATCTGGTTTAAAGACTTATCATACTCAGCTGAAAAAATAGTGAACTCAAAAGTATTCAGTGCGGAAGCCGTCACCATTCTTTGCGCCGGAATCGGGATCGGCATCATCATTCCCGTTACGTCCTGGATCACCGCCTGTTTTTTAGCAAAACCAAATAAACATTAAAAGCTGCCGGGACACGCCCGGCAGCTTTTTTTATCTTATACCCACTTTACAACGTCTTTTGAGGCAGATCTTGTTTTCGGGCGCGGTTCTCTGACACGGTAGCCGAATGCGGCCATGACAGAGATGTCGAAACTTCCGTTTTCCAGAAGCCCTTCTTCTTCAAGAATCCGGTGGATCTCTTTGTAGTTGAAGCCTTCAACAGGGCAGGAATCGATGCCGATCTGCGCAGCGGCTGTCATCATATTGCCGAGGGCGATGTAAGTCTGTTTGGATGCCCAGTCAAACAGCGCGCGATCTGATTCAAGCAGATTGAAATCATTTTTCTGGAAGTCTTCCGTTTTGCTGATATAGCCTTCATACATATCTTCCGGCATTTTTTTGACTTCCCGCAAGTGGTTTTTGACATAGTCGGCGTCAAAACGGATATCCTTTGCCGTCCGGGCAAGCAGAAGTACGAAATGGCTTGCGGTCGGCAGCTGCTTTTGCGCCCCCCATGTGAACTCGCGGAGTTTTTCACGAAGCTCCGGATTTTGAACGACGACAAATTTCCAAGGCTCCAAACCGAGTGAGCTTGGGGATAATCTTCCCGTTTCTAAAATGAATTCAAAATCGCTTTCTGAAATTTTTTTCTCAGGATCAAATTCCTTTGTAGCGTGTCTGAATTGATACGCTTCGATGATCTGCTGTTTTTTATCTGACATTCATGATCTCTCCTTTTTATCTCGTTATGTACTATTGTAGCCATTATTTTTAAAAGTACCAGTACGCACATTTTTGTTGGATAGTATTCATTTTGATACTGACAAAAAAACGGGCTGCCGCGGCAGTCCGTTTTTATTTTTCTCTTCTCGCAAAGTCGACGAAACGGAATTTATCGAGCCTGTGCCGGCTTTCCGTGTACTGAAAGAGGCTGGTATCCTCCAAAAAGACGCGGTTTTTCACGACCGCCATATGGCTGAACCCGCCGAGATCCAAATACTTCCGGTCTTCCTCCCCCGCCGGCTCCACGACAATTTCCTTTTGCGCGTAGCTGATGGACAGGCCGAGCTCTCCTTCGAGATACTCATAGATCGAATCTTCACAAATCGCCTTCGTTAATAGAGGCACATGTTTTTTCACAAAGTAATCCTTGTCCAAAATAATATGTTCTCCGTCAATCCGTCTTGATCTGACGACTTCCCACACCTTTTCATCCGCCACTGTACCAAGCTCTTTTGCGGCTTCTGAGGGAGGCAGGATCAGCCCGAGACGGTGAACCTCCGTTCGCGTCTCTTTTCCGAGCGTTTCCGAAAGCTCTTTGAAGCTGATCAGGCCTGAGACGGGAAAGCGCATTTTTTCTCTGTCTAATATGACGGAGCCTTTGCCTTTGATTTTCTGGATGTAGCCGTTTTGCGCCAGCATATTGAGCGCTTTACGGACGGTTTCTCGTGATGTGCCGTATTGATCGCATAAATCATTTTCAGACGGAAGAACGTCTTCAGCCTTCCGCTGGCCGCTTTCAATCTGCCGCACCATATCTTTATAGATTGTGATATATTTATTCACTTTCATTCATGACCACCCAGATTAGTGTATCACGCTTTTGTCAGATGATAAACGATCGATTCATACGGACGGAGCGTCAATCGTTCCGGCCGCCCTTCCCTCGGTTCATCATTCGTCAGCAGCACCGTAAACCGCCAGCCGTCCGTGTCTTTAAGCGGAACCGTAAAGTCCGCTTCTTTCCCGTAGAAGTTGTTGATGCACAGAAGTTTTTCATCCTTGCCGTGTCTGACGTACGCCAGAACCGCCGGATCATCTTCAGCAAGCAGCTCAAACGTTCCTTCAGTCACGATGTCATATTCCTTTCTGAGCTTGATGAGCTTCTGATAATGGTAGAAAATTGAATCCGGGTCCCGCAAAGCCGCTTCCGCGTTAATGTCCCGATAATCATCCGCCGCCGGAATCCAAGGCGTTCCCGTCGTGAAGCCGCCGTTCGGCCCGCAGTTCCATTGAACGGGGGTTCTTGCATTGTCTCTTGATTTCTCTTTTAAAATGGCGATAATGTCTTTTTCTGACACGCCTTCTTCCTTCATCTTTTTGTAAATGTTCAGTGATTCGACATCGCGGTATGAGCCGATGTCATCGAACTTCGGATTGCCCATGCCGATCTCCTCACCTTGATAAATGTAAGGCGTGCCCTGCATCATATGAATGGCCGCCGCCAGCATTTTGGCTGATTTCGTCCGGTATACGCCGTCGTCTCCGTATCTGGATACGGCCCGCGGCTGGTCATGGTTGCACCAGAATAATGCGTTCCAGCCTCCGCCGTTTTGCATCTCCGTCTGCCAAAACGCTAAAATCCGTTTCAGCTTCAGAAAATCAAACGGAGCGAGCGCCCATTTTTCACCATTCGGATAATCCACTTTTAAATGATGAAAGTTAAAGGTCATATCGAGTTCTTTATTTTCAGGGTTTGTGTACCGGATGCAGTGGTCAGCCGTTGTCGAGGACATTTCACCGACCGTCATGCTGTCATATTTCGAAAAAACTTCCCGGTTCATCTCATGAAGAAATTCGTGCACGCGCGGCCCGTCCGTATAATAAGGGCGCCCGTCACGACCATCCTCGGCATCAGGAAACGATTGGTCTTTAGAAATGAGGTTGATCACATCCAGCCGGAAGCCGTCGATCCCTTTTCGGAACCAAAAATGCATCATGTCGTAAACCTGTTTTCTCATCTCTTCATTTTCCCAGTTCAAATCGGCCTGCGACACATCGAATAAATGCAGATAGTGCTGGCCTGAGGCCGGGTCGAGCTCCCAAGCGGAACCGCCGAATTTTGATTCCCAGTTGTTCGGCGCCCGGCCGTCTTCCTTTCCGTCTTTCCAAATGTAAAAATCCCGATACGGACTGTCGGGTGACGAGACCGCTTCTTTGAACCATTGATGCTCGACTGATGTATGGTTTACGACAAGATCCATGACGACCTTGATTCCTCTTTTGTGCGCTTCATCGAGGAGGCGTTCAAAATCCTCCATCGTTCCGTATTCTTCATAAATGGTGCAGTAATCGCGAATGTCATAACCGTTGTCATTCTGCGGCGAATCGTAAATCGGCGTAAGCCAAATGACATCAATCAAAAGCTTCTGCAAATAATCAAGCTTCTCGATAATACCGTTCAGATCACCGATCCCGTTTCCCGTCGTATCATTAAAGCTCTTCGGATAAATTTGATATACCGCTGCCTTTTTCCACCATGGTGTGCTGTCTGTTTTCATTTTTCTTCACCGCCTGTATTGTTTTGAATGGAAAGGGAAAAGGGACAGCCTGTTAGAAGGCGCCCCGCAGGTTTTCTATTTTTGCCGTTTCAGCCGCGCATACCCGTATGTTCCCGCAAACGGGAGTATCAGCACGATCAGCATTCCGATCGCAAACGGACCCCAGTACCGGCTCATAATGGAGAAGATCCCCGGGACGCCGCCGACTCCGACCGAGCTTGCGAGAACGCCTTTGACGGAGATGAACATCCCCGCAATCCCCGAGCTGATCATGGCGATCACAAACGGAAATTTGTAACGCAGATTCACGCCGAAAATCGCCGGCTCGGTAATGCCCAAATATGCGGAAATGCCGGCCGTCAGTGAAAGCCCCCGCTGTTTTTTATCTTTTGTAATGAGCATCATGGCCAGAGCCGCCGATCCTTGAGCGATATTTGATAATGCGAGCATCGGCCATAAAAATGTGCCGCCGAGCTTTGATCCGATTAATTGAAGATCGACCGCGAGAAACGTATGATGCATCCCCGTGATGACAAGCGCCGAATACAGCCCTCCGTACAGCAGGCCTCCGATGGCGGAGAATTGGCCGAAAACGGCAATCAATCCCGCCGTCAGCGCGTTACCGATCGCAAAGGTGATCGGACCGATGATAACAAAGGATAGAAAACCGATGACCAAAAGCGTCACCGGCGCGACGACTAACAGCTGAATGCCCTCCGGCGTCCGTTTCGTCAAAAAGAGCTCAAGCCTGGCAAGTAAATAAGACGCCAGCAGAATCGGGAGCACCTGACCTTGATACCCGACTTTCTGCACCTCAAGGCCGAACAAGTTCCACACCGGAATATCGCCGCTCTGCTCGGCGGCCCCGTAGCCCCATGCGTTTAACAGATCAGGATGCACCAGCATCAGCCCGAGCACGATGCCCAAAAGCGGGCTTCCTCCGAACCGCTTCACTGCCGACCAGCCGATTAAAGCCGGCAGAAAAGCGAAGGCCGTCCCCGCGATCAGATTAATCATATTGGCAAGATCCGCCCATTGCGGATACACTTGAACAATCGATTTCGTGCTGTAAAAAATGCCTTCCGCCGTTAAGATATTGTTCAGACCCATTAAAAGCCCGGCCGTGACGATCGCCGGCAAGATCGGAATAAAGATGTCCGCAAGCGTTTTCACAGCACGCTGTAAAGGATTCATGTTTTGCGATGCCGCCTTCTTCACGTCATCCTTGGACGCTTCCCCGATCCCCGTTTCCTTCACTAATTCCGCATATACTTTGTTGACCGTCCCCTGCCCGATCACGACTTGAAACTGCCCGTTTACCGCAAAAGATCCTTTGACAATGTCTATTGCATCAAGCATTTTTTGGTTTACCTTGGTTTCATCTATTAATGCAAACCGCAAACGCGTCACACAATGAGTCGCCGCCTCAATATTTTCGATTCCGCCGACAGCTTCAGCGATCTGCCGCGCAGCCCGGTTAAACTCACCCATGCCAACCCCTCCGTAACCGTTTTCATTTTGTCTCAAAAAACTTGTATATACATGTTTATGACTCTATTGTAATGATGTATATACATGTCGTCAATCTATTTTTATAGCGCTTTCATCACAAATATACTGCGAAAGACCCTGAAACAAAAAAAGCCCCGCCGGAACCGGGCCTTGACTTCTTGTTTGGTCGGGAACATGTCCGGGCGGAATTCACAACAGGAGCACAAAAAGCATACAGTACTGTACAACTAAGTTAAAGAGGTGTGAAGAGATGCCATCCACTGTTATCAACCTGTACTATTTGAAGATTAACAGTATTTCTGGCAACGGATCTATTACGATTGGGGAAGCGGCATACAACAGTCCCACCACAAATAACAAATCACAAGGACTGAACTCTTCATTCGGCGATACGTCACCTATAGAATCGATGATGGAGAACTTGTTAAATGATCCTGATGTCAACGACCAGACAGCCATCGGAACCGCAGATACCGCAAATATTACGCCGGTGCCGCCCATTATAGATTAAAGGGGTTTTTATGAATGCCTTACCAAATTAACGTCGTCAATATAAAAGTAAACGGAGCAACGCAAAACGGAAACGTCGATATCGGTCAGACCGTACAAAACAGCCACACCGCCAACAGCAAATTTGTCGGCGCGAACTTTTCTTTAGGGGATTTTTCGCCGGCCGCCGGATGTTTGAATTCGGGCCATCTTGACCCTGACGTGAGCGATCAGGATCAGATCGCCAACCCGTCAATGCCGATCGCAAATCAAATATAGGGAGGTTCTGCCGAAGTGGATATCGAAAAAATGAGAAAGTGGCTTGAGATTACGAACGAGCACAAGCCCAGCGACTTTTGGACCAATGTCCTGAAACGGAAATCTCCCGAAGATTTTTTCTCCTTACAAAAAAACACCCTGACTTATGATATTTATCAGGATGAACAGCACACATTTGTCATTGTGGAAATGCCCGGCGTTTACGAAGAAGAATTGACATTGAGGCTGCTGTCAAGAACACGGCTGCATATAAGAGGAAACATCACACCCCTTTTTCCGAAGAACATGGGCGTCTGCCAAAACCGGTATTACGGGGAAATCGATGAGACGATTGAGCTTCCTGAACCGGCTGAGCCCCACCTGTTACAGGCGCAGTGCGTAAACGGCCTGCTCCACATTTCCTACCCGCGCCTTATGGAGCACATTCCTTTTCAGAAAAAAATATAAAGAGCCGGCTTACGGGCGGCCCAGCCGTCTGTATACTTTCTCCTTATAATGAGAAGATGCGGGTTTTGAGAACATGGCTTTCTCCTCCGTCAGTTTGTCGAGTCTGACTTGTTTTTCCGTCCGTTTGTTCCGCAGGTGATCCCGCTCCTGTTCATTGCGGCACTTGGCGATCAAATAATCGAGCGTCATCAGCTCTTTCTTCAGCGCGCCCTCATCCTCGGCGATTCCGGCGTTTTTTAATATGCGGTAGCCCATTCTGAGCGACTCCGGAAGATGTGCGGCATCGTCTTTCGGCAGGGGCTTTCCCATTCCATTGATGCCGGCGAACTCTCCATCCTTAATGGCGCGCTTGATTTTATCTTCAGCCACGATATGCGCAATATCCATCACTGTTCACCTCTTTCTTCAATAGAATCGGGTGTGATCATACGGAAATTCACATCCCAGTTTGTGCCATTTGTGTTTTTTAAAGCTGTCATTCAACAGATCAACCGCCGCTGCGACAGCGTTTTTCGCCCTTTTTCCGATGAGCCTTTTCCACCTTTTCTATTTGCTGGTTTCATGGTATATTGATTACGTTCGTTTTTTCTATCGTTCCGTGTAAACCGTGATCGGAAAAAAGGAGTGTAACAATGAAAACATTTATAAAAGAAAGAGGACTTGCCTTCTTCTTGATAGCGGTCGTGTTATTGTGGGTGAAAACATATGTCGCTTATATTTTAAACTTTAACCTCGGCATAGACAACACGATCCAGAAAATATTGCTTTTTGTGAATCCGCTGAGCTCCAGCTTGTTCTTTCTTGGATTTGGGCTTCTTTTCAAGAAGAAATTACAGCAGACAGCCATTATTGTGATTCATTTTTTATTGTCTTTTTTGCTTTTTGCAAACATCGTCTATTATAGATTCTTTAATGATTTCATTACCATCCCGGTCATGATGCAGGCAAAGACAAACGGCGGCCAGCTCGGAGACAGCGCGTTCTCGTTAATGAGATGGACAGACGCCTTCTACTTCCTGGATACCGTCATTTTGATTATTTTGGCCCTTAAGATGAAAAAAACGGCTGAAAAACCGGCGAAGAAATCATTCAGAATCGTTTTGGCTTCCGCCGTGCTTGTGTTCCTGATCAACCTCGCCGTCGCGGAATCCGACCGTCCCGAGCTTTTGACACGCTCATTTGACCGAAACTATCTGGTGAAATACTTGGGCACGTACAACTTTACGATTTACGATGCCGTGCAGAATGTGAAATCAAACAGCCAGCGCGCGCTTGCCGATTCAAGCGATGTAACGGATGTGGAAAACTATATGAAGGCCAACTATGACGTGCCGAATAACGTCTACTTCGGAAAAGCCGAAGGAAAAAACGTCATCTACGTCTCATTAGAGTCTCTGCAGTCCTTTATCATTGATTACAAAATTAACGGCAAGGAAGTGACGCCGTTTTTAAACAAACTGGCGCACGATAATCAAACATTCTACTTTGATAACTTTTTCCACCAAACGGGACAAGGTAAAACATCTGATGCGGAATTTATGATGGAGAACTCTCTGTACCCGCTTTCGCAAGGTTCGGTTTTCGTCAATAAAGCGCAAAACACGCTGCAGTCCGTTCCTGCGATCTTAAAAGGCAAAAAGTACACGTCTGCCGCTTTCCACGGAAATACGCAGACTTTCTGGAACCGTAACGAAATGTACAAATCGGAAGGCATCGATAAGTTTTTCGATTCCGCTTATTATGACATGAGCGAAGAAAATACGAAAAACTACGGCATGAAAGACAAACCGTATTTCAAAGAATCCATGCCGCTCTTAAAGAGCCTGCCGCAGCCGTTCTATACGAAGTTCATTACGCTGTCCAACCACTTCCCGTTCGGAATGGATAAAGAAGACACGGACTTCCCGGCGGGAGACTTTGGCGATTCAGTCGTCAATAATTACTTCCAGTCCGCGAACTATCTGGATGAATCAATTGAACAGTTCTTTAATGACCTGAAAAAAGACGGCCTGTACGATAAGTCGATTATCGTGATGTACGGAGACCACTACGGCATCTCCGAAAACCATAATAAAGCGATGGCGAAAGTGCTCGGCAAAGATGAGATTAATGAATACGACAATGCCCAGCTTCAGCGGGTGCCGCTCTTTATCCACGCTCCCGGCGTGAAAGGCGGCCGCAATCATAAATTTGCCGGTGAAGTCGATGTCGCGCCGACCGTTCTTCATCTGCTCGGCGTCGATACGAAAGATTATCTCATGTCAGGTTCTGATATCTTATCGAAAGAGCACAGAGAAGTCATTCCGTTCCGTAACGGAGACTTCATCTCGCCGAACTATACGAAAGTGTCCGGCAAGTATTACGATACGAAAACCGGAAGACTTTTAGATGATTCAGAAGTCGACAAAAAAGAAGACTCTCTCGTCAAGACTGAGCTTGAAATGTCTGATAAGATCATCAACGGCGATCTGCTTCGTTTCTATCAGCCGAAAGGCTTCAAGAAAGTGGATCCGTCACAATTCGATTATACGAAGCGTGAAGAATCCTCAGCAGACGATCAAAAAGAATAAACAAAAGCCAGATCATTGATATGATCTGGCTTTTTTATGTTCAGCTCCCGGCGGCGGCCATAGTGCGCTTTTGCAGGCTGTCGGAAAGAACTGAATAAGCGACGACTTTCTTTTTCTGCTGCTTGACGACATCTACATGATCTTCGTAGCTGTATACAAACACCGTCACATCTTTTTTTCCTTTTCTCGTCTTAATGACAAGCGGATCGGCTCCGTTTTGCGGATGAAGATAACGCTCTTCATCCCCTGGGTATATATAATGCCGTTCGATAAACACGGCTTCGTTAAAATCATCAATCACCCGTCGTTTGTCTTCGCCTTCCAGACGTTTTCCGCCGAGGGAAACGGCAGCGGACTCGTCACTGAGCTTTGAATGGGTTTCAAACTTGCGGAGGATCCATTCCACCGCTCCGGTAGGAAGGCATGTCAGCACAATCTTAATCAGGCTTATGACAACAATTGAAACAACTGCAATCCATGTCACCTTACATCATCTCCATACTTGTTCTACATGAATCTTAACATAGAAGGAAACATTGTTTTTTGTACATTATGTGAAACTTGATATATGTTCAAAAAAAATCCGGATCACATAGGTGATCCGGATTTTTCAAGTCTGCTTCTGATCGTCAAGGCGGACGGCCTCTCTCAGCTCTTCCGCGACAAATTCGACGTTCGGCCCGATAATGACCTGCGCCGTTTTATTCCCCGTTTTGATAACCCCTTTTGCTCCCGCTTTTTTAAGCGCCGCCTCATTAATGAGAGACGTATCCTGCACGGTCAGCCTGAGGCGGGTCGCACAGTGATCAATCGTTTCGAGATTTTGCCTGCCGCCGAGCCCCTTGAGCATGGCATGTTCTTCGACGGAACCGGCCGTATCTTCACTAAGCACTTCTTCCTCTTCCTCATCATCTTCCCGTCCCGGCGTTTTCAAGTTTAACGTTTTGATGAGCATATAAAAGACGGCAAAATAGATCACCGCATAACAAAGCCCGACAACGAGCAGCAAAAGCGGTTTTTCGGCAATGCCGTAGCTGAGGAGATAATCGATCGCCCCCGCCGAGAATGAAAAACCTGACCTGATTCCGAGAACATTCACGATAAATAAAGAGAACCCGGTTAATATAGCATGAACCCCGTACAAAAGCGGTGATAAAAACATAAATGCAAATTCAATCGGCTCTGTAATTCCGGTAATAAATGCCGTCAGCGCGAGACCGATCATCATTCCGGCCGTCGCTTTGCGCTTACTTGGCTTAGCTGCGGCAATCATTGCCAGACAAGCGGCCGGAAGCCCGAACATCATAATCGGGAAGAATCCCGTCATATAAGTCCCCGCCGTCGGATCCTTCGCAAAGAAGCGGGCCAGATCTCCCGTTTTTCCGTGAAAATCGCCAAACTGGAACCAAAAAATATTATTCAGCACATGATGAAGACCGAATGGAATCAAAAGCCGGTTAAAAATCCCGTAAATCCCGGCGCCGATCCCGCCAAGCCCGATCATCCATTCCCCGAAGGACGTAATCACCGACTGAATCGGCGGCCACACAAATCCGAAGATACCCGCCAAAATAATGGTAATCAGCGCCGTTACAATCGGAACGAGCCTGCGCCCGCTGAAAAACCCGAGATATTCGGGCAGCTTCGTATCCTTAAAGCGATTATACGTGTATCCCGCAATTAACCCCGCGATAATCCCTCCGAAAACGGCCATATTATTTGTCGAATTGATTGATTTTACAGCCGCGTCCAGCATGATATAAGAAATGGCTCCCGACAGAGCGGCGGCCCCGTTGCTGTCTTTCGAAATCCCGATCGCGATTCCGATCGCGAAAATCAGCGGCAGATGATCAAATACCGCGGTCCCCGCCGCGTAAATGAACGGAATATTTAATAAGTCCTCTCTGCCGATGGCCAAAATAATACCAACGGCGGGCAGAACGGCAATCGGAAGCATAAAAGACTTTCCGAGTTTTTGCAAAAATTGAAGCATTTTACCCATCCCCCTTCTTTTTTCTTAAATATACCACATAAGTTATCTAGTGATCTATACCAATTTTCCTTCATTTATTCACATAAGGCTTGTTGGTTTTCTATTTATAAACCAGTTGTGGTAAGCTTGAATCAGATGATTAAAAATAGAAAGCGGGAATGACAATGATTGTAACGAACGATCAAGAATTAGAAGGCCTTAAAAAAATCGGCAGAATCGTCGCGCTGGCGCGTGAAGAAATGAAGAAAAAAGCCGAGCCCGGCATGAGCACGAAAGATCTTGACCTGATCGGAAAGGCGGTGCTTGACGAGCACGGAGCCGCTTCCGCTCCGGAGAAGGAATACGATTTCCCGGGCGTGACATGCATCAGCGTAAATGACGAAGTCGCTCACGGCATTCCGAGCGCCTCTAAAATCTTAAAAGCCGGAGATCTTGTCAATATCGATATTTCGGCGGAGTTCGGCGGTTTTTATTCCGATACGGGCATTTCATTTGTGCTCGGAGAAGGCGATGAACGTCTGCAAAAGCTTTGTAACTGCGCGGCATCCGCATTTCAGAAAGGATTGGATCAGGCAAAAGCCGGCAAACGTCAAAACCAGATCGGCAGAGCCGTCTACCATGAAGCCCGCTCCAACGGATTTACCGTCATTAAAACGCTGACGGGCCACGGAATCGGCAGAAACCTCCATGAAGCGCCGAACCACATCATGAATTACTACGATCCGTTTGATAACGCGCTGTTTAAAAACGGAACCGTGATCGCGCTTGAGCCGTTTATTTCCACGAAAGCGGAAACGATTGTTGAAGCGGGAGACGGCTGGACGTATAAAACGCCGGATAAAAGCCTTGTCGCCCAAGTGGAACACACCATCGTGATCACAAAAGACAAACCGATTATTTTAACTGCATTGTAATGTTTCATCTCCCTCCCGAACAGGTATACAACAACTAACCCGAAGGAGGGAGACGCATGAAAAAAGATAAAGAAAAAATCAAAATCGAAAACGAAATACACGCCATGCACGGCGTAACGAAACAGCAGATTTTAGAGGATTTCGAGGAATTTAAGGCGTACCTTCATCAGAAAATTTCCGCCGGAAAAAAACTGGGTCTGGATGACAGCAAAATCATCAAAAGCGCCGCCATCCTCGGGGACTATCTCGCCAAACACGAGGAGCCCCGCAATGCGGAAGAAAAACTCTTACAAGAACTGTGGGACATCGCGGATGATAATGAAAAACAGCATTTGGCCCAGCTTCTCGTCAAACTTGCCGGACACTGATACAGTGCCCGGCTTTTTTATGCTCCGTTATAAGAGTTGTGCTACACTGGACATATGTTCTGTGAAAGGAGCCATTTTTCAACATGTGGTTTATTATCTTCGGGTTTATTTTCTTTATTGAAAGCATCATTCTCACCGTTTACGGGGTGAAGAAAAAGAAGGGGATGCTGATTTATTTCGGCGTCGTTTTCGGAATCATGACACTCGGAACGGTGCTGTTAAAATTAACCGGCCATTAAGCATGAAAAGACCGCCCTTTACATATATATGTAAGAAAGCTTTACATCTCTGAATCGAAAGGCTCAGTTTTTGCATTATCCCTTTTCAGCGTCTTTTTATAGATGTTACAATGCCAAAAGTTTGGCAAAAACTGAAGAAACCTCCCCAGCGGGAGAACGGAGAAAGGAGTTTTCTGACATGCATTATGGCAGTAAAGGCTGGTATGTAGAAGAGTTAAAGAAAAAAGGAATTACCCACTATGAAGGAAGAAAGCTTCAAAGCTTCAAAAAGTACTTCCTTGCCAATCTGCTGGAAACAAAGAAACAAGCATAACGTAAATCAGCCGTGCTGTCAGTGCAGCACGGCTTTTTTTCTATACATTAGTGAGCTTGTCCCTTTTTTTAAGGAAGGACTCCCTCCAGCTTTCTGACAGCGCTTCTTCCCGCAGTATTTCTTCAATCGCTGACAGATTGTCTGAATCACGGTATTTCACTTCGTTCGCATACCAGACGGAAATGCTTTCTTTGCCTCTCGACAGACGCTTGAGGACGGGACGCGGATCGACATATCCTTCTTCAAGCACCCTGAAATAAAAGCCGGTAAATCCCGTCTGCTGTACACGGAGCACCATATCTTTGATGCCATATTTGAGCGCGAGTTTGACGCAGGGCTGGCGCGGCTGGCTTACTTGAACGACGGCTTCACCCAGCTGAAAGATGTCGCCGATCCACACGTCTTGTTCGGCCAGTCCTTTGACCGTTACATTCTCTCCGAACGCGGCGGCGGGAAGTTTTCTCGCGAGCGTTGTTTCCCAATATGAATAATGCTCGGCGGGATACACGCACACCGCTTTATCGGGACCTCCGTGATGCTTCAGATCAGCCTGCCCGTCCCCGTCAAAATGGGTTTTATACAGCATGACGGGAGAATCTGCGGGCCGCTTGATGATGCCTGAATTGATTTGTCTGCCGGCAAATTCATGAATTGCGGGCTTTCCGAGATTGATAGATAAGACAGAATAGTCTTGCGTCATCTCGTTCACATCCTTTGCGAAATATCCTACCTTTCCTTTATCATAGTAAGAAAAAGGTGGTTTTTCCATGCTTCAGTATCATATGATTGCAGACGGCCGGGTTCAGGGCGTAGGTTTTCGCTACTTCGTCCAGATGGAAGCCGACAGACATAAGATAGCCGGCTGGGTAAAAAACCGTGATGACGGCCGGGTGGAAATCCTTGCCGAAGGCCCTGAAGAGTCGTTAAAACAATTTGCCGAAGCGGTCAGAAAAGGCAGCCCCTTCTCAAATGTCACAAACGTAACCATCGAAGAATCACACCGTCTGAAAGGGTACCGCACCTTTTCCATCAGTTACTGATAAGGCTTGTCCTGATAAAAATAATTCGGCTTCACAATCGTATTGTCATATGATTTATGGAAAATGTGGGTGGAAGCCGGCGAGATCGGCGGAATCAGCCAGGTCCAGTCGCCCGTCAGCTTTCTGCCCGCGTCTTGTTCCTGTTCTTCAAAGCGTTTAAATTGATTCGCGGCCGTATGGTGATCGACAATGCTGACACCGTGTTTTTTGTATGAATAGAGCACTGCCTTATTCAGTTCCACCAGCACCTGATCTTTCCACAGGTCGGTATTCAGGCTGGCGGAAATCCCCATGACCGAAGCGGCTTTTTTGAGCATATCATACCGCTTTTCGTCAGCAAGGTTCCTTGCGCCGATTTCAGTTCCCATATACCATCCGTTAAAAGGCGCCGCGTTGTACGACAGTCCGCCGATTTCAAGCCTCATATCGGCGATAATCGGAACCCCGTACCACCTGAGATTTAAATCGGCAAACTCTTCAATATCCGGATGGGTGATCGGCACTTCTTTCACGAGCGTCTGAGGCAGGTCATACCAGACCGGCTGCCCGTCCCCTTTCATCCGGAAAAGCAGCGGCAGAATATCAAATTCGGTCCGCTTCCCGCGCCAGCCGAGTTTTTCGCAGACAGCCGTCAGCTCATATGATGCCGGATCACCGACTCTTCCTTTTTCAGTCTCATATCCCGCATAGCGGATGAGCTGGTGATTCCAGATTTCCACTTGTTTCTCCCCGTTCTTCTCAGGAGGGAAAATCGTAATCGTCGGTTTAATTTTTCCGCCGTTCGTGGCGATTTCAATATGTTCAAATAATGCGTCACGCACCTCTTCTTTCGTGTTCACATTGCGCCGGTCAATGACGTTCAGCGATTGCCAGAACAGACGCCCGATACAGCGGTTGCTGTTGCGCCACGCCATTTTCGCCCCGTGTTCAAGCTCTTCCGCCGTATGGACGTAACTTCCCGTCCGATCTATCTCATCTTTTATCGCGTGCAGTCGCGCGTTGATTTGCGATTCCATTCCGAGTTCGTGATAGCAGACATCAATAAAATCCTTCGCCTCATCCCAAAGTATTTCCGTATGTTTCAAAAAACTCTCTCCTTCAATTTACATCTGTTTCCCATTGTATCGTTTTTAGGTGTGAACACAATGGTTTTTTTGTATCATACTGGAAACTGCGAAGAAAAAACACCTGTGATTTTCGCAGGTGTTTTACAAAACGGAATGCAGTTTTTCAGCCAGTGTAAGCAAATCCTCACGGTAGTTTTTTCCCGTCATCGGAATTCCGTGACCCGTCAAAAGCGCTTCCGGCTCCAGTTCCGCCAATTTCTGAACGGATGCGGCCGCCGTCTGCGTATCCGCTGTAAAATAGGCGGGCGGACCGTGAAGCTCTTGCTTTTGAATGACAACGTCCGCAAGCGATTCCTGTTCAACAGTGATCACGGCATCACCGGCAAGCAGCACGCGGTCTTTATCCCGGAATAATGAAATATGGCCGGGTGTGTGACCGGGCGTATGCACCCATTTCCATTCTTCAAGAAACGGAACGGTACCGTCTGAAGGCAGTGCCTGAACGGACGGAATGCGGATCGTATGGCGCGGAAACAGCGGTGACAGCTTTGCGACAAGCCCTTTTTTTGCATCGGGCCTGGCAGGCGGATAATCCGCTTTCCCCGTGACGTACGGAAGCTCCTTTTCATGAATGTAAACCGGTACATTCCAAAGCTCAAGCAGTTCTTCAATCGCACCGACATGATCAAAATGACCGTGTGTCAAAATGACCGCCTTCAGTTCATACCCCTCTTTGAACCGGCGTTTCATTTCATTTGTAATCATCTCCGACGATTGAGGCATTCCCGCGTCAACCAGAATGATTTCCCGCGGAGCTGAGGGATTTTCGATAAAGTAAACATTCGCAATCTGCACGGTCAGTCCGTAAACGCCGTCCGCCGCTTTAAAACCGGCGCCGCTTCTCACTGAAAAAAGCGGCATAAACGGATCACTCATCATGGCACCTCCTCTGATGCCTTTAGTGTGCGACGAACCGGGTGTTTTATGTTAAAAAATCGTGATTGCGCCGATGATGAGCGCAAAAGCCGTCATGACGATAACGGCAAGAACCGCCCATTTCATCGCAAATTTCTGGTGTTCATCAATGGTGACCCCGGCAAGCCCGACTAATAAATGCGTCGACGGCACGAGCGGGCTTAACATATGAATCGGCTGGCCGATAATCGAAGCGCGGGCGATTTCCACCTTATCTACACCGTACGCCACGGCAGTCTCAGATAAAATGGGCAGCACGCCGTAAAAATAGGCGTCATTAGGCATCAGAAACGTAAAGATACCGCTCGTTAAGGCAACAATCGCCGGAATAAAACCTCCCATCTGTTCCGGAATAAGCGATACGAGGGAAATGGCCATTTCATCAACCATCTTCGTCCCCGTTAAAATTCCGGTAAACACGCCTGCGGCAAAAATCATCGAACCGATCGCAAGCACATTGCTCGAATGGGCTGAAATGCGCTCCCTTTGATCATTAAGTTTCGGATAGTTGACAATCAGCGCGATACAAAACGCAATGATGAACAGCACGGTTAAATTCACTTTTCCTGACACTAAAAATCCCACTAAAGAAAGCGTTAACAGTAAATTGAACCACCACAGTTTCGGCCGCTTCCATTCATCTTCCGCAGCCGCAGCCGTTTCATTTGTATGGGACGGCTGCTTTAATTCGATCACCCCGAGCCGTTTCCGTTCCATCCTTCCGAGTACATAAGCGACCACAATCATACACACCATTCCGCTGGCGATGACAGGCAGCATCGGCCCCGTCAGCTCTGCCGGATCAACGCCGAGCGCACTCGCCGCACGCGGCGCCGCGCCGCCCCATGGAATCGTGTTCATGATACCCATGCCGACCCCGGCGATTCCCGCTAAAATAATCGGACGGATTCCGAGCATGATATACAAAGGCAGCATTGCGCTTGTCGTAATCATATACGTCGTCGAGCCGTCTCCGTCCAGTGCGACAAGCATGGTCAAAACGGCTGTTCCGACTACAATTTTGAGCGGGTCGCCTTTAACCAGCTTTAAAATACGCGACACCATCGGATCAAATAAACCGGTATCAATCATAATGCCGAAATAAAGAATCGCAAACATAATCATCACTGCGATCGGTGCCACCTGTTCAATACCGGAGATCATCATCTCGCCGACCCGGTTAAAAGAAAACCCGGCAATCAGCGCAAACACGATCGGCGTTAATACGAGCGCCGTTAACACTGAAAGCCGTTTTGTCATAATCAGCACCATAAAAACAAGCATCATAAGAAAGCCTAAGATTGCTAACACAGTATGTCCCCCTCATCATGAATACGCTTACATTTTAAAGGCCCGATCCCCTTTATCCGCCTTTTTGCTATCTTATGAGAATTAGATATTGAAGTAAATATTTTGGATTTTAAAGATTTTTAATTTTTTATAACCTTTTCGTTCATTTTGTTCATTTATAAACCAAAAGCCTTCCGCAAATATGCGGAAGGCTTATTTTTCGCTGCTCATCATCTCTTTATAGAACTCGGTCTGCTCTTCTAAAAAGCGTTTTGCGCCGCTGCTGTTTTTATAAAAGCTCTCCCAATCCCGTTTTTTCAACATTTGCTTCCACTCCGCGGATGAAGTAATCTGTTTCAAAGCCTGATCCCAATAGGCGATCTCGCCTTCGGTCATGTCTTTCGGCCCCATGATGCCTCTCCAGTGCGCAAAGACAAACGGCACCCCCTGCTCTTTCCATGTCGGCACATCGCTGAAGCCGGAGAGCCTTTTGTCCGACGTAACGGCCGCCAATGTGATTTTCCCTTTCCGATAGGCGCCTCTCGCTTCTGAAATGGTCATTGAGGCGGCGTCTATCTCGCGGCTGATAAGAGCTTCAATGACTTCATTGCTGCTCCCGTATTGAAAAAAGCGGATATCAAACGGAGAAATTCCGGCCATTTCCGCCGCTCTCGCAAAGGAGAGCTGGTCATCATTTCCGAGGCCGGGCGCAAATCCGATTTTTATGCCGCCCGGATGTGCTTTAATATCGTCGAGCAGCCGCTTTCCGCTTTTTATCTTTGAATCCTTCGGAACAGCGACGGTCTGCCACTCTTTTGCGATAATGGCCAAAGGCGTAAAATCAGCTGCCTTCAGCCGGCTTTGTCCCAAAATTTCATTGCTTAACAGCAGGCTTGAATTCATACTGATGACATCCGTTTTTCGTTCGTTTACATATTTCCAGCCGCTGTCTCCGCCTCCGCCGGGTTTATAGACGATCTTTACGGGCCGGCCTAATATTTGCTTCCGCTCTATTACCGATTGCAAAGCTTTTGCCGTTACGTCCCAGCCCCCTTGAGGCGCCGCCGGGACGACAATTTCAACCGGCCCTTCAGCTGAACGGATGCCCGCCATCTGCCGCCCGTCAAAAGAAACCAGCGCCGCCAGCATGACAAGAAGCACTCCCAACCGCTTCATTTCTCCCATCCCTTATTCATGTGCTAAATAATATTTCCGTTCCGGCCTGCCGATAATGCCGTACTCTAATTCAGCGAGCGCTTCTTCCCGAGAAACGAGAAACTCGGCGTAGCGCCGCGCCGTTGTTCTGGAGGCACCCATTTTTTCTCCCAGTTCTTCAGCCGTCATCCCTTTTTGGGCCGTTCTGAGCGCGTTTTTGATTTTTTGAAGCGTAATCGAATTAATCCCGGTCGGCAGATCATTGTGCTGTTTTTGTTCTTTCTGACCGCTTCCGAAAAACATGTCGATCACGGACTGGCTCAGCTCCGGCTGTGAGTGCAGCCATTCTCTTTTTTCACGGTACTGCAAAAGCACTTCTGTAAATTTATGTGCCGACACCGGTTTTATGACATAATGGGCAACGCCTGATCTGAGCGCTTCCTGCAGCAGCCTTGTTTCGGCAGAAGCCGTAATAATGATGATATCAACGGAAGGAAAACGGCCGCGGATAAGCGGGAGCAGATCTGTTCCCAGCTCATCCGGCATATAAATATCCAAAAGCAGCAGATCAGGCTGCCGTTTCTCAAGCAGCGATATGGTGTCTTTGGCATTGATTGCTTTGCCGATGACATTGAATCCATCAAGATGTTCGATAAATTTTTCGTGAATTTGCGCTATTCGAAAGTCGTCCTCTGCAATCGCGATGTTAATCACACCGATTCCCCCTTTGGCCTTTCTTTCGGTATAAACACCGTAAATACGGCACCGCCGCTCTTTTGCTGCGAAATCTCTATCGATCCCTGCAACTCACTGACGGCTTCTTTCAGATTGGCTAAGCCGTATCCTCTCCTTGTCCCCTTTGAAGAGTAGCCCTTTTCAAATATCGTTTCTGTTTTTTCCTGAGGCACGCCGTCTCCTGAATCCGCCACTTCGATGACGATATCCCTGCCGATATCGGTCATAAAAAAGGATACCTCTTTTTTCTCTTTTTCGGCGACGGCTTCGAAAGCGTTATCAATAAGATTTCCGATGATCGTAATGAGCTGGGATGAACCCACATGCTCCGGCAGCGATTCTAAAAAGCTGTTTTCATCTATTGAAAGCTTCACTTTCTTCTCAGACGCCTTTCCCATTTTTCCTAATAGTATGGCCTGAACCCGCTGTGAATGAATGTTTTGAAAGAGGATTTCGTGCTGTTCATTCTGGATGGCGTACTCTTCTTTTATCAGTTCAATGGCTTCATTATATTCTCCCAGCTCTAACAGACCGAGTATCGCGTAAAGCTTATTCGAGAATTCATGCGTTTGCGCTCGGAGATCCTCCGAGTATTTTTTCATTTCAGTCAGCTTGTTAATCAGTTTCTTGAGCTCCGTTTTTTCGCGGAAGCTGATCACCGCTCCGTATACTTGTCCGTTCTGCTTCATTTCTTTCACGTTTAAGATAAATACTTTATCTCCGGCACGCACCTCCACGTTCGGCGGTAATTCTCCCCCTGCCAACACCGGCATGAGCTTTGCGCCCGGCATGATTTCTTTTATATGCCTTCCGATCATCGGTTCCGGAAGATTCAGCATATCAGCCGCAGATAAATTCATCATGGTTACCGCGCCTTCTTTGTTTACGGCGATAATCCCTTCTTTCATCGCAAGGAGCATCGCATTGCGTTCCCTGTACAGCGCTGCAATTTCATGCGGTTCAAGGCCGAGTGTATCTTTACGGATGCTTTTTGCGAGCGCCGCCGCTCCCCCAATGCCGATAAGAAACACCAAACATGCAAAATAGCCTAAATGCCGCAAATGCGCCTTCATATCTTTTTCTATCTCATCTTGTAGAAATTCGACTGTCACCGTTCCGACGACTTCGTTATGATTTTTTTCCTCCAAAATAACCGGGGCGCTTCCCCGGACGGCCTTCATTCCGTCGGAAACCGGAGACCCGCCGAACATGACGGTTTTATTTTGCAGATTTTGATTTTCTTTCGGAATACTGCTTCGGGCCGAATGAAATGCAACATGCCCTTTTTGATCAGTGATGTAGACGGCGTGCGCGCCTGCCTGTTCTTTCATTTGTTCAATGACGTCTAACTTTGTAAAAGCCTCTTGATCCGCAAGCCGGAACGCCTCTTTTACGGGAGGCATATATGAAATGGTTTTTGCCGTTTGCACCGCCAGCTGTTCAGCCTGCTTCTGCCCTTCCTTTAATTGCTGAAAGGCAAATATAACCGTGAGCGTTCCGATGACAAGTATTAATAAAGCCGTAATTAATCCGGCGATTTTCATTTGCAGAGAGACATAAAACCGCTTCGCTTCCAACACAGCACCAGCCGTCCTTTCCTCCTAAAATCATACCATTTTTTAAATCTTTATTTCTCATTTTTGAGAATTTTCGTGATCTTTTTCTCTTGTCATTTCTTTCAAAAAGTGCAGTCTGGTATAATTTCCCTCAAGAGAGATAAGAAGGATGAACTTTTTATAATCGCTGCGCAAAAAAAGACTGACAGGAGCCAGTCTCGGGATGTTTCACAACGGACGTATATTCAGTTGACAAAGTGTTTCTCTATGATGGCTGAGATACATTTGAATGACCGGAAATATCAATCAATTTTCCTTTGACGGCCAGGCGTCCTTCGGTTCTTACCGCCTTGTCGCATGTGATTAATGTAATCTCTTTATCTTTTGTCTCCTGAATTGCGTTTGCTTCTATTTCTGAAATCATGGTTTTTGATGTTACAGAATAAATATAGTCTTTTCTAAAGTCGGTAATCACGATTTGCGCACCTTTTTTTATGTGTAAAAGAGGGCCGAACAATAGGTTCTCCTGCTTCAGATGGTGGCCTGCCAACGGGTAGTTTCCCTCGCCCATTTTCTGATCCGGACGCATAGTTGCCGCGCCGATCAGCAGGTTTTCATTGGTTGTGCCTTTTAAAATCGGAAGGTCTAAATCGATGCTGCTGATGGTTATCCGTCCGATTATCGGTTTCGGTTTGCGATTAAAACTTGACTGAACTGTTTCCCTGAAACCGGGCGGATGAATGGATTCAAATTCATAGTCCGCTTTTTTCATGTTATTTTTTCGCGCCTGTTCTGCGGTCAATTCCGATTCAATTTGGCTTTTACTGAGGTACGCGATCAAACAGCCTTTCATGAGAGGAGAGGAAATGAGAAGCAGCCCGGACAAAATAAGAACGGCAATGATCATTTTTTTAACCATGAAGAAAATTCCTTTCTTGTACGTCATGCGGTGAGTATTTGGTGAGAAATGATTCTCTTTTTAAAAAAGCACCTGATCGATTCTTACATGATCAGGTGCGATTACGTCTATCTATTCCTTGCTTTCTTCTTTCTTGATACAACAGCCGCGGCTCCGCCGGCTAATAGCAGCAGAATACCGGCCGTGACCGGCATCATACCGTCCGTATCACCGGTTTTCGGCAGATTTTTGCCTGTATCCGGGTGATTGGTTTTACCATTGGTATCAGGGTGATGCCCGCCTTGATTCGTTTGATGATTCGGTGTGTCTTTCCCAGGTGCGGGATTTTTTAATTTCTTATTAGAAACGACGACCTCAACAGCTTTTGATTGTCCTTTTTCAATTGTGAATTCAATTGGTTTTTCGTTCAGCTGATAGCCGTCAGGCGCTTTTGTTTCGATAAATCGATACTGCCCGGGCGCTAATCCTTTCACCGTAAACCGGCCCTTTTGATCCGTCTTCCATACCGCCGGCCGTTCTTTGCTGCCGCCGGTGTTTACCGGATGTCCGGCAGAATCCGTTATCTTGAATTCAGCACCTTCCAGCACCTTATTTTTATCGTCATGATCAACTTTTGTCAGTGTTACATCACCCGGCGTCAGTGTATTCTCCGCACTGATTTCGACTGGTTTTATGTCGGTATTTGTGATCTTGAATGATATTGGCGTTTGATCCAAACTGTAAAGTTCAGGCGCTTTTGTTTCGATAAATTGATATTCGCCTGCTTTCAGTCCCCGTACAACAATCTGTCCGTGCTCATCTGTCGTCAGACCTTCTCTCAGCACTTTGCCGTTTGCATCTGTCAGATTAAACTTCGCACCTTGCAGGACTTTCCGTTTGTCACCTTGATCCAATTTTGTGAGAACAACACTGTTCTTGATGTTAACTGCAGTCAGGGCAGCCTGATCCGGTTTTCCGCTGTTCTCAGCCTTAATCGTAAACCGCACAGGGGTTGTTGACAGCAGATAACCATCCGGCGCTTTTGTTTCAACAAATTGATAGTTTCCGGGCGCCAAACCGCCGGCGTCAATTTTGCCGCCTTCTTTTGTCATCAGATCTTCTCTTACGGTTTTTCCATCACTGTCAATGATTTTAAATACTGCACCGTCTAAAACGTTTCCGTCTTGATCCTTCTTAACCAGCTGGACAGAGCCTTTATAGTTGACAAAGGTGCCGGTCTCAGACGGCTTCGGCTTTCCTTCCGCTGTTTCTGAGATGGTAAACTCTTTTTTCTCCGTATTTAACACATAACCGTCAGGCGCTTTCGTTTCGATGAAGGCGTAATGACCGGGGGCAAGGCCGGATGTTTCTACTTTTCCGTCCTTATCTGAAACCAGATCGTCCTGAACCGTTTTTCCATCACGGTCGACGATTTTGAAGACTGCACCTTCAAGGTTTCGGCCTTCCGCATCTTCCTTCGTCAGCCGGACAGAGCCTTTATAGTTGACAAAGGTGCCGGTCTCAGACGGCTTCGGCTTTCCTTCCGCTGTTTCTGAGATGGTAAACTCCACTTTCTCCGTATTTAACACATAACCGTCGGGCGCTTTTGTTTCGATGAAGGCGTAATGACCCGGGGCAAGGCCGGATGTTTCTACTTTTCCGTCTTTATCTGAAATCAGATCGTCTTTAACCGTTTTTCCATCACGGTCGACGATTTTGAAGACTGCACCTTCAAGGTTTCGGCCTTCCGCATCTTCCTTCGTCAGCCGGACAGAGCCTTTATAGTTGACGGCCGTTCCTGCGTCAGTTGACTCCGGCTTTCCTTCCGCTGTTTCTGAGATGGTAAACTCCACTTTCTTCGTATTTAACACATAGCCGTCAGGCGCTTTCGTTTCGATGAAGGCGTAATGACCCGGGGCAAGGCCGGATGTTTCTACTTTTCCGTCCTTATCTGAAACCAGATCGTCCTGAACTATTTTTCCATCACTATCGACGATTTTGAAAACTGCGCCTTTAAGGTTCCCGCCGTCTGCATCTTTCTTCGTTAAAGCGGCTTTTCCTTTATAATTCACCATTGATCCCAATTCAACATCAGGTACTTGATTCTTTTCGTTCTTTGCGATTGAGAAGTGAATGGCTTTTGTGTTTACGATAAACCCTGATGGGGCTTTCGTCTCCATCAGCCGGTAGTATCCGGCAGGCAAACCGTTGATCTCAACTTTCCCATTTTTATCGCTTTCAATATTATTTTTTATCAGAGTATAGGTACCGTCGCTTGATTTTTTCTCAAGCTTAAATACAGCACCGGCCAAAGGATTATTGTTTTCGTCTTTTTTGATAAGCGTCACCTTATTTTTTTGATTTATGACTTTATAGAGTGCTCCTGCTACGGAGGATTTGCCGTCAATCGTAACGGAGACCCCGTTTACATAAGCATCGCTGATGGTGTAGCCGTCCGGCGCTTTTATTTCTTTCAGTACATAGGTTCCGTAACGGATATTCCCAAACGTAAGTTTACCGGCATCGTCTGTTGTGCCCGTACGCAGCAGCTGCTTGCCGTCTTTAGACCATAATTGAAAGTCTGCTCCTGAAAGAGATGTTCCGTCTGATCCTGTTTTAGATATCGTCAGGCTTCCCTTCTCCCCTGACCCTGAGCCGCCGCCGCTTGAAATAGCGACAAACACTGAGCTGTTGTTCTCTTGGGTCTGCTCCTCAACATTCGTCCCTGATATCGACACTTTGTTGTTGACCTGACCGCTGCTGCCGGAAATATTAATGAGAGAACGATATTGTATGACATACGCACGGTCGATTTGTTTATAGCCGCCTGTAAAGGTAAGGACAAATGATTGTTCACCGGTGGCATTGTCAGTTTTCATATCTAATTTATAGTCCTTATCTTTCTCAAGCTGCACATCACCCGGAATAAGATTTCCGCTGCTGTCTTTCATAACGCCGTTCTCATTATATTTTGCTTGATATACTTTAAAAGAATCTTCATCTATTATTTGATTCTCATCCGGTGTGTCTTTGACTTTTACGTCATCCAGTGTCGATTGGCTGGCATTGACATTGATGTTCCAATCGATATTGTTTCCGTTCTGTTTGCCGCCTTTAGAAATCAGGTTTCCTCCGTTTGCGACGGAAACTGAACCCGTCAGCGTTCGGTCTGCATGGTCATTATTAAAGTACTCTGCTTTGTTTGTGTATTGATTCTGTTTAATGACCTGGCCTTTTAATGACGTTTTAAATTCAATCAGGTATGGTACAGCGTCATCTGTTTTGAGATGTACGGTTAACGTATTTTTGTTGCCGTCTGACGGCTCTTCTATTTCATATTTTGAAGGATCCAGCGCCTCTCCTTCAGTGATGGAGCCGTTTTTGCTGATGGTATACGTTTTAACAGCAACCGACCCATGCAAAAATTGCTGACCATCTGTGATCGTATCTTTTATATAAGGATGTTTTGAAGGTTCGCCATTGTAATTGATGCCGACTTTCCATGTGATTTCTTTTGAAACGGCGTTGTATGAGCCGTTTTTGAATCCGTTATGGGACGTCTGATTGTTCGGTGTGAAGCCGCTCGATTCCTTATTTGTGCGTTTGTTGCCGTTTTTATCGGTCCATGTCGACTCCGCCGTATTTTTAATCGTTTCGTTTGAAAAGTCAGCGTTGAATTTTGTCTTATACGTGATCTTAAACTGACTGTTTGTTTCTGCGTAGTCCCCGATCAATGCTATTGTAAAGCCTTGATTTCCGGGTTTTTTTGTTAATGTATAATCCGTTCCTTCTTTCAGCGTTTTGTTTTCAGTCGTGTCTTGCATGTTAAATGAATCGTCAATGAGCGCCAGGCCTCCGCTGGTGAATTGATCATCCAGCGTCCAGTCTTTCATTGTGTAACCGTTTTTGTTAACTGTGATTGTCCAATCAACCGTCTTCTTCTCATAGTCTGCGTTTGAATAATGTTTGATCAGATTCTGCTGAATGGCGGTTCCCGGAGTTTCCTTTGAGTCCCCCGTATCTGTCATTGCTGTATTGGTGTATTTGACAGGACTGTCAATAATGACCCCATCGTTGACTTGAGATTGATAAATGATCTTATATGCTCCTGTGACAGTTTGCTTGAATTTTATTTCAAAGCCGTTCCCGTTATCAGTCAGCGTATAATCATCACCCTCTTTTAATGGGGCGCCCTCTTGTTCGCTGCCGTTCTGGCTGAATGTAATCGGAAGGACTTTCAATGATCCGGGAACTAGATGCAGATCGTCTGATCCGAACGTATCCTTGATGCCGGCTTTGGATTGATCAATCTTTTTCTCACCGTAGTTGTACATAACAGCCCAGCTGAACGTTTGGGTTTCTCCTTTATAACCTGTCGAAGATTTTTCTATCATTTTTCCGTAACCCGCTGTTACGGAAGCTTCCGCAGAAATCGGCTCCGCATTGTCTCCGCTGAATGCCGCCTTGTTTGTCAGCGTGATGTTTCCGCCTTTACCCGGCTTTGCCTCATCTTTAATTTCCGTGTCATATATGAGCCGGTAGGCTGAATCAATTGTCCCGGCGAAGGTGACATTACCGTTTTCGCCAACGGTATAACCTGAAGTTATCTCATTTCCCTGACTCACCGAGCCGTCAATATTCACATCAAGTTCATACACTTTCACAGAGCGGAAAGTCAATTCGTCCGGAAGGCTTTCAGTCAATTTCGCATTTTTAACTTCTTCTTCCTTTTTATTAAGGTCAACCGTCCACGTTACCTTTCCGGGATTAATGCCTTTATTCAATGACCCTGATTTCTCAATGGTTTTATTGACATTCGGTTTAAAATAAACCGTTACGTCCGGCGTATCAGAGTTAACCGGAAACTTAATCTTTTGTGTGGTTGATCCTTTTATTTCTTTCTGATTGAATTGGGTGTTTACATACAATGACCCCTTGACGTTAGAATCTTCTTTTACCTCGCCGTTAAACGTCATGATGACATGGCCGCTCGTATTAATGGAAAAAGTTCCGTACGTACTATCGCCGTCGGTCAATGGCTGGTTCGTAATGTCATTATGCATAATAAATTCTTTAGGCAGGTCAAATTCATATCGATCACCGTCGTTTATTGTTTTCCCCAGCTCATTCGGAATCGCCCATTGGATGGTGATATTCGCCGGAGAGTTCGTATTCGCACGGTTGTTTTTGTCATATGGTTTTCCTTTTTCATCCGTCAATTTCACATCAGTTAAAATATTTTGCGTAATCCGGTTTCCGCCTGATTGAAGGCTTTTAGCGGCAGATTTGCTTGTAATCACCATTTTTGATTGACTGCGTTTAGCAGAAGGTTTTGATTTCGTTGCCTGTTCTGCTTTATCCCCGCCGTCTGCAGATGCTGATTTTTTCTCTGTCTTATCCTGAGGTTCAGCAGGTGTTGAAGAGGTGTTTTTTTCTGTATCGGAATCCGTTGTTCCGTCTTTCTTCACAGGTATTAACACTTGCTGGGTCTTGCCGGCATCCAGTTGAAAAAGAGCTTTTGCCATTTTCGTCTCATCTGTTATGTCGGGAGTAAACTTCGCCGACAGTGTAATGGAGCCTTTGGCATCCCCGGCATCCGCTTCAGCATCGTTCACTTTCACTTCCAGCGTGCTTCTGTTTGCTTCAGCTTTATATATACCGATCACCCGATCAGCTGATTTCAGCTCACCTTCGGCATCATTATCTAATGTAAAACTTTCCGGAATCTTTACGGTGATATTCCGGTCACTTGCATCTTCTTTGTGTTTTAGTGACCATTCGTATGTCAGTGTCACTTTATCTCCCGGTGTTAAAGCCGGTTCACCGGCTTTTGATCCGTCAACGGTCTGCTGTCTGCCGTCTTTGACTGCAACTGAATCAAAGAACCCGCTCTCGCTATGTTGTGATCCGGAAGCGGCTGCGATCGGAGTAAAGCTGACAACTTGGCTGAAGATGAAAAACAGCGTGAAGCATGAAATCAATGCCGCCCTCAGCCTTTTGCTTTTTTTCGGGCTGAACGAAAAGTTCCTCACTCCCAATGTCTTATTCCTCCCCTTTTATATAGACTTACGTTCGAACAAGCCGGTAAGCATGGGATTCTCCTTATCCGAACCAAACTTCATTGTATGAAATCGGCCTATACAAATTCTGTACATGGGATCATTTCAGAAATAGCGCACAAAAAAAGACCGGCATCAGCCGGTCCGGTCATTCAATCGTCAATTGATTTTATCTTTTAATTGTTTATATCGTTCGTATTCCTTTATCGCCTCTTCTACCTTTCCCAGTTTATTAAATAACTGCAGTTTGTATTGTATAATTTTATCGTCACCGGGCTCTATTTTCTCAACCTGCAGGCAAACGTCCATCGCTTGATGATTGTTCTTCTCTTGGATGAGAAAACCAATCAGTTCGTACGCTTTGCTGAGCCACAGATGGGCAAGACGCGCTTTTTCCGGCTCTGCCCACAGATAGCCATTCTCCATGAGATAATGGTTCTCATATGACATGACAATGTTCATGTGCCGGGTTAGTGCAGCTGCGCTGAGCGGAGGAGCCTCTTTGAATGTTTTTTCCCATTCAACTGTATCAATCTTTACCCCGGAAAGCCGGAGAATGTATCCTATATCAGTATTTTCTATTGATTGGCTGAAGGGCAGCTGACCGATTAATTTCCGTATCTGATATATTGTCGAGTAGAGCTGGGTGCTTGCTTTTGATATATCATAAGCAGGCCAAAACATCTCCATCAGCATGTCTTTACTGACCGTGCGCCCTTGATTAAGAAGTAAAAATGCATACAGTTCACGGGCTTTGGATGTTCTCCACTTGACTGTTATGTATGTTTTGACACCATTTACCGATTGATAAAAGTCCAGGTTCCCAAAACATTGTATAACATAATCCGTCCCGGTATTCCCGTCCGCCGACCTGAGTTTTTTATTCATTCGGATCCGCTCAACAGTTGTCAGCAGCCGGGCATTGTCAACCGGTTTTAATAGATAATCGACAGCATTTAATTCAAACGCTTTGATCGCGAATTCATTATAAGCGGTGATAAAAATAACTTGGATATTTTCATTGACCTCCTGAATCGATTCAGCAAGCTCAATACCGTTTATCCCGGGCATTTCAATGTCAAGAAACACCGCATCAGCTGCTGAAAGTTCCGAATGCTCCAGAACTTCCGCCGGATCTTGAAACGTTATAATAGATTGAAAGGCGTTTGTCCGCTCAAGCATACGATTAAAATGAAGCAATGCCAGTTCCTCATCATCCACAATTAACGCTTTCAAACCGCATCCCACCCGTCAATATAGATATATCTGAAAATAATTTCAATTATACCATGCCCAATGCCCTATATAGTTGGATTCTTTTTCTTTCTCTTGTTGTATTATAACGTTTGTGATTACAATATTTATACATTAAATAGGATAATAGAATGCCCCTGAATGGGATAAAGGAGTAATGATGTGAAAGAAAAATTTATTTCGATTACGATTATTTGCGGCTATGCTGCTTTCTTTATGATTTTTATGGCCATGGATCATTTTTCAGGATCATCCCTCCCTCAAGCGGAACAGGGCGTGATCAATCTGGAAAATTGGGATTTTCAAAAGGATGGAAATGTCCAGCTGAACGGGAAATGGATTCTATATCCAAATCAGATGCTGTCACCGCAGGCGCTTCATTCAGCAAAAGGAAAAAATCCCGTACTCGTTGATGTCCCTGTCAATGTGAAGCTGTTCGGAAAAACGGCCGACGTGGATTACGGAACGTACAAACTGACAATCCGATCAAATGAAGACAATCAGGTTTTGGGGATCAGCACATCTTATATCTACAGTTCAAACCGCCTTTATCTTAATGGAAAAGTAATCGGACAGAGCGGCAATCCTTCAGAAAAAGCTGATTTTAAGGCGCAGAACAAACCGTACAGCAGCTTTTTCAGGCTTCGCAAGGGTGACAATGAACTTGTCCTGCATTTTTCGAATTTCGGAAAAGTTCCCGGCTGGGGGATCGCAAAACCGATAACGTTTGGGACTCAAGAACAAATTATACGCGAGAATCAAATTTCCTTTTTTAATGATTCCATTATGATTACGGCTTTTTTCATTACCGGTTTATATTTTCTCGGCTTTTTTCTGCAACGGACAAAGGATAAACATTTATTGTTCTTTTCCGTGATGTGTCTGCTTTTTTCAGCCATTATTCTTATGATCGGGAAAGAAAGAATTATCTTTCTCCTCTTTCCGTCTATTTCATTTTCATTGCTGAATTCCTTGCGTATCATCTCAACCGTGCTTGTCAGCATGGCGGTTTTTCTTTATCTCTTTTATGCATACAGAGAAATTGTTTCAAAAACGACGATCACCATTTTAACCGCTTTATCCGGGATCATCTTGATCACTGATTTTATGTCCGGAAGTTTCATTGATCACCTCTCATACATTTTACATTCTGTGCTGGCCGTTACGACTCTGTTTTATATTACATATATTTTTACGATTGCCGCCATAAGAAAAATAAAAGGAAGCACGTACCTTACACTCGCATCCGTCTCGATGAGCGCTTTTGTGATTCTTACGACCATTTCAGCTTACAGCGGCAAAACAGCTTTTTCTTTTAATTCGATCTATTCATTGCCGACAGTCATCGCTTTATTGGCGGTGGTTCTCCTGATGGCGCAGCAATTCGCCGGAGCTTTCCGGGACAATGAAGTCCTCTCACGGAAATTAGTCAAAATGGACCAACTGAAAGATGAATTTATCGCCAAAACTTCACACGAATTCAAGACGCCGCTGAACAGCATTATTAATATATGCCAAACCCTTGTAGCCGGCAGAAAAAAGAAGACGATAGAGGAAGAGAAAGAAAATATGCAGCTGATCATCCGTATGGGCTACAGACTTTCCGATCTCGTAAATGATATTCTTGATTTGGAAAAAATGAAGCAGGGGATGCTGCAGATTCGTCCGGTTCCCGTCGATGTGCATGCCGTCATATGCAGTGAGATGAACTTCTACCGGCTTTTATCCAAACATAAAAAACTCGCGATTCTTAATCATGTGCCGGACGATCTCCCTTTGGTGCTTGCAGATGAAAACCGATTCCGGCAAATCTTAACCAATCTTATTGAAAATGCAATCAAGTACACATCCGAGGGGAACATTATTCTTTCCGCCGCAAACCTGAATGACAAAATGATTCAAATAACCGTGACCGATTCCGGCAGCGGCATTCCTGAGGCTGATCTTGAAACCATTTTTGATTCTTTTCAGCAAGCGGGAGGGAAGGAAGAAGATGGAACGGGTTTAGGTTTAAGTATTGTGAAACAGCTCGTCAAGCTCCAAAACGGGGACATCTGGGCGGAGTCAGCGGCGGCGCAAGGATCAGCCTTTCATTTTACGTTACCCGCCGCTCAAATTGTTTCTTTACCGGAAGCAAAGACCGAACTTCCTAAATCACAGCCCGGACAGAGAATACCGGATATTTCGCTGGTCACGCCTTATCACTCAGAGAAAATCGATGCTCCGACGATTCTGATCGTCGACGATAATATCGAGAGTTTGAAAATTTTAATTGATATGCTGGAAGGTGTTCCTTATAACGTAATCGCAGTAAAAAGCGGAAAAGAGGCGCTTCAAGCTGTCTCTTCCTCGAAGCTTGACTTGGTCATATTAGACTTGATGATGCCTGACATGACGGGTTTTGAAGTCTGCACAAACATCCGCGAAAGGTTCAGCATGGTCGATCTGCCGGTTCTTATCGTTACGGCAGCCATTATCAGCCATGACAAATACAAGGCGTTTCATGCCGGAGCAAACGACATTTTACAAAAGCCTTATCATTACTCTGAATTCACCGCGCGTATTAAAAATTTAATTTTAATGAAGCATACGGCTCACCAAGCCACAAATTTAGAAATGGCATTTCTTCAGTCGCAGATTAAGCCTCATTTTCTTTACAATGTATTAAATACGATTATCGCGCTCAGCCATTTGGATATTGAAAAAGCAAGGGAAACCACTGCTACATTTACAAACTATTTAAGGATGAGTTTTGATTTTCAAAACACTTCGGACATCAGCTCATTCAGAAACGAACTTTCTATCATTACGTCATATCTTTCTATAGAAAAAACACGCTTCGGCAAACGGCTTGATATCCTTTTTGATATTGAACAGGACATTGACTTCCCCCTTCCGCCTTTAATGATACAGCCATTGGTGGAAAACGCCGTTCATCACGGGATCAGTAAGAAAAGAGGCGGCGGACGGATAAAGCTGACAGCGAAAAAACAAGGCGAAAACACGTATCTTATCAAAGTGGAGGATAATGGAACCGGCATCATGCCGGACATACAGAAAGATATTTTGTCTTCTGATGTTAATCGCAGTGTCGGCCTGAAAAATATCAATCGGCGGCTGAAGCATTTTTGCGGAAGCGAATTGACGATCACCAGCACCCCGGATGAGGGCACCGCTGTTTCGATGATGATTCACACTCCCGGCACAACGGATGATTCGAACTCACTGAAAACGTCTTCATTAAGATACTGATTAACTTCAAAAGGCATGTAAATACTTCTGCCGGCTGTCGGGAAATTCCCGTCAGCCTTTACAGAAAGACGTAAAAAACAAAAAAGCTTGAAGAAAAAATGATATCTTCTCCAAGCTTAGCTTAGATGATCCGCACCAGTCTGGCCGTTCTCACTTAAGAAATCGTAACCCCCGCGCTTGCATATCCCGCCACTGTATTAATAAGCGAAAGGCCTGTCGCAGTGGCAGAGAATACCATTAACAGCCGGGTTTGAGGAGTTACCGCAATGTTCAGCCCTGTCGTGATTCCGTTGCTGATGCTGCCGATTGACAATACGCCGGTGAGGGGAGGAGCTAAAGTGACGGATGCTCCGGGGATCGGCGTGAACGTATTGTTCGGCACAGTAGAACTGTATAGTTGTGCGGTTATCGTAACAGTCGAGCCGACAAGCGACAATGCTGCGGTTGTACTGAAATAAGCGGCAATTGATGTAATGGTTCCGCTTCTCGGAGCAGAAAAAGCAAAGTTCAGCAGAGTTCCTCCAGCCCCGGTAAGATCAATTGCGCCTCCCCCTCCGACATTGACGCCCGTCACAGAATTGCCGAACCCGACAAGGCTCACCGTTCCGATTAATCCGCCGGCAATGGTCGTCACGGCAGTGGGAAGACCAGAAGCATACGGAATGATCGCGCCTGCTCCGGTGATCCCGGTGGCGCCTGTTGCTCCAGTAGCCCCGGTGGCTCCGGTTGCTCCCGTTACTCCGGTCGATCCGGTTACCCCAGTTACTCCAGTCGCTCCGGTGATCCCAGTTACTCCAGTCGCTCCGGTGATCCCAGTTACTCCAGTCGCTCCGGTGATCCCAGTTGCACCAGTCGCTCCGGTGATCCCAGTTGCACCTGTTATTCCTGTCGCTCCTGTTACTCCGGTAGCGCCTGTTACCCCGGTAGCTCCCGTTATTCCTGTAGCTCCTGTTACTCCTGTTACTCCCGTTACTCCCGTTACTCCTGTTACTCCTGTTACTCCTGTTACTCCAGTCGCTCCGGTGATCCCAGTGGCTCCTGTAGCGCCAGTATCCCCGGTTACTCCGGTTGCGCCTGTTACTCCGGTCACTCCGGTTACCCCAGTTACTCCAGTCGCTCCGGTGAACCCAGTGGCTCCAGTTATCCCAGTGGCTCCAGTATCCCCGGTGGCTCCTGTTACTCCGGTTACCCCAGTTACTCCAGTCGCTCCGGTTACCCCGGTGGCTCCCGTTACTCCGGTTGCTCCTGTTACTCCCGTTGCTCCAGTTGCTCCTGTTACTCCGGTTGCTCCCGTTGCTCCCGTTGCTCCTGTTACTCCGGTTGCTCCCGTTACTCCCGTTACTCCAGTTGCTCCAGTTGCTCCAGTTGCTCCAGTCACCCCGGTTACTCCGGTTACTCCGGTTGCTCCCGTTACTCCGGTTGATCCTGTTACTCCGGTTGAACCAGTTACTCCGGTTGAACCAGTTACTCCGGTTGCTCCCGTTACTCCTGTTGCTCCTGTTACTCCTGTTACTCCGGTTGCACCCGTTACTCCTGTTACTCCAGTTGCTCCAGTCACACCCGTTGCTCCAGTCACACCTGTTACTCCGGTTGGGCCTGTTACTCCGGTCGATCCGGTTGAGCCTGTTGGACCTGTTACTCCGGTGGCTCCCGATACTCCTGTTACTCCAGTTGCTCCAGTCACACCCGTTGGACCGGTTGGGCCTGTTACTCCGGTTGCACCCGTTACTCCTGTTACTCCAGTTGCTCCAGTCACACCCGTTGGACCGGTTGGGCCTGTTACTCCGGTTGCACCCGTTACTCCTGTTACTCCAGTTGCTCCAGTCACACCCGTTGGACCGGTTGGGCCTGTTACTCCGGTCGATCCGGTTGAGCCTGTTGGACCTGTTACTCCGGTTGCACCCGTTACTCCTGTTACTCCAGTTGCTCCAGTTACCCCGGTGGCTCCCGTTACTCCGGTAGCGCCTGTTATCCCAGTTGCTCCAGTTACTCCAGTTGCTCCAGTCACACCCGTTGGACCGGTTGGGCCTGTTACTCCGGTCGATCCGGTTGATCCAGTCACACCGGTTACTCCAGTTGAGCCCGTTGCTCCGGTTTCTCCTGTTGGTCCAGTCACACCGGTTGGGCCCGTCGCGCCTGTTGCTCCGGTTATCCCCGTTGCTCCAGTCACTCCAGTTGCACCGGTTTCTCCCGTTGTCCCAGTTACTCCGGTTGATCCCGTGGTTCCGGTTTCTCCTGTTACTCCAGTTGGACCCGTTTCTCCGGTTGAACCTGTTACTCCTGTTGCGCCAGTCGCTCCGGTTATCCCCGTTGCCCCAGTCACTCCAGTGGCTCCTGTTGATCCCGTTACTCCTGTTGGTCCAGTCACACCGGTTGGTCCAGTCACACCCGTTGAACCGGTTTCTCCTGTTGAGCCAGTAACCCCTGTTGATCCAGTCACACCGGTTTCTCCAGTTGAGCCCGTTGCTCCGGTTTCTCCTGTTGGTCCAGTCACACCGGTTGATCCCGTGGTTCCGGTTTCTCCTGTTACACCTGTTGGGCCGGTTTCTCCGGTTGACCCTGTTACACCGGTCGCTCCGGTTTCTCCGGTTGACCCAGTCACTCCTGTTGCACCAGTTACTCCAGTAGCTCCAGTATCCCCGGTCGAGCCAGTTGGACCGGTTTCTCCTGTCGCCCCTGTTACTCCGGTTGGACCTGTCGACCCTGTTGGCCCGGTTGGACCTGTTATTCCGGTTGTGCCGGTTGGGCCGGTTGTTCCCGTACCCCCGGTTATACCAGTTACCCCAGTCGCTCCGGTTGAACCAGTCACTCCCGTTACACCAGTTGACCCTGTTGCTCCGGTTTCTCCAGTTGAGCCAGTCGGTCCGGTTATTCCTGTTGACCCAGTTACACCGGTCGCTCCAGTTACTCCAGTTGAGCCCGTTGCTCCGGTTTCTCCTGTTGGTCCAGTCACACCGGTTGGGCCCGTCGCGCCAGTTGGACCCGTTACTCCGGTTGCGCCGGTTGCGCCGGTTGAGCCAGTTTCTCCAGTTTCTCCAGTTTCTCCAGTTGCACCGGTTGAGCCAGTTGGGCCTGTCGATCCCGTTGGACCGGTCTCTCCCGTTGGTCCGATTTCTCCAGTTACCCCCGTTGCCCCTGTTGCGCCGGTTTCTCCTGTCGCTCCTGTTACTCCAGTTGAGCCCGTGGTTCCGGTTGAGCCTGTTGATCCTGTTAAACCTGTTGGCCCTGTTGCGCCGGTTGGGCCTGTCGATCCTGTGGCGCCTGTTTCTCCAGTTAATCCCGTCGCACCAGTTGAGCCGGTTACTCCCGTTACCCCAGTCGCTCCTGTCGATCCCGTTACACCAGTTAGACCCGTTACTCCGGTGGGGCCGGTTTCTCCCGTTGAGCCTGTCGGTCCGGTTGAACCAATTGCTCCGGTCGCTCCTGTCGATCCCGTTGCACCGGTTACTCCTGTTGCGCCAGTCGCTCCTGTTATCCCCGTTGGGCCGGTTACTCCAGTAGCTCCGGTTTCCCCGGTCGAGCCGGTTTCTCCGGTTGAACCCGTTGCTCCGATTGGACCGGTCGCTCCAGTTACCCCCGTTGCCCCTGTTGGGCCGGTTTCTCCGGTTGCACCTGTTGCTCCGGTTGGGCCAGTTGATCCGGTTGCTCCGGTTTCTCCAGTTATTCCCGTTGCACCGGTTGAGCCGGTTTCTCCCGTTGAGCCAGTTGAGCCAGTCGGTCCGGTTATTCCTGTTGACCCTGTTACACCGGTCGCTCCAGTTACTCCAGTTGAGCCCGTTGCGCCGGTTTCTCCTGTTGAGCCAGTAACCCCTGTTGAGCCAGTAACCCCTGTTGGTCCAGTCACACCGGTTGGTCCGGTTGGGCTCGTTCCCCCGGTTACACCCGTTACCCCAGTCGCTCCGGTTATCCCCGTTGTCCCAGTCACTCCTGTTGGACCCGTTACACCCGTTAGGCCTGTTGTACCTGTTACTCCAGTTGACCCGGTTGCTCCTGTTGATCCCGTTACTCCGGTTGCACCGGTTGATCCAGTTGGGCCTGTCGATCCCGTTGGACCGATTTCTCCAGTTACCCCCGTTGCCCCTGTTGCGCCGGTTGGGCCAGTTTCTCCCGTTGCACCGGTTGATCCTGTTACCCCAGTCGATCCTGTCGATCCCGTTGCACCGGTTAATCCTGTTACTCCTGTTGATCCGGTTACTCCCGTCGCCCCGGTTTCTCCGGTTGAACCAGTTGACCCTGTTACACCGGTCGCTCCGGTTTCTCCTGTTGACCCAGTCACTCCTGTTGAACCAGTTACTCCAGTAGCTCCAGTATCCCCGGTCGAGCCAGTTGGACCGGTTACTCCGGTTAAACCGATTGTGCCTGTCGCCCCTGTTACACCAGTTGGGCCGGTTGGACCTGTTATTCCGGTTGATCCCGTTGCTCCTGTTACTCCAGTTGAGCCTGATGAGCCAGTCGCGCCTGTTTCTCCTGTTACTCCCGTTGGACCGGTTGCACCGGTTTCTCCCGTTGAGCCCGTCGGTCCGGTTGAGCCCGTTGCCCCTGTTATTCCGGTTGAACCTGTAGATCCAGTTGGACCGGTCTCTCCAGTTGCGCCGATTTCTCCAGTTACACCCATTGCCCCTGTTGGGCCGGTTGATCCTGTCGATCCCGTTACCCCTGTTACTCCGGTCGCTCCCGTTACACCCGTTGCCCCTGTTGGGCCGGTTACTCCAGTAGCTCCGGTATCCCCGGTCGAGCCGGTTTCTCCGGTTGCACCTGTTGCTCCGGTTGGGCCAGTTGATCCGGTTGCGCCAGTAACTCCTGTTGGACCGGTTGAGCCAGTCGCGCCTGTTACCCCCGTTGCTCCGGTTGGGCCGGTTGTTCCCGTTCCCCCGGTTATACCAGTTACCCCAGTCGCTCCGGTTGGGCCGGTTTCTCCGGTTGAACCTGTCACTCCCGTTGAACCAGTTGACCCTGTTGATCCGGTTGAACCCGTTGCCCCTGTTATTCCGGTTGAGCCTGTAGATCCAGTTGGACCGGTCGCTCCAGTTGCGCCGATTTCTCCAGTTACACCCATTGCCCCTGTTGGGCCGGTTGATCCTGTCGATCCCGTTACCCCTGTTACTCCGGTCGATCCCGTTACACCCGTTGCTCCGGTTGATCCGGTTACTCCCGTCGCCCCGGTTGAACCCGTTGGGCCTGTTACACCAGTCGAGCCGGTTGTTCCTGTTACTCCAGTCATTCCGGTTGCTCCTGTTGAGCCAGTCGCGCCTGTTACCCCCGTTGCTCCGGTTGGGCCGGTTGATCCCGTTATTCCTGATGGTCCTATTGATCCGGTTATACCAGTTGGGCCTGTCGGTCCGGTTACACCCGTTACCCCAGTCACTCCTGTTGGACCCGTTACACCCGTTAGGCCTGTTGTACCTGTTACTCCAGTTGACCCGGTTGCTCCTGTTGATCCCGTTACTCCGGTTGCACCGGTTGATCCAGTTGGGCCTGTCGATCCCGTTGGACCGATTTCTCCAGTTACCCCCGTTGCCCCTGTTGCGCCGGTTGGGCCTGTCGATCCTGTGGCGCCTGTTTCTCCTGTTACTCCCGTTCCACCAGTTGAGCCGGTTACTCCCGTTGGACCGGTCGCTCCTGCTGCTCCAGTCACTCCTGTTGGACCGGTTGAGCCAGTCGCGCCTGTTACCCCCGTTGCTCCGGTTGGGCCGGTCGATCCGGTTATCCCCGTCGCCCCGGTTGCTCCTGTCGATCCCGTTACACCAGTCGATCCGGTAGCTCCAGTTACTCCCGTCGCTCCTCTTGCCCCGGTTGAACCAATTGCTCCGGTCGATCCTGTTGCCCCTGTTATTCCGGTTGAGCCTGTTGATCCGGTTGGACCGGCCTCTCCCGTTGGACCGGTCGCTCCTGCTGCTCCAGTCACTCCCGTTGCACCAGTCACTCCTGTTGGACCGGTTGAGCCAGTCGCGCCTGTTACCCCCGTTGCTCCGGTTGGGCCGGTCGATCCGGTTATCCCCGTCGCCCCGGTTGCTCCGGTCGATCCCGTTACACCAGTCGATCCGGTAGCTCCAGTTACTCCCGTCGCTCCTCTTGCCCCGGTTGAACCAATTGCTCCGGTCGATCCTGTTGCCCCTGTTATTCCGGTTGAGCCTGTTATTCCGGTTGAGCCTGTTGATCCGGTTGGACCGGCCTCTCCTGCTGCTCCAGTCACTCCCGTTGCACCAGTCACTCCTGTTGGACCAGTCACTCCTGTTGGACCGGTTGAGCCAGTCGCGCCTGTTACCCCCGTTGCTCCGGTTGGGCCGGTCGATCCGGTTATCCCCGTCGCCCCGGTTGCTCCTGTCGATCCCGTTACACCAGTCGATCCGGTAGCTCCAGTTACTCCCGTCGCTCCTCTTGCCCCGGTTGAACCAATTGCTCCGGTCGATCCTGTTGCCCCTGTTATTCCGGTTGAGCCTGTTGATCCGGTTGGACCGGCCTCTCCCGTTGGACCGGTCGCTCCTGCTGCTCCAGTCACTCCCGTTGCACCAGTCACTCCTGTTGGGCCAGTTTCTCCGGTTGCGCCAGTAACTCCTGTTGGGCCGGTTGAGCCAGTTACACCGGTTATTCCTGTTGACCCTGTTACACCGGTCGCTCCGGTTTCTCCTGTTGAACCAGTTACACCCGTTGCCCCAGTCACTCCGGTTGAACCGGTTGAACCAGTTGCTCCCGTTACTCCAGTCACTCCGGTTGAGCCCGTGGTTCCGGTCGCTCCTGTTACACCAGTCGAGCCGGTTGCTCCAGTTACCCCTGTCGGACCAGTTACTCCGTTTGGACCGGTTACACCCGTCGCTCCTCTTGCCCCGGTTGCACCAGTTACTCCCGTCGCTCCTCTTGCGCCGGTCACTCCTGTGGGGCCTGTAATTCCTGTTACGCCAGATTCACCCCCGGTTTGCGCCAATGAAACATCGTCTATTAAAACCGTTCCGGAAGAAACTTTACTTAATACAATGACGGCAGAGGCCGCGCCAGAAGGCACACTGCTTGTTTTATAGATTTCAGACCATGTGTGAAAGAGCACGTTCGGCAAATTTCCGGGTGTAATATTTTCTTGAATGGAACTGATTTGTTCACCTGCTGCGCTGACATAGATGATCTGGAGAGTGACTTGGGGACTTGGATCATTTCCGAGCGTTGCGAGTGATACGAATAGAGTCACTGACTTGGCTGAAATGGGAACGATTTGACTGAGGTAAGCATATGGCTGAGCTCCAATAAATTGCGCAGAATATCTCCCTGAATGTGCAAACAAACTGTTAATCTGGGTATTTGCCGAACTCCATCCCGCTAATGTGCCGGTTTCAAAGCTTCCGTTTATAATCGGATTATTCATTCAATCTTTTTCCCTCTCCTTCCCGTTGTTGACCGTCTTACTTATTAAGACAGCATATTAATACGGGCTGTGTTTTGACAACCTAAATAAAAAAGGTGATTTCTTTTCATCACCTTAATCAGATCCTTGAATGGGGAATCCAGTCGCAATGAGGGAGCGGTTTGCTGCTGCGACTTGTGTTACGTAGTTCGAAGAAAGGACGGATAAATAGAGCTGATACGCGGCTGTTTCATCCGCCTTCATTTCGTCGATGTACGTAAAAGGAATTCCTATGATTTGTCCGCCTGAAGAAAAGAGGTTCCGCTCTTGTCTCTGTGTTTGTATCGTTACGCCATTTCTTTGCAGCTCGACAGCTAAGACCAATGAGAAATGAGACGCAAGCGGATCTAATTCCACATTTACTTGTATGACGGCATCCGTTTTCACCAATTGATCTGTCGGCGCAGCTATCACTGCGCTTAACACGTTTATCGGTGTTCCTTCTAACGGAAGCGTCATTAGGTCTGCTGTATTTTGAAAAGCTACCGCAGGAACCGCTCCCGGCGGCCCCTCAGGCCCCGGGGGACCGGGCGGACCCGGCGGACCCGCCTCCCCTTGCGGACCGCGGGAGCCGGCGGGTCCTCTTTTGCCTTCCGGACCTCGCAGCCCGGGTACGCACAAGGCAGATCGATTTTCATCTGAAGACGGAAACCGTTTTTCCGTCCCTGTTTCCGGACTTTCAAGTTCACATGGTAATTGTTCATACCGGCGTTTCATATGTCTGCTCATATATTTGTAAGGTTTCTGTTTCAATATCATGTATTGATTACGGCCGCTGCTCATAATATCACCCCGGCAATATTCTATTCGCACTGAAGTCATCGTGTGCAGGCCCTTCCCATTCCTTACAGAAATAAAAAAAGGCAGACCTGAGTCTGCCTTTTTTCTTCTACCATAACCCTAATACTTTCCACCATAATCCGCCGATCACAAGCCATGTCACAATATGGACGATTGACAGGATAAAGCCGATGGACCACCATTTGCTTTGCGAGATATAACCCGCTCCGAAAAAGACCGGAGCCGCTCCTGAGCCGTAATGCGTCGTCGAACCGAAAAGGTTGCTGAAAAACGCCAGGCTGAGCGCCGCCAACAGCGGCGGAGCGCCTGCCGCCACGATGACGGCGAGAAATGCCGCATACATGGCGCTGATATGCGCGGTTGCGCTCGCAAAGAAGTAATGCGTGTAATAATACACGACAATCAGAATCATAAATGCCACAATCCATGAAAAACCGGAAACAGATGATTTCATCATATTGCTGAACCAAGACACCATGCCGAGCTCATTCAGGAAATTCGCCAGCATCACAAGCGCCGCGAACCAAGTCAGCGTATCCCATGCACCTTGTTCTTTTTTGATGTCCTCCCATGTTAATACCTGTGACAAAAGCAAAACGGATAATCCGATCAGGGCCGTCGTCGTTGCGTCGATATTGAAGCTTCCTCCGAAAATCCACAGCGCAAGCACCAATAAAAAGACGATAACCATGGAGAGTTCGGATTTTTTAAACGGACCCATTTCTTTCAATTTTTCCGTTGCGATTTTAGCCGCGTCCGGTGTTTCTTTAATTTCCGGCGGATACAGCTTATAAATGACGAGCGGCGTAATGATTAAGCTCGCCAATCCCGGTACAATGGCCGCGATTGCCCAGCTTGTCCATGTGATGTCCACCCCTGCGACATCGTGGGCCAGCTTGGCGATCAGCGGATTCGCCGCCATTGCCGTCAAAAACATCGCAGACGTAATCAAGTTTCCTTGAAAACCGGTTTTTAATAAGAAAGCGCCGATTTTCCGCTCTGTTCCGTCTGCCGGCGTTGATCCGAAAGTTTCGGATAATGATCTGATAATAGGAAAAATAATGCCGCCCGCCCGTGCCGTGTTGCTCGGAATGGCAGGTGATAAAATTAAATCACTGAACAGCAGTGAATAAGAAAGGCCGAGTGTTTTCTTCCCGAACCGTTGTACGAATACGTAAGAAATCCTGGCGCCAAGCCCGGTTTTGATAAATCCCCGGGAAATAAAAAAGGCGATGACAATCAGCCAGATTGTCTTGTTTCCAAATCCGCTTAACGTATTTTCAATAGATAGCGTTCCCGTTAACGCGGTGACTGCCAATGCAAAAATTGCAATTGCGCCCATTGGCAAGGGCTTGGAGATAAAGCCGATAATTGTTGCGACAAAAATAGCGAACAAATGCCATGCTTTAGGTTCAAGTCCGGACGGCGCGGGAATAAACCAAATGATTAATCCCACAGCAACAGTAATAAGCAAAGGAATGATTTTTACTGCCTGCTGTTTTTTTGCGTCTTTTTCTGAAGCCATTACAGGTCTCCTCCTATTTTGTTGTCTTCCATCCCCCTATCCCATTTTACTACTTAACTAAGTTAATAAACGTTTTTGTTAATTAAAAAACACAAAGGAATATTTTCCTTTGTGCTTCTTGTTTATTATTTTAATATACCCGACCCGGCTTTAGATATAACATCTGATTTTACATTTGATGATGAGCCGATGGAACCGTGCAATGACGGTGTCCAGCCGACGGACTGACTTAATCCGTTGGCAGCTGACGCGTTAATTGCGGCGCCGTTTAAAAGAGTGCCGTCTTCATGAAGCGCTTTTCCGCCGCTGAAGACGCTGATGACTTTATCAGCAGCCAGTCCCGGCACTTCAAAGACATTATTCTGGGCATATATTTTTGACGCGTGGCCTGCGCCCCACGCATAGCTGAACGGGTATGCGGCGCTTTTAGAGCCTGCGTAAAAATTATTATAAATATGAACCTGCCCGTACCGGACCCGCGGTGCGCGCTGGACGATGTTCTGGTAATAGTTATGGTGAATGGTCACCTTCAGTTTTCCTTCATCCGACGTCTTGCTGTCGCTATTTCCGATGACGGAGCCTTTGTCATGGTCATGATATTTATTATAGGACAATGTAATATAATTCGCCCCGTTGGCTATATCTGTCTGGCCGTCATGGTGCTGATATTTTCTTCCGTAATAGTAGGGAAAACCGCTGTCGGGATTCGATCCGTCATTAAAGGTGCAATGATCGATCCAGATATGCGTCGCGCCGTTAATGGTGATATTGTCATATTCCGAGTTCCAGTTGCCGCTGCTGCCGTCCGTCGGGTCCCATTGCGGAAAATAGTCGTAAGCGTCTTGAAATTCAATGTTGCGGATGATGACATTGTCGACGCCGTTCTTTATATTAAAGCTTCCGCCTGTCACTTTGGCATTTGAACCCGAACCGATGATCGTCGTATTTGAAGGAATGTCAATCACGACCCGTGCTTTCTGGTTTTTTTGAGATCGCTGTCTGGCGTCTTCCTGGGTGCCTGACGGCGCTTTTTTCCCCCATTTGTCCGGGTCGTACGCCTTCAGATAAGCGTTGAGATCATATGCCGGATCTTTATAATCATTAAAGCCGAGCGTTTTATTCCGGTCGTCCGTATTCATATTGATTGTGCCTTGTATGTAAATAATCTTCGGCGTGCTGTTGGCGCTTCCCCCTAATGCAGAAACGAGCTGCTGTCTGTTTGATACGGTGTAGACATTCGATGAAGAGGCTTTCGCGCCGCCGGTTGTCCCGCCGGAAGCGGCTCCCCAGCCGTCATTTGTTCCTAACGTCTGCCGTCCCAGGTCAGCGGCATAGACGTCCGCAGGGATCATACATAAACAAACCGCCAGCATAAGTAACATTTTTTTCATGAATTGTGCTCCTCCTGATTCTCTGTTCCACTTTATTACAATTGGATTGTATCAAATCAGTTGAGAAACGGCACCGAAAATGTACAGCATGTGCCTTTCGGTTTTATTGCGGAAACCGCAAAAAAATCCCAAGGGACCGAAAACCCCTTGGGATCTGTTCAGCTTACGCCCATGATTTTACTTTTTCGTTATCCGTGACAAACAGAAGAACTTTTCCTTCATCTAAGCGCTTTTCAAATTGTGATGCTTCCTCTTCTGAAAAGCCGATTTCGTGAATTTTGTTGCGGAGCTCGTCGCCTTTTTTATTAAACATATTGCCGACCGCGTGTTTAATGCCCGTTTCTTTCGCTCCGATGGTATTGACATCAGTATTATCCGCCAGACGGTCCGTTCTGTCGTCATCATGTGAAAGCACATATACGTCTTCTTTTGCGACACCCAATTGCTGAAGCTCTTTTACGTCCTGCATCAGTTTTTGATCATTTGTATATTCTCTTACTACCGGTTTCATTGATAAGTCCTCCCTTTTGTTTTTGTATATTGGATGTTTACCCGCTCAACCAAAGGTCAAACAAAAGAAAGAGAGTTCCGGGAAAAAACGGGCAGATTGTCGGTGGATATTTTCCGGCGGGACATGTTACAGTAGGGAAAGTAACTTTTATCAGAAAAATAAAAATCTTCATGAGCCGATTAAGCAGGGAGGTGGTTCCTATTCATTACTTTTCACCGGAACAGCGATTTAACGCTTGGGTTGTCAGTGATTTAGTGAAGCAGGTATTCCGCCGGCATACCCGCTGCCCGGATGGAATAAAAGAGCTTACGGCCTTTGCTGAAGATACTTTTCATATTAATATCGATTTCGTTTTCTCTATCATTATCAATATCGGTGATATCGAATCCGTTCTGCCGACAGAAATTGAAAATAAGCTGGGTTCTTATCTGACCGCGCTTCAGCCCGTGATTACCTCTGACATGCTTCATTCTTCAAAAACGAATGCCTATGAATATTTGGAACATGAGAAAAACACCGATGTGTACCGGTTATTCTTTTAAATACGCATATAAGAAAAGAAGGGCCGTGGCCCTTCTTTTTTTGTTGCCGGCGGACGGTTTGATTTTGTATTCGGGAAATGGTTCGTGTTACATTTGGAACAACCACTTATCTTGAAGGAGGATTCAGTATGCCGAATAATCAGCAGCAGATTCAATTGGCAAGACGCCCGAAAGGCGTTCCCGTCCATGACGATTTCCGCTTTGAAACGATTGCCGTTCCCGAACCGAAAGACGGCGAAGTGCTTGTGAAAACGAGTTATGTGTCCGTTGATCCGTACATGCGCGGACGGATGCAGGATACAAAATCATATGTAGAGCCGTTCGCTTTAGATGAAGCCATAACAGGCGGAGTGATTGCTGAAGTTCTGACAGACGGAGATAAGCTGAAAAAAGGAGATGTTGTGATCGGAAATCTCGCATGGCAGGAATATTCAGCCGTCAATGAGTCCGCCCTCCGCAAGTTGGATACGGATATCGCACCCGCCCAGGCGTATCTCGGCATTTTAGGGATGACCGGACTGACCGCTTACTTCGGCCTGCTCGATATCGGCCGTCCGAAAAAGGGCGAAACCGTCGTCGTTTCAGGGGCTGCGGGCGCCGTCGGCTCAACGGTCGGGCAGATTGCAAAAATCAAAGGCGCGCGGGTTGTCGGCATCGCCGGTTCTGACGAAAAAATCGCGTATCTGAAAGAGGAGCTTCAATTTGATGAAGCCATTAATTACAAAACGGCGGATGATATTCAAAAAGCGCTTGAACAGGCATGCCCTGACGGCGTCGATGTCTATTTTGACAATGTCGGCGGACCGATTTCAGATGCGGTGATAAACCTGCTGAATGAATTCGCCCGCATTCCGGTATGCGGAGCGATCTCTTCATATAATACCGAAAGTGAAGAGGAAGACATGGGCCCCCGCGTCCAGCCGAAGCTGATCAAAACAAAAGCGCTGATGCAGGGGTTCATCGTCAGTGATTATGCTGACCGCTTTTCCGAAGGCGCGAAACAATTGGCTGAATGGCTCAAGGACGGGAAGCTTCATTATGAAGAAACGATTACGGAAGGATTCAGCCATATTCCAGACGCGTTCCTCGGCCTGTTTAAAGGAAAAAACAAAGGCAAACAGATCATCAAAGTCAGTGATCTAGGTTAACATGATGATGAAAAAAAGGAGGGCTTTGTCCCCTCCTTTTCTGCTTTTTCGCATCAGCCGCGAAGAATCAAAGTAAGAAAGCCGTCTTCATCAGGCTCCGTATCTTTCAAATTGAATCCCGCTGCTTGAAAGCAGGCTAAACTGATTTGATTGTCTTTTTTCGATGCTTGCCGCCCATTCCTACACGCTGGTAAACCCAGGATCAGTCAGCAGTTTTTGCAAGATCTGTTTTCCGTACCCTTGAAGCTGGTACAAAGGATTGACGATCAATCCGATATACGCCCGTTCCTCCACAAACTCTATAGAGACTATACCTGCCGGAAGCTGCCCGTCATATGCCATAATGACAGTATCGTCTTCATCTTTATTCAATCGTGCATACCACGCGTCTAATGGCAGCATCGCATCCATTCTCCGTCTGATGTTATCGTTCTTAAACCAGTGTTCGAGTATTTCCAACCCACGTTCCTTCAATATTTGAAATCGGTCTATTGAACCCATCTTCCCACTCCCCCGCCTGAACCTTTTCTATTATTTCACAATAAAAAAGAAGGGCTTCCCGCCCTCCGTTTCTTATTTCTCAGATAATTTTCCGCCTGAATAAACGGCCTCTTTCAGCTCAATTCCGAGTGATTTGGCCATTTTTTTCAATTTGGATTCTTCCATCGGCGTGACAAGGCTGAGTACGGTTCCTTCTTTACCGGCCCGCCCCGTCCGGCCGGATCTGTGGATATATCCGTCTTCATTCGGGATGTCTGCGTGAATGACGTACGGAAGATCATCGATATCAAGTCCGCGCGCCGCTATGTCAGTCGCCAGAAGCAGCGGAAATTCTCCCCCTTCAAACGCTGATAATATCTTTGCCCGCTCCATTTTTTTCGCTTCTCCGTGCAGGATGCCGAGATCCACGTGATGATAGGCGAGTTTTTCCGCATAGACGCTTAAATTTCCGATATCTCTGACAAACACGAGCGCCTGCATGCCGTTCAGCCGTGACAGCTTTTGCAAAAGCTTTACTTTATCCCGCTGATCGCAGACGAGATATTGATGCGTGACGCGCGCTTTTTCCGCCGTATTCCGCTCCACTTTCAAAACGGCCGGTTCATGTGCGATGGCATTCAGCACCTCTTCTGTCTCCGGCTGCAGCGTAGCGGAAAAGCTTAGAAGCTGTCGGTCTTTCAGCGTCGTTTTAATGATTTTTTTCATCGTTTCGCGGTGTTCCTTTGTCACGAGCTGATCCACTTCATCAAGAACGATCGTCTTGACTTCATGCATTTTCAGCTTTTTCGCCTGAATCAATTCGAGCACCCTGCCCGGTGTGCCTGCAATGATATGCGGTTTATTTTTGAGCTTCTCCACCTGCTTTTTCACGTTTGCCCCGCCGATTAAAGACAAAGCGCGAAGATCGGAGCCTTTTTTCCACTCCTGAATCACTTGAAAAATCTGCATCACAAGCTCGCGGGACGGCGCTAAAATGATCACTTGCGGATGTTTCTGTTCCGGGTTGATCCGCTCCAGAACCGGAAGCGTGTACGCCAATGTTTTTCCCGTTCCCGTCGGGGATTCGGCAATGACGTCTTTCCCTTCCATGATCACCTGAGCGGCTTTTTCCTGAATAACGGTCGGCTCCTGAAAACCTGACGCCTCCCAGTTTTCGGCGATAAATGGTTGTGTATGCTGTAAAAATGGCCATGTTTGGGTCATGTCGTTCTCCTCAATTCTTAAGATCTACTCCATAGTATCTCAAATGCACGCGGCAAACGCAATTTTCTTTTTCCTTCCAAGCCTTTTAACAAACGGTCTCCTCCTTTATAATCATAAATGAGAAAGACACATGATAAAAAAAGCGTGTCTGATAACGATAGAGGTGTAATGATGAGTATTTTATCCGTAAAAGATTTAAGCCACGGCTTCGGTGACCGTGCGCTTTTTAACAATGTATCGTTCCGTCTTTTAAAAGGGGAACACGTCGGCTTAATCGGAGCAAACGGCGAAGGTAAATCAACGTTTATGAATATTATTACCGGAAAGCTTGAGCCTGATGAGGGTAAGGTTGAATGGGCGAAAAACGTGCGTGTCGGCTATCTCGATCAGCATACCGTGCTTGAAAAAGGAAAAACGATCCGCGACGTGCTGAAGGATGCGTTCCATTACTTATTTGCGATGGAAGAAGAAATGAACGAGATTTACAACAAAATGGGCGAAGCGGACCCTGATGAGCTTGAGCAGCTGCTTGAAGATGTCGGTGTCATTCAGGACGCCCTGACAAACAATGATTTCTACGTGATTGACAGCAAAGTTGAAGAAATCGCCCGCGGCCTCGGCCTGCAGGAAGTCGGCCTAGACCGCGACGTCACTGACTTAAGCGGCGGACAGCGGACGAAAGTGCTGCTCGCCAAACTGCTTTTGGAAAAGCCGGAAATCCTTCTGTTGGACGAACCGACGAACTACCTTGATGAACAGCATATTGAATGGCTGAAACGCTATTTGCAGGAATATGAAAATGCGTTCATCTTAATTTCTCACGACATTCCGTTTTTAAACAGCGTAATCAATTTGATTTATCATGTGGAAAACCAAGAGCTGACGCGTTATGTCGGTGATTATCATCAGTTTATGGAAGTCTACGAAGTGAAAAAACAGCAGCTCGAAGCCGCCTACAAAAAACAGCAGCAGGAAGTGGCTGAGCTGAAAGATTTCGTCGCCCGCAACAAAGCCCGCGTCAGCACGAGAAATATGGCGATGTCCCGTCAGAAAAAGCTTGATAAGATGGATATGATCGAACTGGCGGCCGAAAAACCGAAACCGGAATTCCATTTCAAGCCTGCGAGAACGTCAGGCAAGCTCATTTTTGAAACGAAGGACTTAGTCATCGGTTACGATACTCCGCTGTCACGCCCGCTCAATCTCAGAATGGAGCGCGGACAGAAAGTCGCCCTGTACGGCGCAAACGGCATCGGGAAAACGACGCTGTTAAAAAGCCTGCTCGGTGAAATCCAGCCGCTGGAAGGCACGGTGGAGCGCGGCGAGCATCAATACACGGGCTATTTCGAGCAGGAAGTGAAAGAAACCAATAACAATACGTGCATCGAAGAAGTGTGGAGCGAATTTCCTTCCTTTACCCAATACGAAATCCGCGCCGCCCTCGCCAAATGCGGCCTGACGACCAAACACATTGAAAGCCGCGTCTCCGTTCTCAGCGGAGGAGAAAAAGCGAAGGTCAGACTGTGCAAGCTGATCAATTCAGAAACAAACCTGCTCGTGCTTGACGAACCGACAAACCACCTGGATGTCGATGCGAAAGAAGAGCTGAAACGCGCGCTGAAAGAATACAAAGGCTCCATTCTGCTGATTTCCCACGAACCCGAGTTCTACATGGATATCGCGACGGAAACATGGAATTGTGAATCTTGGACGACGAAAGTGCTGTAAACACAAAAAGGAACTCCCGCCCGTGCGGAAGTTCCTTTTTTTAATGTCCGGCTTTTATTCCGGCAAGATGTTTGCGTCCCATAAGAAGAACAAGCATGCCGACAAAAACGACAATCCCGCCTACTGTATATGGTGTGCTTGCGGTGAAGTGTTCTGACAGCATTCCCGCAATCCACGGAGCGAGCGCACCGCCGATAAAGCGGACTGAGCTGTAGGCTGAAGACGCGATTGAACGTTCAACCGGCGCAGCACCCATCACAGCGGTTGTCATGATCGTATTCACCATACCGAGGACAGCACCGGCAACAACGATACATGTAATGATCAACGTCTGATGGTCAGTCCAGACCCCCATAATAACGAGAATGGCCGCAAAGGCGATAAAGAGAACGACGAGCGAACGCACTGTGCCCAGCGCTTTGTGCACAAGCGGCGCCGTAAAGACTGACGTAATTGCCAGCAGAAGGCCCCAGCCGAAGAAGACATATCCGAGACCGTGTTCATCTAAATCCAGAACGAACGGAGAATAAGCAAGCAAAATAAAAAATCCAAAGTTGTATAGGAATGCAGATACTGCCATTGTCAAAAGGCCTTTATATTTGAGCGCCTTCATCGCATCAAACACACCGACGCGTTTCGCCGGTTTCGGCAGCTTCGGCAGCATGAGTGAAATCGCGCAAAGCGCTATGAGCATGAGGACAGACACTCCGAAGAACGGAGCGCGCCATGAAATGCTGCCAAGCTCTCCGCCGGCAAGCGGCCCGACGGAAATCCCCAGTCCGAGCGCGGCCTCATACAGAATAATGGCTTTGGCGCTGCCGCCGACAGATACCCCGACAATGACGGCAAGCGCGGTTGAAATAAAGAGAGCATTCCCAAGCCCCCAGCCGCCGCGATAGCCGACAAGCTGAGCGATTGAACTTGAGCTTCCGCCGAGAGCGGCAAACACGATGATAAAAATAAGTCCGAGAAGCAGCGTCCATTTTGCGCCGATCCGGCTGGAAATCGCGCCGGAGAAAAACATCATAAAACCGGTAACGAGCAAATAACTTGTAAATAACAGAGATACTTCACTAGGTGAAGCATGTAATTGTGCGGCGATCGCCGGAAGAATCGGATCGACAAGACCGATTCCCATAAAGGAAATCACACAGGCAAACGCAACCGCCCAAACGGCTTTCGGCTGGCTGAATAAGCCTGTTTTCTGTTGTGATGATGTATCCATTTGACCAGACCTCCTGTTTCATCCATTAAAAGAAACGCTATATCCATAGCGTTTACAGCAAAATCATTCGATTGATTGAATGGCGCGGTCAGCTTTTTCTTTCATTCCGTTAAGGCGCGTTTTAAAATGCTGAAATGTGCTGATCTTCTCATCAATCATCTCAAGCTGGTGGTTCAAAGCGTGCTGAATCTCTTCCAGCTTTTCTTTCCGTTCCTTCGGATCCAGTGACAACAAGTACCCCTCTTTGTTTAATTCCAGCTGACGGCTCATCTCCATAAACTGCTGAAGTTCCTGAAGGGAAAAACCGAGCACTTCTTTTGTGCTGGTGACTTTTTCGAGCTCCTCCATATCATCTTCAGAGTAAAGCCGGACGCCGCCTTCTGTCCGTTTAGGAGCAGGAATCAAACCAATCTCCTCGTAAAAACGAATGGTTCGTTTTGTCAATCCGCTTCGCTTGGCAACTTGATCAATCTTCATCCATTCCAAGGTGAATCCCCCTCTTGTCGTATCTGTTTCTATTATACACCATTTGAACCTTAACGTAAACGTAAACTTTTTGTGCCGGATAAACTTGGCTTGGACGGAACCTTTGTCTTTAAAGCGCCGGGAGACATCTGTGTAAGATAAAAAAAGCCGGTATGACCCGCCGTCTTCTCGGGGGCCGTACCGGCTTTTCTTAATTCTCAAGTTCTTCAATCATCAGTGACAATTCGGTCCAGCGTTCCATCGCCGCTTCAAGCTCTTCAGCCGTTTTTGCCTGTTCGGCCATCAGTTCTTGTATCTTTCCGAAATCACTTCCCGCTTCAGCGATTTCCGCTTCCAGACGCTGATGCTTTTCTTCAAGGCCGGCGATTTTGTCTTCGATGCCGTCCCATTCGATCTGATCCTTGTACGAAAGCTTTTTGCGCTTTTTCTTCGGCTCTTCTTCCGCCTTTTTCTCTTCGGCCGGCTGTTTTACCGCCGTCTTCTTCGCTTTTGCTTGTTCCATGTATTCACTGTATGAACCTTGGAAACGGGAAATGACACCGTGTCCTTCAAATACGATCAGGCGGTCCACGACGCGGTCAAGGAAATAGCGGTCATGGGATACGGTGATGACGACGCCCGGGAACTGTTCGATATAATCCTCGAGCACGCTTAATGTTTCTGTGTCCAGATCATTGGTCGGTTCATCTAAAAACAGCACATTCGGCTCCTGCATCAGTACATTCAGCAAGTACAGACGGCGTTTTTCCCCGCCTGACAGCTTTCTGATATATGTCTGCTGCATCGGACGCGGGAACAGAAAACGCTCAAGCATTTGTTCCGCGGTGATGACATCGCCTTCCGCCGTTTTGACGATTTCGGCCGTCTCTTTTATATATTCAATGACTTTCATATCGCCGTTCATTTCGCTGTGATCCTGGGTGTAGTAGCCGATCCGGACCGTCTGCCCGATGGTGATATTGCCGCTGTCAGGCTGAATTCTGCCGGCGAGGCTGTTTAAAAGTGTCGTTTTCCCGATTCCGTTCGGCCCGATGATGCCGATTCGTTCCCCAGGGATGACAAGCTCATTAAACTGGCTGATCAGCGCTTGGCCGTTATAGGTAATGGAGACGTTATCGGCTTCGATTACTTGTTTTCCGAGACGGTGGGAACCGATCGCGAAATCGAGTGATCCGGAGACTGCCGGCCCTTTTTGCTCCTTGAGCGCCTCCGCTCTGTCCACTCTCGCTTTTTGTTTCGTCGAGCGCGCTTTCGCTCCTCTTCTGAGCCACGCCAATTCGCGGCGCAGGAGGTTTTGGCGTTTTGTTTCTTTCTGCTCTGCCAGCGCCTCCCGTTCGGCCCGTTTTTCCAGGAATACTTCATAGTTTCCTTTATACGTATAAAGGCTGCCTCTCTCAAGCTCGTAAATTCTGTTCGTCACCCTGTTCAGAAAATATCTGTCGTGCGTGACAAGCATAACGGCGCCCGGATATTGCGATAAGTAGCCTTCCAGCCATTCAATCGTTTCATTGTCCAAGTGGTTTGTCGGTTCATCCAAAATGAGCAGGTCAGCCGGCTGGATGACGTTTTTCGCAATCGCGACGCGCTTTCTCTGGCCGCCGGACAGCTCGCTGACATCCTTCATCAGATCGGTGACGCCAAGTTTGGTTAAAACCGTTTTGGCTAACGTATTCGCCTCCCACGCATCATTCGCGTCCATTCGGGCCTGCGCATCAAGCAGGTGTTTCTGGCGCTGGTCATTTTCCGGTTCTTCATTCAGCGCCTGAAGCGCTTTTTCGTATTCTCTCATCGTTCTCATGACGGCTGATCCGCCGGAATAAATATGTTCAAGAACGGTTTGTCCGGCCGGAAGCTCAGGGTCCTGATGCAAGAACTCAATATGCACGTTTCCTGAAGCCGTAATCTCGCCTTCCTCCGTTGATTCAAGGCCGGCAATGGTTTTCAGAAGCGTAGACTTCCCCGTTCCGTTCGGGCCGATTAAACCGATTCTTTCATTCTCTTCAATATGAAAGGAGATATGGTCGAATAATGTCTTATCTCCGTATGTTTTATAAAGGTTTTCCGCTTTTATGATGCTCATGGTTCCTATCAATCCTCACGTAAGTTCATGTGTTCATTTTAAATCAGGCGCTGGAATAAAACTAGTAAAAGGACAGACAAATTTCTTGGAAGAGATCATTTTGTCCGAAGAATGTTTCCGCCTCTCCTTTTATACACTGGAGGGGAAGAGGTGATGACATGATCAGCGTCAGTTTGTGCGTTATCGTGAAAAATGAAGAGGAAGTGCTTGCGGGCTGTCTTGATTCCGTCAAAGACATTGCGGATGAAATTGTGATTGCTGATACGGGCTCGACCGACCGGACGAAAGAAATCGCGGCCCGTTATACGGATAAGATTTATGATTTTGAATGGATCGATCACTTTGCGGCCGCCCGTAATTTTGTGTTTTCGAAAGCGGAAATGGATTATATTCTGTGGCTGGACGCCGACGATATGCTGACGGAAAAGGACCGTGAAAAGCTGATTGAACTGAAGGCGTCGCTTTCAAAAGAGGTGGACGCGGTATCCATGTATTATCACGTCGGCTTTGATGATCGGGGAGAGGTCAGCTTCAGATACCGCCGCAACCGACTCGTCAAGCGTGAAAAAGGGTTCCGCTGGATCGGAGCCGTGCATGAGTATCTTGAGGTATACGGAAACATCATAGAAACCGATATTGCCGTCACACACCGGAAATCCGAGAAAAAGCACTCGCCTCCCTCGGACCGCAACTTGAAGATTTATGAGAGAATGGCGGAAAACAGTGAAACGATGACACCGCGCGATTTGTTTTACTTCGCGAATGAATTAAAGGATCACGGCCAGTATCAGCGCGCCATCACGTATTATCACCATTTTCTTTCCACAAAACAGTGCTGGATCGAAGACGAGATCAGAACGTGCCAATATCTATCCGATTGCTACAGGGCGGTCGGCCATGAAGAGGCCGCCATGACGTCTCTCTTAAAATCATTTCTGATCGATTGTCCGCGGCCGGAGTTCTGCTGCAGGCTCGGCGACTATTTTGCGGAGAAACGGCAATACCGGCAGGGCGTGTTTTGGTATGAGCTCGCCCTATCCGCCAAAAGCAGTGATGCAGGCTTTACCCAGCTCGAATATTCCACCTGGTACCCCCATCTGCAGCTCTGCGTCTGCCACTGGCAGCTCGGCGACAGAGAAAAAGCGAAGATTCATAACGACAAAGCCGCCTCCTATCATCCGTCACATCCGAGTGTCCTGTATAATCAAAACGTGCTCGGCACATAACATCGAAAAAAAGAGCTGCCCCCGTATGAAGGGCAGCTCCTTTTTGATTACGCTGTCGGAATTCCTCCGCTTACACTGTAAATTTGGGATGTCACATAACTCGATTCTTCTGAGGCCAAAAAGACATAAATCCCTGCCAGCTCCGCCGGCTGTCCGGCACGCTGTAATGGAACGGCCGGTGTTTCCTTGCCGAATTTCGGAATGTTTTCTCCGGGCTGTCCTCCCGAAATCTGCAGCGGTGTCCAGATCGGCCCCGGCGCTACCGAGTTGACTCTGATTCCTTTATTCGCCAGCTGCTTTCCTAGGCCGACGGTAAAACCGATAATGGCATGTTTCGTCGCAGCATAATCCAACAGCATCGGGCTTGGATTATAACCTTCTACGGACGTTGTCGTGATAATAGACGCGCCTTCCGGCAGATACGGAAGCGCGGCTTTGACGAGCCAATACAGCGAGAATACGTTGACTTCAAATGTTTGATAGATTTGTTCTGTAGTAAGATCGCTGATATCATCCACTGCCTGCTGTTTGCCGGCGACAAGAGCGAGCGTGTCAAGACCGCCAAGCTCTTGATACGCTTTTTCCGCCAATTCTCCGCAAAACGCTTCATCGCTTAAATCTCCCGGCAGCAGAACAGCTTTTCTTCCCTCTTTTTCAATTAACGCTTTCACTTCTTCGGCATCCGGCTGTTCCTCAGGCAGATAGTTAATGGCCACATCCGCCCCTTCCCGGGCATAAGCAATCGCGGCGGCCCGGCCGATACCTGAATCGCCGCCGGTGACGAGGGCTTTTCTTCCCTTCAGCTTGCCGGCTCCTTTATAGCTTGTTTCACCGCAGTCCGGCACAGGCTTCATCTCTTTCTGCAAACCGGGCGGTTCTTGATATTGTTTTGGAAATTCATCATGATCATATTTCGTCAGCGGGTTGTGCAGATTTGCATCAGACATACAAGACTCTCCTTTATCATTGGTGATGTATTCGTATGTGTACCCCTTTAGCATGACGGATCAAACGTGTAAGTGCAGTTTCCGATTGATAAGGGAAAACAAAAAAGGAGCCCGTAAGCTCCCTTTTTTTATGATTCTCCGAGCACGTTTTCAGCCATTTTCGCTAAATGCTGGGCGCTTCCCGAAATCTCCTGCATCGTGGCAGAAATTTGTTCTACCGCCGCCGCTTGGCCGTCCGTGTTCTGGTTGATGGATTCAATTGAGTCCTCCAGCCCTTTCAGCAGGCTGTGGATTTTTTTCGTAATCTGGTCAATTTGGCCGACATTGTCTTTTGAATGAGTGGCAAGCTTGCGGATCTCATCCGCCACCACGGAAAAGCCCTTGCCGGATTCTCCTGCTCTCGCGGCTTCAATGGCCGCATTCAAACCGAGCAGATTGCTTTGATCCGAGATGCCCTTGACAGTAACGGAAATGTCGGCGATTTCTCCCGCGCTTTCACTGACTTGTTTCGCCTGAGCGGAAATCCCGGTCATCTGTGCTGAGAAACCGCTGATGGATTCTGAGATATCCGCGATCGCCGAAGCGGTCTGTTCCACGACGGCGGACAGGCTTTCAGCGACATCATGAAGCTTGGCTGATTTTTCAAGGCTCGTGCCGAGACCGACGCCGCCGATGACTTTTCCGTTTTCATCATGAAGCGGAATCGCTCTGGCGATCAGCGGAAATCCGAACAGCTCTTTCGGCACCATGCTTGTCTTCTTCTGATTCATGCGGATCGCGTCTGTAATGATGTCCCCCTTTTGCAGCGGATCTCCCGGCTTTACATTAAGAGAAAACGTTTTAGCCGGAATATTCACGATTAATTTTTCTGTATCATAAATTCCGATGGTGATGTCATCTTGGATCAGGCTGTTTAAAAAAGGCGCAACTTTGACAAAAGCGTCAAGCAGGCTGTGCGTTTGCTGCTCCGTCTGTATACTCATTTCTTTCACTCCTTCTTAATATGGGAATTGGCGTTTTTCATGCTGAACCGAAATCCATTTCAGCGTGGTGAATTCTTCAAGGCTCCATTCGCCGTTCAGCCTGCCGAGACCTGATTGTTTCTCGCCGCCGAACGCAACGTTCGGTTCATCATTAATGGTCGTATCGTTGACGTGAATCATGCCGGTTTCGATCCGCTTAGCAAACTCAACGCCCCGCTCCACGTTTGCCGTATGCACGGCTCCGCTTAAACCGAACGGTGTCGCGTTTGCGATGCTTACCGCTTCATCCTCCGTTTCAAACGGCATGATGCAGACGGCCGGTCCGAACAGCTCCTCCTTCGCGATGCTCATCTCAGGTTTCACATCTTTTAAAATGACAGGCTCAGCGACCGTTCCGCTGAATCGGCCGGACAGCACCGGAACCGCTCCCTCTTCTATCGCTTTTTCGACAGACCGTCTCAGGCCTTCCGCCTGTCTCTCATTGATTAAAGGACCGATAACCGTATCAGGGTCCATCGGATCGCCGACTTTCAGCGATGACACTTTCGCTTCGTAGAGCTCTGTAAATTTGTCATAAACAGATGTGTGAACGAGCACGCGGTTCGCCGACATACAGATCTGGCCTTGATGCGTAAACCGGCTGAATACGGCCGCATTGACGGCGTATTCAAGATCAGCATCCTCAAGCACGATCAGCGCGCTGTTTCCGCCAAGCTCCAACAGCGGTTTTTTAAAGTGTTTGACCGCAAGCTGTCCGATATAGCTGCCCACTCCGGTTGAGCCTGTAAATGAGATTATCCGTGGCACGGGATGCTCAACAAAGCTGTCGCCGATCTCCCCGATATCCGTCACGATGACATTCAGCAGCCCGTCCGGTACGCCGGCCGCTTCAAAAATTTTCGCGATAAGCGTTCCGCCGCAGATCGGCGTTTCTTCATGAGGCTTCAGCACGACGCCGTTCCCCGCGCCGAGTGCCGGCGCAACAGATTTCATCGAAAGGAAAAACGGGAAATTAAACGGGCTGATTACCCCCGCGACTCCGGCAGGTATTCTGTACAGCCTGTTTTCTTTTCCGTCAATCGTGGACGGGAGAATTTTCCCTTCCATCCGCACCGGAAATGTTGCGGCTTCTTTTATCATATTTTTGACAAGTCCGATTTCAAACTCAGCCTTCAGCCGTGTTCCGCCTAGCTCCTCCATGATTAAGTAAATAATCGCTTCTTCGTGCTCTTCAATGAAAGAAACGGCTTTTTCCAAAATGGCCCGCTTTTTAAAAGGGTTTACTTTGTCCCATTCTTGTTTCGCAAGAGCCGCGGCGCGATATGCCGCATCCACGTCATCAGGCGTCGCTTTTCGGAATGAGGTGATGACTTTTTGAGTATAAGGATTTCTGTTTTCCAATACGTTCCGGCTGCTCCCATCCCTCCATCGGCCGCCGATAAACTGCTTATTTAGTTCTTCATATTGAAACATGTAAACATCTCCCTTTCACCGAAACTTGAAATTAGTTGATGAGTCATCTTTTGTATCGGTCTTAAGGTGAGAAAATTGAACTATTTCACAATAAAATTCCCTTTCCTTCCGTGCATCGACGCTTTTTAGCTTTGTCCTTTTAAAGTGGAAAATTCTTTAATTGACTGCGAGAAATTTCGACAATATAATACAAACGTCAGTGTATATAATGATAAGAATATTATGAATTTTCAGGAGGACCCATATGTCTTTACTATTTCGGAAAAAGCCGCTGGCCGACTTAAAGGCCCAGAGCAAACAGACCAGCCTGTCCCGCTCGTTAAGCGCTTTTGACTTGGTTTTGCTCGGAATCGGCTGTGTTGTCGGCACGGGGATTTTTGTGATTACCGGGACTGTGGCCGCGACAGGCGCAGGACCGGCTTTGATTCTGTCGTTTGTGCTCGCGGGCCTTGCCTGCGCGCTCGCCGCGTTTTGTTATGCGGAATTTTCTTCATCCATTCCGATTTCAGGCAGCGTATATACGTATTCATATGTTACTCTCGGGGAGTGTCTCGCGTTTTTAATCGGATGGGACTTAATGCTTGAATATGTTATCGCGCTCGCCGCCGTCGCAACCGGCTGGTCATCCTATTTCCAGTCGCTTCTTGCAGGATTCGGGCTGCATCTTCCGGAGGCGCTGACCGCCGCACCCGGCAGCAAAACGGGTGCCGTGTTCAACCTGCCGGCCGTTATCATTATTTTGGTCATTACCGCGATTGTTTCAAGGGGCGTGAAAGAAAGCACCCGCTTTAACAATGTCATTGTATTGATGAAAATTGCGATCATTCTGCTGTTTATCGTCGTCGGTTTCGGCTACGTGAAACCGGAAAACTGGTCGCCGTTTATGCCGTTCGGAATGAAAGGCGTCATCACGAGCGCCGCGACCGTTTTCTTCGCGTATCTCGGATTTGATGCCGTGTCAAACGCGTCGGAAGAAGTGAAAAACCCGCAGAAATCAATGCCTGTCGGAATCATCGGCGCGCTTGCCATCTGCACCGTTCTTTACATTACGGTATCGCTCGTCCTGACAGGAATGCTTTCGTACACCAAGCTGAATGTCGGAGATCCGGTATCTTTCGCGCTCCAATTTGTCGGCCAGAACAAAATAGCAGGCATTATTTCCGTCGGCGCGATTATCGGGATTACAACGGTCATGCTCGCTCTGCTTTACGCTCAGGTGCGCCTTACATTTGCGATGAGCAGAGACGGCCTTTTGCCCCGCATGTTTTCCAAGGTTCATCCGCGTTTTAAAACACCGTTTCAAAACACATGGGTGACGGGGATCGCTGCCGCCGGGATCGCAGGTTTTATTGATCTGGGAACCTTGGCGCATCTCGTCAATATGGGAACCTTGGCGGCCTTTACAGTCATTGCGATCGCCGTCATCGTTTTAAGAAAGAAACATCCGGAGATCAAATCTTCCTTCCGTGTTCCTTTCGTGCCTTTTGTGCCGATCATCAGCGCATGCTTATGCCTGTATCTCGCAAGCAGCCTGCCGGGCGTGACATGGCTCGCCTTTGTCATCTGGATCGCCGCCGGGATCGTGGTATATATGATGTATTCGAGAAAACACAGTTTGTTAAATAAATAAAAAGGGAGGCTCTTTTTTCTGTTTGAGAAAGAAGAGCCTTTTTTGCCCTTGATAATTCATTCACCTTATGAATAATATGGTGTATGCTTCGTTTACATAAAAAGGAGGAGAATCACTTTGGCAATTGCCGCCCCGCTTAAAGAAAAACCTGTCCATCGTCCCGAGACAACCATGTATTCTATTTTGTTCATTATCGGGATCTGTCATCTGCTGAACGATTCACTGCAAGCGGTGATTCCGGCGATGTTTCCGATTTTGGAACGTTCCATGAATCTTACATTTACGCAGCTCGGAATTATCGCCTTTACGCTGAATATGGTGTCTTCCGTGATGCAGCCCGTCATCGGCTGGTATACGGATAAACGCCCGATGCCGTATGCTTTGCCGCTCGGACTCACCGCAAGCATGCTCGGCATTTTAGGTCTCGCGTTCGCCCCGTCTTTTCTGACGATTTTATGCTGTGTCTTTTTTATCGGCCTTGGCTCCGCCGTCTTTCATCCTGAAGGATCGCGTGTCGCTTACATGGCCGCCGGCGAAAAGCGCGGATTGGCGCAATCGATTTACCAAGTCGGAGGGAATACCGGCCAGGCGATGGCGCCCTTGATTACCGCGCTGATTCTCGTTCCGCTCGGTCAATTCGGCTCTGTCTGGTTTACGCTAGTCGCCGCAATCGCTGTGCTGTTTCTCATTTATATCGCCAAATGGTATAAAGGCCGCCTTATTCATTTGCGCGCCGCAAGTAAAAAATCACCGGCCGCCGCTGTGCAGACCGTGATTACAAAACCGATTATTCTTGCACTTATCATGATTATCTTCTTAATTTTCGCGCGCTCCTGGTATGTGAGCGCGATCGGCAACTTCTATACGTTCTATGCGATGAATGCCTATCATGTCAGCATTCAGCAGGCACAGAGCTACATCTTCGTCTTTTTATTTTTCGGAGCTGTCGGAACGTTTCTCGGCGGGCCGCTTGCAGACCGTTTCGGAAAGCGGAACGTCATCATCGTTTCCATGACGGCATCGGCTCCCTTGACGATTTTCCTTCCGTTTGCGGGACCTGTCATCGCCTATGGCGTACTGGCGCTGATCGGCGTTGTTCTGATGTCCAGCTTCTCCGTGACGGTTGTCTACGCGCAGGAGCTTGTTCCCGGCAAAATCGGAACGATGTCAGGGCTTACGGTCGGGCTCGCCTTCGGAATGGGCGCGATCGGAGCGGTTGCGCTCGGAGCTCTTATTGATTCAGCGGGATTGACGCCGACCATGACAGCCGTCGCCTTTCTGCCCGTTTTAGGTCTGCTCGCCTTTGTCCTGCCGAAAAGGCAGGGATTTTATGTTTCAACCGTATAAAAATGAGTGTCAGGAACCGCATATTTCGGAATAAACCCGTCTCTGAAATCAGGAAACGCTTTTTGAATTTCATCAATCCATTTTTTTACGTTTTTGATGTACGGGACGTAAATCATACTGACTGTCGCCTCATCATCAATGTGATAGTACCAGCAGAGATTGAATTCGTTCTCCGTGACGAGCGTAAAGCCTGAAAAATGATAAAAAATCAGCGGGGTGTCATTGACATATACAGCCCCGTCGCGCAGGCTGACGTCATATTGCTCAATATTCCACAGCGCCGCATTCGCGCCGATCGACTCCGTGACATGCACGTGTTCAAACTGCGCGGGCCACTTTTCAACATACCTTTGGTCACCGTATGTCTTTTTTTCTTCATTCATCTCCACCGTACAATAGGAGATGCAATCCTGTCTCCACTGCCAGACCGCCCGATACGCTTCCCCGGTATTCCGCGCGCCGACAAACCCGGTGTTGTACTGCCCCGTCAGCTTGTAATAAGACGCAAACCGTTCTGAATTGCGGTGATCCGTCAGAAAAAGGGAAGCATCCGGCTTTTCCGCAAACAGCTCGCCCGCATCTGCGAAGAAAAAGAGATCGGTGTCCAAATGGGCAAAATATTCGGCTTCATCATACTCCGTCATCACATGGAACAGAAAAGCCGGCTTCAGCGTCCAGCAATATTCATGAAATGTCCGGCCGCCCTTTGCTTCAAGCAGCTCCGGGTCCTCCATTTCATGGAGCTGAACCGCCGTGACATGTTCCCACGGCACCTGCTGAAGCAGTTCGTACGCTTTCTGATCGACACACAGCACATACAGATGAAAATCCCGGCAATGCTCATGGAGAGAATGAATCATCGGCATCAGTTTAAAGATATGCGTTCTGGAAACAATGGTTGAAAAATGATATTTACTCACCATATCACATCCAATTTATTTAAGATCCACATGCAGTAAATCAGCAGTCAGCGCTTTGAACGCCCTTGCAAAGTGCGTGACGCCCAGCTTTTTTTCCGCTTTTGCCAAAAGCTTTCCGACCTCCGGCAGCTGGAAGCTGTTCGCCGTGATACGCGGGCTTTTCGTCTTCCAGTCCGGGTCAAGGTTGCGGTCTTTAACCGCGTGCAGCAGCTCGAGAAAAATGTGCAGCAGGCTTTCATATTTCTCATAATCAAGCAGCACCGCGATGTCTGCCATTATGCTGTTGGTTAACTCCGCGTCAAACGGGCCGTTAAACGCGAGGTGCAAGTCAAGCGAATGAATGTCATTGTACTTGTCGCACATGTACGCGATATTCGCCCTGATGTCATCAACGGAAGCGCAGTTGCTCGGATGCTCCTGATGGACGCTCATGATATCGCGCCGCAGCTGAAATCTCATTCCCGACTGATGAAGCCTGATGCCGAGATCATAATCTTCAAAGCCGTATCTGACAATGCCTTCATCAAACAGGCCGAGATCTGCCACGTGCTGCCTCTTAACTGATGAATTGTTCGTAATGAAAAAACGCCATGGCAGACGGTAGCCGTTCAAATCATCTCCGTATTTTTCCAAAATGCTTTTCAGCACCCGGATAAAGTCGGTATCTAAATCAAAGCATCGGTCAAGAAAGCTTCCGTCTCTGATGTCACTTTCATCAAGGAGCGGCTCTTTATCGCCCGGCAGCTCTTCATACAGTTCGGCGAGTTTTTCCTTATGCTCTTTTTCAAAACGGTCATAATCAAAGCTGTAAATCCGCTTCCAGAACATACCGCATACGACAAGATCGTCCTGGTTCTCATGAGCCTTGATATGCTTCGCCACCAAATCCTTTTCGGCAAGCATGTCGCTGTCATGGAAAATCAAAATATCGCCTCTGGCATTGCGGACCGCCTGATTCCGGCCGTAAGCGATCCCTCTGTTTTCTTTAATTCTCACAAAAATCAGCGGAAAATTCGCGCTGAATGATTCAAGCATGGATAAGGTTCCGTCTTCCGAACCGTTGTCAGCCACAATCACTTCGAACGGCTCTGTGCATTCCTGTTCATTCAGGGACAGCAGGCTGTTATAAAGCCTCTCCTTGGAATTATATGCGGGAACAATGACGCTTGCCTTCACTTTTCGTTCACTTCCTGTATATGATCATTTATTTGTTATCATCCTCAGATGCAAAGCCGCTGAACTCCGGGCAGACGGCGCTGACCGTCCCGATCACTCGCTTCAGAATGTCCTGATAAAGCTGATGGACAAAAGGCAGGTCGGTCCGGTCCGTCTCATGAATCTGCCGAATGTCGCCGGCTGTGACGATCCGGTATCCGCTGAAATGATAGAAAATCAGCGGATTTCCGTCTTCGAGCACAAGACGCCCATCCTTCCATGAAAACGTGTGGCGGCCGTAATTCCAATGGCCGATATTCACGCCGGGCGTGGTGATGTCACACACGTTCGGGAACAGACCGGACATGTAATCCAAGTAGCCTTGATCTCCGAATTTTCCTTCGCCCGGCGCATTTTTGCATTCTTCAAGGCAGCGTTCTTTCCACCATCTGAGACAATCTGTGCCGGCACTGTCGGTTTTGAAGCTGAGAAAACCGGAATTATACCGGCCTAAAAGACGCTGCAGCATGTCGATTTCCTGTTTTTCAAATGAGGGAATAACGATATCGCCCCGTGACAGAAGCACCGAACAATCCGGCTGATTGTCAAAAATCGCGCGCGGATCAGTGAAGAAAAACAAATCGGCATCAATGTACGTGACACGCTCTAATTCCGGATGTCCGTCCAGCACGAATTCGAGAAATACCGGCTTCACCGTCCAGCAGTATTCGCTCTGATCCCTCGTCCGCTTCAGTTCAAGGAGCTCCTCATTTTCCAGTGCGGACACCTGAATCAAGGTGACATTATCCGGACGCATTGCCTGAAGAACGTCATAGGTGTCTTGATCCATACACAAAGTAAAAATGGGGGCGTCCGCCTGAACCGATTTCAATGAGCCGAACAAAGCGATAGCCTGATACAGCCTTCCTTTTGATAAAACTGTGCAATATGCGCTTGTCACGTCTTTCTCTCACCTCTGTTTCTGTTACTTTTGAAAAAAGGCTTTATACCATTCGATCGTTTTTTCTAATCCTTCATCAATGGTATGCGCGGGCGTCCAATTCAGAAGCTTCCTCGCCTTTTCCGCTGATAAATATTGGTGCTTGATTTCGTGGCTTCCCTGGTTAAGCACTTTCGGCTTGAGGTCACTGTCCATCGCCTTAAGAATTTTTTCTACAAGTTCCAGCACCGTCAGCTGAATCTCATTGCTGAAGTTGAACGCTTCTCCCGCAAGATTGAGCTCCTCCATCTTTTCCGCCAGCAAAAGGTATGCCTCGACCGCATCCTCGATGTAAAAATAATCACGGATAAATGTGCCGTCGCTGCGGATTTCCGGCGCTTCACCGTTCAGCACGAGCTGAATCGTCTGCGGAATAATCCGGTTGAAGTTCAAATCTCCGCCGCCGTACAAGTTGCCGCAGCGCGTAATACAGACCGGAAGTCCGTACGTATTAAAATATGTGTGGCTTAATAAATCGGCACAGCTTTTTGATACGTCATACGGATGTTTGCCCTGAAGAGGCATGTTTTCATCGTACGGCAGTGTCGGCTGGTCGCCGTACGCTTTATCACTGGACGCGACGATCACCCGCTTGATGAGCGGATGCCTGCGGCACGCTTCAAGGATGTTCCATGTGCCGAGAATATTGGCTTCAAATGTGGAAATCGGATTGCGGTTTGCGACGCCGACGATCGCCTGAGCGGCTAAATGAAAGACCGTGTCAATTTCATACTCGCCCAGCGCCCGCTCAATCACATCCAGATCTTCAAGCGCGCCCTGCACGATATTCATTTGCTTCACTTGTTCTCCCTGATACAGGTTCGACTTGGGCACAGTGTCACGGACAAGTCCCGTCACATTAGCCCCCTGATCGATCAGTTCCTTCACCAAGCAGCTTCCTAAAAGACCTGTACATCCCGTCACAAACACATTTTTATTTTTCCAGAAACTCAAACTTGATCACCATACCTTCCATACATGTTGTCCCCGGTCCCACATCTTGTTAATTTCCAGCAGATTTTTATACGTATCGATCGCCGTCCAGAAACCGTAATGCCGGTATACCGCCAATTCGCCGTCCTTTGCCAGCTCCTTCAGCGGTTCTTCTTCAAACATGACGTCCCTGTCTTTCGGCAGATAATCAAATACCTTCGGGCTGAGCACGAAAAATCCGCCGTTGATGATGCCGTCACTTGAGGTTTTTTCAGAAAAGCTTTTCGCCATACCGTCTTCAACCGTCAGCGTTCCGAATTGCGAGGTCTTTTCTATACCGGTGACGGTTGCCGCAGCCCCTTTTGATTGATGATAGCTGATCAGATGAAACAGGTTGATGTTCGCCAGTCCGTCCCCGTACGTCATAAGAAAGGTTTCATCACCGATGATGTCCTTCGCCTGTAAAAGCCGCCCCGCTGTCTGCGTGTGTTCCCCCGTGTCTAAAAAAGTGATTTTCCACGGCTCGGATGTTCCCAATATCCGCACTTCTCCGGTAGAGCTGTCCAGCGTCATGCTGTGATTCTTCCAGTCATAATCTAAGAAATATTCCTTAATCATCTCTCCTTTGAAACCAAGAAGCAGGATAAATTCGTTCACGCCATAGTATTGATAGAGTTTCATAATATGCCATAGAATCGGTTTGCCGCCTATCATGGCGAGCGGTTTGGGACGTTCATTGGTGATTTCGCTCATTCTCGTTCCTTTTCCGCCGCAGAGAATGACTGCTTTCATCTCTACCCCTCTTCTCTGTGAATATTGGATTCGAAACCGCCCGTATAAGAGAAACCAACCCGATAATTTGTCCGATTCTCTACCACCGGTTTCAAAATCTACTGTAAGATATGAGAGATTGGCGCCCTTTGTGACCAAAAGCTCTCTCTTTTTTCAGATTGGTGAAGATACACAAAAAAAAGAGCCTCACGGAAATTCCGTAAGGCTCTTTCTATTATTTATTATCCTGATTCAGCTTTTCTTTGCCGTAATGATATTTAGACGGATCAACCGGCGTAAAGTCGCTCAATTTGTGGAATCTGAGCAAGTCTTTGTACATCACGCTGTCAGACAGCTTCAGCTGCTCTGTGACTCTGGCTTTCAGGTTTTTCGTTTCCTGATTGCCTTTCAGTTCTTTCCCTGTCTTCGTATCGTATACGACATTGGAGATGGAAGTATATTTCGGCGTGACGTAATCTCCGTTGCGGAACGTCACCGTATCATCATGGTCTTTCGAGAAGAGATCGGTGCCGAAATTAATATATTTCTTAGAATCGATGCCTTCCAAGTGAAGGATCGTCGGCACAACGTCCATTTCACCGCCGTACGTATGGTTCACCCCGCCTTTTTTGCCGGGGATGCGAAGCATAAGCGGCACACGCTGATTCTGCGCGTTTTGATAAGGCGTAATTTCTTTGCCGAGAATTTCTTTCATCGCGCGGTTATGGTTTTCAGAGATTCCGTAATGGTCTCCGTAAAGCATAATCACCGAGTTGTCATATAAACCGGATGACTTCAGATCTTTAAAGAACTGTTCAAGCGCTTCGTCAAGATAACGCGCCGTCTGGAAATAGTCATCCACAGTCGCGTCGCCCGTTTTCGCTTTTTCGATCGTTGCGTCTTTTTCATCAAGCGTAAACGGATAATGGTTCGTCAGCGTGAGCAAATGCGCGTAGAACGGCTGTTTCAGCGACTGAAGCTTCGGTATAGATTCTTTGAAGAACGGTTTATCCTTCAGTCCCATATTGACAAGGTTGTCATCAGACATATCGTATGTGCTGGCGTCAAAGAATTTATCGTAGCCGATATGTTTGTAAATCTGGTCACGGTTCCAGAATGATTTGTAGTCACCGTGTAAAACGGCGCTTGTATAGCCCTCACTTTGGTCAAGGATGGCAGGAAGCGATTGATACGTGTTTTCCCCTTTTGTCACGAAGGCTGACCCTTCAGGCAGTCCGAACAGACTGTTATCCATCATCAGCTCGGCGTCAGATGTTTTACCTTGGCCCGTTTGGTGGAAAAAGTTATCAAAGTACGTCATGTCCTCTCCGCCGCGGGCGAGTTTATTCAGGAACGGCGTAACTTCTTTTCCGTCAAGTTTGTAATTGATCAAAAATGATTGGAAGCTCTCCAGGTGAATCTTAATGATATTTTTGCCTTTGGCCTTGCCGAAATACTCGGCGTTCGGCTTCGCATAATGCGACGATGTGTAGTTTTCAACGCTCGTCAGGTCATCACTGCTGGCATATGCACGCTGTGATTCCGTCTGCGCCGTCTGTACGCCGTCATAAATCGTGTAATTATAAAGGCCTAAGTATTTTACAATGTAATTGCGGTCAAACGTTCTTGTCAGCAGCTCCGGGCGGTCCTCTTCGGCAATCGCCAGGTTCACGAAGAACAACACAATACCCGTCACGATAATTAATGACGTATACCGTTTTTTCAGCTTGAATTCCTTCAGCTCACGTCTCCACACCAGAAGCGCGATTAAAATAATAATATCAACAAAGTATAAAATATCATGGCCGGACATAATGCTGAAGATGCCGTCTCCCATATTTCCGACATTACCGGATTGCTTTAAGTTCGGGAATGTCAAGAAATCATCGAAGAATCGATAGAATAGGATATTGGCATACAAAATAAACGTCATGATGAAATCAATAATCACCATGATAATCGCTGATTTGCGGCCTTTCGCAAACAATGCCAGTCCTAAAAAGAAAATGGCGCTTGAGAACGGATTGATCACAAGCAGAAACTGCTGCGTCGGACCCTTCACCCCAAGGTTGAATTCAGCATGATAGGCTAAATACGTTTTGGCCCAAAACAAAATAATAGCCAGTACAAAAAAACTAAGTCTGTAAGAAAATAATTTCTTCATGGCAACCTCTACTTTCCTAAACACTTTAAATCTGTATTCTTACTTTTTGCTTCAATTCCTGCTTTCCGAGCAAAACGAAAGCATCACACAGCCCCATAAACACACCATTTTAAAAAACGATATATTTATCATTCGTGTCATGCCTATTGAACATCTTATCCCGCCAGCCATTAGACGCAGGATATCCGTTCTTCGTTTCACATTTTTTTCTGGCATTAAAAGGTACCTTATCAGACCCGGTCTGAAAATAGGAGATACCAAATATAAGAATAACACAAACTTCTAAAAACGAAAAATGAATATCAAAGACAGCCGCCCAAGGCGGGCTGAAGTTATTGTATGCAAAGGGACTGAAAAACTTGAAGGTTTTTTTGAGTGATGTAAAAAAAGGACCGGAGTCATCCAGTCCTTTTCATCACATCGCTCAAATCCCCGCCCAAACATCTTTTGCGTAAATGCCTTTTGTCTGGAGGTCCAAAAGCCATTCTTGCGCTTGCCGTTCGTCTGTTTCGCGGACCGACTGATACGCTTTTTGCAGCGTTGCCTCTACATCGGGCGCCATTTTGCTGCCGTCGCCGCATACGTAGAGGTGCCCTCCCCGGCCGAGGATGGAAATTAAAGCGCCGGCGTCTTTCGCCATTAAGTGCTGCACATATGTTTTCGGTACGCCTTCTTTGCGGGAGAAAGCCGTATGAAGCGTCACGATTCCGTCTTTTTCATAAGCTTCAAGCTCGTCACGGTAAATAAAATCATGATCGTTTCTGCATCCGAAATACAGATGAGCCTCCCCCAGCTCTTTTCCTTCTTTTTTTAACGCTGCCCGAGCCTGCAGAAATCCGCGGAACGGGGCGACTCCTGTGCCGGGACCGACCATAATAATCGGTTTTTCCGGATCTTCCGGCAGCCGGAATCGTGTTTCCGGAGTGCGGACAAACATCACGATACCATCCTCAGGGCGGCGGTCCGCTAAATAATTCGAAGCGACTCCGCGATACTCACCCAAACCGCTCCGGGCGGGGCCTCGAACGACACCGACGGTAATTGAAGCCTGCCCGGGATGTTTCCGAGGCGAACTTGAAATCGAATAATACCGCGGCTTCAGCGGGCGCAAAAGCTCCAGAAATCGCTCAAACGGAAGTTCACACGCTTCATATTTTTCAAGGAGATCGAGCATTGAGACGCGCGATGTTAAGATTTGCTCCTGATAGACGCCCTCCTCAAGAAAATCTTCCAATTCCCGTTTGTGCGGCGGACAGACCGTATAAGCGGCCATTTCCCGGATTTGAGCCCTTGATGCCGCTTCCTGCAATTCGACACAGCTGCTCAGAAGATCATGCAGCCTGACCGGCCGATCGAGCGGGAGATGAGCCGCGCTCTGTCCGCTGGCCGTCAGCAGCACTTGATCATTCCCGTTCAGATTGAACCGGCGGAGAACACGGCTGACCTGCTCTTTGCTGTTTACCGGCAGCACGCCGAGATGATCCCCTTCATGATAGGCAGCCTCTTTCGGCAGAGTGATTTCGATATGCCTTGTGCTCCGGCCGCTTTCCGGCGCCTGAAGTTCCCTGTTTTCCGCAACGGATGCGTAAACCGCTTCATACGTCTGTGCCAACGGAGACCCGCCAAGCCCGCTGACAAATTGAAGGCCCAGCGCACTTCGCTCTTTTTCGGCATTTTCATTCAGCTTGAGACCGAATGCCTTCATGGCGTCCGTCCACATGCTTTTTTTCCATTCATCAAGCTTTCCTTCAAAATCGCCGCTGACGTCCCCTTCGCCTCGGGCAGAAAAGCGTTCCGCCCCTTTTTCGGCAAGCTTCTCATCAATCAGTCTCGGCACAGCCTGATATGTCGCCGCCCAGTTATGATCACCGCAGCCGAAGACGGCATATCGGACACCTTCCAGCTCCCCGGGTTTGACTTCTTCAAGCCATTGAACGAATTGTCCCGCGTTGCTCGGAGGCTTTCCGTTATAAGAGGACGTAATGATCAAGAGAGCTCCTTCTTTCGGCAGTTTTCCGATCCGGTCATTTAAAGGCGCCGTTTCAGTCCGGACGCCGTGCATCCCGGCAGTATCGGCAAGCTCCCGCGCCACGCCTTCTGCGGTTCCCGTATCTGAGCCGTACAAAATCAGAAGCGGTCGGTTATCAAGCCCGATAATGGATGCGCCTTTTGTTTCCCGTTTTTCTTTTTCGACGTCTTCCGCCGCTTTTTCAGCCGCCGGGAGAGCTGCCGCAACGGCTCCTTTGTTTCTCGGCCGCACCCGGATATGAAAGTCGCCGGGCTTAATCGTCAGTGTCTGTTTAATATCGAGCTCATAATCGGTGTGATCGATAAAGGTAAAATGCTGCAGAATCATCCCCAGAACAAGAGTTGCTTCATGCAGGGCGAACTGCATACCGATACACGCCCTCTGCCCGTTTCCGAAAGGCTTATACGCATGGTGAGGCACTTGATCAGGATGTTCAAACCGCTCCGGATAAAATTCCTCCGCATTGTCTCCCCACGCGTCTTTATCACGGTGAAGCTGGGGAATTAAGACGGAAATTCTGTCTTTCGGCGTGATCGGATATTTCCCGCCGATCACCGTATCCTCTTTCGCATAAAGGCTGAACGCAGGCGCGGTCGGCCATAAGCGCAATGACTCCTGCAAAATCATTCGGATATAACTAAGCTCCAGTACTTGTTTATAAGAAGGAACGGGATCGGTCAAAACCCGATCGGCTTCTTCATAGGCTTTTTCCAAAACACGGGGATGTTTCAGCAGAAAATAGATGGCAAAGGAAAGCAGGCCGCTGGTCGTTTCGTGGCCGGCAATTAAAAACGTGATGATTTGAAACCGGATATTTTCATCATCAAGTTTTTCGCCCGTTTCCGGGTCTTCCACATTCAGCATTCTGGCCAGCAGATCCTTTTCATCCCGTCCGCCTGACCGGCGCTCTGCGATAATACTGTCTACTAACGAAAACATCGCCTGAATGTCATGATGAAATTGGCGCTTCGTCCTGATCATGAGCTTATCCTGAACATCAAGGCGCTGCATTTGGTGCATCGCTTCATCAAGGGCGCGCACCATGCTGTTGATAAACGGATGAGGCGTTTCCCTGTAATAGCTGTTAAACCGATAGTTAAAGCCGCAAAGCCCGATCGTATCGAGCGTCAGGCGGGTCATATCAGCAGGCACATCAACGGCCTCATCCGGGTTCAGCCTAGCCCATTTTTGAATCAGCTGCACCGCGATATCAGTCATCATCGAATGATAATCTTTCATCGCGCGCTGGCTGAAGGTCGGCATCAGAATATTATGCGCCTTTCGCCAGTTAGGCTCATGCGTCCAGCTTGTAAACAGCCCGTCACCGGCAAACGCCCGGACTTTCTCCAAAGCACCTTCAATGCTTTTATCGAACCGCTCTTCATCACATACCTCTTTCACCAGTTCATGTCCGGACACGACGATAATGGCGCCCGCCGGGGTATGCAGCTGAAAAATAGGCCCCTGCTCGTTTGCCAGTTTGATCAGCGACATTGTAGGCTTGTCTTTATCAAGCAAAGGAAGATTGCCGAGAGGACCGAATGTCTTCGGCTGCGGAATCGGACCTGTTTCCTTCATGAATAACACCCTTTCTTACACATTGATGCGTTCCTTCCAACTACAGTGCCCTTTTCACCGGCCAATTATCCGCCGTTACGGATCAATCCCCGGATTGACGATTGATAACGGTTTTTTCTATACTGGAGAGGCTTGTTAAATACAGAAATAAGGTGAGTTCACATATGGATTTTGAAATCAAGTTTTTATCGTTTTATGTCATTCAAGTGGAAGGAAAAGACGAACAGGCAAACAAACAGTTCAAACATTTCCAGACCCTTGACACAGACGAATTTGAAGAAAGCGAGCTGAAGGATTTTCTTGACGGGGAATTGAAGAAAATCGTCAAACGGAAAGCTGAACGGCATCCGCAATCCGAGCAGGTCCCCACAAAAATCGGCCATTTTATCACGGAGCCGGGCCATGAGCTTGATTCAAATCCGAATTACAACCTTTTCAACCGCGCCAGACTTGCGGATACGAAGGAAGCATTTATCGAGGCAAGCGAACAGTTCGTCCGTACTTATCTTGACACGAGCGCCGTGCGCGGCGGTGTTTTTATCGTGGCTTCGGCCGTTCCGCGCAAATATTTTGAGGACAAATTCGTCTTTATGATGAAATGCGATTTCGAGCCGAAGGTCGCCCGCATCTCAGACGCCTCGTCTCTCATTAAAAAGGTCGAAATGGCCATCACGACAAAAAACATGAAAAGCATTCAATATCCGTATATGCCGGAAGAAGGCATGACGGAAGAGCATGAGCTGAAAATCCACCAGGCCTCGCACGCCCGTTATTTCGAAGATTTTCTCAAATTTGTCGAATATGGCGAATCGATGCCGGAAATCATGAAAAACCAAGTCATGAACATGGTGCAGGAGCACGTGTATGAAACTTTTGAAGAAAACAGCGAAGAGCTTCAGCAGTTTGAGCACGACATTGAAATTTGGGAAGCGAGTGAAAAGCGGGAAATTCAGGAGCGCCTCGACACCCATCAAGTCATCGAGGCATCCGCGCAGATCATTGAACACACGCCGGAAGCCGAGCTGAAAATGAAAGTCGGAGAAACAGAGATTAAAGGATTACTGGCTGATTTCGGCGAATCCATCCATCTCGCAAAAGTGAACGGGCGCTATGTCGCGCTCATTGAGGCGGAGACGATCTCGTTTGAAAAAGGCAGTTCGCCGGTGGAGTTTCACAAGCCTGAGGGGCTGCATGAGGTGATTGAGCGGATACGGAATAAATCTGAACAAGACTGACAAAAGTCCAGACGCCATGTTCTGGACTTTCTTTATTTAATAAGGCTCTTTGAGCAATCGATAGCATTCACCGATGATGTCTTGGACGCCGGGCGTTCCCTTTATCTCGCGGCGGACGATTTCAGATGAGAGATTCTGCACCTGTAATGCCCGCTCCGCCCGTCTTTCGAAGTATGCTTGACATGCAGTTTCATGGTTTTCGTGTTTTTGCAGTTCTTCACTAAGCACAATCGCGTCTTCAATCGCCATCGCCGCTCCCTGCGCCAATGTCGGCGCTCCTGCATGGACGGCATCCCCGCCCAGAACGACGCGGCCTCTGTGCCACGGTTCTTTGACCGCCATCTGCTCAATCTTATGAAACAAAACGGGATATTCCTTTGACATATTCTCTGTCACAAACTTCACTCCCGGAAATCCGTGCAGCAAGTCTCTCACCCGTTCAAAACGCGTGTCCTCGTCATCCCTGAAGTCAGCGTCATACGGCCGGATGATAAATACGTATCCTGTTTTTTCAGAGAGCGGCACGACCCCGACCTGCGTCTGCCCCTTTTTATACATCAGTGCCGAATCATGAAAAACCGGCTCGGGAAAAGTAATGTAAAATCTGTGCGCTCCCATGCCGAGATACTCTGTTTTCACTTCCCTTTGCAGCATGTGATCGCGGACAGCGGAGCGGATGCCGTCAAAGCCGGCGAGGATGTCAGCCGTCGTCGCGGTTCCGTCTGCACAATGCACCGTTATTTCATCTGCCGTTTCTTCGTAAGACACGACTTTTTTACCGGGCAGAATCGTGACCCCCGCCGCCTCAGCATGCTTCCTGAGGATATCGTTTAACGTTTGACGCAATATATTATTCCGCCCCGGCAATGAATCATCTAAAAACGCCTCACTCACTTTAAACTGCAGCGTTCCGTTTTCATCATGCTGCTTCAGCCATTCCGTTTGAAAGCCGTGTTGACAGCATTCATCATACACACCGATTTCCTGCAGCACCCGCAGCGCATTTTGAGGCTGGAGAATGCCCGCTCCGCTTTTTCGCATGCCGGACGCCGCCTCGCAAAGGGTCACTTCAAAACCCGCTCTGCCGAGAGAAATCGCTGCGGACAGGCCGCCGATCCCTCCGCCCGCTATGATGATCTTTTTCACTTCATGGTTCATCACGATACCGCCTTCTCAATTTATTTATCATTTGTTAACTATTAGCCACCTTACTATATTGGCTGAAAAACTGTCAATCTTTATAGGTTGCCTTTTGAATCCGGCAAGCTTATACTTTGAATCACTAAAATGGTACGGAGGCTTACAAAATGGAGTTGAGACATTTGCCGGATTACTCGCAGATTGCCGGACGCGCTGAGATTTACGCCGATATGGATGCTGAATCATTGAAAACATTTTTGACGTTATTTGATATGTCTAAAAAAATGAATCAGGTCATGGAGCATTATTTCTCAAGTCACGGATTGTCCGAAGGGAAATTTAAAATTTTAATGTTTCTGTTTGACGAACCCGGCCATAGCCTGAGTCCGACGGAGCTGGCGAAAAAATCCAATGTCACCAAAGCAACCATCACCGGATTGATCGACGGACTCGCACGGGACGGCTTTGTAAACCGCAGCCGGCATACCGGCGACAGACGAAAAATCAGCATCGAACTTACAAGGGAAGGAAAAGAAAAGCTGATGCTGTTTCTTCCCGGCCACTTCTCCAACATTTCAGGAGTCATGGAAAGCTTCACCGCTGGAGAAAAAGCGGAATTGACAAAAATGCTTGAAGTTTTATTTGATAAGCTTCTGCTGTTTTCCGGAGACAGAACATAAAGTAGTATTGTAAAAACAAAGGCAAATTTCTATGAGATAGAAATTGAAGTAAAAAGATGAGGGTTATAAAAAAACAGCCTGCACATTTGTTTGTTCAGGCTGTTTCAGAAGAAATAATTTTAAAATTACTTTCTCTTCACTATAAATGCAGGTGTTTTAATGCTGGAAGTTACATTTGTATATCGATTTTTAGTCTTCAACCTCACTCTCACACTATTTGATCCTTTTTTTAACGATTTTTGATTTGAGAGTTTAAATACTTTTTTAGGTGTTGAGTGACTGAAAGAACCTTTCTTTGTTTCATTAGCCACCCATTTTGAACCGTTCCAAACATCAATTGTCATGGAATAATCAAATGTTGCGATTGTCCCGCCCCCATATGATGCTACACAATCAATAGAAGTAGCTTTTGCAGAATAAGAATCCGCATCGGTACAAACTCTCAATACATATGTTGCATAATCTGTACTACAAGGCATAATATCCTTCCCCTTTCAAATTTTTTGAAACAGGTTTGTTATTATGACAAACCCTCCGTTCACTTCTAGCTGGCAAACGTATGACAAAGGGGATCTCATGGCTTATGAGATTAAAAATTCAAAACTCTTAGAATTAACAAAAGGCGCCCCTCTTAGCAGGGCGCCTTTTTCGCGCGATTAATCATCACTGTTTAAAATCCCGAAAAACCGAAGCAGGTTGATAAACAAGTTGATAAAGTCGATATAAAGCGTCAATGCCATCAAAGGAATCAGGTCAGCCGTGATGTCCCGGTGCTTGATCTGGTTCAGATCGTATAAGATGTACATTGAAAACACAATTGTTCCGATGACGGAATACGCCATCATGGCGGCGGAATTCAGCGGGCTGAAAATATTAAAGATCCCCACTGCGAGAAGCGCGATAAGAGCGACAAGCAAGAAGGACCATAAAAACGACAAGTCCTTTTTCGTTTTAGCGCCGATCGTACCGAGCACCGCAAAAATGACAAACGAAGAACCGAATGCCTCCAATACGACATAGGCTCCGGCTGCGGACGCATAATGGCTGATGATCGGAAACAGCGTCATTCCGGAAATAAAAGCGAATGAAAAGACAAACACATATCCGACGGCTTTTTTTCGGCGCAGCCAAAATGCGGCGATGATCATGACGACCTCCAAGACCGACAGCGGCAGCATCAATGCCGGCGGAATGAACTGGCCCGTATACAGGCCGATTGTCGCAACTAACAGTGTAAACACAAATACCGTGATAATGCGCTGCATAATAGATTGTTTGCTCTCATAAGCAGCAGTTTGCATGTCAAAAGTCCTCCCAAAAAATGATCGTGATAGGTCTATTATAAATAAAATGGGAGAAATTTGCATGATTTTAAGAAGATTTTAAGGATGTCAGGCCTGACGTTTCGCTGCGCACTCCTGCATATCCATGAAATCATGCAGTTTTTTCGTCAATCCGCCGTGCCCGAATCGGATATTCCCCTTCTGCCCCGGCGTTTTCACGAAATCAAGGAATGCCAGCACATAAAGACGCCTGACGGGAATCGGAATGACGCCCGCATCATAAAACCAGCCGTCAATTGTATTGAGCACGCCTTTATTTATGCCGTATTGCTTCGTGCACCAATGCAGAAAGCGCACTTCGGGCAGGTGCAGATACCGGCTCTCCCGTAAAGGAACAGTTGAATGCTTCATATGTACCGCCTCCTGTCATTGGCTGTTTTTTAAGATGGTTTTACTTCTTTGCTCTTCAGGGAAAATCGATATTTCTCCACCTTATCAATTTGTGTCACTTGGGAATTATGAACCGTAATCTGAACAGTCCCGAAATCGAGCGTTTCCAGCGCACTGATAATCTTTTCGATCACATGCGGATCTACGTTTCCTTTGGACGTCATCATGCTCCCCCTTTATGTCTGGCCGTTCGTCTTTTGACAATGAGTGTTTTAATTCATACTATTCTGATAAGAAATATATAATTATACTATTATGTTTTCATTCAGAAATCAACAGCATTTACACAATTTTCGGATATGTTTTCTTTGCGAAAACTTTCACTTCCTTCGCTTTGACATAAACCGTGTCGCCGACGCCCGCCCCCAAGGCGTCATATTGCTGTTTTTAAGAACGCAATTTTCACGTTCCGACATGTTTAAATTGTTTTCCGCTGACAAAAAAAGCGCCCCGCCTCTGGACGGAGCACCTTTTTTCTATGCTTTTGCTTCCTCGATAACACATGTGACACCCATGCTGGCGAGCGCCTGCTCCAGAGAGCCGTAAGTTTGATACTCTGAAAAATCAAGTCCCAATTGGATAGAAGTCTGTGCCACATCAGGCCGAATGCCGGAAAACACGGTTCTGATGCCGAGGAGAAATAACGTTTTCGACAGCATATATAATTGCTGCGCCACCATCGTATCGACAATGGGCACACCGGACAGATCAATTACAAGGTTTGTGATCCGTTTGGCGACACAGTTTTCCGGCACCGACTCCAAAATCACACGCGCCCGTCTCGTATCAATCGCGCCGATGAGCGGCAGAGTGCCGATCGTATCCGCGATCAAAATAACCGGACAGCTCAATTCGGAAATAAGCTCCTGCTGAGATGACAGCCTCGCGATCATTAATTTCTGAAACTGTTCAGTAAAATCCGTCATCAGCTGATCAAACGAGCCGTTGACAAGGTAATTCCAGCGGCGGGCATCCTCATTTGTTACAATGTCCTGATGCTCATCCATAAAACGGGTGACCGCCTCCCAAAAGACGGTTCTTGAATTGCCGATCGCCTCAACGACCTCATGAACCTCCGCGTCTTGCTCCACTCTGCTTTTCGCTACCTGAGCGGCCCATTTTTCTTTGTTATGCTGAAAAACGGCCGGATCTTCCAAAAAAGCGCTTGCGATGACCGTGTTTGTAAAGGTATGCTGCTCGATCAGCAGCCGTTTCATTTCCTCACTTAATTGATCCGCAGAATAAAAACGCCCTCTCAGCTTCCGTCTCAGCTTGAGCCATTTTTCCGTCAGCTCTGCCGAATGTGTAATAATATAATCATGAAGTAATTGGTCTTTGTTCACTGCCGTCTCCTCTTTCAAGAATATGTACTTTTGTCTAAATTATAAATCGGAATCGCCGATCGCACTAGAGAAATTAAAAAAACCTGCACATTAAAGCTTTTGATTGCTTTTTTCGGCAGGAGGATACACTATAAAAGAAATGAAACAGGAGGTCAGTATGATGATCAAAAAAATCGCGACAGTCGCCGTATACACTGATGATCAGCAAAAAGCGAAAACATTCTGGACGGAAAAAGCGGGGTTTGAAACCGTCGCCGAGCATCCGATGGGACCGGGCGCCTTCTGGCTTGAGGTAGCGCCCAAAGGGGCCGCCACTCATTTGGTTATTTATCCGAAATCGATGATGAAAAGGGCCGAGCATATGAAGGCTTCTATCGTATTTGAGTGTGATGATGTCTTTGCCGCATACGAACAGATGAAAAAGAACGGCATCACCTTTTTAGATGAACCGAAACAAATGGAATGGGGCAGCTTCGTGCAATTTAAAGATGAGGATGGTCATGTCTTTCTCCTGAAATCGTAATCCGTCAGGCATCTTAATTGAATTTGAGAATCATTTTCATTTAAAATGTTGGATAAAGCGTAAAAAGGATTGGAGAGCTGCCAGATGTTTGTGCAAATCAGAAAAATGACCGTAAAAGAAGGACATGCCGACAAAGTAATCGAACGCTTCAGTTCAGAAGGCGTGATTGAAAAGCAGGAAGGTTTGATAGACGTAACGGTCCTGGAAAAAAAAGTCCGCCGCGGTGATGAAGAAGTCGTCGTGTTAATCCGCTGGGAGTCAGAAGACCATTGGAAACAATGGGAAAAAAGCGAAGACCACATCGCGGCCCACAAAGCAAACCAAGGCAAGCCGAAACCTGATTATATGCTTGGGACGGATGTCGGTATGTATCATGTCAGAGCCGTTAAAACAGGCGTACACGAAAAATAATAAAGAGCATTTGCCCCAGGGCAATGCTCTTTTTATTTTTTCTCCTCATACGGCAGGACAAACAGCGGTTTATCGGGCTTCCATTCCGCATACAGCACGTCCTCCGTTTTTTTTATGTTCAGCTTTTTCAGCTCCTGATTCAGCTGCTTTTCTTCCAGCCCGGCTTCTTTCAGATTTTCATACAGCACTTCGCCGTCAATAATCAGCGTGACCGGCAAAGAGACCTGCTTCGGCTTTATTTGCATGTCGCCGTTCTTCGTCGTGTCATATTGAAATTTCGGCAGGACGCTGACCATCCCGTTTGTTTCTAAAATTGCGTACTCCGCTTCCTGTATAGAAAAGCAATTCGCCTGTCTGAGAAGGCTTTGCAATTGATTAATGTCCAGCTTATTCTTTTTCAGCACATCATATTTCAGTTTTCCTTTATGTATGATAATACTCGGCTCGCCTTCCAACAGCTTTCTGGAGCTTTTTACTTTCTGCGTAATCAGTTCGATGAGATAAATTAAAACCCCCCATAACAGAGAAGCAAAAATGATTTCAATAATCCTGACGCCTTTATCATACACCGCATTTCCGACCAGTTCGCCGAGGATGAGCGCGGAAATAAAATCAAACGGCGTAATTTGCGAGAATTGAGTTTTTCCAAGCAATTTTAAAATCACAAATAAAATACCCAAGCCGCATACTAACTCCCAAGCCACTGTAAGTAAATGTCCCATATTTGCACCTTCTTCTTAAAAGTCATTACCATTATGGACATTCGCCTGTTTTCTATACAGCGGCCGGCAATACACAAAAAAACGCAGCCGAGGCTGCGTTTTTTTCACTTCTGCTTACTGTTTTTGATTCGATCTGACGACCCGTAAGCATACCTCAGCGGCATAACCGGCGGCCGCTCCGGAACCCGCAAACATCGCGGCAAGCCCCAAGCCCATGCCTTCCCAGCCGCCGACACCGAAAATGCTGTAAACAACCGTACCGAAAGCAGTCAGGCCCAGCACCGCCAAAAGCCACTCAGGCCACATCTTTTTCGGCCATTTCTTACGGAGCACAGCCGATACGGCAAAGTTAAGACAAAATGCGGCCAGACAGATCAGATAAAAAAACCCCATGTCTTTTGCACCTCCGTCATGAGGAGCTTTTTATTTGCTCACCTTTTTTTCAAACAAATGATAACCCGGCGCGAGTCCTTTTGATTCGTAACCCATTCCGCTGTAAAACGACTGAAGCGCCTTGTTTCCGGACACGCAGTCGAGCCGGATTTTCGTTTTTCCCGGACAAGACACCCCCGTCTCCGCCCAAGTCATGATCGTCCGGCCGAGCCCCGCCCCTGCAAACCGCCTGTTAATCGCCAGCCGGTGGAGATATACGGACTCCTCATGCCCTTCATCGCCCCATAGACGTCTGTCCCACCCGCTTGCTTCGGGAAGCAGCATGACGACGCCGGCCAGCTCTTCATTCTGCCTGAATAAAAAAACATACCCTTTGGCGATCGCCTCCCGCATATTGTGGGTATCTTCCCCTTGCAGAAGGCCGCTCCACTGGTTCGATCCTTTATCGCGAAGCCATTCTGCCGCCTGCACGAGCAGATCCATGACCTCTTCTTCATCATCCTTCCGGGCGGAGGTGACCCGGAATGCCCCCGCCTTCTCCTCCGTAATCGTAAATGGTGTCATAAAATCCTCCTGTAATCAGAATATTCGACACCTTTATTATAGACCAAACGCAGAAAGGAAAAAAACAGCCGTCATGTTTGAGGGCCGTTTAAAAAATTTTCTTCTTATCACGTTCTTCTTTTAAAATCTCAACCGCTTCCCTGAAACGCATAGAGTGAACGATTTCACGCTCACGCAGAAAACGGAGTGAATCATTCAGGTCAGGATCATCGGAAATATCAATAATCCATTGATACGTCGCTCTCGCCTTTTCTTCAGCCGCAATATCCTCATATAAATCAGCAATCGGATCTCCCTTCGCCTGTATGTAAGACGCTGTGAACGGAACGCCGGCCGCATTGTGATAAAACAGCGCGCTGTCATGGTTGACGTAATGATCACTGAGCCCTGCATCACGCAGCTGCTCCGGTGTCGCATCTTTTGTCAGCTTATAAATCATCGTCGCAATCATTTCTAAATGCGCAAACTCCTCCGTGCCGATATCCGTCAGCAGGCCGATCACCTTGTCAGGAATCGTGTAGCGCTGGTTTAAGTACCGGAGCGCTGCGGCCAATTCGCCGTCCGCCCCGCCGTATTGTTCAATGAGAAACTTAGCCAGCATCGGGTTGCACGTACTCACTTTAACCGGATACTGCAGCTTTTTTTCATATACCCACATTTACAGATCCCTCCTTATACTTGCCATGGCCAAGGACCGCGGCCCCAGTCCCATTGAGCGCCGGCCTGACTCACGCCGAACTGCAGAAGCGGTCCGTACTCAGGCTCAAACCGTTTTCTCAGCTGCCTTGAGTACCGGGAATACTCATGAAACTGCTGAAGCGCGAGACGGTCATGGGGATGCGTATCCAGATAAAGCGTCAGCTCCACCAAGACAAAGTCCGCCGCCTGAATTTGCTCCAGCAGCCGATAGTATTCATCATCAATCTTTTTCGCCATATTCGATTCCCCCCCGATAAGGATTATCATAGAAATCGTAAAGATCCTTCCAAAGGGTCCCTTTTCTTAATGCCTCCATCGGAGAAAACTGCTCCAAGTGATAAGGCTGAAACCGCATATAAAGATGCGGCGGCGTTCTGTAGTATTTTCTCCCGATCGGCGGGCAGGGATCAAACCGGCTGTGGAAGGGTTTATAGGATTTGACCGGTGTAAACGGCTGATTTTCTTTCATTACGATCCTCCTTTCCTAAACACATGACCTTAATAGGTATGAATCCGTATCGGCATTTATGCCCTGTAAGAAAATAAAAAAGCCCGTTAAAAACGGACTCCATGCAGCTCATCTGGAATTTGAAGTGAAAAAATCATAATGAAAAATCTGATTGAAAGCACTGATAATGTTTCAATGTATATTCCGTAATTTGCTGATCATATTCAGGATATTCATATCTCAATAAAACAGCCACTGACTTTGAATATGCTCTGAAGAGACCTTGGCAGTCAAACAATGCCTTCCACACGCTTTCATAAGTATTGCCGACATAAGTATTCAGCAGAATTTCCCAATCTTTCGCATTCATGTAATGTTGAATATACTTATAATTCTTCCCTACACTTAATGAAAACTGATGCTCTATCCCGATATTCCACGCAATCATACGCAAAACATATGCCTTAAAATGTCATTCATATGGTCCAGCGCAAACAGTATTTCTTTGCGCATTAATCCTTTAATCACATAGGTTGAAACCATCCAAAATTCATTGCAGCAATCATCAAACTCTCCGGGGGTCGGTTTCTTTATATGATATTGTTCATCACTCGCAATCATCTTACTGTTGATTCGGTCATCCTTGTCTAATAATATTTCCGCCAAACCATCACTCTGTGTAAAATAATCCTCTGTTTGACTCAGAGGGATCAAAGTTAAGTCGATTTTATGATGATCTTTAAAAAGCATGAGATAGGAGAACCAGTCTCCGAGTTCCGGAGGGAAAAGTTCCATATCTTCAGGTTTTTGCATCATCATTCTTTCGCCAAACTGATCCAGCCAGCTTTCATCAGATATAAAAGAGTCCATATCGGTCACAAAATAAGAAATATCATAGTCTTGAAATTTGTCTCGCGGTACATTTTTATTGGTTCTTGATCCCTCTAAAGTGACAAGACGGATTCTCTCGTCCTTCATCGCAATATCAAGAATCAATTTCATCATTTCGTCTTCACTTCTCACATGTAAAACCTCCCGATAAAGAGATTTTTACAGATCATGCTTTTCAGTTTATAAACAACTTGCTCATGATTTACAGAAATGTCATATGTACTTGATGATTTTGCTCCAATCGTACCACAGCTGCAAGAACATGAGAAGAGCACTCTTGCTGTTCCAAGAGTGCTTTTCCCGAATGGTCAGATATATTGGCTGTCCCGATGATGATGGTGATGGAACGGGTAGCCGCCGTAGCCTCCGCCATAGCCGCCAAAACCGTACCCCGGATATCCTCCGAAGCCGCCGTAGCCGCCAAAACCGCCGTAACCGCCGTAACCGCCAAAACCGTACCCCGGGTAGCCGTAGCCTCCGCCGAAACCGTATCCCGGATATCCTCCGAAGCCGCCGTAGCCACCGTAGCCGCCGTAGCCGCCAAAACCGTACCCCGGGTAGCCTCCGTAGCCGCCATAGCCTCCGCCGTAAATCGGTCTTCTTTCATTCATGATTTATCGCTCCTTCACATAGGTTACAGTCCAGTTTATGACATGCGGAAGGAAACGTATGGGCATCCGCCCAGTTTTGGCGAAATAATCAATAATTGCTTACGGAGAAATACGATACAGGCCGGCCGCATAAGCAAAATAAAAAGGCCGGAACTTATGCCGCCCCGGCCTTTTTGTCTTTATTCGCCTAAATCTACATTGTGATAAACCTGCTGTACGTCTTCGAGGTCTTCCAGCACATCGATCAGCTTTTCAAATTGAGCTTTCGCATCTTCCGGAAGCTCGACTTCATTTTGCGCAAGCATCGTCAGCTCCGCAACCGTGAACTCTTCAACGCCGGCATTTTTGAATGCCTCCTGTACGGCATGGAATTGATCAGGCTCAGCATACACGATAACACTGTCATCCTCTTCTAAAATATCACGCACGTCCACATCAGCTTCCATCAGCAATTCCAGCGCTTCATCCGCCGTCTTGCCTTCAACGCCGATAACGGCGGTTGCATCAAACATGTAAGCGACAGACCCGCTCACACCCATATTTCCGCCGTTTTTCCCGAATGCGGCGCGCACTTCAGGCGCCGTGCGGTTTACATTATTCGTTAACGCATCAACGATGATCATTGAACCGTTCGGCCCGAAACCTTCGTAACGCAGCTCGTCAAAGTTCTCCTCCGCGCCGCCTTTCGCCTTTTCAATCGCACGCTCAATAATATTTTTCGGCACACTGTACGTCTTCGCGCGCTCAAGCACCACTTTTAACGCCTGGTTCGATTCCGGATCTGGCTCGCCTTGTTTTGCCGCCACATAAATCTCACGGCCGAACTTCGCGTAAATCCGGTTCGTATTTGCGTCCTTTGATGCTTTCTTTTCTTTAATATTGTTCCACTTACGGCCCATTTTGTTCCACTCTCTTTCACGAATTGAATCTGTATGATAAATACTCTGCTTCTATTATACCTCAGCGGTTGGGTTGTTTCGAGTGTAAGACATTAGAAAAAACAGGCACGCTTAAAATCACCGGAGCGCAGTAAGCCGAATTTGAGGATTATTGTACAAAACATAAAAAGCCTCCCTTCATACAGGAAGGAAGTCGCAAGCCAAAAGATTCATTTTATTCTTATTACCTATTTCCTACACTGTGTACCCCGATTCACGTGGTAATATTTTGATATCGAACAAAAGAAAGGATTATAGTCATGAAAGTTTTCGAAGCAAACAGCCTACCCAAGAGGTGAGAACAATGATCGAAACAAATATTTCTGAACCTGTATTTCAATTTTTAGGAGGGACTTTCCATCAAGATATAGACACTCCTGAGACAGCACTTGAAGAATACTTAGCAGAGATACCTAAAAAAGAACAAGAAAACGATGTAGTAGCACTCAAAACGTTTATAAATAGCAATTACTCAGATGAAGAAAAAAATGATTTTATAGAAGAGTCTGCAGATGGTGTAGATATCAATAGTTACGGACTATCCCCAATACTATGGCTCGGACAAGTCATTCAAAAAATCGAAAAGAATATTGAGGCTTTATAGATTCAGGGAAACCCTATTCCTATGTTTGCACAGTCTCTGATAAGTTTCTTAATCTTTCCCTCTATAAACCCTCGAATGAAAGGATATGGTCATGAAAGTTTTCGAAGCAACCACCCTTCTCGCCGCCGCCAAACAGCGCGCGGGTGAATACAAAAAACTGCGCGGTCAAATGGTTAATCTGAAAAAAGCATTTCAAGGCATGGCTGCTCTTGGTGACAATGATTTCTCAGGCCGGGGCGCTGACAACATCAAAGCCTTTTTCAAAGACCACGCCGGCGTCACAGACAGCTGGCTTGATCTGATCGACATGAAAATCGCATTTCTCACAAGCCTTCCCGGTAAGGTCGAAGATGCCGGACTTTCCAATTCGCATGTGGAGGAATCATTTCTGGAGCATGAGCTCACCCACGCCCTCAGTAAATCAAAGGCGATTATGGAAGAGCAGAAAAAGGACATGCGCTCCATCCTCGGAGAGATCGAAGACATCATCTCGCTTGATCTGTTTTCAACCGAAAACACGGATCAGAAGCTGTCTTCAGCTGACAAAAAAAGAAGCGAAACGATACATAAGCTCGGCAAGCTCGATCACGATTTAACGAAAGAATACGCAGAAACCGAAGCGAACGAACAGTTCATCCAAGCCGACTTCCAGCAGCTTCAAAACGCCACGGGCAAAGGAAAAAGCGCCACGCCGCTTCACTATAACGCCAAAGCGTACCGTGAAAGCGACATCCATCAGAAAAAAGGCGATATCGCAAGACATTCGGATGCTTATTTGAAGATGAAGAAAGAGGAAGCGAAGGAACGAGAGATTGAAAAACTGAAAGAAAGACTGAAAAACTACGATTATGCGAATGCTGATGAATTCTACTCAATGGCCAAAACGATCGGCTATAAAAACCTGACAAAAGAACAGCAGCGCTACTTCATTCAAATTGAAAACACGCGTGAACTTACAGACGGTTTCAAAGGCGTTGCCGTCGGCCTTTATGATTCCGGAAAAGACGCGGTCACAGGCCTATGGGATATGGTCACAGATCCGGGCGGAACGGTTGAAGCCATTACAGGAGCGGCGGCTCACCCGATCAAGACGTATGAAGCCATTTCAGCGGCAATCGAAGAATCGTACCAAAAAGACATGGTGAATGGCGACACCTACTCAAGAGCAAGATGGGTGTCATATGCAGTGGGCACCGTTGTGACATCAGTTGTCGGCACAAAAGGCGTCGGCGCCGTCTCAAAAACAGGAACAGCCGCCAAAGTGACAACCAAAGTCAAAACAGCAGCACGCAAATCCGCCGCAGCACAAAAAGCGATAACGGTCTCAAAACAAACCGTTGATCACATCAAACAAAAAGTAAACACAGGCATAGAAGTATCAAAAAAACGTGTCAAAACCAAGTTACATCAAATCGGAGATCTCACCCTGGCTGATATTCTCCCGTATCATCCGCGTCACGACGTAGTGCCGGCGGGCGTTCCTTACAACGCAGTCAACGGGGTCACACTTAAAGAAGGACTTCAGAAATTCGCCAAGGTCATCCTGCCGAAACCGTACGGAACCTCCGCAAGCGGCAGACGGACACCGGCACCGCATGTACCGCCGGTAACGGTCAAATACGGCGAGCATTTTGCGAAATGGACCAGAAAGAAAGTATTGAAGCCGAATGTCATCTATAAAACAAAAGAAGGCTACACGTACACCACTGACAACTATGGTAGAATTACAAGTGTCAAAGCAGACTTGCAGCTGGGAGAAGCAAAACGCAACCAATATGCACAGTCAAAAGCAGGCAAACCAGACCGTCTGACAGATGACGACGGAGGCCACCTAATCGCCACCCAATTCAAAGGCTCAGGCCAATTCGACAACATCGTGCCGATGAATTCTCAGATTAATAGGAGCGGCGGCAGATGGTATGAAATGGAGCAAGAATGGGCAAAAGCTCTTAAAGAAGAACCACCCCAAAAAGTTAACGTTAATATAAAAGCCATATATAAAGGTGATTCACTAAGACCAGACAAATTCATCGTTAAGTACAGCATTGGAGATGCTGATTTCGAAAAAGTAACAATAAAAAATCAATCTGGAGGTTGAGATCATGGACACACCAAAAATGGGTGAATTGTATCAAAGAATAGCAAATCAGATAAATGAAATGATTCCATCAGAATGGGAAAAAGTATATCTTTACGCCGAGATATTAGAGGACTCTTCCGAAGTATATTTTTATTTTAATATACCGGGCGAGAGTGAATTCTTATATTCACATAACATTCCAGACCATTTTAATGTAAGCGAAGATATCTATGATGATTTATTAATCGAACTTCAAGAATCATTCGAAGAATTACGCGAAGAGTACAAGGAAAATAATCCGCAAATTTGGACAAACTTGACTTTGAATCTAGATAGGACAGGCCAGTTTTCTATAGATTATAACTATGAAGATGTAATTGCTTCAGAGCTAAATGGATCTCAAAGAAAAGCTATTTGGGTGTATAAAAACCTGGGTTTACTGCCAAAAAGGAAAACGGTCAGAGACTTTTTAGAGGATTATATTAAGACTAACGAAGGAAAAATTTAAATTAGTTTCTGATTACGTGAGTTTATTAATTGAACTTCAAGAGTTATTCGAGGAGTTAAGAGAAGAATTTAAAGCAAATAACCCAGATTGTTGGACCAATTTAACGCTTAAACTAGAGAATACCGGTAAATTCTCAATTGACTACGATTACACCGATGTCATCGCCTCAGACTTAAACGGAACACAACGGCAAGTGGTATGGGAATATCAAAACTTGGGGATTTTGCCTGAAGATGAGGACGATAAAGAATTTGTAATAAACTACGTCGGTCTATAAGTCAATAATGGCTCAGCACTTCCTTGCTGGGCTATTTTTTATAACTACATCATACCTTGTGAATGGAAAAAAATAATCTTTATGCAGAAGTATTAGATGACTCTACCATGGTTCTCTTTCACTTCAAGACACCAGAAAAACGTCAACTGATTTATTCGCAAGATCTACCAGCCTGATACAGTGTAAATAAAGATATCTTCAACACTTTTTTAAGAGAAACCCGAGAACTTTTTGAGGAATTAAGAATTGAGCACAAAAAGAATAATGATAAACAAAACAGGCAGCATCCAGTAAACGGGTGCTGCCTGTTACATCGTTATGTATCGTCTGAAGAAGTCATTTATTTTGTTTTTTAAATATGAAAATAGATATGACGGTAAATATGATGGCTGTAATGACAATGACCCACAAGCTCGCAGCCGTACTGATAAAATGGCCGTTTAACTTGTAGACGATCCCGTAATGCTTTTCATATTCCTGTATTTGGTCCGCAGAAGCATGTTTAAACACTTTATCAACTGAGTCTGTCATAAACGCTTTTCTGAACAGAACGGCGGTGTGGCTGATAGGGAAATACATAATAATCTTCTGCACAAACACCGGTACGCCCCCGATCGGTACATATACTCCGCATAAAAAACCGATGGCTGTTCCGACAATCGTACTTAACGTCGAAAATGCATTTTGTGTGTGAATAAACAGCGTTAAAAATAAATTTATGGAACTCGAGAGTGCAACTGAAAGAATAATGATCCCCAATACTTCAAGTATATCTGTACCGCTTAAAAGCTTACTGCCTGTTGAAACGAGAAAAATTTCACAGCCTAAAAAGGCGATGAAAGAAAAGATCAAGCCGATGACAAATGAATGAATGACATAGCTCAATTGGATGGTCGCCCTTGATAAAGGAGCTGTTAAAAAGTCATACGTTCTCTTGCTTTCTTTATCTTTCACCATAATTCCGAAAGCGCCTAAAGTCGTTGTCACAGCTGTAATGGACAGCAATCCTGCCACCATCCATTCGTTCACCATTGCTTTGGAATCATCTGTCGAACCGACCAGGGCCTTAATGGCGTCCAGTTGTGTCTGCTGTAAGAACACGGCATATAACAGAATGACGATAAATACTGACAGCAAAGAGAGAAGCAAAAGCGTTCGATCACGGAAGTATATTTTTATATTTCTGCTGATTAAACTGGATAAAGACTTCATTTATGCAATGCTCCCCTTTACTGGCAAACTGCTTCCTTGTTCTTCGATAATATGGATAAACACATCATCCATATTCCCTTTAATCACTTCGAAAGATTCAATTTTTCCTTCAAGACCTTTCAAAATGTCAAACGCTTGGAGAGTGGACTCTACACGAAGGGAATAAATAGAGTTTTTAACCGTAAAATCCAGTTGTTTATTTTCAAACCATGCCGTCGGATCAACGCCTTGCTTAAACATCATATGCAGACTGTCAAACGCATATTGATCTTTCAGCTGACTCGGTGTACCCTCTGCGATCAGGCGTCCTTCTTTGATGACCACAACGTTATCAGCCACAGCGGCCTCCTCCATGTAATGGGTCGTTAAAAAGATCGTCATGTTTGTTTCTTCCTGCAGCCTTTTAATCGCATTCCAAACAAATACTCTCGTTTGCGGATCAAGACCTGTAGTAGGCTCATCTAAAAATAATATAGTCGGTTTATGGATGATGGCACGGGCAATATCCGCTCTTCTTCTTTGTCCTCCTGACAAATCGCTGTATTTTTTCTCCTTAATATCATCCAATTTTAAATAGTCTGTTACAAACTGATAGTTCTCTTGCACTTGTGCCTTGCTTAAATGATAATATTGTCCGCGGTTCATGATATTTTCATAAACGGTCAATCGTTCATCCAAAATGCTCTCTTGGAAAACAACTCCGATCTTTTTGCGGATATGATTATTCTCTTTCCCCTCACCAAGCGTATAACCATCTATTACCACTTTTCCGGATGTCTTTTTAATCAGCGTACAGAGAATATCGATAGTGGTCGATTTCCCTGCACCGTTCGTTCCCAGAAATGCAAACAGCTCGCCGCGTTTGACAGAAAAGGATACCCCTTTCACTGCTTCAAATGATCCATATTTTTTGCGCAGATCGGTTACTGTAATAATGTCTTGTTCTTCTCCCATTCTGTTCACCTCGAAAAATAAGATTCTATACCGTTGTTCACTAACTTTATATCGTCATTCCCGCCAGGATTTTCTCATTTTTATCCAACTTTATTATCTTTTTATAAATAGTTATCTTGATTATAACGATATAATTTATTATTTTCGGGTTTTGTTATTGGATTTAGGGATCGGTGGATTTTCTATACAAGGGGATCACTATTGATTTTGCAGGAAATTTATACATGCTATATTCAATAAACTTTTTATCATTAAAAGGGTTTTTTATTGGTTAAGAATTTCAATACTATTTAAAATTCCTGTTTACAACCGAAATACATACTATCTTAGAACATTAAGAAAGGAGAACATAATGGAAACATGCCCTTATTGTGCAACTTCAATTCAAAAGGATAATCAGTATTACTGTAGTTTTTGCTTAATGTACATACATAATGTTCAGAGAGATGGCAAACGTGAAATCATAGAATATCGTGAGCATACTTCTGAATTAGATTTGGATAAGTCTACACCAGAACTAATGACTCTGCCAACAATTGAATTATTTCATTTACTGCGGCTCTCAAGAAAAATACGCAAACAGAAGTATGATCAGCTATATAAATCTCGACTTGAATCAGAAAAGGGAAATGAATCAGAAAGTGTTCAAATCGCAACGGATAATTACCAATATTACACAAAGAAAATGTATATCATAGAGAATATATTAAATAAACGTCTGGGTTACATCCCGGATAGGATAGATAATGTATTTCTTAAGAGTTATTTAGAAAAAGTAATGATTAGTAAGGAGAAAAAACAAGATATGAAAGTGTATTAAAAAAGCTGCCCCTCTAAAGTGAATATTAATAAAGAGATGTATAGAAAGCTATATTATAGACGTTAACCAAACATCTTCTGGCACTCCTCTCATGTCACGAGTTCGTCCTGAATGCAAAAAAAAATGCGGATTAAAAAAGGCAACCATCCCTAAGGGTTAGTTGCCTTCTCTTAATTCCAGCACAGCCACACACTCCACATGATTCGTATGCGGGAACATATCCACAGGCTGCACTTCGAGCGTCTGATATCCGCCATCCTCAAGCACCCTCAGGTCTCTTGCAAGCGTTCCTGGATTACAGGACACGTACACCACCCGCTTCGGTTTCATGTCGATGATCGTCCGCAGGAGGGCTTCGTCGCAGCCTTTTCTTGGCGGGTCGACGACTAGCGTATCTGCCGTGATGCCTTCTTCATACCATTTCGGAATGACGGTTTCCGCTTCTCCGACTGCGAATTCCGCGTTTGTGATGCCATTCAGCTCAGCGTTGCGTTTCGCATCCCCGATGGCTTCCGGCACGATTTCGACGCCGTACACTTTTTTCGCCTGCTTCGCTAAGAAGAGAGAAATGGTTCCGATGCCGCAGTAGGCGTCGATGACGGTTTCTTCTCCTTGCAGCTCCGCGTACTCAAGCGCTTTGTCGTAGAGCACTTTTGTCTGTTCCGGGTTGACCTGATAGAACGATCTGGCGGAGATGGCGAATTTGACGTCTCCGATGAGGTCGTAGATGTATTCTTCGCCCCAGATGACGTTTGTTTCGTCCCCAAAGATCACGTTTGTTTTGTTTGGATTGATGTTCTGCACGATGGATTTGACGTGCGGGAATTGCGCTGTGATGTCTTCGATGATCTTCGCTTTGTGCGGAAAATCGCCTGTTCTTGTGATGAAGACGATCATCATTTCGCCCGTGACGACGCCGTATCTGACCATGATGTGACGGAGCCAGCCTTTGTGGCGTTCTTCGTTGTAGGCTTTGACACCGTATGCTGCGCAGATGTCTTTGACGGCTTGGACGGCTTCGTCGTTTTTGGATTGCTGAATCAGGCAGGCGCTCATGTCGATGATGTCATGGCTTCTTTGCTGATAGAATCCGGCGACGAGTCCGCCTTCTCTTTCTCCTACCGGCACCTGCGCTTTGTTTCTGTAGTTCCACGGGTCTTCCATGCCGAGCGTCGGGTGCACGGTGACGTTTGAGAGGTCCAGCTTGCCGATCCGTTCTAAGACATCTTTGACTTGTTTCTGTTTAAACAAGAGCTGGCCTTCATAGGTCATGTGCTGAAGCTGGCAGCCGCCGCATTGTTTGTAGATCGGACACGGGGCATCCGTTCTGTGCGGGCTTTCTTCCTTCAGCTCAATCAAGCGGCCGAAAGCGAAGCCTTTTTTGACGCGTGTCACTTTGATTTGCGCTTTTTCCTCAGGCAGGGCGTTCGGCACGAAGATCGGGAAGCCCTGAACCTTTGCGACGCCTGCTCCTTCATGCGTCAAATCCTCAAATGTCACGTCATAGTATTCATTTTTTTCTATCGGGGGTTTCATTTTCATCTATAATCACCTCTCGTTTTACCAAAAGCCTTGTTTCAGCGTGCTGGCAAACCTTCAAATTCAATGTCAGCCTTCAAAGGTTTCCGATCACGCTGAAAAGATGACAAAATCCTAAAACGAATACTGTTTTAGGATTTTGTCCGCGTATTAGTCATCCAGCTGTTCCGCTTTCTCCTTCGGCATGATGACGTGAATATGACGGTACAGATTCACGAATTCGCCGGGCAGCATGCCGCCGTATTCGCCGTCCAGGTTCAGCTGCATCTTTTCCGATACATTGACTTTCACGCGGTTCGCTTTTGTGTAAATAATGTGCTGATCGTTAATATGATCGCCTCTGAGCGCCATGCTCGCGACTCTGATAAATTCCGCGAGATTGGCTTTTTTCAAAATAATTAAATCAAACATGCCGTCATTCAGGCTGGAATCAGGGGCCAGCTTCTCGAATCCGCCGACCGAGTTGGTCAGCGTCACTAAAAACAGCATAATTTCCCCTTGAAACAGCTTGCCGTCATATTCAATCTCGACTTCTGTCGGTCGAAGTGAAGGCAGCATTTCCATTCCCTTTAAATAATAAGCAAGCTGGCCGAGCATCGTTTTCAGTTTGCTTGGCACATCATACGTCAGCTCCGTCAGACGGCCTCCGCCGGCGATGTTGATAAAGTACTGACCGTTCACCTGTCCGATGTCGATCGGGCGGGCTACGCCGTTAATGACGGTATCAGCGGCATTCAGTATATTCTCTCTCGGAATGCCCAGCGCTCTGGCGAAGTCATTTGTTGTGCCGACCGGAATGATGCCGAGTGTCGGGCGTTTGTCTAACGGCGCGAGGCCGTTGACGACTTCATTAATCGTTCCGTCTCCGCCGGCTGCGATAATCAGGTCAAACTCCCGCAAAGCGGCTTCTGTTGCGGCGTGGGTGGCATCCCCCGCGCATGTGGTGGCATGGGTGGAGGTTTCATAACCGGCTTGTTCAAATTTTTGCAGGACCTGGGCAAGATTTTTCTTAAAAAGCTCCCGTCCTGAAGTCGGATTGTATATTATGCGTGCACGTTTCATTATCTCATCATCCTACTTAAGAGTATCCGATCCATTATTAACACTAACAACCTTTAATTATACTATGACTTGAGAAAATCGCAACAATATGTACAGGAATTGCCAGAAGAAAAAAGGCCCCGGCTCCGTTTAAGGAGCCAAGGCCCGCTGTCTTACTCTTCTTCCGTTCCAGGTTTTTTCTTACGGAATTTCGCTAATGCTTCATATACGATCGGCACAATCAGAAGAGTCAGCAGAGTCGAACTGATTAAACCGCCGATAACGGTGACACCGAGTCCTTTAGAAATGACCTGGCTGCCGCCTTCGAAGCCCAATGCCAATGGAAGCAGGGCGCCGATTGTCGCGATCGCCGTCATCAGAATCGGACGCAATCTCGTAGAGCCGGCTTCCAGGAGCGCTTCTCTCGTCGATAGGCCTTCCGCTTCTTTATGGATGACGCGGTCAATTAAGACAATCGCGTTTGTGACGACGATTCCGATCAACATCAGCATACCGATCATGGCGTTCAGACTGATCGTCTCTCCGGATACATACAGTCCGGCTAATGCGCCGATGACTGTAAACGGAAGCGAGAACAGAATCGCAAACGGCGCTAATGCTCCGCCGAACGTGATCACAAGAACGAGGTATACGATAGCGATTGCGGCAAGCATCGCTAAGCCGAGTTTCGTAAAGGAATCAGCAATATCCGCTGATACACCGCCGGTATCAATGGAGACATTGTCCGGTTTATCCAGTTTGTCAACTTTCTTTTGAACGGCTGATGACACCTTCGTGACGTTGTCAGAAGTGACGGTTGCCGTTACGTCAGCATACACTTTGCCGTCGCGTTTGGAAATGGTATCGGATGTCGTGCCGTTTTTCACTTTCGCCACATCGCCGATTTTTACTTCTTGACCTGCAGGCGATGTGATGGTTTTATCCTCTAATTCTTTTACACTCTTATACTGATCTTTTTCTGTTTTGATGTTGACGTCAAGCTCTTTGCCGTCTTTTTTCACCGTTGTCAAAGGAGACTGTGATGTTTGGGACATCAGGGCTTGGGAGATTTGCGAAGCCGTCAGACCCTGCTTGCTGAGTTTCTCCTGGTCCGCGACGAACGTGTACTCATCATATGTGCTGGAAAGGCCTGAGTTGATGTCTTTCAGATCCTTCTGCTTTTTCATAATGCCTTCGATGTCTTTGACCGTGCCTTTAATATCAGACTCTGAATCTCCGTACACATAGTACGTTAATTCGTTGTTGTTGCCTGACGAACTGAAATTTTGTGATTTCCATTCGCCGCGGCTGGATGTTTTTTTGATTTCTTTTAAGACATTGTCTTTTTCTTTGTCAAAATCAGGCGTGTCATCCTCGTATTTCACGTAGAACAATGCGCCGTTTGAACTTCCGCCGAGCGGACTTTGCGAGCCTAAAGAATACTGAACGGTATCGACATGTTTGCGTTTAAGCAGCATGTCTTCCGCTTTTTGCGCAGCTTTTTCAGCTTCGCTTTTCGTTTCGCCCGGTTCAGGCGTGTATGTGAGCTGCATCGTTTTGTCCGCTTGCGCTGGCAGGTAGCTCGCGCCGATCAGAGGTACGAGGAACAAACTGCCGACAAGCATCAGAACCGCGATGATAGATGTAATCCATTTATGTCTTAATGACCAATTCAGCACTTTTTTATAGAAATTGGCCAATCTGCCCGGCTTATGCTCTTTCGCTTTAACAGGTGCGCCTGTGAGCGATTTTCTGAATAAGCTGTGCGCTAGCATCGGCACCAGTGTGATCGAAATCAACAGTGATGCGGCAAGCGCGAAGACGATTGTTAATGCAAACGGCATAAACAGTTCGCCGATCTGTCCGCCGACCATGGCAAGCGGCAGGAATACGGCAATGGTTACGATCGTTGATGACATGATCGGTTTAAACATTTCTTTCGTCGCTTCACGCACCAATTGCTTCCCGCGTAAAGGTTCATCTTTCAGCCTCATGCGGCGGTAAATGTTTTCGATCACGACAATCGAGTCGTCGACTACCCGTCCGATGGCGACCGTCATCGCACCGAGCGTCATTATGTTCAATGTGACATCAAGCTGATTCAGCACAAGAAGCGCAATCAGCAGTGACAGCGGGATGGAAACGATAGAAATCATCGTTGATTTAATATCTCTTAAGAATAAGAGAATGATCACGACCGCAAAAATCGCGCCGAAAATCGCTTTGCTTAACATCGTATCCACTGACTCTGTAATCGGCTCTGCCATATCAAGAGTCGAGCTGTACTTGAACCCTTTGTGGTCTTTTTTGTATTGATTCAGTTCATCTTTAATCGCATCGGCCACTTCTACCGTGTTGGCGTCATTGGCTTTTACGATATTAATTCCGATACTGTCCTTTCCGTTCGTGCGGGAAATGGATTCAGCTTTTTTCACATCTTTAATGTCGGCAATGTCAGAAAGCTTGACTGTCGGCACCCCTGCTGACGCGCTTTGCTGTGCCTGCTGCATAGCCTGAGCGTCCGCCGCAGATGCCGCACCGGTTCCGCCCGCTTGACCTTGAGCGGCAGAAGAAGATGTGACCGGAATTCTCATCTCTTTCAGATCTTTAATTGACGTAATATTTCCGTTAACGACAACTGATTTTTCTTTGTTGCCGAATGTGTACAATCCAAGCGGCGTATTGACGTCAGAGCCTTGGATCACTTTCTTGACGGTATCTTCATCAAGTCCGTACTCTTTCATTTTTTTGTCTTTGAAAGAGAATTCCACCTGCTCTTCCTGCTGTCCGGAAACTTGCACGGACGCAACGCCCTGAATGCCTTCAAGCTTAGGAACGAGAGTGTTTTCCACATTTTTGGTCAGATCTTCAAGCGAGCTTTTGCCGCTTGTCACACTGAGCGTCAAAATCGGGAAAGAGTTGAGGCTGTAACGGGAAATGTCAGGTTTTTTCGCGTCATCAGGAAGGCTGACACTGTCCAGCGCTTCAGCGACTTCGGTTTTCGCCTTGTCCATATCCTTGTTGTAATCATATTCAATCATAACCGATGAGACGTTTTCAGAGGATGTGGACGTTACGACGCTCACTCCTTCTAAATTCTGCACCGCCTGCTCGATCGGTTTTGTCACGTCATCCGCAACTTGACTCGGAGCAGCTCCGGGATAAGTCGTATTTACTGAGAGGTAAGGCATGTTGACGTCCGGTATGGATTCCTGCTTCATATTCATACCGGCATACAGCCCTGCTACAGTAACGATAATCGTCATCAGCCAAACTGCGAATTTGTTCTTCAGTACAAAGTTAATAATGTGGTTCATCATGTCCTCCGTTAATTTTTATTGACTGACTGGTCATTCTATATAATACTAAACGGTATAACTCAACATCGTCAACTAATAAGGCAGTAAATTTTTCTAAATTTTTCAGGATTAAGGGGAAGCACGTCATGAACGAAAAAAAAGAGAAAATCATAAAAACAGGCATCCATTTATTTGCCAAAAAAGGGTTTTCTTCAACAACCATTCAGGAAATCGCCGGTGAATGCGGAATTTCAAAAGGGGCCTTCTATCTTCATTTTAAATCAAAAGAAGACCTTTTGCTCTCAGCATGTGAGTATTACATCGGCATGTCTATGGAAGAAATAAAGAAAATCAAAACAGAACATCAGCATAAACCGCCTAAGGACGTATTCCGAAAACAAATCGCTTATCAATTCCAGGAATTTATGGAGCACAAGGATTTTATCATTCTCTTGCTGAGCGAAAAGGTCATTCCTGAAAATCAAAAGGTCAAACAGTATTTTCATGAGGCCAATATTCAATTTAACATGCTGTATCGGGATGCGTTGCTCTCCGTTTACGGAGATGCCGTCATACCGTTTATAGCGGATGCGTCCGTTATGGCGCAAGGAATAGTGAGCTCCTATATTCATTTCTTGATTTTTAATGAACATACGGCATTCCGGACGGAAAACGTGGCGGCCTTTCTGATTGCCAGAATCGATGACCTGATTATGGGACTGATAAGAGACAATCCCGATCCGCTGCTGCCTGAGGATATCTTCACTCAGCCGGCGGCGGACAGAGAAAGGCTGCTTGCGGATATTCAAAAGATAAAAGCACAGCAGGGGCTGCCTGAGGACGTCCTCGTATCGCTTGAAGTCATTGAAGAGGAATACGCAAAGGAAGAGCCGCGAAAACCGATTATTAAAGGAATGCTGTCCAACTTGGCAGGCAGCGGAAATGAGCAGATTGAAACGCTGCGGTCTTCCATTGAAACCTATTTCAGCTTATAAAAAAAGAGACCGGCGCTTACCGGTCTCCGTATCAGCAGCGCCCTTTCAGGCGGCTGCTTTTTTTATCGTTTTTTGATTTCTTCAAGTAAGATCTTGTTGACCATCGGCGGGTTGGCCTGTCCTTTTGAGGCTTTCATAATCTGCCCGACAAGGAAGCCGATCGCGCGGTCTTTTCCGTTTTTGAAGTCTTCAATTGACTGCGGGTTGCTGTCAAGCGCATCTGTTACCAGCTTCAGAAGCACGCTTTCGTCAGAAATCTGCACGAGGCCTTTTTCTTTAACGATTTTTTCTGCGTCGCCGCCTTTTTCAATTAATTCTTTAAAGACTTTCTTCGCGATTTTGGACGAGATGGTTCCTTTTTCAATCAGCTTAATCATGCCGGCAAGGCCTTCAGGAGTCAGTGCGACATCCTCAAGCTCTTTTTGTTCGGCATTCAGGTAAGCTGACACTTCACCCATCAGCCAGTTTGATGCCTGCTTGGCTTCCGCGCCTTTATTGACCGTTTCTTCGAAGAAATCAGCCATTTCTTTCGTCAGCGTCAGAACCATTGCGTCATAAGCCGGCAGACCGAGCTCTTCGATATAACGCTTGCGGCGCTCGTCCGGAAGCTCAGGAATGGTTGCTCTTACGCGTTCTTTCCATTCGTCATCAATGCAGAGCTCGACAAGGTCAGGCTCAGGGAAATAACGATAGTCGTCCGAACCTTCTTTGACACGCATCAAAATGGTTTTTTTCGTCGCTTCATCGTAGCGGCGCGTCTCCTGCTGAATGACTCCGCCTGACAGAAGCACCTGCTCTTGGCGTTTCTCTTCATGCTCAAGTCCTTTTTGCACGAACGCGAAGGAGTTCAGGTTTTTCAGCTCCGTTTTTGTGCCGAATTTCTCCTGGCCGATCGGACGGAGGGAAATGTTGGCGTCACAGCGCAGTGAACCTTCTTCCATTTTACAGTCGGAAACACCTGTGTATTGGATAATTGATTTCAGCTTTTCGAGATATGCGTAAGCTTCCTCAGGTGTGCGGATATCCGGCTCAGATACAATCTCGACAAGCGGCGTGCCCTGGCGGTTGAAGTCAACGAGGGAATAGCCGTCGCCCGTATGCGTCAGTTTTCCCGCATCTTCTTCAAGGTGAAGACGGGTAATGCCGATTTTTTTCGTTTTTCCGCCGACTTCGATTTCAATCCAGCCGTTTTCGCCGATCGGCTTGTCAAATTGAGAAATTTGATATGCCTTCGGGTTGTCCGGGTAGAAATAGTTTTTCCGGTCAAACTTCGTATCCGTTGCGATTTCACAGTTCAAAGCCATTGCGGCTTTCATCGCGAATTCGACCGCTTCTTTGTTCAAAACGGGCAGCACGCCGGGATAGCCGAGGTCGATGACGCTTGTTTGGGTATTCGCTTCCGCGCCGAATGGCGTCGGTGAGCTTGAGAAAATTTTAGATTTTGTTTTTAATTCCACATGGACTTCAAGTCCGATTACCGTTTCAAAGTTCACTTCATTTCACCCCTTACAGTTCAGGTTTCGCTTTATGATGATCTGTTGCCTGCTCAAAAGCATGAGCGACGCGGTATACAGTGCCTTCATCGAAGTGTTTTCCGATGATTTGCAGTCCGAGCGGCAGTCCGTCCGCAAATCCGCACGGCACGCTGATTCCCGGCACACCCGCGAGGTTGACAGGGATCGTTAAAATATCGTTGGCGTACATTGTGAGCGGATCGCTGGTTTTTTCGCCGATTTTGAATGCCGGTGTCGGCGTTGTCGGTCCGACGATGACATCGTATTTCTCAAATACGTCTTCAAAATCTTTTTTAATAAGCGTGCGCACTTTTTGCGCTTTTTTGTAATACGCGTCATAGTAGCCGGAGCTGAGCGCGAAGGTGCCGAGCATGATGCGGCGCTTCACTTCGTTGCCGAAGCCTTCTGAGCGTGTCTGTTTATAAAGGTCGATCAGGTTGTCCGCATTGTCTGAGCGGTAGCCGTAGCGGATGCCGTCAAAACGCGCAAGGTTTGCAGACGCTTCGGAAGAAGACAGCAGATAATACGTCGCAAGCGCGTATTTGCTGTGCGGCAGAGATACTTCTTCCCATGTCGCTCCGAGGTCTTCAAGCACTTTTAAAGCGGCTAAAACCGATTCTTTCGCTTCTTTGCCGACGCCTTCTCCGAGATATTCTTTCGGCACGGCGATTTTTAAGCCTTTAATATCGCCAGTTAATGAAGAAAGAAAGTCCGGCACTTCGACATTGGCGCTCGTAGAGTCCATTTTGTCCGGGCCTGAAATCGCCTGAAGCAGGAATGCGTTATCTTCTACGTTTCTTGTGATCGGTCCGATCTGGTCAAGTGAAGACGCAAAAGCGACCAAACCGTAACGTGACACGCGTCCGTATGTAGGCTTTAATCCGACGACGCCGCAGAAAGAAGCCGGCTGACGGATGGAGCCGCCCGTATCAGATCCGAGTGAAAACGGCACTTCTCCGGCTGCAACCGCAGCTGCGGAACCGCCGCTTGATCCGCCGGGAACCGTATCGAGATTCCAAGGGTTTTTCGTCGCTTTGTACGCGGAGTTTTCAGTAGAAGAACCCATCGCGAACTCGTCCATATTCAGCTTTCCGATTGTGACGGCTTCAGCGGCTTGAAGGCGTTCCACAACCGTCGCATCGTAAATCGGATCGAAGTTTTCGAGGATTTTGCTTGAGCATGTTGTGCGAAGCCCTTTGGTCACGATGTTGTCTTTGACGCCGATCGGCATTCCGAAGAGAAGACCGTGTTCAGACCGTCCGTCAACCGCTTCGTCAAGTTCTTTCGCGTAAGCGCGGGCTCTTTCTTCATCAAGCTGTAAAAACGCCTGCACCTTATCATCCACGGATGCGATCCGTTTGTAAGATTCATCAACAAGATCGGAAATCTTGATTTCTTTTTTATGTATCATTTGTTTCAGTTCTGTGATTTTGTGATCAAATAATGACATACTGTCTCCCTCCTTTAATCCAGAATAGATGGCACACGGACATAGCCGTCTTTATGATCGGGAGCATTTTTCATGACATCCTCGACCGGAAGGCCTTTACCCGCTTCATCTTCTCTCATTACGTTTTTCATTTTCAGCACGTGTGTTGTCGGTTCCACGTTATCCGTGTCCACTTCATTAAGCTCCTCGGCAAACGAGATGATGCTGTCAAGCTGTTCTGTGAACATTTCAGCTTCTTCATCCGTAATGGCGAGTCTCGCCAAATGAGCGACATGCTTTACTTCTTCTATAGAAATTCGTGACATAAGATCCACCTCCGCATAATTCTCCGTTTCGTCATATAATACTGATCATATCAAAAACGAGCCCTCTAAAGCAACAAAACGCCGCCTTCTGAGGCATGATGAAACCCTCTCTATTTTATCCTAAATCGGGGAGAAAGAGAAACGAATTATATGTCAGAAAATTTTTACTTTTATAATTTATTGGTAGCGTTTTCATCTTTAAGCTGTTCTAGGTTGGCGGGGATTTTTTCCTTGAGCGGGCCAGGTTTCGAGAGTTGATTGATCGGGGATACTTTGTTAGGTTTAGTAACCATAGCCGGCACTAAATCATGCGATCCCCATCGAAAGATGACTAAAGGCAGGCTGGATCGCCGGCACATATTCCGGCACTACTAATCTACAGAGGTGATGCAACATTTACATGTTAGAAGAGAGGGTCCAAAAACGTGAGTATTGAATTAATTATATCTCTTGGCATTTACTTTGCCGCCATGCTGTTAATCGGCTGGTACGCATTCAGAAAGACAACGAATATTAATGATTACATGCTGGGCGGAAGAGGACTCGGTCCGTTCGTAACGGCGCTGTCCGCAGGTGCGGCGGATATGAGCGCATGGATGCTGATGGGAGTTCCCGGCGCAATGTTCGCAACGGGGTTATCGACCTTATGGCTGGCGCTCGGTTTGACGATCGGCGCGTATTCAAATTATCTGCTGCTTGCTCCGAGGCTGCGCGCTTACACGGAAGTTGCGGATGATGCGATTACGATTCCCGATTTTTTCGATAAACGGTTCCGCCACTCGTCATCATTGCTGAAAATTGTTTCCGCCGTGATTATTATGATCTTTTTCACACTGTACACATCGTCCGGGATGGTATCCGGAGGCAGGTTATTTGAATCGGCATTCGGCGCCGACTACAAATTCGGTTTGTTTTTAACGGCGGGTGTAGTTGTGCTTTATACGCTGTTTGGCGGTTTCCTCGCTGTCAGTCTGACTGACTTTGTACAGGGAGCGATCATGTTTGCGGCATTAGTGCTTGTGCCGATCGTTGCTTTTACCCAGCTCGGGAGCGTTTCAACGACGATTGATTCGATCAACGCCGTTAACCCGAAACTATTGGATATCTTTAAAGGCGCGAGCGTCATTAGCATTATTTCTTATTTGGCATGGGGACTCGGCTATTACGGCCAGCCTCATATCATCGTACGATTTATGGCGATTAAAGAAGTGAAAGATTTAAAACCCGCCCGCAGAATCGGGATGAGCTGGATGTTTATTTCAGTTGTCGGCTCATTGCTGACCGGGATTATCGGGGTTGCGTATTCTCATCACTTCGGGGTCTCCGTAAAAGATCCGGAAACGATTTTCATTATTTTTTCTAAAATCTTGTTCCATCCGCTGATTACGGGCTTCTTGCTGTCCGCGATTTTAGCGGCGATCATGAGTTCCATTTCCTCACAGCTTCTCGTAACGGCAAGCGCCATTACGGAAGATTTATACCGCGCCTTTTTCAGACGGGAAGCGAGCGATAAAGAATTGGTCATGACCGGACGCCTGTCAGTATTGATCGTAGCCGTTATTGCCATCCTGCTATCCATGAATCCGAACAGCACCATTCTTGATCTGGTCGGGTATGCGTGGGCAGGCTTCGGTTCGGCTATCGGCCCGGCGCTCTTGCTCAGTCTGTACTGGAAACGGATGAATGAATGGGGAGCGCTTGCGGCGATGATTACCGGGGCCGCGGCCGTTTTAATCTGGATTACGACAGGGCTTGCCGCTTCAACCGGCGTATACGAAATCATTCCGGGGTTCTTCCTCAGTCTGATTGCCGGTATTGCCGTCAGCCTGCTGACCAAAAAACCGGCCGATGCTTCTTATCAGCTGTTCAGCCGGATGGAAGCTCTTTTGAAAAACAAGAAATAGACAAAAAGCCGTCAGATTTTATCCCTGACGGCTTTTTTCTTCCGCACTTGTCCTGCTATAAATACTGTGAGAAAATCATATCAATTTATTATAAGAAAAATTGCGGAGGTGCTGTGCAAATTGAGCTGGCCTATCGAACCAGACATTTTATTAAAGCTGGGCATTGCCACGCTGATCGGCATGATCATCGGTCTTGAACGCGAACTGAAAAACAAACCGCTCGGACTGAAAACCTGTATCGTCATCGCCGTCAGCTCCTGTATGCTGACGATCGTCAGCATTAATGCGGCATATCATTTCCCGAAATATTACCGTATCATGATGGATCCGCTCCGCCTTCCCGCCCAAATCATTTCCGGCGTCGGTTTTATCGGCGCGGGCGTGATCCTGCGTAAAAGCAATGACGTCATATCCGGCCTGACGACATCGGCTATCATCTGGGGCGCGGCCGGGCTGGGTCTGGCTACAGGCGCCGGCTTTTATAAAGAGGCGTTCGCAAGCCTCTTGTTTATCCTGATCAGTGTCGAATTTCTTCCGTGGCTGATCAGAAAAATCGGTCCCAACCGCTTGAAGGAAAAGGATATCCGCGTGAGAATGTCTCTTTCCGATAAAGACAAAATGACCGAGATTTTAAAGGAAATGAAAAGCAAACAGCTCCGCATTCACTCCGTCCGGATTGATGACCTGGGTGAAAAAGAATTTCCGATTATGGAAGTGAAAGTCAGTGTTCATAAAAACCGCTACACCACTGACGTCTATTATGATATTAAAGAAATTCAGGGCGTCGTCGGAGTGAAATGTGATACGTTATAAAAAACGCCGGGCTGGATTCAGCCGGCGTTTTTCTATTTATACGAATGCAGAAAATTGATACTCCGTAATCGGTGTTTCATTTTCGATATCGCGCCTGAAGGCTTTCAGCATCCCGAGTTCCTCGTCCCCGAGTGAATTGAGGTCAAACGCCTGATGCAATAATCCGTAGATCAGCATATGGCGCAGCCGGAGGAAATCCGGGATGTGTTCAAACCATGCGGAATCAAGGTCATTTTCTTCCCTGTAGCCTTTCATAAAGTGAGTCATGAATTCACCCGTAAACGCGGCCTTGTCTTCATACGGGATGACCGGATACCACAACATGTTGTACAGCAGAATACTGATATCATTCACAAACCAATTGTAGCCGATATCATCAAAATCAAATGCAGTGATTTTTCCGTTGTCCCAATTAAAATTGCCATGATGCAGATCGGCGTGCACAAGGCCGTAGTTTTCAGGATTCTTCGGCAAACGGCGCAGTTTTTCCATTAGAGCATCCGCCCGCTCAAATACGAGATGCTGATCTGCGGGCACGTATTTTCTCAGCTTCAGCTGCTCCTCTTCATCCCATTCCTGCCTTTTATATGCCGGATCGCTCAGACGGTAGCTTTTCGTCAGCCGGTGCATGTTCCCCGTGTACTTTCCAAGCTGGTAAAACAGAGTTCCGTTCCAGTCTGATTCCTCCACTTTGCGTCCGGGCGCTTTTTCATAGACTCTTAATAAAAACGCTCCGCCTTTTCCGTCCGGCACTTCTTCGACATCTTTGCCATTTAATGAAGGAATCGGCTTTGCTACTGAAAGCCCTCCCTTTGCCAGATGATGAAGCCATTCCATTTCTCCGAGAATATATTCCGGCGTTCTTCTGATCGTATGCGTAATTTTTAAGATATACGGTTCGTTATCTTTCACAATTTCATATACGTAGTTCTCTGCGTCCGCAATAAATTGAAACTTGGTAAATCCGTATATTTCACCGGCTTCAGCCAGCACCTTATCTTCCTCAAAAATCGCTTTAATATCTTTATGCATGCTGATTCACCCTTTTCATAACATTTGTAGGCGGTGTGTGTACTCAGCAAATGTCATTCATCAACATTCCTGCCCTTCTTTTTTCACAGCAGATTCGTAACATCCGCTTAGAAATGAAATATGTTTTCCTGTTAATTCCTAATTATACAAATATCTTAACATACCTCATTCCTCTCTCCAACGATATTCACACTAAAAAACCCTTGCTCATACAGAAATGAACAAGGGCATCTTGGTTAATCGTAAATATGGACGGTCGGTTCTTTGTCACCCGCATTGCGGACGATCAGCGCTTCCTGCCCGTCAGACGAGGTAATGTTAATTTCGACATCAACTGAGCCTTTTGAATAATAATCCATCAGCTCACCTGTTAAGTATTGGGTGAAGGCGATGACTTCGCTTTTCCCGTAAAATTGCATCGGGATTTCAATCTTCATTTTTCTCATTTCATCGTTTTCGTACATTGCTGTTCCGACAACTCCGGTGTAATTCGGGAAGTAGCTGTCGATGGCGTTTTTGAAGCGTTTAAACACTTCGGAATCATCAGGGTATTTCTTTGCCGTGTCTGTATCCGCCGGATAGAAGACGTACTTTTCTTTGACATCATCCCAGTTTGAAATGGTGGATGAGCCGGCCTTGACTTCTGTTTTCGCAATGTAATTCCCCGGTACGATTGATGTTTTCGGCGCTTGTTTATAAAGGGCGACGGTAATCGGCACATTTTTCAGGTTATCCATTTTCCGAAGGCGGTTAACGACTTCCTGTGCGATTTCTTCACCGTGGCTGCGGATCGTTTTGTCGCTGAGCTCCACTTCCTGCTGCGGATCACCTGTGTTTTCGCGGTAATAGTATACAGAGTTGAGAGCGAGACCGATCATGACACCGCCAAGCTGGATGGAATTTTTATCTTTTCTTACTAAGTAATCCTGCTCAAGCATGGACGCTAAGTAAATCGGGCTGTTTTCGTTTTTCTCTTTTGCTGATCCCGAGCTTGGCAGCACCGGGTTTAAGCCGAGATTCTGGAAATTGGCGTCTGCCTTTTTCGCCTTTTTCAGATCACTGCCCTCTTTTTTGCGGTCAAGCCAGCTGAGTACCGTGTCCTCATCTAAATACTGGCCTTCCTGATACAAATAGTCATCCGTCGGGAACGTGTCTTGAGCGAGCCGCATCAGCCCCGTCTCGAATTCATCGATGTCCAGCCTCGTGTTCAGCCGGTCCGCAGTCAGGCCGCGCGCTTTTCCGGCCTTAAACGGGAGCACCATTTTATAGTAGGAATCAGAGATATTATATTTCGGTATGATCGCTTTTTCAGAAGACTTTGCCGTTTTCTGCGTGATCTCTTCCTCTTTTTTTCCCCCGAAACTCGGCGAACAGGCCGACAGCATGAGTACTGCCGCCGTTGCCGTCGCCGCCAATGCCAACATCTTTTTCAATAGAAAACACTCCTCTTATTTCTTTAGCTCTCCCAATAGCTGTGCTTCATTCCATACTTCAATGTTTAACTCCTGCGCTTTTGTCAGCTTGCTTCCGGCCGCTTCTCCGGCAATCAGCAAGTCTGTTTTTTTGCTGACAGATCCCGTCAGCTTTCCGCCGAGCGCTTCAATCTGCGCCTTGGCTTCATTTCTGGACAGCTCTTCAAGCTTTCCGGTTAACACGATGGTTTTACCGGCAAAATAAGAGTCGCTGTCCTCCGCTTTTACTTTTTTCGGGCCTTTGTAGAGTGTGTTCACACCGAGTTCCTCAAGTTCATTCAAAAGCTCAAGCATTTCCTCTTTGCGGAAATAGGTGATAACGGCATCGGCCATCTTTTCGCCGATTTCATCTACCGCAAGCAGCTCTTCTTCCGTGGCTTGTTTCAGATTTTCCAGGCTTTCAAAATGCATGGCCAGTGTTTTGGCCGCTTTTGAGCCGATAAAACGGATACCGAGACCGAACAGCAGGCGTTCCAGCGAATTCTCTTTCGACTTTTGGATGGAGCTGATCAGATTGTCAGTTGATTTTTCCCCCATCCGCTCAAGCCGGATGACCTGTTCTTTCGTCAGCTTATACAAATCAGCGACATTACGGACGAGATGTTCACGGAAAAGCTGTGTGATGACACGTTCTCCGAGTCCGTCAATATTCATCGCGTTGCGTGAGACAAAGTGAATCAGGCCTTCTCTGATCTGCGCCGGACATTCCGGATTGATGCAGCGCAGCGCGACTTCCCCTTCAATGCGGACAAGTTCGCTTTCGCACTCAGGGCAGCTGGTCGGCATATTGAATTCTTTTTCTTCCCCGGTCCGCTGTTCAATTAAGACATTGACGACCTCAGGGATGATGTCGCCCGCTTTTTTGACGACCACTTTATCGAGAATGCGGATATCCTTCTCTTTAATTAAATCTTCGTTATGAAGGGATGCTCTTGAGACCGTCGTTCCCGCGACTTTTACCGGTTCCAGAACGGCGGTCGGCGTAATAACGCCCGTTCTTCCAACATTCAGTTCGATATCGAGCAGTTTTGTCACGACCTCTTCAGCCGGGAATTTGTAAGCAATCGCCCAGCGCGGGCTTTTTGCCGTATACCCGAGTTCTTCCTGCTGGTCGAGCGAATCGACTTTGATGACGATTCCGTCAATTTCATAAGGGAGATCGGCCCGCTTCGCCTGCAGCTCTTCGATCATTTCAATGACTTCATCTATCGTGTCGCATTTTTTCCGTTCCTGGTTTGTTTTAAAACCGAGCTCATCCAGAAAATCCAGGCCCTGACTCTGTGTTTCCACACCCATCTCGTCAAGCTCCGCTATACTGTAGACGAAGATGTCAAGATTTCGTTTCGCTGCAATTTTCGGATCGAGCTGTCTGAGTGAGCCCGCAGCCGCGTTCCGGGGATTGGCGAACGGCTCCTCTTCATGTTTCAGCCTTTCCTCATTGAGCGCTTCAAATGACTGTTTCGGCATGTACGCCTCTCCGCGCACTTCTATGGAAAGATTACGTTTCATTTTCAGCGGAATGTTGCGGATCGTTTTTAAGTTTTCGGTGATATCTTCGCCCGTCGTTCCGTCTCCTCTTGTCGCGCCTCTGACGAAATAGCCGTCTTCATAACGGAGAGAAACAGCAAGACCGTCTATTTTCAGCTCCACATTGTAAGCGACGCCGTCACCGACAGCCTGACGGACGCGGCGGTCAAAATCGCGGAGATCATCATCGTTAAATGCGTTGCCGAGACTGAGCATCGGCGTGCCGTGCTGCACCTTTTGAAAAGATTCAAGCACCGCTCCCCCGACCCGCTGTGTGGGCGAATCAGGCGTTCTGAGTTCCGGGTGCTCTTCCTCTATGGCAATCAGCTCCTGCATCAGTCTGTCGTACTCGGAATCCGGCACGCTCGGTTCATCTAAGGTGTAATATTCATAACTGTACTGATCGATGGTGCGGCGCAATTCTTCTGCCCGGTGTTTCGCTGTTTCTTTGTCCATCATGTTCTTCCTTTCCTCTTCAGGTTACTGCTTTTCAATCGGCGCAAAAGCGGCAAGCAGACGCTTCACGCCGACTGGGCTCGGGAATGCGATATCAAGCTCGGTGCTTTCGCCTTCTCCTTTTACGCTGACAACCGTTCCGGTGCCCCATTTTTTATGGCCCGCTTTATCGCCGACCGCCCAGCTGAGCGAGTCGCCGCCTGTTTTGTTCGCATAGGAAACGGGACGGGATACGGGCCCGCGTTTCGGCTGCACTTTTCTTCCCGGCTGCATGCGAGGTGTTTTCTTCTCATTTAGGTTCTCCAATAAATCGCCAGGTATTTCCCTGATAAAGCGGGATTCCGGATTCATATTGGTGCGGCCGAATAAGGTTCGCATTTTGGCATTCGTTAAATACAGTTCTTCTTCCGCCCTCGTAATGCCTACATATGCGAGCCTGCGTTCTTCTTCCATCTCGGCTTCTTCCATCAGGGAGCGGCTGTGCGGGAACACGCCTTCTTCCATGCCCATTAAGAACACGACTGGAAATTCAAGCCCCTTAGCGGCGTGCAGTGTCATTAAAGTGACGGCATCCTTTCCGCCTGCTTCTTCTTCCTTCTGGTCGAGCTGGTCAATATCCGCGATCAGCGCCAGATCGGTCAGAAACGCGACGAGAGACTTGTCTTCGCTTTTTTGTTCGAAGTTTTTCGTCACGGAAAGAAACTCGTCGATATTTTCAAGGCGGCTTTGGGCTTCGATTGATTTTTCGGCCTTCAGCATTTCTCTGTATTCCGTTTTCTCGAGAATTTCTTCCGTGAGTTCCGTAATGGACAGGTAATCCTGCATGTTCGTCAGATTTTCAATCATCGCGCCAAAGCCGTCAAGCGCGTTTGCCGCTTTTGCGCTGACGCCGATGAAATCAACCTGTTTGATCGCCTGGAACATTGACATTCCGTTCATCGCCGCATATGACGCGATTTTTTCTAGCGAAGTGGCGCCGACGCCACGCTTCGGCACATTGACGATCCGCGTAAAACTGATGTCATCGTCCGGGTTTGACACAAGGCGCAGGTATGCAAGAATGTCTTTAATTTCTTTCCTGTCGTAGAACTTGGTTCCGCCGACGATATTGTAGTTCAGACCGGATTTTAAAAGGGTTTCCTCAATGACGCGCGACTGGGCGTTTGTCCGGTATAAAATTGCGATATCGGAAAGCTTCCGCCGGCCCGAGCTGTGCAGCTCATAAATTTTGCCCGCGACGAATTGGCCTTCGCCGAATTCATTGTCGCCGCTGTAATAAGAAAGCTTGATGCCTTCGTCATTTTCCGTCCACAGGTTTTTCGGCTTGCGGTTTGAGTTGTTTTTGATCACTTCGTTAGCCGCCTGCAGAATCCGCTTTGTTGAGCGGTAGTTTTGCTCGAGCAGAATCACGTTTGCGCTCGGGTAATCTTTTTCAAAGGAAAGGATATTCGCGATATCCGCCCCGCGCCATCTGTAAATGGACTGGTCGGAGTCACCGACGACGCAGATATTTTCAAGACGGGCCGCAAGCTGCTTCACAAGGAGGTATTGCGCCCTGTTCGTATCCTGATACTCGTCTACGTGAATGTACTGAAATTTGCGCTGATAAAACTCAAGCACTTCCGGCACACGCTCAAAAAGCTTAATCGTCGTCATGATTAAATCATCAAAATCGAGCGATTGGTTTTTCAGCAGTTTTTTCTGATAATCGGTATACACGTCACTCGTGACCTGATCGTAGTAGCCGCCGGCCGTTTTTGCGAATTCCTCAGGTTCGATCAGCTCGTTTTTTGCGCTGCTGATGGAGCCTAAAATACTTCTCGGATCAAACTTTTTCGGATCGATATTCCGCTCTTTCAAAATCCCTTTAATAACGGAAAGCTGATCAGCCGTATCAAGAATGGAGAAGTTTCGGTTGATGCCGATTCTGTCAATATCCCTGCGCAGAATCCGCACGCACATGCTGTGGAAGGTGGAAATCCAGATTTCATCCGCGCCGGGTCCGAGAATGCTCTCCACCCGCTCCTTCATTTCTCTGGCGGCTTTATTTGTAAATGTAATCGCCAGAATGTTCCATGGCGCCACGTGTTTTTCCGCCATTAAGTATGCGATTCTGTGCGTCAGCACACGTGTTTTTCCGCTTCCCGCGCCCGCCATCAGAAGCAGCGGACCGTCCGTCGTCTTGACCGCTTCCTGCTGAACGGGATTTAATCCGCTTAATAATTGATTGCTAATGTAATTCATATCCGTTCACCGCCTATCAAACATATGTTCTATCATAAATCAATTTCGTCCGCTTGGCTACTTTGTCTTTACAGCCGCCACCGTTTTGAGCGCCTGATCAAAATCTTCATATACGGCATTTCCAACAACGATGACATCGGCATGACGGCCGAACCGTTCCGCCGTTTCCGCGTCTTTAATGCCGCCTCCGTAAAACAGAACGGACTTGTCCAGCACAGCCTTCGTTTTCTCCACCGTTTCTATGTCCGCCAGCATCCCGCTGTATTCCAGATAAAAAATCGGGAGATGAAGCAAATGTTCCGCGACCCGCGCATAGGCGAGAATATCTTCTGTTTCTATATGTGTATCCGCCTCCGTCAAAGCGGCCGCCTTACAATCAGGGTTGACGATGCAGTAGCCCTCCGTCACGATTTCCTCCATTGACATGAGCTCTCCGTATTCTTTCATCGCCTGATGATGCATGCCGACAATCCAGTCCGCCTTTTTGCTGTTGAGCACACTCGGAATGAAATAAAGATCAAACCCGGGCACAATGGAATCAATCGTCGACACCTCAAGTACGCACGGCACTAAAAACCGCCGCACCTTTGACATCAGTCTCAGCACATTGTCCTCGGTGATATTGTCGCTTCCTCCGATCACAATGGCGTCAGTCCCTGATTCACAAAGCCGTTCCAGCTGTTCATCCGGTAAATCTTTATTCGGATCGAGTTTAAAAACATGCTTCCACTCGTTAACATCGTACATGCGTTTTCGTTCCTCCATTCGTTTCTTGCCATTTAAACATTATAACAAATTCGTTTGGCCCGGAAAAACGGAAAAAGACGTCATTCACCTGATTCACAAAAAAAGATTGCGCTCCGCCGGACGGGAAACGGCTATGTTTGAAAACAGACAAAATGTGGAATGTCAAAGAGAAAAAAGGCAAGGAGTCTGATCTCAATGGAACAAGCCATTATCGTACTGATTTGTATATTGATTTTTATTATTTTAGTTCCCGCCGCATTGTTTCTCTGGATTTACATAAGAGACGAAAAGCAGGAAGAACATTCAGTGCTGCGCAATTATCCCGCAGCGGGAAAACTGCGCTATATATTTGAAAAAATCGGACCTGAGCTGCGGCAGTATTTATTCAGCAATGATAACGAAGAACAGCCGTTTTCCCGGAGAGAATATGAACAGACGGTCATGTCGGGAAAGTATAAAAGCAGAATGATGGGCTTCGGCTCAGAACGGGATTTCGATCAGCCGGGCTATTATATCCGTAACGCCCTCTTCCCAAAACAAAGGGAGGAGCTGCGCACAGATCAGACGCCGAAGATCGACACGATGGTATACAAGATTGACAAAGACAACCTGCTGAAACGCAGCGAACACCGCGAAAAAGCAAAAGCGGACCCTTATTACCTGCATCCGGACGATGTGCAAGTGATCGGCCGCGACACATGCAAGAAACCGTTTTATGTAAAAGGGTTAATCGGACAATCAGCGATGAGCTACGGCTCACTTGGCGACCGGGCAATCACCGCCCTGTCAAAAGGGCTGCACCAGGCCGGCGGCACATGGATGAATACAGGCGAAGGCGGCCTGTCTGAGTATCACTTGAAAGGCGGCGCGGATATTATCTGCCAAATCGGCCCCGGGCTGTTCGGCGTGCGCACTGAAGATGGAGAATTTTCATGGGAAGAATTTAAGAAAAAAAGCCGCCTCGACCAGATTAAAGCCTTTGAATTAAAGCTTGCGCAAGGGGCGAAAGCTAGAGGCGGTCATATTGACGGTTCAAAGGTGACCGAAGAAATTGCCGCCATCAGAAATGTGCAGCCCGGACAATCCATTGACAGTCCAAACCGCTTCAACGAGTTCTCAAATGTTCCGGACATGCTTGATTTCATTGAGAAATTAAGAACTGTCGGTGAAAAACCGGTCGGCATCAAAATTGTCCCGGGCAGCCGCAAAGACCTTGAAGACCTTATTTCCTGTATGAGTTCATCAGGCAAACTTCCCGACTTTATTACGATTGACGGCAGTGAAGGGGGAACGGGAGCTTCTTTCCATGAGCTGGCGGATTCCGTCGGCCTGCCGATTCTGACCGGCCTCCCCCTTGTTGACGGCCTTTTGAAGACATACGGTATAAGAGATAGGCTGAAAATTTTCGCATCCGGAAAGCTGCTCACTCCCGATAAGATTGCCGTTGCCCTCGCGTTAGGCGCGGATTTTGTCAATATTGCCCGGGGAATGATGTTTTCAGTCGGCTGTATCCGCGCTCAAGTATGCCACACCAATCATTGTCCTGTCGGAGTGGCGACAACCGATCCAAAACTTCAGCGCGCGCTCAGTATCGAGGATAAACAGCATCGCGTCTGCAACTACGTGCTCTCGTTGCGTGAAGGGCTGTTTCATCTTGCCGCGGCGGCGGGTATCAGCTCGCCGATTCATTTCTCAGCTGAACACATCGTATACCGGGAGGAAGACGGAAGCCTGAGGGAACTTCCCGGCCTTTTGAATCAGCACGCATAAAAAAACCGCCTGCCGTCATCGGCAGAGCGGTTTTTTACGTAGCTGAGGAGGATTCTCCTTTGTTTACGCGGTCAAGCGCCATTTCATAGGCGTCGTTCCCGTAATTTAAGCAGCGCTTCACCCGGGAAATCGTCGCTGTGGAAGCACCCGTTTCGCTTTCAATTTTGTGATACGTATTTCCTTCGCGGAGCATTCTCGCCACTTCCAAACGCTGCGCCAGCGATTGGATTTCATTAATCGTACAAAGATCGTCAAAGAAACGATAGCATTCCTCCAGATCTTTCAGCGATAAAATAGATAAAAATAACTGGTCCAGTTCTTTTCCGCGTAATTTATCGATTTGCATCGTCAAACACCTTCTCCTTTACTAATGGAAGCTGCATCGAGATCAGGCACGATATTAATCCATGTCTTTCCTGGCACAAACGGAAGAATCTCACCGCCTTTTACGGGCAGAATACGGCCGTCTTTATATTCCCAGTCTGACTCCATAACATCGCCGTGCTGAAGCAGGAGGCCCTTCCCCCCTGACTGAATATCGATGGCCCGCCTTCCATCTTTGTCTGTCATGCGATGGCCGGCTTCAACAATAAAAATGTTGTGCATGGCTAAAGGCTTTCCGGTCTCCCGGTCTGTCGCTTTCACACCATCAGAGCTTCTTGTATAAGCATCAGCTTTTTTATCATAATCGTATTCGACAAGATTTGTAACGTTTTGTGTTCCATAATCTATCCGAATATTGTAGGTTTCGTTTCCGGGTTTTGCATCTGATGTCTGAAATGGGAGCGGTTCTGTTTTTCCGTTCAGCTTGTATCCTTTTTGTTCCGCCGCCTTCCTGATATTGTCATACGACGTGTAGGAATTGTGGGGCGGCTTGCTGAAATCGGCTCTCCAAAACAGGCTGCCGTCAAAATCCAAACCGTTTATATAATCGTAAGTTCCGGACTCCAGCTGCTTTTTAGCGCCGGGACTCCAGCCATGATGGACAAATATGCTGTTAAACCCGCTGCTGAGCGTGACAAAATATTCCCTCGCGCTCCGCACAGGCCCGACCGTTTCCGGCATCTCACTTTGAAAAATCGCGAGAAACCGCGTAATCCGGCCCTCCGCGAGCGCTTCGATGACAACATCCGCCTTTGACAGCCCGGATTGGGGCCTCGCCTTCGGATGATTGTTCACTGCGACTGCAATCGGACGGCGTTCTGCAAGCTTCTGCTCAGTTTTCAGCCCCGTTAAAGGAGCTTCCGCTTCTTTCGGCTGCACCTGATCGGCATTGTTCTGCCGGCAGGCGGCAAGCAGCAAAAACGCAAAACAAAGCATACAAACGGTTTTCCATCTTTTCATATGTCGGCTCCCTGCTTTTATATTTTAACGCATTATCGATGGAAAGAGTACAGTTTTTTTCATCACGTCGAATATTCCTCTCGGCGTAATGCGGATATAAGGCAGGTGTGTGCTCTGCAAAAAGAGCAGCGTATAGATCGGATCGCAGAATCGGTAGCCCCGCTCCTCCAGCAGCGTCCTCAGTTTTTGCTCTTTCTCAAGCACTTCTTCATAATTCTCCGCGGATGCAGAACCGTTTAAAGCGAGGGGAATCTCATGAAGAATCTTCCCGTTTTCGGCAAGCACGATTCCGCCGCCGATTTCTTTCATCCGTGAGAAAGCGAGCAGGATATCTTCTTTATTTTTTCCGGCAGCGATAATATCTCCGGTTGTCGTGTAGGAACTGACAAAGCCCTGCACCCGATCGGCAAAACCTTTCAGCATTGTATTGACCCGCCATTTTCCATGCTTATCGAGAAGCGTGAGATAGCATTCATCATGATCAAAAGAAAGCTGGTCAACAGAATTATCAATCGCAATCATATACGGCTCCATAATGACGGCGTTGCGCATTATCACACCCATCGGCATTGAAAACTGTAAATCATCCATCGTCATATCATATGAAAGCTCAAGAGGGACAAGACCGCCCTTTTTCCAATCCGTTTCTGTAAACGCATTCATATTTCGGCCGTCTTCCCTCAGCAGGATGCCTTTGGAGATCACCGTGACCGGATCCGGATTCATCGGGTCATCGAGAATGTTTAATGAAGCAAGCCGGCCCGGACCGATCACACCGAGAAAGTCATCCATCTGATAATATTTCGCGATATTAAAGGAGGCCATATTGTAGGCGTCAATCGCCGGAACCCCTTCCTCCAAAGCGATTTTGATTAATTCATTCGTCATGCCGCCTTTATAAAAATGCGGCGTCGCTCCATCCGTCGTGTAAAAGAAATGATCATAATGCCGGAAGCCTTTTTGATGGAGATCCTGCAAAATCGTTCTCAGATCAGGGCGGATGGATGAATGTCTGAGCGAAACATAGTAACCCAATTCAAGCCGTCTCATCACCTCGTCGCCATTCATCGCCTCGTGGTCAGAATCAGCCCCGAACAGTTTCATCTTCGTCAGTGTTTTTTCAGAAGCTCCGGGAAAATGCCCTTCTATCCGCTTGCGCAGTTTCTTTGTCGCCTGCATGCAATGAAGCATCAAGTCATCGCCGTCCATGAGGCGCGGCCATCCGGTCAATTCTCCGCCTTGAATGACATCCGGATGCTCAATCCATTGCTTGCGGACATCAAAAGAAAGGAGCTGGTCCTCATTCAGCACTTCAGTCTGCAGATCATATCTGGACCACCAGAAATATTGCACCGGCTGTTTTTTTAGTTCTTCCAATATAGTAAGCGCTTTCTTTTTACCGCTGTGCAAAAGAAAAAACAAGTTATCATTAACAAACGTCGTTGTTCCGAATTGAGACACATATTCGGCGAGCGTTTGGGGATTATATATTTGAAAAGGATGTGTATGCGGTTCAATGTAACCTGGCACAATGTATTTTCCTTCACAATTTATGGTATGAATGTGCTCTGCTGCATCAGGAAGCTCATGACCAACATATACAATTCGGTCTCCGTAAATCCAGACGTTCTTTTTCAGCCATTGTTTTAAAAAAGGATTTAATACGAGAGCATCCCGTAAAAGTAGCGTTGGAAGCAGCTTTGAGTCTACAACATCCGCCTGTGATCTGATGTCTTTGTTTTTCCAGTTAAAGGTACGTTCGGACATTCACATACTCTCCTTCGCTTATATTAGACCCATCGTATCACATCCGCACAATTATCGCACGGCTAAAACGTTACAAATTATTGAAGATGAATGAAAAACTTTTTCTAAGGGAGCTGAAATGATGAAACCGAATATCAGTTTATTAAACGCCGTTATGCGCATCACTTGCGGCCTCACCATTTTGTCTGCCGCTTCAGCGAAATACACGAGAAAACCTTGGTGCAAGATGCATCTCTTCTGTATGATGATGGGCGCGATGAAAGCGGCGTCCGGCATCCTCCGCTTCTGTCCGGTGACATATATGTTCCAAGCCGGAATGAATCAGGATGACAGCCATCAGCAAGAAAAATAACAAGCCGTTTCGGCTTGTTATTTTTTTCTCCTGTCCCGCGAGTATGAGAAGAATCTGCCGGCGATCCCGGCATCACAAAAGCCGGGACAGAATTCAAGACTGCATGACAATCTTAGTCGTCATTCAGAAGAAAACCCGCATCTTTTAAGACGCGGGGGTTTCCTCTTTATCGCTGCGATGCTTTCAGCGCACGGGCGCCGATATCGCTTCTGTAAAACAGTCCGGGTTTTGTCAGCCCCGAAACGGCGCTGTACACTTTATCCCTCGCCGCTTCAAATGTCTCAGCAAATGCCGTGACATTGGCGACCCGGCCGCCGTTCGTAACAAATTGTCCGCCGTCTTTTTTCGTTCCGGCATGAAAAACGGCGATCCCGTCTTCAGCGGACGTCAAACTGCCGATCGGCGTCCCTTTCGCATAGCCTTCCGGATAGCCTTCAGAAGCCAGGACAACGCTGACCGCGGCCGTATCCTTCCATCTTAGATCAACATCTTTCTCATGCAGAAGATCTAAGAGCACCTGAATGAGGTCAGATTCCATTCTCGGCACGACGGCCTGTGTTTCCGGATCTCCGAAGCGCGCGTTGAATTCAATGACTTTTGATCCGTTTTCCGTCAGAATCAGCCCCGCGTACAGCACGCCCGTGAAGGAGCGCCCCTCTTTCACCATTGCTTTTGCCGCCGGCTTCACAATCGTTTCGACTGCGCTTCTGACGATATCATCGGAAATGTGCGGCACCGGTGAGTAGGCTCCCATTCCGCCCGTATTCGGCCCTTTGTCTCCATCGAAGGCGCGTTTATGATCTTGAGCGATGACCATCGGATAGACGGTCTCCCCTTTTACAAACGCCATTAAAGAAAATTCTTCGCCGGCGAGAAACTCTTCAATGACAACAGATGCGCTCGCCTCCCCGAATTTCTCATCCTCAAGAAAATCGTGCAGACATTCAATCGCTTCTTCTTCCGTCATCGCGACCGTGACACCTTTTCCGGCGGCAAGCCCGTCCGCTTTAATGACAATCGGCGCGCCTTTTTGCTGTACATATGCTTTCGCCTCTTCAAATGAAGTAAACGTCTCATACTCCGCCGTCGGAATGCCGTATTTTTTCATTAAATCCTTGGCAAACTGTTTGCTTCCTTCAATAATAGCCGCTTTTTCAGACGGTCCGAAAACAAGCAGTCCGGCTTTTTCAAACTCGTCGGCTATCCCTTCAATCAGAGGAACTTCGGGGCCGATAATCGTCAGGCCGACATGATGTTCTTTCGCAAACGCAATGAGTGCGGCATGATCGCTTTCTCCAATGTTGACCAGCGTCGCGCAGTCTGTCATACCGTCATTTCCGGGCGCGGCGTACACCGTGTCAACAAGCGGGCTTTGCGCCGCTTTCCAAGCCAATGTATGCTCTCTGCCGCCTTTTCCGATAATCAATACATTCACGCTTCGTTCCCCCCTTAATGTTTGAAATGTCTGATGCCGGTGAATACCATGGCGATCCCGTATTCATCCGCTTTTTTAATCGAATCTTCATCGCGGACCGATCCGCCGGGCTGGATAATCGCCGTGACACCGGCTTTTGCGGCTTCTTCGACTGTATCCGGCATCGGGAAAAACGCGTCTGATCCGAGCGCGCTGCCTTTTGCTTTTTCTCCGGCCTGCTCAATGGCGATTTTGGCTGAACCGACGCGATTCATCTGTCCTGCGCCCACACCGACCGTCATATGGTCTTTTGCAAGGACGATCGCGTTGGATTTCACGTGTTTGACGACTTTCCAGGCCAGCTTCAAATCTTCCCATTCCTGCTCGCTCGGCTCTCTTTTTGTCGGGATGCTGATGTCGGCGTCATCAAATCCATGGACGTCTAAATCTTGAATCAAAAGACCGCCCTGTACGGAAGTCAGCTGTTTTTCTTTCTTTCCTGATGCGGTCACGTCAAGCGTGAGCAGACGAAGGTTTTTCTTCGCCGTCAGCACGTTCAGCGCTTCTTCACTGAAAGAAGGGGCGATAATGATTTCTAAAAAGATGCCGTGAAGGGCTTCAGCCGTTGCCTGATCAACTTCACGGTTCAGCGCGATGATGCCGCCGAAAATGGAGGTTTTATCAGCTTCATACGCTTTATTGAATGCTTCCTCAATTGAAGCTCCCGTACCGACTCCGCATGGATTCATATGTTTAACGGCAACAGCTGCGGGTTCTGTAAATTCCCGGACGATTTGAACGGCCGCATCCGCGTCCTTAATATTGTTATAAGAAAGCTCTTTGCCGTGAAGCTGTTTTGCCGCTGCGATGGAACCGGAGACAGGAAGTGCGCTTTGGTAGAAAACCGCCTCTTGGTGAGGGTTTTCACCGTAGCGGAGCGACTGTTTTTTCTCAAAAGTAACAGTGAATTGCTCAGGGTCTTTCTCACCGGCCTCGCGTGTTAAGTAATCAGCGATTAATGCGTCGTATGCCGCGGTATGGCGGAATACTTTGGCCGCAAGCTCGCGTTTTCTTTTGAGCGAAACGCCGCCGTGTTTTTTCATCTCATTGAGCACGGAGCTGTAATCGGCCGGATCTGTGATGACCGTCACATCCTGATGGTTTTTCGATGCGGCGCGCAGCATGCCGGGACCGCCGATATCAATGTTTTCTATCGCTTCATCGTATGTTACGTCTTCTTTTGAAATCGTTTCTTTAAACGGATAAAGGTTGACGACCACAAGGTCAATCGGTGCAATGCCATGCTCATTGATCTGCGCCATATGCTCTTTATTGTCTCTTACGGCAAGCAGACCGCCGTGAATATTAGGATGGAGCGTTTTTAACCGTCCGTCCATAATTTCAGGAAATCCGGTCACTTCTGAAATGCCGATGACATCCACACCGTTTTCCTGAAGAAGTTTTTTTGTTCCTCCGGTCGAAATGACTTCGACGCCGAGCTCTGTCAGTTCCTTTACGAAAGGTACGAGATTTGTTTTATCAGAAACACTGATTAGTGCGCGTTTGATTGTCATGCCTTTTCACCTCTGTTATTTAGTCCCAGCAGCCGTTTCACAACGCTCGGATACCATTTGTGCTCAAGCTCGTGTATTGTATGCTCTATGTCTTCAAGCGTATCGTTTTCCTGTATTTCGAATGCTTTTTGCGCGATAATCGGTCCGGTGTCCATGCCTTCGTCGACATAATGAACGGTAATGCCCGCCACTTTCACACCGGCCCGATACGCCTGTCCGACAGCGTCAATCCCAGGGAATGCCGGAAGAAGCGAGGGATGTATATTAATAATGCGTCCTCCGTATGCTTCAAGCAGCGTATCTCCAATCAGTCTCATATAGCCGGCGAGAACGATTAATTCCGCCCCGTGCAGGCGCAGCTGTTCAATAATGGCCCGTTCAAAGGCCGCTTTGTTTTCAAAAGATGACGGTTCAAAGGCGAATGACGGGATATGTAAAGCCTCCGCCCTTTCCGCCGCCTTTGCCTGAGGCTTATCCGTCACGAGAAGCGAGAGCTCCGCATCCCACTTCTCTTCTCTCATGCGTTTGGCAATGGCCTCGAAGTTCGATCCGTTTCCTGAAGCAAATACCGCAAACTTTTTCATGAAAGAGCCGCACCGCCGAAAGAAATGCCTTCGCCCCGCTTGACCCGGCCGATCAGATAAGCCTTCTCGCCCTGAGCTTCAAGCGTGCCGATGACGTCTGTCAGGTTTTCTTCTTTAACGGCAAGGACAAAACCGATGCCCATATTAAAGACATTGAACATTTCTTCTTCTTTCAGCTTGCCGTGCTCCTGCAGAAATGGAAAAATCGGCGGGATCGGCCATGATCCGTGATCAATTTCCGCGCTCAATCCGTCCGGCAGCATCCGCGGGATATTCTCGATGAATCCTCCGCCTGTCACATGCGCCATGCCGTCCACCTTACCGCTTTTCACCGCCTTGAGCACCGGCTTCACATATATTCTCGTCGGTTCCAGCAATTCTTCGCCGAGAGGACGCGCAAACGGTTCATAGACAGTATCCAAATCAAGTCCGCCGTCATCAAGAAGCACTTTTCTCACCAGGGAAAATCCGTTGCTGTGAAGGCCGCTTGAAGTAAGTCCGATTAAGAGATGCCCCTCTTCGATATGTTCACCGGTGACGATTTCGTCTTTTTCCGCGACGCCGACTGAAAAGCCCGCAATATCGTATTCATCAGACGTATACAGCCCCGGCATTTCCGCCGTCTCACCGCCGATAAGCGCTGATCCTGACTGCTCGCATCCGTCCGCCACACCCTGAACGATCTGCTCAATTTTCACCGGATCAGCCTTGCCGACCGCCAAATAATCAAGGAAAAACAGCGGCTCCGCTCCCTGGGCAAGCACATCGTTTACACACATCGCGACCGCATCGACGCCGATCGTGTCATGCTTATCCATTGAAAATGCGAGTTTCAGTTTGGTGCCGACACCGTCTGTTCCGGAAATTAAAACAGGCTTTTGATACGGAAGCTCTGACAGATCAAACATTCCGCCAAAACCGCCCAGGCTTCCCATAACGCCGAGCCTTTTCGTGCGCTCCACGTGTTTTTTCATTCGTTTGACGGCTTCGTATCCGGCTTCGATGTCAACTCCGGCATTTTTATAAGCATCAGACATCCCTATCACTCCTTGTCAATTCGTTTCTCCTAAAAAGGCAGAAAGAGAAAGGCAGCCTGAATTCCCGCTGCCTTTATGTCATTTTCACATTTTATTTTGTCAGCACCGCTTCTTTTACGTGAGGAAGCACTGTATCCTGATAAATTTCCGTCGGATATTTGCCCGTAAAACAAGCGAGGCATTGTCCGCAATTGGTGTCTTCAAATTTTCGGCCGACTCCTTTTAACAATCCGTCTACACTTAAGAAAGAAAGCGTGTCGGCACCGATGATCTGACGGATTTCTTCCACGGAATGAGAAGAAGCGATCAGCTCCTCATGGGTTGATGTGTCGATACCGTAGAAGCACGGATGAGCGATCGGCGGTGAACTGATCTTGACGTGCACCTCTGTCGCCCCCGCTTCTCTGAGCATTGTGACAATCCGGCGGCTTGTCGTCCCGCGCACGATGGAATCATCAACCATGACGACCCGTTTTCCTTCGACAACACCGCGGACGGCGGACAGCTTCATTCTGACGCCTTGCTCACGGAGAGCCTGTGACGGCTGGATAAACGTTCTGCCGACATAACGGTTTTTAATGAGACCGAGTTCGTACGGGATGCCCGTCGCCTCGGCATAGCCGATGGCCGCAGAAATACTGGAATCAGGCACGCCTGTGACGACATCCGCTTCAACCGCGGACTCCCGGGCAAGCATTTTCCCGAGGTTTTTCCGGGCGCTGTGCACGTTAATGCCGTCGATATTGCTGTCAGGTCTTGAGAAATAAATGTACTCCATGCTGCAGATGGAACGGTTGATATTCATGGAAAAACGCTCTGATTTCAAGCCTTCATCGTTGATGATCAGCATTTCGCCCGGCTCTACCTCACGAAGGTACGTTGCGCCGACAACATCAAATGCGCACGTTTCTGAAGCGACCACATAAGCATCGCCCATGATGCCGATTGACAGCGGTCTGAGTCCGTTCGGGTCAAGCGCTACGATCATCTCTGTTTCAGTCATGATTAAAAAGGCATAAGCGCCTTTCAGCATAGATAGCGAATTTTTGATTTGATCCTTCAGTGAAAAGTGTCCGCTGCGTTTAATCAGATGAGCCAGCACTTCCGTATCGGAGGAAGTCTGAAAAATGCTCCCTTGGTTTTCAAGCTGCTGCTTCAGCTGTGTGGCGTTGACCAGGTTTCCGTTATGGGCGAGCGCGAGGCTGCCGTTGTTTTGCGAACGGAACAGGAGCGGCTGAACATTTTCATATCCGCCTCCTCCAGCCGTTGCGTAACGAACATGCCCGATCGCGCCTTTTCCCTTTACTTTGCTGAGCTCGCCGTTTTGAAATACTTCAGTGATCAGCCCTTGGCCTTTGTGCGCCGTCAGTTTTTCGCCGTCAGTCGCGACAATTCCCGCGCCTTCCTGTCCTCTGTGCTGGAGGCTGTGGAGACCGTAATACGTAATTTGCGGGGCTTCTTCATGTCCCCAGATGCCAAACACACCGCATTCTTCATTCAGGCCTTTGATTTCAGCAAGCATGGAATAGCTCCTTTCCACGCGCGCTCAAGTTCTTTCGTTTGCGCGTGAACCAATTGTTGTCCTTCTTGGCTTCGGATCGTCAGCTGTCCGTCTCCTGTCACTTCACCGATATGAATGGCATCTGCCGCAGCCGCTTCAAACGCCGCTTGGTGTTCTTTTTTGACCGAAACGACGAAGCGTGATTGAGATTCAGAGAATAATAATGCCGCTTCCCCTTCAACAGTCACGTTGGCGCCAAGGTTTTCCGTCGTCATGACACTTTCTGCAATCGCTACGCCTAAGCCGCCTTCAGATACGTCATGCGCGGATTGAACGAAGCCTTTTTTAATCGCGTCAAGCAATGCTTTTTGGCGTGACAGCTCTATATCAAGATCGATTTGCGGCGCTTTGCCGTAAATGCGGCCTTCTGTCATTTTTTGCAGTTCGCTTCCGGCAAACTCAGGTTTTGTTTCGCCGATCACGTATACAAGATCTCCCGCTTGTTTGAAATGCTGTGTCGTAATATGAGCGGTATCTTCAATTAAGCCGACCATGCCGATAACAGGCGTCGGGTAGATGGCCGTTCCGTTCGATTCATTATAAAGTGATACGTTACCGCCGATGACGGGTGTGCTGAGAACGTTGCACGCCTCGCTGATGCCGTCGGCCGCTTTTTCGATCTGCCAGAAAATTTCAGGTTTTTCCGGGTTTCCGAAATTCAGATTATCCGTGACCGCAAGCGGTTCGGCGCCGGAGCATACGATGTTGCGCGCCGCTTCGGCAACGGCGATTTTTCCGCCTTCTTCTGGATCAAGATATAAATAACGGGCGTTGCAATCCGTCGTCATCGCCAGCGCTTTTTTCGTGCCGCGGATTCTGAGCACTCCCGCGTCAGAGCCCGGAGCGACCACCGTATTTGTGCGCACCATGTAGTCATATTGATCATACACCCACTCTTTGCTGGCAATTGTCGGCTGCTGCAGCAGGGCAAAAAGCGTCTCTGTCCCATCTTTTACTTCAGGCGCGGGAACTTCTGTTTCCTGAAACTCGCGGTAGTACGCGGGTTCTGCTGACGGTTTGTGGTATACAGGCGCTTCTTCCGCCAGTGCGTCGACCGGAAGTTCGCAAACAACCTCTCCGTTATGGCGGAGGCGGAGCATTTTATCATCCGTCACATGACCTACGGAAACCGCTTCAAGGTCATATTTATCAAAAATATCGACAATTTCCTGTTCACGTCCGCGTTCAATGACGAGAAGCATGCGTTCCTGAGACTCGGAAAGCATCATTTCGTAAGCGGTCATACCCGTTTCCCGCTGCGGAATGAGATCAAGGTTCATTTCAATGCCGGAGCCGGCTTTGCTTGCCATTTCAGCACTCGAACTTGTCAGACCGGCCGCCCCCATATCCTGAATGCCGACTAAGGCATCGCATTGGATGACTTCAAGGCATGCTTCCAGGAGAAGTTTTTCCATGAAAGGATCGCCGACCTGCACCGCGGAACGTTTTTCTTCAGATGAATCTGACATTTCTTCTGATGCGAAAGTAGCGCCGTGTATGCCGTCGCGGCCCGTTTTAGCGCCGACGTACATGACCGTGTTGCCGACACCTTTCGCCTGGCCTTTTTTAATATCTTTATGATCAATCAATCCGACGCACATTGCATTGACAAGCGGATTGCCCTCATAGCTTGCGTCAAACTGCACTTCTCCGCCGACCGTCGGAATACCGATACAGTTTCCGTATCCCGCGATTCCCGCCACTACTTCTTCAAACAAGTACTTCACACGAGGTGAAGTGAGTTCACCAAATCGAAGAGAGTTTAATACAGCTATCGGACGGGCGCCCATTGAGAAAACGTCACGGATAATGCCGCCCACTCCCGTCGCAGCACCTTGGTATGGCTCAAGCGCTGACGGGTGGTTATGAGATTCAATTTTGAACACGACCGCCTGATTGTCACCGATGTCAACGATTCCCGCGCCTTCTCCGGGACCCTGCAGCACGCGTTCGCCGCTAGTCGGGAATTTGCGTAAAACCGGTTTTGAGTTTTTATAGCTGCAGTGCTCTGACCACATCACGGAAAAAATCCCGATTTCCGTGTAGTTCGGCAATCTTCCGATAATAGATTCAATGAGTGCGAACTCGTCATCACTGACACCCATTTGCTGATAGAGTTTCTCTTCTTTTATTTGTTCTTTACTTGGTTCAAGCAGTAGCGACATGAGTTTCCCTCCAATTTTTCACGATAGACCGGAACAATGTAAGACCGTCTGCGCTGCCGAGCAGTTCATCGACTGCGCGCTCAGGGTGAGGCATCATGCCTAATACGTTGCCTTTCTCATTCACGACGCCGGCAATGCCGCTGACGCTTCCGTTAATATCGCCGCCGTATGTGAAGGCGATTTGATTGTTTTCTTTTAATCTTTCAAGCGTTTCGTCATCACAGTAGAAATTGCCTTCGCCGTGGGCAACCGGAATCGTAATCGATTGTCCTTTTTCATAGGAAGATGTGAATAACGTATCGCCGTTCTGTACGATTAATTCAACCGGGCGGCAGATGAACTTTAAATCTTTGTTGCGTCTCATGGCGCCGGGCAGAAGTCCGAGCTCCTGCAGAATCTGGAATCCGTTGCAGACGCCGAGAACCGGTTTTCCTTCGGCAGCCGCTTTTTTCACGGCCGGCATGATGTTTGCGAATCTGGCGATGGCGCCGCATCTCAAGTAGTCGCCGTATGAAAACCCGCCGGGGATGAGCACGCCGTCAAATCCGTCAAGGCTTGTTTCCTCGTGCCAGACATACTCGACTTCTTCGCCGAGTTCGTCCTTTACGGCGTGAAACATATCAATATCACAGTTGGAGCCGGGTAACACAATCACCGCAAATTTCACTGTGCGACAACCTCCTCAACTTCATATCGGTAGTCTTCAATGACTGTATTGGCAAGGAGCTTTTCACACATTTCTTTCACGAGCGCGTCAAGATCGCGGTCAGATTTTTCGATCGTCAGCTCCATGTATTTTCCGATGCGCACATCCTGCACTTCATTGTAGGTCATGCTGTGCAATGCATGCTGCACCGCGCTTCCTTGAGGATCGAGCACACTTTCTTTTAAGCTGACATAAACTTTCACTTTATACATTATGAAATGCCTCCCAGTCTTTTGAAAATCTCTTCATATGCGTCGGTTAAGCTTCCCAGATTCCGTCTGAACAAATCTTTATCGAGCTTTTCGTTTGTGTCTTTGTCCCACAGACGGCACGTGTCAGGAGAAATTTCATCCGCTAAAAGCACCCGTCCCTCTGCGTCTAAGCCGAATTCCAGCTTAAAATCTATTAATCTGACCCCGCAGTCTTCAAAAATATGCTGAAGTTCTTGATTCACCTGGTTTGTAATCGATTTGATCGTTTCGACATGCTCAGGAGCCGCCGCTTTTAAGAGCCGGATATGATCTTCTGTGATGAGCGGATCGCCGAGTGCGTCATCCTTGTAGTAAAATTCGATAATCGGCTGCGGGAGCTCTGTTCCTTCCGGGATGCCGAGACGTTTCGACATGCTTCCGGCGGCAATGTTTCTGACCACGACTTCAAGCGGAATGATGCTCACTTTTTTGATGAGCTGCTCTGATTCTGAAACACGCTCCACAAAGTGGTTGTCAATTCCTTTGGCGTGCAGATGTTTGAAAATCAGGCTTGAAATTTCATTGTTCAGACGGCCCTTTCCGCTGATCTCCGCTTTTTTCTCACCGTTAAAGGCTGTTGCGGAATCCTTGTAGACCACGCGGAGAATCTGTTCGTCTTCAGTTTGATAAATTCGCTTCGCTTTTCCTTCATAAAGAAGATTATTGTTCACAATATTCACGGAAGGCCTCCTAACCCGAATGTTGGGAATATTCAATCTACGGCGGCTGAAGAAGCCGCCTCCGGCTGGCTTCTTCTATAAACCTAAACGCTCAAAGATCAAGTCGACGTTTTTCAGATGATAATTGTAGTCAAAGCAATCGGCAATCTGTTCCGGTGTGAGGCGGGACGTGATTTTTTCCTCCGCTTCGACAAGCTGGCGGAACGGCACTTGTTTTTCCCATGCTTCCATCGCTTTCGGCTGAACCGTGTCATATGCTTCTTCACGAGGCAGACCCGTGTCGATTAAAGCGAGCAGCACGCGCTGAGAATAGATTAAACCGAGTGTGCGGTCCATGTTGCGTTTCATATTTTCCGGGAATACCGTTAAGTTTTTGACGATGTTGCTGAATCGGTTCAGCATGTAATTCAGCGCGATTGTCGCGTCAGGAAGAATGATGCGCTCAGCTGATGAATGAGAAATATCACGCTCATGCCATAACGGTACATTTTCGTATGCCGTCAGCATGTACCCGCGGATCACGCGCGCCATGCCCGTCATATTTTCCGACCCGATCGGATTCCGTTTATGAGGCATAGCCGATGAGCCTTTTTGTCCTTTAGCAAAAAACTCTTCCACTTCACGTGTTTCACTCTTTTGGAGACCGCGGATTTCCACTGCGAATTTTTCAATGCTCGTCGCGATCAAAGCCAGTGCCGCCATGTAATCCGCATGACGGTCGCGCTGTAATGTCTGAGTGGAAATCGGCGCCGCTTTCAGCCCGAGTTTTTCACAGACATACTGCTCTACGAACGGATCAATATTTGCATATGTGCCGACCGCGCCGGAAAGCTTCCCGACTTCGATCCCTTCTTTTGCCTGCTTGAAACGTTCAAGGTTGCGTTTCATTTCTTCGTGCCAAAGCGCGAGCTTCAGGCCGAAAGTCGTCGGTTCCGCGTGTACGCCGTGCGTGCGGCCCATCATGACCGTGTATTTATGTTCTTTCGCTTTTTCTTTTATAATGTCAACAAATCTCTCAATGTCCTTGAGCAAGATCTCATTCGCCTGTTTTAATAGATAGGAAAGAGCGGTATCCACGACATCTGTTGACGTCAGGCCGTAGTGAACCCATTTTCTTTCTTCGCCTAATGATTCTGAAACCGCGCGGGTAAATGCAACGACGTCATGGCGCGTATCCTGCTCGATTTCCAAAATCCGGTTGATGTCAAAAGACGCGTTTTCGCGCATGACCTTGACGTCTTCTTTCGGAATGACGCCAAGCTCAGCCCAGGCTTCACAGGCTAAAATCTCGACTTCCAGCCATGCCTGGTATCTGTTTTCGTCCGTCCAGATCGCGGACATTTCAGGTCTTGAATAACGTTCGATCATTATGCTCGTCCTCCGTCTCTTTTCATCCATATGTTCGTGATGTCCTGAATCCATGTTTCATCAGGCTTCCGCAAAAATGTCATATGCCCCATTTTGCGCCCTTTTTTAATCTCATGTTTTCCGTACAGGTACAGTTTGGCTTCTTTTAAAAGCTCCGTATGCTCCTCCGCAAGCTTCACTTCCTCACCGAGCAGATTCACCATCATTCCCGGTTTGAGAAGATCGGTTCTGCCGAGAGGAAGTCCGCATACCGCTCTGATGTGCTGTTCGAATTGGCTCGTTTCACAAAGGTCGAGCGTATAATGCCCGGAGTTGTGAGGACGCGGCGCCAGTTCATTGATCAAAAGGTCTCCGTCTTCTGTGACGAACATTTCCACCGCAAGCGGCCCGACAAGCTCCAATTTCTCCGCGAGCTGAACGGCAAGCGCCTCTGCCCGCTTTTGAACCGTTTCCTCCGCTCTCGCGGGCACGATGCTTTGGAACAGAATATTATTTTTGTGGATATTTTCAGCAGCCGGAAAGGTTGAAATCTCACCGTGCACCGATCTCGTCACGATAACGGAAAGCTCCATCCGGAATGATACCCAGCTTTCCAGTATGCACGTGCCGTTTTCTAGCAGCGCGGCCGCTTCGTCTGTCTGTCCTTCTTCCTTAATGACAAATTGGCCTTTGCCGTCATATCCGCCGCGGCATGTTTTCAGCACCGCCGGGAGCCCCAGGGACTGAACAGCTTCCTCAAGCTCCCGTCCGCTGTTTACGATCCGATAAGGAGCGACTTGACAGCCTGCTGACTGGATCGCCTTTTTTTCCGTTTCCCTGTTTTGGGTGATAAGCAGCAGCTCGCTTCCCTGGGGAAGATATGCATGTTCTTTGAGCCAGTTGAGCGCCTCGTAATCGATATTTTCAAATTCGTACGTAATGATGTCACTGACTCCGGCCAATTTTTGAATCGCTTCACGGTCATTGTACTGGGCGGTAATCTCAATATCGGCGATCTGTCCGCATGGCGAGTCTTTCACGGGATCGACGACTGCGACTTTATAGCCCATCTGTTTTGCGGCGACAGCCATCATTTTTCCGAGCTGTCCGCCTCCGATAATGCCGATGACGGCGCCGGGATAAATCGTTTTTTTATCAGACAAGCTGATCACTGCTTTCCAGCACCGTTTGTTTTGTCGCATTTCTTCTCGCCTCTAGTTTATCCGCAATGTCACCGTCAAATGCCGACAAAATCTGCGCGGCTAACAGACCCGCGTTCACTGCGCCCGCTTTTCCGATCGCCGTTGTCGCGACCGGCACGCCGCCGGGCATCTGTACGATAGACAGAAGAGAATCAAGCCCGTTAAGCGATTTTGTCTGAACCGGTACGCCGATCACCGGCAGTGTCGTTTTGGCCGCCGTCATACCCGGCAGATGCGCCGCTCCACCGGCTCCGGCAATAATGACTTTTAAGCCTCTGTCTCTGGCGCTTTCTGCATATTCAAACATCAAATCAGGCGTCCGATGCGCGGATACTACCTGTTTTTCATAAGGAATGTGAAGTTCGTCAAGTATGTCGCATGCATGTTTCATTGTCTCCCAATCGGAGGTGCTTCCCATGATGATTCCTGCTAGCGGCTGCATTCTGTTCCCACCTTCTCATGCTTTGTTTTTCAGAAAAAAAAGCCCGGCTTATATTGCAACTATGAGGAAGCAATACAAACCGGGCATGGCGCGCGTATCGTCAGTCGTTCGCTTCTGCGATATCCATGTCAGCTGTTTATCACTTTCCTGCATAGTCCGGCCGTTTACGGCAGCCGGGTAGAAACTTATGGGCCATATTCCCAAGATTATATGAGGTCGTGTTTTGATTTCATGTTTATCTTAACAACGGACTTGGATAATGTCAACGACATTATCGAACGATATAAAAATTCTTTCTTTTAATGTTCGTGTTTAGATCAATTTCCCTTCAAATACGATTTTTTTCCCGCAAGGAACGACTTGAATTGATCCATTTTCTTTCTTTTCTGTAAAGATGGGCTCTTCCATCCGCCTGACGGGCATATACCCCTCTTCCTTCATTAAAGTGAGAATGGTGTCAATCGTTTCATGTTCCGTTACTTCAAACCGTTTCTTTTTTGGCTTTGTCATTCCTTAATTCTCCTCTTCTTCACTGCTTTCACCCAGAATCCGCCGTGGATCGTTTTCGGCTCAAAGGCGATGATAAACGCTTTTTCATCAAGCGTTTTAATCGTATCATACAGCTGAAGCTCATATTTGCGCGGCGTCAGAATCTGCATGGCGGTCCGGTCTCCTTCAAGTCCGCCCGCAACCCAGCTTGTAACACCGTATCCTTTTTCCCGGAGCTGTTTCGGCAGGTCCAGATCAAGCTCCTTCGTAATGACGTTGACTGTTATGTAGCCGAGCGCCAGTTTTTCTTCAATCTTCATTCCCACTATGACGCCGAGGCCGTAGCCGAGCGCATAGGCAATGACGTTTTGAATTTGATTCAGATTGTCGAGCACAAGACTCAGACCGGTCACATACACAAGGATTTCAATTGTACTGATGCCTGCGGCGAAATAGCGCTGTCCCTTTAATGTCAGAATCATCCTGATCGTAAAGAAAGAGACATATATAATGTTAATGATGAGAATAATGAGAACCATACCTATACTGTTGGATAAAATTGTCTGCATCACTGATTCCCCTCCTCTGACTTTGAAAAGCCAATCTTTCAATTAAGGATAGTTTACCCTCTTTTCATCATTTTCAAAAGAAAAAAAAGCCCGCCCCGCAAGGCAGACTCTCAAGCTCTTATCAGTGAAGCTCGGCTTTTTTCAATCGTTTGACGGCTTCATATTCCTTCTCAAGTTCACTCAGCGTGTACCCGGACAGTTCCTGAACATGGTCTTGATAAAACCCTGAGCGGATCAGTTTTGTCCTCAGGTGCTGTTTTTTCCGATTAATGGCTTCTCGCAACAACGGGGCCATCTTCATCATCCCTTTCCGAATCATAAAGAGTAGTGCCGCTTTCGAATTGCTGTTGCTCTCATCATATCTCGGCCGGGTCCTCAAAACAACACGCTTCATTAGAAAAATTTGTAAAAATTATGAAAGACAAATTTCGACTTATAAAGGAATCAGCGAAGCAGTAAAGTACTCGGAAATGAGCGGCCATGTCACAGCCGTAAAAACGAGCATAATGATGACCGCCGCGGAAATACAGTACATCACGTCAGCCGCAGGCTTTTCAGCCGATTTGTATAGAATCTGCACAAACTGCACCATCGCCGAGGCGGCCAGAAACAAGGTCAGCGCCGTAAACACCACGGTGATGACCGGCAGATTCAATATCGCGAAAATCATCCACACGATAGAGCAGGCGACAGCCGGAACCAAAAGCGATCCGACCCCCGCGGCCGCATCCCGCATCGTAATTTTCTGCTTCATCATATAACGTGATACAAGCCAGACCGCGCCGGCCGCAGCGGCAAAAAAGACGAGCGTATACACGAGAACGACGGTAAAGCCGTCAAAAAACGTATGATGCCGCTCCCCGTATCCGAGAGGCCTTTGCTGGCTTGCCCTCAGCTGAAACCAATTTCCGATTGAGAAAAAGATACTGAATACAAGCATTGAAATAAGAGCATATTTAAAGCGGGAAAAGCCGTCTTCCCCAACGACCTTCACCGGTGATGTCAAAATGCGCAGCGCGAAACGGCAATAACGTTTGACCGCGGCCCATGCAGAAGCGAGTTTTTCCGTAAAAGCCGGAGCCGGGCGCCGTTCCTTTTCTTTTTTCTTTTGCTTTTGATAACGTCCCGCATTTCTGGACATTCTCGACAGCGGTTCTTCATCAGTTCCCTGATGCTGTTTTTCTTCTTCCAACGTTTCTTTTCTTTCTTCCGTCATGTCAGCAACTCCTATCAAAAAAATACGGCGGAATTTGTTTAGCAAGAAAATAAAACACTTATATAAGGTACCGAAGCGGCCTTAAACAGTCAAGCGGTTTTCTTCACCCAGACACCCACATGACGTTTTATATTATGTATTGGTTTTACGGAATAGGACAAAAACAAAAAACCGGCTTTCCTCAGCCGGTTTTTCCGTTATTTCAAGAAGATGAAATACAGGATAAAGATGACGAACAGCCCGTACATAATCGGGTGAACGCTTTTTCCTTTTCCTTTGCAGATCATTGTAATCGGGTAGAAAATAAAACCGATCGCAATCCCCGTCGCAATACTGTACGTCAGCGGCATCATAATCATCGTTAAAAATGCCGGAACAGCCACCTCGAATTTATCCCAGGCGATCTTACCGAGCGGCGCCACCATCAGCGCGCCGACGATAATTAAAGCCGGAGCCGTCACATTCGTGGTGACAACTGACAGAAGCGGCGAGAAAAACATCGCCAGCAAAAAGAGAATGCCCGTCACAACAGCCGCGAAGCCGGAGCGCGCCCCCGCCGCAACGCCTGAGCTGGATTCAACATAAGAAGTCGTTGTAGACGTACCGAGCACGGCTCCGATAACGATTGATGTTGAATCCGCCAAAAGCGCTCTTCCCGCACGCGGAAGTTTGTTTTCCTTCATCAGCCCGGCCTGTGTCGCTACAGCTACCAGCGTACCGGCCGTATCGAAAAATCCGACGAACAGGAAAGTTAAAATGACAATCAGCATTTGTACGGAGAAGATATCCGGAAGGTGCATCCACGCCTGTCCGAAAGTCGGCGCAAGACTCGGCACGCTGCCGACAATGTGTGTCGGAACCGGAATCAGCCCGCAGATCATACCGGCAACCGCCGTCAAAAGCATTCCGATAAACACGCCGCCGTTTACGCGAAGCACCATCAGAATGACCGTCACAATAACACCGAAAACCGTCAGCAGCACAGGGCCGCTGTGAATATTGCCGATAGACACCAAAGTCGATGAGTTCGCTTCAATAATGCCCGAACCCTGCAAACCGACAAATGTGATAAACAAACCGATACCCGCGCCGACCGCCAATTTCAGCTCAGGCGGAATCGCATTAATGATTTTTTCCCGCAATCCCGTCAGTGAAAGCGCCACGAAGATAATTCCGGAAATCAAGACGCCGGAAAGCGCAGCCTGCCATGAAATCCCCATGCCGAGTACGACAGAGAAGGCAAAAAACGCATTTAATCCCATACCCGGCGCAATCGCGATCGGATACTTTGCAATAAGCCCCATTAAAATACAGCCGGCCGCAGATGCCAAGGCTGTAGCGGTGAACACCGCGCCCTGATCAATTTTTAATGCTTCGGGAAATCCTTTCACACCGTTTAAAGACAATGTCAGCGGATTGACGAACAGAATGTACGCCATTGACAAAAAGGTCGTTAAACCGCCGATGATTTCATTACGATAGCTTGTCCCCAGCTCATCAAACTGAAAAAATTGCTTCAAGCCAATTGCCTCCTTCATTCTCTCCCATTTATTCTGCCCGTTATCCGCCAAATAAAAAACGCCCCAAATACATTTGGGACGCTTGACTACATACGTTCAGTCTGAATAAATAAGAATGGATTATTTATATCAAACGATTGAGATTGATCCGTAGTCAAGCCATTTACGGTAGCTTGGTAGAAACTTGCGGGCCATATCCCCGCCATTATACGATATCTGCATATTTGATTTCTGAGTCTATTGTATCAATTCAATTTTGAAAACTCAATAAAAAAACGAACAATCCCGTTAAAAAAAATTGGTTTATTCGTTAATTGACCAAAAATGGAAGACGGCAAGGGCCGCCTTCCCGGCATCATTTTCCGTCCGCAGGCCGAACCGGCACCGTGAATGTGATCCCCTTGTCATCCGCCAGCAAGTTCATAACCGTTTGATTGACGTACAAAGCATATGAATCGAATGAGAAATCGCGCAATGAATAGTCTTTATCGGATGAATCATCTAATTCAAAAACGGATTCCATTTCACCCTTTTTAAGATTCGTGACTTTCGCCTTATTCCCTTTCAGATAATAGCCTTTTTCATACTCATTAAGCGATGGCCAAGTTTTCATTTTTTTCGTATTGCCGAGACCGATTGATTCACCGACATTCATCAGCTGATCTTCATCCGCCTTGCTTACATCAATTCCGCTGAATTGATAATCGACAATTACCCGTCTGTCTTGCTGTTTGATCTTTTTGATGGTAATGCCGACATGATGATGTTTCGTTTTATAACTGACGGGCAGTTTTGTTTTCAGAGGCACGATTTCTCCCGGCTCTGATTCTGTTTTTATATCGCCCGTTATGAAAAGTGTTTTCGCTTTCGGGTCTATCGGTTTGCTGAATTGAGTTTGGCCGCGTATTCTTTTCCCGCCGCCGGGAAGATTCTTCCTGCCGCCAAGTTCAATATTCGACATCGTCATTTCATAATGGTTTCCAGCATCATCCGTTGCTTCGTCAATCGAGATGGCATCATTTTTGGCTGCATCATAGAAGTCGATAGAATACAGGAGGGCCGATCCCATCGTTCCGTTTTCCGCCCGGATATCGAAAAAGCGGTATAATCCGTGATTTACATTCACAGCTTTCGTTCCTTCAAGAGAAACGGACTTTTGTTTTTTAATAGGGAGTGTAAAGCGCCAGTTTCCGGGGATATCCTTGATTTGTGTAATGACAAGCGGAAGCTTATCACCGTCTTTCAGCTTTGAGCCGTCCGTGAACAGGCGAAGCTGCCCCGCGTACCGCCCGTCTTTCATTTTTTTCATATCACTGCTGTCATAATCCTCTGCTAACATATTCCGTGGATCTTTATAATCGACTTGAAAAGAGATGCTCTCCTCATCTGATTTCAAATTATCAACGATAAAGTTATAAACGAGCTGTCCGCTGTCGTAATACACACTTTTCACTGTCACCGTGATTCCGCGTGATTCCGCTTTTTCGTTCAGTTTTGTCACCAAATTGCTTTTAAACAGCGCAGAGCCTGCCTTATCCTGAAACAGACTGTAAATTTGTCCGGCAACAGGAATGTTTCCCATAGCCGTGTTAACGGAGGGCATGAACAAGCCTGAGGACAGATACAGAATAAACAAAGCAGCAGCAACCGCGAGGCCGTTTATCACTTTTCGTCCCCATCTCCGTCTGACGGCGCCTTCTTTTCCGGCACGGACAGCAGCGCTGTGTATCACGTTTTTCAATTCAGCTTTCGGCACGTCAATGTCCTGATACAATTGCTTCATTTGATGCTTTTCCATATGTGTTTATCCTCCTTTTCCAGCTCCTGCTTCAATGCTTTTCTCGCCCTGTGCAGATGCGTTTTCACAGTGCCTTCCGCCATACCGGTCTGTTCAGCGATCATACCAATCGAGAAATCTTGAAAATAATAAAGCTGAATGGTCAGCTGTATATGTTCATCAAGCGTTTCCAGAGCATTCCGAAGATCTATGTATTCTTCAATGTTCTTATTCTCCGCGCGCGTATCGTGCTGCGGCTCAAACGGAATGACGTCTCCGTGCTTTTTCCTCATCGCAAAAATCGTATGTAGCAGAATCCGGATCAGCCACGTTTTAAAATATTTCGGCTCCTTCAGCTGTGCGATATGAAGAAAAGCCTTGTAAGCCGTTTCCTGAACAGCGTCCAGTGTATCTTCCTTGTGATGCAAATAAAGATAAGCTGTTTTATATAAAGTCTCCTGATGAGTTGTGATCAGTTTTTCAAAGGCTGCGGCATCACCTTTTTTCGCCTTTTTGATCAATCGTTCTTCCTTCACCTTATCCACCTCCTATGCTGTTAGATATGAATCGGGGCAAAACGGTTTCAAAAAGATGAAAAAAAAAACGCCTCTTTTTTAAAAGAGACGTTTTTTATCTTCATTTATTCCCACTCAATCGTTGCAGGCGGCTTGCTCGTAATGTCATACACGACGCGGTTGATGTGTTTCACTTCGTTGACGATCCGTGTTGAAATCACTTCAAGCACATCCCAAGGGATACGCGCCCAGTCAGATGTCATGCCGTCAATTGATGTTACGGCACGGATACCGATTGTGTAATCATACGTTCTCGCATCTCCCATGACGCCGACGCTGCGGATGTCAGGAAGAACCGTGAAGTACTGCCAGATGTCGCGCTCAAGGCCGTGGTTCGCCACTTCTTCACGCAGAATCGCGTCTGATTCACGAACGATCTCAAGTTTTTCTTCCGTTACTTCACCGAGTACGCGGATGCCAAGTCCAGGGCCCGGGAACGGCTGACGCCATACGATATCATCCGGAAGGCCGAGCTCTGTGCCAAGCGCGCGCACTTCGTCTTTGAAAAGGGTGTTCAGCGGCTCGATCAGTTCAAACTGCATATCTTCAGGAAGTCCGCCGACATTGTGATGCGATTTGATCGTTTGCGCCGTTGCAGTACCGCTCTCGATAATATCCGTGTAAAGCGTTCCTTGCGCAAGGTAATCGATGCCTTTCAGCTTGTCCGCTTCATCATCAAATACGTAAATGAATTCGTTGCCGATGATTTTGCGTTTTTGCTCAGGATCAGAAACACCTTTCAGCTTGTTTAAGAATCTGTCTTTCGCATCAACTTTAATGACATTCATATTAAAGCCTTCGCTGAACGTTTTCATGACGCCTTCAGCTTCGCCTTTACGAAGCAGGCCGTGATCGACGAAAATACAAGTCAGCTGGTCGCCGATCGCTTTATGAATTAAAGCGGCCACAACAGAGGAATCAACACCGCCGCTTAGCGCGCAAAGAACCTGCTTGTCTCCGACTGTTTCGCGGATTTTTTGCATTTCGATTTCAATAAAGTTTTCCATTGACCATTCGCCTTTACATTCACAAGGCCCGAAGACAAAGTTTTTCAGAAGGTCATTTCCGTATTCTGAATGACGGACTTCCGGATGGAACTGCACACCGTACCATTTTTTGTCTTTTTTGCTCATCGCCGAGTTCGGGCAGTGATGGCTCGTCGCGTCTACCGTAAATCCTTCCGGCACTTGTACGACTAAGTCGCCGTGGCTCATCCAGACAACTTGTTCTTCCGGAAGATCCTTGAACAAGTCAGGAGTTCCTTGAATCTGAATGTTCGCTTTTCCGTATTCGCGCTGGCTTGCCGCCTCGACTTTCCCTCCGAGGTAATGAGTCATCAGCTGCATGCCGTAGCAGATGCCCAATACAGGAATATCGAGTTCAAAGATTTTTTCATCACAGCGGAAAGATCCTTCATCATATACACTGTTCGGTCCGCCTGAAAGGATAATTCCTTTTGGATTCATTTCTTTGATTTCCTCAGCTGTCAACGTATGGGGATGCAGCTCGCTATATACGCCAAATTCACGGATCCGGCGGGTAATCAGCTGGTTATACTGACTGCCGAAATCAAGAACAAGAATCATTTCATTCACTAACTTCGTCATGGTTGTCACCTAATCTCCTCTAAGTTTTTGACACAGAAAAAACGGAGGACACACGTTCAGCCCTCTGTCGGCAAGACTTGTCCGGAAGCCCGGCTTTTTAACGCTCCCGGGCTCCCATTTAACATTCATATATTCTAACAACAGGACGATATGCGGTCAAGACTATCTTCTTTTAATTATATTTTCCCACAACTGTCCCGATTCATTCCAAAGCTTTGCGGCATTATCGCTGCGGTATAAAGCACGCTCATAGCGCAGCGTCAGCTCGGACATGTCGTTTGTATGGTGCGCCTCATCAACCCTTGCGGCAAAATCGCGGAGCGTTTCTCCGTCTCCCCTGCTGAACCCTTTTCGTTTCAGCTGGCGGAGCAGCGCGGCATATGCGTCGAAAAAGACGTCTTCATCCGTTCGCCGCTTCAATCTGGCTGCTGTAACGTGCGGAATCCAGCGCGCCCGGAACAGCCAGGCGAGTGCCGCCGCGGCTGAAATTACGATGACGATGGCTGCATACGGCCACAGGTGTGCCGCGGTTTTGTTGCGGATCACAGGCTGCGGTGCCGCGCTGTGATCCCGCTTTTTCGGTGTTTCTTCTTTTTCCGGCTTTGTTTCCTGACGCTGCTTGTCAGACGGTGAATCCGAATTCCCCGCTGAGCCTCCGCTGTCTTTTGCCGCGGTATGATTTTGCTCTGACGTAAACTCCGTCGGATTGGTGAAGCCTTTTGTCGGCTCAAACGTCACCCAGCCCTGATCGGGAAAATACACTTCTACCCACGAATGGGCGTTGTTGTTTGTGACTTCATAAATGTGGCCGTTATGGTCGCCTGCCCCTTTATATTCACCGGATGTATAGCCCTTCACCCAACGGGCGGGAATTCCCGCAGAGCGGAGCAGCACGGCCATTGCCGATGAAAAGTTATCACAATATCCTCTTTTCGTTTCAAACAGAAATTGATCGACATAATCCTGATTGTGCTCCGGAACCGCGACATCCTGTGTATTATACGAAAATGCGGAAGATCCGAGATAATCCTCGATCGCCTTCGCTTTATCGAACATATTATGATGATTCCGCGTCAGTCTGTCCGCAAGCTGTCGCACTCTTTTCGGAAGGCTGTCGGGGACCTGTAAATACCGGTCATTGAATTGATTCTGCTCACGGTATCGTTTCACTTTCACTTTTCTGAGATCATTCAGCTTAAAGACGGGCGCCTGAAAAGTCACCGTGTACCGTCCCATATTGCGGATGTTGCCCACTTGTTCACTGACCGGCGTAATTTGCTCGGTGTTTCCGTTCATTTCAAGCTGAATCGAGTGCTTCGGTTTAATATTGGAGACGCCGATCGGATACATGACGTGATTATAGAGATAATTCTCATCAATGGACACCTGTGCCGTATACCGTCTCGTCTGCACACTCCGGTCAAACCATATATCTTCCACATTGCCGCTATTCAGTTTATAGGACATGCCCTGATCGGTCTCCACCCAGCCTTTCCCCGTGTATGTATCTTTCGTTTCCACCCGGAAGTACGCCCGTTCTTTTCCCTTCCATGTAAAAACCGGCGTATCATCCTCCTGAAAAGGACCGCCCAATGTTTCATCATGATTGCCGTAGCCGATTTTGCTTTCGGCGGCGGGCACTTCTTTGTGGTTTGTGATCTTTTTTAGAAACGGCACGGGATCCGGCCAGTTCGGGTCTGATTTCGGAGCCGCCAGACCGAACACGACGGAAGCGCAGATAAACAGCATCAGCGGCAGAAACCATTTGAGTATCAATCTTTTTTTAAACGCTATGTGTTCCGTAAGCCGGATGCGCTCCATATACAAAAGCCCCATCATCAAAAAGCCGATAAAGACGATCCGGATGACGGCGTACGCGGCATCATAAGGAGTAAACGTATCAAGCACGGTGATATACGCCACCGTCATGATAAAAAAGAATAATATTTTCCGCTGATAGATCACCCAGTAATGCAGCAAATACACGAGCAGCCATAAAAGCACAAAAAACAGCAACGTGCGGAATGACGGATTCATATCATTCCATCTTCCGGTCCCGATGTGGCGGGCATTTTGCATCACGTCCCGCAAAAAAGAAACGAGCCATTCCGGCTGAAAAATAGAACCTTTATAAAACAGGATGTGAATACTGATCAACGTAAACAGAATGCAGGACGGCACGGTGACGTACCACCTCATCCGGAAGAATGACAGCAGAAATGCCAAACCGATAAAAACGATGAAAAAACCGGTATGTTTTGTATCCGTAAAATTGTGCAGCGGCCTGAGCCATTCCCATAACAATAAAAAAGCGAGAAAATAAAACAGCAGCAGACTCAGCCTGCTTCCCTGGTTCTCGTCATGCGGCATGGCGCGCCACCTCTCTTTCTAAACAACATGGGACACCCGTTTGTCCCTGATCATTTGCACCTTAATATTTTTCTGAGCGAAGATGAGAGCGAGTTTCCGTTCTTTCTCCGAAAGCGCGGCATTCGTTTCTTTCGCCAAAAACACCGTCATGTCAGCACGGCCGGGCTCAGCCTGTTTGAGAAGGTCTTCTGTAAGACTGCCCGTCACGACGACAATGGAAGCTTTACCCAGTTCTTTCCCTAAACGCCCGCCTGCATCGGCTTCTTCCGACTCTGAAGCTGATGCCAGGTAACGCAGCATCTGTCTGAAATGCCGCTCTCCCTCCCGGACGGGAAATACAGTCCGGTCGCTCCCCAATGAAATAAATCCTGCGGGAGAGCCCTTCACAAGCGCCGTGTAAAGCAGGGATGCCGAAGCTGACACCGCGGCTTCAAACGAAGGGGACGGCCTGCAGTCCAAAAGGAGAATCATATTCATACTCTGCAGCGGGTCAAATTCCTTCGTCATCAGCTCATTTCGACGCGCCGATGTTTTCCAGTCAAGTGCGGAAAACCGGTCGCCCGGCTGATAATTTCTGACGCTCGCAGCCATTGCTGTGCGGTGTACCTGAAACGGAGCACCGGCACCCGCACCCTCTTCTCCGGATGCAGCCTGCGGCTTATAGTGAACAGGCCCGTACGCCGGGAAAACCAGAACCGTATCCGTTACGGAAAACGACGCCGTCTTGTCCAAAAGCCCGAGAACATCTCCCGTCCGCACTCTGATCGTATGTAAATGATGCTCTCCGCGCGGCACCTGCGGCAGCTCATATTGTAACGTCAGCTTCCTTTGAAACCACGGAAACACAAGCTGTTTCGCACTGCGCCTCTCGCCAAGCGTTTCCGGCATCACATCTTCAATGACCATATATGTCAGCGGAAACGGCAGGCGCCTCATCAGCCTGATGGTGACAGACAGCCTGTCGCCTGAGGTTAACTGGGCGGAGGACACGTCACGCGCCACCTGAAACGCCCGCAGCGGGTACACAGCGACCAGCCCGGCGTAAACGGTAAACGGCAAAAACGCATAAAATAAAAACCAGCTCACAAATCCGCCCTGAAACATGGCATAAGAAAAGACAGCCGCCGTCAGTACGGCCAACATAAGCAGCTTCCAGCCATATAGAAGCCAATGCATCTTCTTTCTCATTAGCGGACCGACATCCTTTGAACGGGAACTTTTTCCGTTTGCATGATGTCTTCTATAACCGCTTCCGCCGTCACATCGTTAAATTTCGCCTCGGCGGTCAAGATCATTCTGTGCGGCAGCGTATACGGAGCTAAATACTGGACGTCATCAGGAATGACGTAATCGCGGTCATGAAGCAGCGCGTACGCCTGCGCGGCTTTCATTATTGAAATTGAACCGCGCGGGCTGACGCCCAGATGTACGGACGGATGCCGGCGGGTATGCTGAATGATGCCGACGATGTACGCTTTAATTCCATCATCCACCCGCACCTGCTCCAGTTTTTGCTGGAGGGTGATGAACTGTTCTTTAGAAATGACGGGCTCGATTGTTTCAAGCGGATTGCGCCCTTCCTGCAAAGACAGAACCCGAAGCTCCTCCTCGGCAGTCGGGTAGCCCATGCGCAGCTTAAATAAAAACCGGTCAAGCTGGGCTTCGGGAAGCGGATACGTTCCTTCATATTCAACCGGGTTTTGTGTGGCCATGACGAAAAACGGCTCAGCCAGCCGCATTGTCTTTCCGTCAATCGTGACATTCCCTTCCTCCATCGCCTCAAGCAGGGAAGACTGCGTTTTCGGAGAGGTTCTGTTAATTTCATCAGCCAGCACGATATTCCCCATGATCGGTCCCGGGCGGTATTCAAATTCCATTGTTTTCGTATTATAAATAGAGACACCCGTCACATCTGACGGCAGAAGATCCGGCGTGAACTGAATCCTCTTAAAGTCAGCTCCGATCAGCTTGGCCAAAGCCCGGACCATCATCGTTTTTCCGACTCCCGGCACGTCTTCCAGCAGCACATGCCCTTTTGCGAGAATGGCGGCCAGACTGAGTATGGCGATATCCCGTTTTCCTATGATGATGTTTTCAATATGCTCAACGGCTTTCTCCAGCAGCGGATGCAGCTCTTCTTTATAAGCCATTCTTCTCCTCCTAGTCATCTCTCAAATTTCAATTATCGTAACCTAACTTTACCACAAAATATAAACAGTATAAAAAAACGTTTCCAGCGAATTGTTTCCAGTCCAAAAAAGGAAAAAAGCTCCCTTTAGAAAGGAAGCTTTATTTCAGCTGGAGAGGCTCCATATGAACGTGTGAATGGTCAATGGCATATTCCTCTTTCATCCCGGCACTACTGCTGTACGGATGAGAAAAAAATGTCATATTTTCTTACATCATTTTCAACTGTCTGTGGCATTTATGATAGAATAATACTTGTCGGAATATTCAGCATAAACAAACCAAAAGGAGGCAAAGAATGAATCAGCCTAACTCTTTATCTAAGGGATTAAAAACCCGGCATATGACCATGATTTCAATTGCCGGCGTGATCGGCGCCGGATTATTTGTCGGAAGCGGATCAGTCATTCATTCCACCGGACCCGGAGCGATTGTCTCCTACGCTTTAGCAGGATTATTAGTGATTTTTATTATGAGAATGCTGGGGGAAATGTCCTCCGTCAACCCGACAAGCGGTTCGTTTTCACAGTACGCGCATGACGCCATCGGTCCTTGGGCCGGTTTTACGATCGGATGGCTGTATTGGTTTTTCTGGGTCATCGTCATTGCCATTGAAGCCATTGCAGGCGCCGGAATCATACAGTACTGGTTCCCGGGCATTCCGTTATGGCTGACGAGTCTGCTTCTGACCGTGCTGTTAACACTGACGAATATTTATTCAGTTAAATCGTTCGGCGAATTTGAATACTGGCTTTCCTTAGTGAAGGTAGCGACGATCGTTGTCTTCTTAATCGCGGGATTTGCGTTCATTTTCGGAATCGTTCCCGGCAGCAAGCCGGTCGGGCTGGAAAATCTGGCGGGCAGCGGCGGATTTTTCCCTAAAGGTCCAAGTTCCGTTCTGCTCGGCATCGTCGTTGTCATTTTTTCTTTCATGGGATCTGAAATCGTCGCAATCGCAGCGGGAGAAACGTCAAATCCGGTCGAATCCGTCACAAAGGCGACCCGCTCAGTCGTTTGGCGGATCATTATTTTTTACGTCGGCTCCATTGCGGTTGTGGTCACACTGCTGCCATGGGATTCAGCCAATATTTTGGAAAGCCCCTTCGTTGCCGTTTTGAGCCATATCGGGGTTCCCGCAGCCGCTCAAATCATGAATTTCATCGTCCTGACAGCCGTTCTGTCCTGCCTGAACTCCGGGCTTTATACGACGTCACGGATGCTGTATTCACTGGCAGAGCGAAATGAAGCGCCGCGGCGTTTTATGAAACTGAGTAAAAGAGGCGTACCGGTTCAAGCCATTATCGCCGGCACCTTTTTCTCCTACATTGCCGTTGTTATGAACTACTTTTCTCCAGACTCCGTATTTTTGTTCCTGGTCAATTCATCAGGGGCGATCGCACTGCTCGTCTATCTCGTCATCGCCGTCTCACATCTGAGAATGAGAAAGAAAATCGAACGGACAAACCCTGAATCTCTTAAAATCAAAATGTGGTTCTATCCGTACTTAACCTACCTGACGATCATCGCCATTTGCGCCATCTTGTTATCTATGCTGTTTATCAGTTCAATGCGGTCTGAATTTCTGCTGACAGGATTTATTACTCTGCTGGTACTTGCCTCATATGTATTCCGCAAAAAACAAAAACCGAAAGAGAGCGCTTCCGAAAGCCGTGTTGCGCAATAACCGCAAACACCCCCCTCTCAAAAAAGGGCGGGTGTTTTTTTAACCAACCTGTTCCAGGCAGCATTAACTGTAGTACAGGATTTCAATAAATGATAAGGACAGGATGAAAAATGGCACTAGAAAAATTTGCAGATGAACTGCCGATTATCGAAACACTCCAGCCGCAGAAGAAATCAGACGGCAGCACGTATTATGAAGTCACCATGAAGGAATGCTTTCACAAGCTGCACCGCGATCTCCCGCCGACCCGGCTTTGGGGGTATAACGGTTTGTTTCCCGGCCCGACGATCGACGTGAACAAAGATGAAAACGTCTATATTAAATGGATGAATGACCTGCCGGATAAGCACTTTCTGCCCGTGGATCATACCATTCACCATTCAGAAAGCGGCCATCAGGAACCCGATGTCAAAACCGTCGTCCATTTACACGGAGGAGCAACGCCGCCGGACAGCGACGGCTACCCGGAAGCCTGGTTCACAAAGGATTTTAAGGAAACGGGTCCTTATTTTGAGAAAGAGGTATACCATTATCCAAACAAACAGCGCGGGGCTCTGTTATGGTATCACGATCACGCCATGGCGATTACGAGGCTCAATGTGTACGCCGGGCTTGCCGGGATGTATATCATCCGCGAGCGAAAAGAAAAGCAGCTGAAGCTTCCCTCCGGAGAGTACGACGTACCGCTTATGATTTTGGACCGCACGTTAAATGACGACGGTTCCTTGTCTTATCCAAGCGGACCTGCTAATCCTTCCGAAACGCTGCCCGACCCTTCCATCGTCCCGTTTTTTTGCGGAAATACCATTCTCGTCAATGGTAAAGCGTGGCCGTATATGGAAGTTGAACCGCGGACATATCGTTTCCGCATCCTTAATGCCTCCAATACGAGAACATTTTCTCTCTCGCTCAATAACGGCGGGAAGTTTATCCAAATCGGTTCTGACGGCGGACTGCTTCCCCGCTCTGTCAAAACACAATCTATCAGCTTAGCCCCGGCCGAGCGGTATGATGTGCTCATCGATTTCTCCGCCTTTGACGGAGAACATATCATTTTAACGAACGGCACCGGCTGCGGGGGCGACGTCGATCCGGATACAGACGCCAATGTGATGCAATTCCGCGTCACAAAACCGCTGAAGGGAGAAGACACAAGCCGGAAGCCTAAATATCTTTCAACAATGCCTAATGTAACATCAAAAAGAATACACAACATCAGGACACTTAAACTCACAAATACGCAAGACAAATACGGCCGGCCCGTTTTGACGCTGAATAACAAGCGATGGCATGATCCTGTGACAGAAGCGCCGAAGCTCGGCGCAACGGAAATCTGGTCGATTATCAATCCGATGGGGGGAACCCATCCGATACACCTGCACCTTGTTTCCTTCCAAATCCTTGACCGGCGTCCCTTTGACTTAGAGCGTTATAACAAATTCGGCGACATTGTGTATACAGGCCCCGCCGTCCCGCCTCCTCCAAGTGAAAAAGGCTGGAAAGACACCGTGCAGGCGCACTCGGGGGAAGTCATCAGAATCGCGGCGACTTTCGCTCCTTACAGCGGACGCTACGTATGGCACTGTCATATTTTAGAGCACGAAGATTACGACATGATGAGACCGATGGACGTCACGGATAAGCAGTAAACAAACATCCCCCCCTTTCTCCAGAAGGGGCTTTTTTTATTTATCCAAAAAGAAAAAATAAGAAGGCGCTTTTTTGCATATACTGTAATAACAGGAAGACGATGCACCCTCATTGGAAATCTGGATAGAAAAAGGAATTAGGAGATTAGGGAAAAGTATGAGACAATGAAGGAGTGCACGAAAATTCATAAGGGAAGAAGTGACTTTATGTCTTACTACAACAAACGTAATCAGGAACCGCTGCCTAAAGAAGATGTCAGTACGTGGGAATGCACAAAAGAGGACTGTATCGGCTGGAGCAGAAAGAATTTTGCCGGCAGTGATACCCCGACTTGCCCCCTTTGCGGCAGTAAAATGATCGACGGCGTCCGTTCGTTGGTAAATCTCCAAAACAATAATCAAACGGCATCAAGTTAGACCTCCCTTTTACGAGTCTCAACATAGAGAAGGCCTCCATGTCTCATGAGAGGCCTTTGCGTTATCATGTCCTTTTATGATGCAAAGGAGCAATGAACATGAAAAACGATCGGCAGCAGAAAGATCTGAAGGAAATGGCAAAACGGCGGAAAATGAACCTTGCCGCACAGTCATTCATCGAAACGCTTCATTTTGCCGTTCCGATTCTCCGTTTTTTCAAATGGCTCGCCTCAGCCGCAGCCAGCTTTGTTCATTAAAAAACACCCAGCGGGCGCTGAGTGTTTTTTTCATGATTGGATGACGGAAAAACTATTGATAATGCCGTGGTCATTTTCCCAGACTTTTTCGCATTTTTTCGTATCCAAATGATAAGCATAAATGGTCCGGACCTTCGCATTCCGCCCCGTTTCATCCTTCAGTCGCTTAGCGCCTTTTGCTTCCGCCATGAAATAAATGATGCTGCCGTCTTTAGAAAACTGAGGCTGGGCATCAATCAGCGGAGCGAAGTCCTTCCCGTTTGAGATAATCGTTTCATCTTTTTTCGTTTTGACATTCATCAGACGGATGGATGCTTTTTGTTCCGTCCCTTTTTGTGTATAAGATGTAAAGACAAGGTTCTTTCCGTCCGGTGACACCGCCACGCCGCTGATAAACTGTTCAAGGTTTGTCAGGTCCTGAAGGTGTTCGCCAGCTCCTGCTGCAAACCGGATATTCGTCGGTTCAGGGTCAATCCCCTTCTCATTTGCCTCATCCGTTTTTTGATAATCCTCTTTGACGGAATAATGCAGAAGCGCAAAATCGTTTTGGCTGCGGTTATAAAAGAAGCTGCTTACACTGTCGTCTTTCTCATCGGCGGCAGGATACAGATTTTCATAACGTTTCGTTTTCAAATCAAAAGATGCGAGACGGAAAATATCTTCATCCGCTTTTCCGAGACGGAAATAAATGTGCGTCAGATCCTTTGATAAAAACAGACTGTCAGCGCTTGCCGTTCCTTTATAAAGCACCGTCTTCTTTTTCGTCTTCAGATCAAGCTTATACAGACGCATCTCATTTTGGTCATTATTCCCGACAAAATAGAGCACCTGATGGGCGTCATCCAGCGCAAATGCCGGATATGCCGAAAGCTTTTCCTCGTACAGCACGCGGTCGTCCTCGTAATATTTCGTCATCAGATCTTTGTCTGTAATGGAAACAAGCAGCTTGTCATGGCCGCCGGAGACAACGGCTTTTCCGCCGCCGTCGCTTTTTCCTTTGATCAGTAAAACGGACGCGATGACTGCCGCCGCCAAAACAGCGGCCAGCAACATCCAGATCCATCGTTTCTTTTTCATTATCAATCTCTCCGTCAATCAGAAAAAGCAAGAATCAGAGTCCTTGCTTTTTAAGATGGTCTATTTTAATAGCTGTAGTGTCCGGATACTCTTCCTTTGCTTAACGGATATCCGAGCGCTTTGAACGCTTTCGGGCTGACATCCAATACGGCATTCGGCAGACGGCCTACATCATTTTTGTATACTGTGATAACCTTTTTCGGTTTTGCTTTCGCATAAGCTCTGATTTTCGTTCCGTTTCTCGGAACGTCAAATCCTAATTTTGTCGCGCAATCCCAGTGTCCCAGTTTTTTACCGGAAGATCCTTTTTTACCGACTCCATTATACCATGTAATATTTCCGTTCACTTTTTTAGCACTTGCATCAGAAGAGAAACTGATCGCTCCCAGCGTGCTTCCTGCTAAAATCAATAAGGCTAAGAATAACTTCTTCAAGCTTTCGTCCTCCTGATTCTTTATTCTAGGCAAAATTATACACCAAGAAGACGATTATAATATTTCAATCACTTTACATGTTCATTACAACGTGATGAGACATGCACATAACGACGGCACAATTACCTGTTCTATATAATTCCATGGTAAATTATACTACAAAATTTAATTCATTAGCGTTATAATATTCATAGAGTATTTCTGCATTCAATATGGACTTTTTATAAGGCCTATTGATAGTTGCATAATATGATATATTTTGAGAAATCAGGCTTTAGGAAGCACTTTATTCCTTTTAACCGTGGTTCATATTGATCATGTACCTATACTCGTTTCAATCAGACTAGGAGTGATAATCAATGAAAGCGGCAAGATGGCACAATCAAAAAGACATTCGAATCGAAAACATTGATGAACCTAAAGCAGAACCGGGTAAAGTCAAAATTAAAGTCAAATGGTGCGGGATTTGCGGAAGCGACCTTCATGAATATTTGGGAGGCCCGATCTTTATTCCGGTCGGCGAACCTCATCCGTTAACAAACGAAATGGCGCCCGTCACGATGGGTCACGAATTCTCAGGAGAAGTCGTGGAAGTGGGCGAAGGCGTCAAAAATTACAGCGTCGGCGACCGTGTCGTCGTGGAACCGATTTTTGCCACACACGGACATCAGGGAGCCTATAACCTTGATGAACAAATGGGATTCTTAGGCTTAGCCGGAGGCGGCGGCGGATTTTCTGAATATGTATCCGTTGACGAAGAATTGCTGTTTAAGCTTCCTGAAGAGCTTTCTTACGAACAGGGCGCGCTTGTTGAGCCGTCAGCGGTAGCGCTTTACGCCGTCCGCCAAAGCAAATTAAAAGCGGGCGACAAGGCGGCAGTTTTTGGCTGCGGACCGATCGGGCTGCTTGTGATTGAAGCCCTGAAAGCGGCCGGCGCCACAGATATTTACGCGGTTGAACTTTCACCGGAACGTCAGGAAAAAGCGAAAGAACTCGGCGCTATCATCATTGATCCGTCAAAAACGGACGATGTCGTTGAAGAAATCGCTAAACGCACAAACGGCGGCGTTGATGTTTCTTATGAAGTAACGGGCGTTCCTGTCGTTCTCCGCCAGGCGATCCAGTCAACAAACATTGCCGGTGAAACGGTTATCGTCAGCATCTGGGAAAAAGGAGCGGAAATTCATCCGAACGATATCGTCATCAAAGAACGGACCGTAAAAGGGATTATCGGATACCGTGACATCTTCCCTTCCGTTCTTGCACTGATGAAAGAGGGCTACTTCTCAGCAGATAAGCTCGTCACGAAAAAAATCGTGCTCGACGATCTGATTGAAGAAGGCTTCGGCGCTTTAATCAAAGAGAAAAACCAAGTGAAAATCTTAGTCAAACCGAACTAAACCGTTCAGCTGAATATCAGACACATCCGAAAAAGAGCCGTTCCGGCTCTTTTTTTCATCTCATCGTCTTTCCTTCCTTTTCCTTTTAAAAATGATCCCCTCTGCGCAAACTATTTTTCACCCTGTCCCGTCTATCCTTAGGCAGCAGCCTATGATACGTATTTTTTAAAAAGGAGCCCTTTGAAGCAATGAAGAACGAAACAGCCAAAGCGTCGCTTGTGACGTGCATAACTGAGCGCAAGGAAGACTTTTACCGGCTTGCGTACAGTTACGTAAAAAACAAGGATGACGCGTTAGATATTGTTCAGGAATCAATTCAAAAAGCGCTGACATCGGTCGAATCCGTCAAAAACCCCGATGTGATCAAAAGCTGGTTTTATAAAATTTTAGTGCGCACGGCCATTGATTTTCTCCGCAAACAGAAAAAACTGAAAGTGATGGATGATGAAACGATCGAGTTTTTAAGCCGAGGAAAGGAAGATCACTACAAGGACACAGACCTTCACGAAGCGCTTGATGACCTGCCGCATCAATATAAAACCATTATCATTCTGCGTTTCTTTGAAGACCTGAAATTAGAAGAAATCGCGGACATCACGGGGGAAAACATCAACACCGTCAAAACACGCCTTTACAGGGGGCTGAAGCTCATGCGCATTCAGCTGACGAAGGAGGATCTTTCTTAATGGAAAAGAGATTAGAACAATTAAGAGAAGAGTATAAAAGTGTGCCCATTCCTAAGGAACTGGACAGCATTGTCGAAAAAGCCCTTCAGCAAAAACCGAAGAAAAAACGAATCGTGATGTGGCCGACATCCGCGGCAGTCGCTGCGGCCGTCTTATTTACCGCCGTTGTCAATATCAACCCGGATGCCGCACAAGCCATGTCTAAAATCCCCGTCATCGGCAAAGTCGTCCAAGCCATCACATTCACGGAGATGAAGGAAGAAAAGAACCAATCAAGCATTGATGTGAAAACGCCCGCTCTGTCCGGACTTTCCGATCATAAACTCGAAGACAGCATCAACCGGCATTATATGAAAGAAAGCAAAGAGCTGTATCAGGAATTTATGAAGGCGACCTCAAAAAACAAAAAAGGCCACCTCAGTATTTACAGCGATTATGAAACCGTTACTGACACAGCGGATCTGATCTCAATCCGCCGTGATATCGAAAAAACGCAAGCTTCATCTTATACGCAAAGCCGTTACATCACGATTGATAAAAAGAATGAGGCCGTGCTTACGTTAAAGAGTTTATTTAAAGATGACCGTTATATTAAAGTCATCAGCGAAAATATTAAAGAACAAATGAAAAAACAGATGAAAGAAGATCCGAATAAAATATACTGGGTCGAAGAAGATGATATGACGGAGCCTTTTAAAGCCATCCGCGCCGACCAGAATTTTTATATTACAGATAAGCATAAACTTGTTATTTCATTTGATGAATACGAAGCGGCACCCGGATATATGGGCGTTACAGAGTTTACAATACCGACCTCCGTCATCTCCAAGCTGCTTGTCGGAGACCGCTACATCAGATAAAGAAAGAAAAAAATCCATGATATCCGCAGATCATGGATTTTTTCTTTCGTCCCGCAACAGCCAAGATGCATAAGGGACCCTTTTCATATAACAGACGCCGGACGGGAACTGAAAAGTTTAAGAAAATCACAGCATTTCATACATTTTTTCTGAAACAAAATCCCCTTCCGAATGCGTCTAATTAACGGAACAAATGGAAGACAGTACAGAAATCAGCTATAGCTATCCGCAAAACAGCGAGAATTTCCGCACACATTATTGGAGGAATACCATGTCAGACAAGTCACTGCATCACCGCTATATTCCCGGACTGGATGGACTTCGCGCCTTTGCCGTCCTCGCAGTTATCGCATATCATCTGAATTTTAACTGGGCCGACGGCGGTTTCATTGGTGTTGATATCTTTTTTGTTTTATCGGGGTATTTAATTACATCTATTATATTGCCTGCCCAGGGCAATGACATCACCCTTGATTTGCGTGATTTTTGGGTGCGCCGGATCAGACGGCTTCTGCCGGCGGCTTATCTCATGATTATCACGACGGTCATTTGGGTCGTATTGTTTAACAGCGAGCTCCTGCATACCGTACGCGGAGATGCGGTCTCCTCACTTTTTTACATAAGCAATTGGTGGTTTATCTTTCATCAACTTTCTTATTTCGACAGCTTCGGCTCCCCTTCGCCATTAAAAAACCTTTGGTCGCTGGCGATTGAAGAACAGTTTTATATCATATGGCCCTTCCTGCTGCTTGCGGGAATGTACATATGTAAAACACGGGCCCGGCTTGCGGCCGCAGTCATGTTCCTCGCATTATGTTCGGCAGTCGTAATGAGTATGTTGTATGTGCCCGGCGGAGATCCGAGCCGCGTCTATTACGGGACGGATACCCGGTCATTTGAATTGCTGATCGGCTGCGCTTTAGCTTTAGTGTGGCCGATGAAACGATTATCTTCCAAACGGCTGCCGAGCAGCATGAAACACCTGCTTCACGGGACGGAGCTTGCCGCTTTTGCCGCGCTGCTGCTTTGCGTCTTTTACACGGATGAATATGAACCCTTCCTGTACAAGGGCGGCATGCTTTTAATCAGCATCACCGCAGCGGTTCTTGTCGCATGTTTATGCCATCCGAGCAGCTTTTTGGGACATGTCCTTTCATGGAAGCCGCTTCGCTGGATCGGAACGAGATCATACGGAATCTACCTTTGGCATTACCCGGTTTTCGTACTGAGCACACCTGTGCAGGAAATCGGAAATCCGGTTTATTGGCACTGCGCCGTCAGAATCGGCGCCACTTTCATTCTCGCCGAGCTATCTTACCATTTCATTGAACAGCCGATCCGCACTGCGGGCTTCCGGCCATTTTTACGCCGCGTGTTTCTGAACCGCTTTCTGGAATGGAAGACGTCCTCTGTCATCAGCAGAATGTCGCTCGGTCTTATTCTTGCCGCCATTCTCGTATTTGCGGGCGGGCTGTCAGGGATAGCCGAAGAGAAAAAACAGCCGCAATGGACGTACGCGCAGAATGATCAGCAAGAAACCGCCGCCTCTTCGCACAAAACGGCCGATCACGATCAGCCTGCAAAAGAAGAAGACAGCAAGAAAAAACACGGCGGCGAAAAAACGGATACCGCGTCAGACAAAAACAAGAAAGAACCAGCAGACAAATCAGAAACGAAGAAAACCGACGAGAAAAAGGAACGGTCATCTCAAAAAAAGGCTGATTCAAAACAAACACAGCCTCAGCAAGACGTGCTGGCCATCGGTGACTCGGTGATGCTGGACATTGCGTCATACCTGCGGCAGTCCCTCCCTCATGTCACCATCGACGGAAAGGTAGGAAGACAAGTCTCTCAAGCACTCCAGCTCACTTCGGAATATGCGTCATTTAATCAGCCGAACAAAGCGGTCATCATCGAGTTAGGGACGAATGGCTATTTCACAAACAGCCAAATTGAATCACTGATCAGCTCCTTTTCAAAAGCCGATATCTATCTTGTCAACACGCGTGTACCGCGGCAGTGGGAAAGCAAAGTAAACGAATCATTGCGCCGGCAGGCCGAGTCACGCAAAAATGTGACCCTTGTCGATTGGCACGCAAAAGCATTGCAGCACCCTGAATACTTCACACCGGACGGCGTCCATCTCATACCTGAGGGATCAAAAGCGCTGACATCCCTCATCGTTCAAACAATGAAATCATGACAAAAAAAGAGGCCCAAAAAAGGCCTCTTTTTCGTATATCGTCAGGCAAGCTTCTGTCCGCAATTCGGGCAAAAATTCGCGCCTTCCGTTTTCGTTCCGCAGTTCGGACAGAATTTCGGCTTAGCCGCTCCTTCCGAGCTGTTTGCCGGCGCCGTCCCCTGATTCTGCTGACTTTGATTTTGCTGCGGCTGGTTCTGCTGATTTTGATTCATTTGGTTCATCATTTGATTTGCCACATTCATTCCCATCATCATGCCCGCCATGTCTGAGGCGGCGCCGCTTCCGCTCATTTTGCCGGATGACATGCCGTCCGTCATGGAAATCTGCTGATAGCGGTTCACATCCCCCACCATGCCGTAAGAAGCGTTTTTCGTAATCATATCCTGAACTTCCTGCGGATAGTTAAAGCTCATAATATTGAATCCCGTAATCGACATGCCGTCTCCGATCAGCTGCATATCAAGATCTTCTTGAATCCCTTTTCCGATTTCAAATGAATTCGACTGCAGATTGAACATGTCTTTTCCTTCTCTGGTGATCCATTTCATCAAAAGCTGATCGAGAATAGACGTAATCCGGATTTTAATGTCCTCCACTAAATAGCTGTCTTTGACACCCGCAATCTTATCAATCAATCCGATATAGTCAATGACCTTGAAGTTAAATGTGCCGTTTGCGCGGATCGGCATACCGCCCGGCATACCTGCCGCCGGAATGTTGATGGCGTTTTTTGTGCCCCACTTCACGGTGAACTCCTTCGTATTCACAAACAGCACTTCCGCCCGCATGCCGCTGTTAAAGCCAAACTTAAACCCTTTTAATGTCGATAGAAACGGAATGATTTCTGATTCGATATCATAATCGCCGTCATCACGGAAAATCCCTTCAATCTTCCCGTTGTATAAAAAGATGGCATCCTGTCCCGGCCGGATGATCAGACGGCTGCCTTTTTTAATTTCACGGTTGTTCCATTTATAGAAAACCATGTCGTCTCTGAATTCTTCCCATTCCACCACATTTGCTAACTGATTTCTGAAAAAACCCATGTATGCTCAAATCCTTTACATATAATTTAAAAACTTCCCTTGCTTCCGCTGTAACTCGTGCCGCCCCTCGTGACTCCGCCGTCATTGTCATTATCTTTATCTGGCTTTTTTTCTCTTGTAATGTCGGTTCGGATATATGTGTCGTGCTGGCTCAGCACTTCAGACGTATCGTGATCCATATACGTGCTGCCGGTGACGGTGACCTTGCCGCCGGAATTGTACACCATCACGGTGACGGCGATTCCGGCCGCTGCTGCAGCGATAATCAGCTGAAACCACCATGTGAGCAGCAGATTGTCAGACTTGTCGTCCGGACTTTTCCCCATATCTTTATAAGCCATCTTGATGTAAGTCTGAAACGCCTTTTCATAATGGCCTGCGGAAATATCTGACGAGATCGTATTTCTGATCGTATTCAGCCGGCTGCTGTTCAAATACGTCTCCGCCTTTTTATATCCGGAGAGAAATACTTCCCGATCCTTCATATCAATAGTCAATATCGCCGTGCTTCCGCTAAAATGACTGTCATAAAAATCACCGGCATACTGTTCGATCTCCTTACCGCCCGTTCCGTTTGCGGTAAGAATGATAAAATCGGTATGGCGCTTTTCTCCCAGCTTCCCGGCCAATTCCTCAAGTTTCTTCGTTTCATCCTTCGTTAATAAATGAGCATTGTCATAAACATATTGCTTCTGTTCCGCGGCAGACGCCGATGTATGTAAAGAAAAAGACAGCATCAGAAAAAGGACGAAGCAGAAGAGACACGCTTTTTTTATCGATACTTTCATCAAAAACCGCCTCCTATCATAAGTGAGACGAGTCTTAATGCTAAAAACGCACCGGCGGTTATGCCGCCGAACCACGCGGCCACTTTTCCGGCACTGATCGGCGGTTTGCCGACAACCTTGCCCGTCTGCCCGTTCATCGCAAAAATGTGCTCAGCCCGCTCATAGTCGTAGCTGACCATCCAGACCGGAAGCAGTACGTAAAAGCTGCTGATTTTATCGGTCTGAATCTGCTCATCCGTAATGTCAGCCGTCGTATACCCGGAGAAGGTGGATCTGATATAAGAATCAATATAATGGCTGATTTTATCCTTCGCCCGCGGAAAGAGATCGTCATCGGTATAATTGTACTTTTCCGCTATATATCCCGCTAAATAGGCCGTATTAAACTCCTTCAGCTCACTGTATGAGTAAGGCTCCAATTTGTCCATTAATTCATCATTCATTTTTTCTGAAGCGTCGACCGGAATTTTGAGATAATCAAGATTGATATCGCGGTACGCGTTGTAATACTCGGTCTCCGTCACCCGGTATTCTCCATCTTCATAGTGATGCACTCTCGTACAAACGGCATTGACCTGAACCTTGCTGTTTAAGTCAAACATCCAAAACGGCACGTACATGCCGGTTATGCTCTTCACCCGATCGGCAGTCATAAATCCTTTCGGTGTCAGACGGCCGTTTCGGCACCACTTTTTAAAAGCGCTCATGGCTTCTTCTTTACTGATCGTAAAAGGAATCACCATCGAAGGCGCGAGATTTCCCGATAATCGGTCGGCGAGAACGGCGGCTCCTCCGCAAAACCCGCACGTCGTGGCCGTCGTTTCCGCCTCAGTCATTAATACCGCGCCGCAGTTCTCACAGCGGTACTCGTTCGCCTCATTTTCGGAAAATCTCGTTGTTATATACTCTTTTGGCAGGCTTTCAATCTGATCCTGCCGCCCGCAGCTGTGACATGTCAGCATGCCGGATGAACTGTCAAAGACCATATCATCGCCGCAGTTCGGGCATTTATAAGAAATGATCATTCTGTTTCTCTCACTTTCTCTTTATATCGGACAAAGCTGCAGCCCGCTGTCTATTGATCTTTACTGAAAAGCATTTTCTGCTTAAGCGCCGCCAACTCATCGTCGACACTGCTTTGATTGCTGTCATATTTAGCCGTCAGCTCGTCAATATCGTCTTTCGGAGACGCGTTCAGCTCAGCCATCGCATTGGCGTGATCAAGCGCCCGGTTGACCTTGTCTTCCATTCTGCCGAAAGCTGTCAGCGATTGGCCCGCATTTGACACAGAGGACCCCAATTTGTTCATTCTCTCCTGTGTTTTTGCCACAGACCACTTCGCTTTAATGGCATTTCTTCGCGACTCAAGCTCTCCGATATCAGCGACAAGCTTGTCATGCATTTTGCGCATTTGAGACGCGTTGGAAGAAGCGAGCTGATAAGCCGCTTGCAGCTCAGTCAGTCTTGATTCAACAGCCGTTTTCCTTTCCAAAAATGTCCGCGCATCGGCTTCATTGCCGGCCTGCAACGCTTTCATCGCATAACTTTCCATCTTTTCGGCATCAGCCTGGCATTCTGTTAATGCTCTTTTCGCCCGCTGTTCCTCAGCCATGACAGAAGCCGTCTCCGCTTTCACTTTTCCTAAATCACTGTTCAGATTCCGTAAATATTGATCAACCATTTTTTCAGGGTTTTCAGCTTTATCCAGCAGCGCATTGATATTGCTTGACATAATGTCTTTAAATCTTCCTAAAATACTCATTTTTCATTTTCCTCCCAAAATTAAATAGTAACAAGTTCACAGTTATATATACTGTTTTTTTCGAAAAAGGTTTCATTTTCTCTTGAATTTATGTATTTTTATATGAAAATAGTCTCATTCAGCCCATTTGTGCCGGCGGAAATTCTTCACGAGCAGATACAGTGAGAACAAAGAATAAACAAACAGCCCGATCATCAACCCGCTCACTAACGGATAATACTTCGCCGCATACACAAAGAAATCCAGCTGCGAAATCTGTTCCGGACTTGTAATCGTATCCGTCCCATTCAAAAGCTTTGAGAATTTAGCCGTATCATTCCAATCAAACGAATCAGAAACAAGCTCACTCCCCTGATACCAATTGACAGCGGCGAGACAAAGAAAACAAAAAACAGAAAACGCGCATTGCACAATAAGAAAAACATGTTTCATAAAAAAATTCCTCCGCGGTTCAATATCACAGGCCGTCACACTGTACATGACGGCAGCAGCAGAAACTTGGTTTTACTCAGAACTGATAAAAACATTATTGTATGTACTTCACAGCGGTTCAATTTACTGGATGCCTTTCTAAAGTATACCGTATATCGAAAAGGGTTTCAGACCTAAATAAAGAGGATGCTTCCCGAAGTCCGATGACTTTCAAGAAACATCCTCCATACTTTACAGTGATACCTCAACCTCTTTTAAGCTCGGCAAAGCATCAATCGCACCAATTTTGGTGCACACGAGCGCCCCCGCCTTATTGGCAAATGAGACAATATCACGCAGCTTCGCAAAATCTTCGGCTGCCGTCTGAACCTCATCCGTGCGCGCCAGCTGATACAGCGCCGCGCCGACAAACGCATCGCCCGCTCCCGTTGAGTCTATTGATGTCACCGGAATGCTCGGAATGATGTCAATATCCTTCCCATTTGAAAGAAGGGTCCCGCTTTTCCCTAGTGTCACCGCCACAATACCGGCCCCAAGCTCATGAAGAACCGCAACGCCTTCTTTATGATCCTTCGCACCGCTGATGATCTCAAGCTCTTCGTCACTGACTTTCACAAAATCACTTACGGCAATGGCTTTTTTTGCGGTGTTTATAAACTCTGAAACTCTTCCTTTCCATAAATCCTCACGGTAGTTAGGATCGAAGGAAATAAACTGTCCATTGTCTTTCGCAATCGACATCAGCCGTAAATAGGCCGAGCAAAACGGATCAGATAACAATGCCGTCGCTGATCCGAAATGAAGGATTTTCGCATCGTTTACCTTTTCCAGATCAATATCATCAAGCGTAAACAAAGCGTCCGCTCCTCTGTTAAACACAAAGTCGCGCTCCCCGTTTTGTTTTAATGAAACAAACGCAAGCGTTGTAGGCGCTTTCTCATCCATGACGAGCATAGAGGTATCGACATGTACGGCGTCCAATGTCTGCTTCAGAAAGTACCCGAACGGATCTTTGCCTGTTTTCCCGCTGAAAGCGGCGTCTCCGCCCAGCTTAGCAATGGCTGCCGACACATTCGCCGGTGCGCCGCCGGCACTTTTTAAGAAATTGCGCCCTTCCGTCAAATCAACATCCACATCGGTACAAAAGAAATCAATTAACAATTCTCCAATACAAATAACAGATTGCCTTCCCACATTATCACACTCATTTATCAATTCTCGATTATAGTTTCAGTATAGTGTTTTCTGTCATAAATACAACCGTTTACATAGAATATTTTAAATTTTACGTATACTTATCTGGCAGCCCTTTGCTCCAGATCAGACATCATCTGCTGATATTTTTTTTCAGTTAAAGGATAAAAAGAAATAAGAATAATAGACAGCAGAATGAACAATCCCGGAATGAGCGCATTCATATTTTTAATCGCATTCAATGACGAGGCGGTCTGATCGGTATTCGCGGCATATCCGGCGATTCCGAGATAAACGGCCGAAAATGACCCCGCTAACGCAACTCCGAGCTTATTGATGAAACTCATGCTCGAAATCACCACGCCATCAGCCCGGACTCCGGTTTTCCATTCCGCATAATCGACACAATCAGCAACCATTCCCCAAGCAAGTGTATTTAAAGGCGTCGTGAAAAATCCCGAAACGAAAAGCCAAAAGAAAATAAGGGGAATCGAGGAATACGATGTAAACTGAAGGCCCGCATAAGAAATCAGCGATAACGCCGCCGTGATGATCATGACCTGCTTCCGGCCCCGCTTCTTAGAAAAGAAAGGAATAAACAGATTGCTGATCAGCGCTGCGCCGAAAAACAACACGGTTCCTAAAAACACAAATTCCTTATGGCTGACGTTATACGTAAAATAGTACACCATCGTGCTGAGCTTAATGTTAAACCCGATCGCAAAAGCTAAAAATGAAGAAACCAAAATGAGCAAAGGCTTGTTTCGGAACAAAACAGACAACGTCTTTTTCATTCCTTGTTTTTTTCTTTTTTCAGGCTGAATCCGTTCCCGCACGGTAAAGAAGCTGAACAGATTCAATGCGATGCTCACTACCGCATAGATAAGCGCCGTCATCTGGAATCCGAACGCCTGATCTTTCCCGCCGATGGCGTCCGCAAGCGGTGTCGCACAGGAAATCGACAACAGAATTCCGATATAAACCAAAATCATCCGGGTCGTCGTCAGAACCGTCCGTTCCTCCACGGAATTCGTCATCCGACCCGTTAAGCTGTTGACCGGAATCGTCTGCATGCTGAAGGACATCCCAAGCAGAATATAAGTGATGTACGCATAAACCATGTTCCCCGTCTCGCCGAAATGAGGAGTCGTAAAGCATAAGAACGTAAATAACGCAAAAGGAAACGCCACCCACAAAAGATACGGCCTTGCCTTTCCCCATCTTGTATTCGTCTTGTCTAGAATCACGCCCATAATCGGATCAAAAATAGCGTCCAGCACCCTTACGATAAGAAACAAAGCTGCGATGACCGCAGGCTTAATGCCGCCGACATCTGTATAGTAGAATAATAAGTATGCGTTTACAAACTGAAAGATAATATTGTACGACATATCGCCGAATCCGTAGCCGATCCGTTCCATCCAGGACAGGCCGCGATGTTTCGTCTTTACTGCCGCTGCTTTTTCTGTTTCAATCATCATTTCCCACCCCAAGAATCCGTTTTCATTTTCGATAAGCAAGAGGGAGAATGCAAAGATCCTCCCCGTTCACTCAGCGATTTGGATACACCATCACTTTTAAGCATTCATTTTTGTATTGAAAGGCGCGTTCCATCGCCTCTTGCGTCTTCTCCAGCGGATATTGGTCCGTTACAAGATGCTTCGTGTCCACTATGCCGGAAGCGAGAAATTCAATTCCCTTCGGATACGTATTCGCATAACGGAAGATTCCGTATATATCAATCTCGTTATCCGCAATAAACGGCACATTGAGCGGGATCTCGTTCTGAGAAGGCAAACCGACAATCGCCAGTTTTCCGCCCCGGCGCACGGACGCCAGTGCGGATTGCAATGCCGCCGGATTCCCCGCTGTTTCCCAGGCAGCATCAACGCCTCTGCCATTCGTGATCGTTTTGATTTCTTCACCGGCATCCTGTTCCCGGACATTGATGACATGCGTCGCGCCCATTTTTTTCGCGGCATCTAACCGCAGCGGCTCCAAGTCGGTCACAATGATTGTGCCTGCCCCGTATGCTTTCGCTGCCGCAACGGCCATCAGCCCCACAGGACCCATTCCCATGATCGCAACCGTTGAACCGGGCTGAAGCTTCGTTCTCGCGGCCGCATGAATGCCGACAGAAAACGGTTCGATCAAAGCCGCATCTTCATAGGAAAGTGAATCCGGAATCGAAAAAACAAAGTCCTGACGCATTTTGATATATTGGACAAACGCGCCGTCAACCGGCGGTGTCGCCAAAAACTGTACATCCGGGCAAAGATTATAACGCCCTTCTTTGCACGCTTCACAGCGCCCGCATGTGACACCGGGTTCGACGGCGACCCGGTCTCCTATTTTAAATTGATCGACAGACGATCCGACGGCGGCAATTTCTCCCGCGCATTCATGACCGAGGATAAATGGTTTTTCCACTACATAATTGCCTATTCTGCCATTTGTATAGTAATGCAGATCAGATCCGCAAATTCCGACAGCCATCACCTTAATCAACACTTCATCATGATTGATGTCAGGCACGGGCAATGTTTCGATTTTGATTTCTCTCGTGTTGTGCATAACCGCCGCTTTCATGTTTTGAGGCACTGTGTGAGTCATTTGGCAAAATCCTTTCTCTGCTTTGAAATGTAAGTGCATACATTTTTGTTTTCTCTATTACTTCTCCTATTTTATCTGCTTTTCCATACGTTCAACAGCCTTTCCTGCTGTATAAAAGGACAGCCGCACTGTACTTTTTATTTTTTCATATACAAAAAACACTGAATTGATAAAATAGTACTAATAGGAGGTGCAGGCTAATGGCTGAACTAGAAAACCGGACACAATTTGCAGAACTGCTGGCACCTGCCGTCAAATCGCTGAAACTTCATCCTGATTATAAAGTCAGAAGGAAAAATAACGAAAAAACAGGACAGTCTTATATCGATCAAATCGCACTCCGATTAGGCGTTTCCTCTAACACGATCAAAAGCTGGATCGGACAGATGGGCGCAAACTACATTCCCGGACGAATTGACGACGGAAAGCTGTTCGGCATGATCTGGATCATTATCGAAAAGACTGACATGGATCCTGAATGGCTGACCGGCCTTCTGGAAACCACCACCATTCCCGTCATCAAACCCGCATTGCCCGTTTGGACGGCGTCTTGTCTAAAAAAAGCAAAAATACGCCGGAAAGACGGATCATTCGGAGCGCCGACTGATGAAGATGTTGAAAAAGCAGTAAAGCGGCTGTTTCATGACAGACCCGGCCATGAAACGAATGCGCTTACAGAGCAGCCCGTCACGCATAACTTACCGTCACGCCGGACCGGGAACTTTATCGGACGCGGCTTTGATATAAAGGCGATCCGGCAATGGATGCTGTCTCCGTCACCGGTCTGTTTAATCACAGGCTGGGCCGGCATGGGAAAAACAACAATCGCTCTTGAAGCAGCCTACCTTTGTGCCGGCGGTTCACCAGATTGGCCTGCATTCAACAGCATCATTTGGATCAGCGCTGACTGGAAAGGATTGAGCTTCAGCGATTTTTTAAACACGATCGCCTATCAGCTCGGACGCGCAGAACAAATCGACAAATCCATCAACGAAAAACGGTTCGTCGTCCGCAATGCATTAGCCGCTCATTCAAACGAAAAACCCGTGCTGCTGATCGTTGACAGCATTGATACAGCGGAACATGACATTCACGAATTTATCATCGGTCTTCCGGAAGGCGTAAAAGTCCTCCTTACGGCACGGGAAAACGTAAAACAGACATACCGGGACGGCCTCGGGGAACTGGCGGCCATCCAGCTGAGCGGCCTTGAGCAAACGGATGCCCTTGAATTTTTCCATCAAGAAGTGCACCGCTGTCTGCAAACATGCAACCTCCCGCAAAAACGGGAAAAGCTTGAGCTGCTGCTGCGGCTATCGCCTGACCTTAAGAATGAATTCATCTCGGCAGCCGCCGGCAACCCGAAGGCCATGGCACTGAGCATTGCATACATGTCAGACGACGACATCCCCGCTCCCCAGCTCATACAAGAGCTTAAACAAGCGGGTTACTCATTATTGGAATTGTTTGAAGTTCTCTTTGGCCGCACATGGGACAGATGTCATGAAGACACACGGAAACTATGGCAGACGCTTTGCTTTTTCGCTAAGCCCCCTGATGAAAAAAGCTTGGCTCAAGCGGCCGGATTAGACGTCCGGCGGTTTCATTACGCGATTGAGCAAATGAGGTCATATGCTTTAATACAGCCAGAACGAAGCGAAGGAAGAATTCAATATGCAGCCCATCAAACCGTTGTCGCTTACGGAGAACAGCACTTATCCGAAAATCACGAATTTGCAAAAGAAGCCCGCAGCCGCTGGGCGCATTATTATATTGATTATGCGGAAACCCATATAAAGCGGGAACAGCCCAATTCTGTCTATTGGAGCTACTTGCTGGGACGGAATTTAGAGCAAATGAAAAAGGAATGGCCGAACATCCTAAAGGTCATCGAATGGTCGAGTGAAACCGGACAACATGACATCCTGATCAAACTCATCATCCGCATCAGCCATTTTCTAAGCAGAATCAACCTGCCCCTGCGAATCGAATACGGATTAAAAGCAGCCGATGCCGCCCGTCAATCAGGCGAACACACGCGGGAAGCCTACTTCAGGATCGACACGGCAGGCTGGGCGCTGATGGAAGTCAACGATTCAGACGGAGCCCTCAGGCAAATAGAAGCCGGCCTGAAGATACTCGAACAATCAGGCGCGCCGGATCACGACGACTTGAAAGTATGGGGAATCGCCCTGCAATCGAGGGTGCTGTTAAAAACCGGAGAACCGGACAAAGCGGCAGCAATGCTGGACGGCATCAAAGATCAGCCCGTCTCCCCCATTATCCGGCACAGGGTTCTACTGGTCCGCGGCGACCTGAGTTTCGCCCGCTCTCACTACGAAGAAGCCATCACATTATACGAAGCGGCAAACACAACCAGCGCCGCATACGGCGGCGAAAAAACGATAGAAGCCTATTTCAACCTGGGCATGGCTTACGTGAAGTGTGATCAGCTCAAAAAAGCGGAAAAAGCCTTTGAACAAATGCTCTATGACAAACATAACGCCAATCAAGTTGAACTGATCTACTATTATTACGGGATGGCACAGCTGTTGTATCGTAAAGGAGAGAAAACGAAAGCGATGGAATCGAATCAGAAGGCGATTCGTCTGATTGATTCGTGGGAGCCTGGGATTGGGATTCGGGGTGAGGTGGAGCAGCTGAGAATGGTGCTTGAAGGAAATGAGGAAATCACATTGTAGTTAGGAAAGTGTGAGGTCAATCTTAGATAAACCCCTCACACCTTATTTATAAATAAATCAGGCCTTATCAGTTGCGTAAACTGATAAGGTCTTTTTTGCTAGAATGCATGAGCAATTTAGATGAAAATCAAATATCCAACCCTTGATATAACAAAGGTTTTTGCTGTTTATTTGCATTATTCCTCCTAACATCATAAAAAATTAGTTTTTAATAAATATTTGAATCAATGTTTAACAATCTGTCAAAATGATAAAACCAGACTAGGGCTACACTAGAACTTAAAGGATATCAAACTGTATGTGCCCTTTAATGTTTAAAGCTAGCAGTAAGTTGAATGATTTCCAACTTTGATATTTCAAGTGATATTTTATAGCTTATTCTCTTCCGCTAAGAATTTTTTAGAAAAAGTGGTAATATCCCCTTGAAATTTAATTGATTATAGCCGATTATATATAGGTATTATATAAACTGGGGGTTTTAGGTGAAGAAGTGACTCTTTTTATTCATGCCTTTAGTACTATCCTTAGTTTTTAGCGCCTTGTAGTACTCGACAAATGATGTCTCACAGGGATAGTGATTCAAAAAATAAAAAAGCTTGAGAGACTAAAGATGACTGTTCTAAAAAAGTAGATGCCAGCAAACAATATGCTGAAGCACTGGGCATGAGTTAATCTGGGCGATATAAAGATCATGAGAGACAAGATAAACGTCGGAATAAACATCAAAAATACAACTGACAAAACCTGACCTTTTATCCTGACCAAGGAAATGCCGTTATTGGCAATTAGCTGCAAACATGTTCTTAACTGATGGAGAAGTCCAAGGCGGAATAAAACAAAAGGTGTATTTGAATTCTCTGCTCCAGATGAAAAAAATGATGTTGATAGAGTCAAAAGAAATTAAATTGAACCTTGGAAATGTTGTCACATAGACTTCATGAAAAATAAAGCTGTATCAATTACAGTACCAGTTAAGTAAGGGAGAGTGTAACAATGAAAAGAACAACTGAATTTGTTTTAGGATTATTGGGTGGAATTTTTGGTTTTATTGGGGCGATCATGGCATTGATTATTGGTGGACTTGATGCCTCTTTTAATTCAAGCGGTACAAGCGAAATCATTGGTTTAGGCTGGGGAGCTGTTGTCCTATCAATTTTGGGTATTGTCGCTTCAGTAGTAGTTAAGAAAAAACCTAAAGTCGGAGGAGTATTGCTTCTTATCTCAGGAATTGGCGGAGTAATTTGTATATCAATGTTCTATTTACTGCCTGCTGTTCTTCTTATTATTCCAGGTATCATGGGACTTGTCAGAAAAGATAAAACGACAACAACAGCAGCTTAAAGAAAGGCCCTTAGCAGGGCCTTTCTTTTTTGGCTAATAAAAAACAAAATTTCTCGATATATTAATTTTATACATATTTTTAAAATTCCACCATTGTCAAGTTTATATAAGCAAATTGCAGATTTACTTGCCGTAATGTAAGAGCATAACAATACTAAAAGTTTATCCTTCAAAATGAAAGAGGATGCTTCGCAAAAGTCCATTAGACTTTCGGAAACATCCTCAATTTCTGGATTTCGTAAAGAAATGTTATTTTTTTGTTACTTTTTCAGCTGATTGGGGTGATGAAAAACGGTCAAACCCTTGGTATATCAAGGGTTTTCGCCGTTTAATTACATCATGCCGCCCATACCGCCCATTCCGCCCATGTCAGGCATTCCTGCGCCGCCGGCGTTTTCCTCCGGTTTGTCAGCGACAACGGCTTCAGTTGTTAAGAGCATTGCTGCTACAGAAGCTGCGTTTTGCAGGGCTGAACGTGTCACTTTTGTCGGGTCAACGATACCTTTTTCGATCATGTTTACCCATTCGCCGGTTGCAGCGTTGAAGCCTACGCCGATTTTTTCGTTTTTCAGGCGCTCAACGATGACAGATCCTTCTAGGCCTGCATTGTGTGCGATTTGACGGATCGGCTCTTCAAGCGCGCGAAGCACGATGTTGATACCTGTTTGCGCATCGCCTTCAGCTTCCACTGCAGCGACTTTGTTGTATACATTGACAAGCGCTGTACCACCGCCGGATACGATACCTTCTTCAACAGCTGCGCGAGTTGAGTTGAGGGCGTCTTCGATGCGAAGTTTACGCTCTTTCAGCTCAGTTTCAGTCGCAGCGCCGACTTTGATGACAGCTACGCCGCCGGCAAGTTTCGCAAGACGCTCTTGTAATTTTTCTCTGTCGAATTCAGAAGTTGTTTCTTCCACTTGAGCGCGGATTTGGTTGACGCGAGCAGCGATTTTTTCAGTGTCGCCGGCGCCTTCTACGATTGTTGTGTTTTCTTTCGTTACCACAACTTTAGAAGCGCGTCCCAATTGTCCGATTTCAGTAGATTTCAGGTCAAGGCCTAAGTCTTCTGTGATTACTTCTCCGCCTGTAAGAACAGAGATGTCTTCAAGCATTGCTTTACGGCGGTCACCGAAGCCAGGAGCTTTAACGGCAACAGCGTTGAATGTGCCGCGAAGTTTGTTGACAACGAGTGTAGCAAGAGCTTCACCTTCAACATCTTCAGCGATCAGAAGCAATGGTTTGCCTTGCTGTACAACTTGCTCAAGCACAGGAAGGATTTCTTGAATGTTTGTGATTTTTTTGTCTGTGATTAAGATGTAAGGATTGTCAAGAACCGCTTCCATCTTATCAGAGTCAGTCACCATGTAAGGAGACGCATATCCGCGGTCGAATTGCATACCTTCCACAACTTCAAGCTCAGTTGTGAAGCCTTTAGACTCTTCGATTGTGATAACGCCGTCGTTTCCTACGCGCTCCATTGCTTCAGCGATAAGGCTTCCGACTTCCTCATCAGCAGCAGAGATTGCAGCAACCTGAGCGATAGACTCTTTGCCTTCGATCGGCTTAGAAATTTCTTTTAAGTTTTCGATTGCTACAGTTACGGCTTGTTCCATACCTTTACGTACGCCGACAGGGTTAGCTCCCGCAGTTACGTTTTTCAGGCCTTCGCGGATCATAGCCTGCGCAAGTACAGTCGCAGTCGTCGTACCGTCACCGGCAACGTCGTTTGTTTTGCTGGCTACTTCAGCTACAAGCTTCGCACCCATGTTTTCAAACGCGTCTTCAAGTTCAATTTCTTTTGCGATTGTCACACCGTCATTTGTAATTAACGGAGAACCGAATTTTTTCTCCAGAACCACGTTGCGTCCTTTTGGCCCTAAAGTTACTTTTACAGCGTCAGCAAGCGCATCGACACCGCGAAGCATAGCGCGGCGTGCTTCTTCACTAAACTTAATATCTTTTGCCATGTTAACGAAACCTCCTCGAATTTTTAAAAATATTTATTTGCTTAGCCGATTACAGCTAAAATGTCGCTTTCACGTAAGATTAAGTATTCAGTACCTTCGTATTTCACTTCAGTACCGGCGTATTTTGAGAAGATAATGCGGTCGCCCTCTTTTACTTCTAAAGCAACGCGCTCTCCGCTTTCCAACACGCGACCTGAACCGGCTGCCACGATTTTGCCTTCTTGCGGCTTTTCTTTTGCAGAATCCGGTAATACGATTCCGCTGGCAGTTTTTTCTTCAGATTCTACGAGTTCAATGACAACGCGATCACCTAATGGCTTTAACAATGTAATAACCTCCTCAATAGTATGAATATGTAATTTTAGCACTCAGCTCTAAAGAGTGCTAACACAGTTATTATAATAAAGAATCTCACTTCCAATTTCAAGTCATAAGAATAAAAAATTTTCACGCTTACATGATTCTCTCTCGCACTGATTTTCTCCTTTTTTCACGTCAAGTTCACTTGTGTTACAATAAGAACAAATAAGTTGATTTTATAGGATAAAGGAGTACATATCATTTGAGAAAACAGTATTGGTATATCATTTTGACATATGTTATCATGCAGCTTTCCGCATTGATCGGCATTCCTTTAATGTACAAATTCGGCTATGCGGGCGGGCACCCTACGAATGCGAATCTCACCATGGCTCAGGGGATTTATTCCGTCGTAAGCTTTTTTATCTGCCTGTTTATCGTTCTCTTGATTTTGAGAACCGCGCCGAAACAGACATTAAGAAACGGGAAGAAAGCATCCGCCGGCATGTCCGTTCTCTGGGCGGTCGCGGGAATATGGCTCGCTTTATTTTCTCAGGGAATCGCCGGGATGATTGAGCAGTATGTCTTTCATGTGGGCAGCGGTTCCGAAAACACGAAAGCCATTCTTAACATTATTAAAGCCATGCCGCTCATGATTATCGTTTCTTCTATCGTCGGGCCGATTCTTGAAGAAATCATTTTCCGGAAGATCATCTTCGGTGTATTATATGAAAAAACGAATTTCTTTATCGCCGGACTGATCAGTTCCGTCATTTTCGGCATTGTGCATCAAGACCTCACGCACCTGCTGCTGTATACGGCCATGGGCTTTACCTTTGCGTTCTTGTATGTGCAGACGAAACGGATTATTGTGCCGATATTCGCCCATGTCATGATGAATACCATTGTCGTGGTCATGCAGCTCGGCCCCGCCCAAAAATATATTGAACAGCATAGTGAGCAAATGCAATTAATTATTGGAGGATTGTTTGTATGAGGAACCCAATGACTTGGGGCTTGATTTATTTCGCAGTCGGCTGTATCTTTACGTATTTGGCCGCAAGCTCTCCGGGAAGCATGTGGTCTTTTTATTCCATACTGCTGATGGTTTTCGCCGCTTATAATATCAGCATCTCGTTTAAAATGTTCGCCTTCTCATTTAAAGTGAAGAAAAACCAAAAATAATAAAAGAAAAGCCATTTCTCATCATTGAGAAATGGCTTTTTTTATGCTGATACGTCCTGGTCAGATTCACTGCCGGTCTGCCTTTTCCGATACGCCGCTTTTGAAATCAGGATACTGATCTCGTATAAAATGCAAAGCGGAATGGTAATCATCAAATGAGACAGCAGCTCAGGCGGCGCAATCATCGCGGCGATCACGAGCAGCACAAAATATGCGTACTTCCTGATCTTCGATAAAAACCTCGGCGTGATAACACCGAGTCTCGTTAAAAACATGATCAGCACCGGCATCTGAAACAGCAGCCCGAACGGAATCGTCAGCTGCAGCAGAAAATGAAAGTACTCGGTGATCCCGATTACCTGGTTGACATCCAGGTCATTCGAGACCCGCTTCATAAAATCAACGACCAGCGGAAATAAAATATAATAAGAAAACGACACACCGCCGACAAACAGCACGATCGAAATCGGAATATAGCTGAGTGTTACTTTGCGCTCCTTCTCATACAGACCCGGACTGACAAACGCCCAAATCTGATAGAGAATAATCGGCGAAGTCAAAATGATGCCGATGATAAACGCGAACTGCAAAAAGATAAACAGCGGATCCGTCAGGTTAAAAGCATTAAGGGTGAGCTCTTTTACTTCATCGGCTTTTTGAAGATACACAATGATAGGTTTTGCCAGAAAAAAGCCGGCAATAAAGAAAACCGTAAAGGATAACGCCACAATCAGCAATCGTTTCCGAAGTTCGGCAATATGCTCCACAAGCGTCATTTGATTCACTCTCATACGCGTCATCCTATCTTACTGTTCTTCTTTCTTTTTTTCCTCTTCTTCACCGGCTAATCCCTTAGTAGCGTTCTTAAATTCACGAAGCGTGTCCCCCGCCGCTTTTCCTAATTCGGGAAGCTTCTTCGGACCGAAAATAATCACCGCCACCACACCGATAACCGCCAGGCTTCCAGGACCGATCATGTGCAGCTCCTCCTTTCGCTATTCAATTTCTTCCAAAACAGAATAATGCTTTAAGAAATAAACCAATGATTGAAGCTCTACTGCTAAATCTATATGATGAATTCGAATGTGATCCGGCACATTCAAACGGGCCGGCGTAAAGTTAAGGATTCCCTTGATTCCGAGCGACACGAGCCGGTCGGTGATTGACTGGGCGGCAACCGCCGGAACGGTAAGAATCGCCACGGGTTCATCCTTTATGTGAAGCTCTAAATCATTAAGATCAAAGACAGGCACACCGCCTACCTCAGTTCCTATTTTACTCTGATTCACATCAAAAGCCATAGATATTTTTGTGTTATTATTTTTTGTGAAATTATAGTGAAGAAACGCCGTCCCCAAATTCCCGACACCGATCAAAATGACGTTCGTCGTTTCATCCTGATCCAGTGTTTTTCTGAAAAATGACAGCAGGTAATCCACATTATAGCCGTATCCTTTTTTGCCGAGCGCCCCGAAATAGGAAAAATCCCGGCGGATCGTGGCCGAATCGACTTTTACCGCATCGCTCAGTTCAGCCGATGAAACGCGCTGCTTTCCTGACGCGTGTAAATTCTTTAAAAAGCGATAATAAAGCGGCAGCCGTTTTGCCGTCGCCTGTGGAATTTTTGATTGATCCTTGTTCATGATTGGTCCTCCACTTTATACTCAGATGCATCTCTTTTAAAATCACCGTTTTTGCCTCCTGTTTTTTCCATGAGGCAGGTCGGGCCGATGACCATTCCTTTATCCAGCGCCTTGCACATGTCATACACGGTCAAAGCGCAGACTGAAGCGGAAGTTAGCGCTTCCATTTCCACACCTGTACTCCCTTTCGTTTTTACGCTTGCCTGTATATGAAGAACGGCTTCGGAATCCTTTTCCTCCCAGCCGAATGAAATGTCGACGCTGCTTAAAGAAAGCGGGTGGCACATCGGGATAATCGCTGACGTCTGCTTTGCGGCCATAATTCCTGCCACCTGTGCGACAGCCAGCACGTCTCCTTTTCCGATCTCGCGGTTTTTGATTCTGCTGTACACGTCATGTTTCATGTGTACGCTGGATATCGCAGCGGCAGTACGGACTGTTGAAGATTTATCGCTTATATCCACCATGCGGGCACGGCCTTCTTCATTAAAATGAGAAAATCCATTCATATTTAAACTCTCCTTACTTCTGATCATACACTATTTTCTCCCTGATGTCTTATCCTATAATGTTCCAATTCTGATGTATTGTTTGCTGACAGCAGGTTGATAAGCTACACTTAACTTATTATAACAGAGGTGAAATAATATGATGATCTTACAAATTAATCAGCTATCCAAATCTTTTGGCGCTGATCCTATTTTAAACAATATAAAGCTTGAAGTCAGATCTCGGGATCGCATCGCCATAGTAGGCAGAAACGGAGCCGGCAAATCAACTCTCCTTAAAATTATCGCAGGTCACCTTTCATATGAAAAGGGTGAATTAATCAAACCGAAAGAATTAACGATGGGATATCTTGCCCAGCACACAGGCTTGGAATCCCAGCTTACCATAAAAGAAGAACTGCTGAGCGTTTTTGATTTCCTGAAAGCAATGGAAAAAGAGATGCGCTCTATTGAAGAAAAGATGGCCACGGCCGCCCCGGCGGAGCTTGAGACGCTGATGAAAACCTATGACAGGCTTCAGCAGGATTTCAAGGATAAAGGCGGCTATCAATATGAAGCGGACGTCCGATCTATCCTTCACGGCCTCGGCTTCGGAAAATTTGACGATTCCGTGAAAGTGCAAAGCCTGAGCGGCGGTCAGAAAACAAGGCTTGCGCTCGGAAAACTGCTGCTGACCCAGCCTGATCTGCTTATTCTGGATGAACCGACGAACCATCTCGACATCGATACGCTTACATGGCTTGAGCATTATTTACAGGGATATTCAGGCGCAATCCTGATCGTTTCCCACGACAGATACTTTCTTGATAAAGTCGTCAGCCAAGTGTACGAGGTCTCACGGACAGAAAGCAAAAAATACCTCGGCAACTACAGCGCCTATTTAGAACAAAAAGCTGAGCAGTATGAGAAAGACCTGAAGCTGTATGAAAAACAGCAGGACGAAATCGCCAAGCTTCAAGATTTTGTCGACCGCAATCTGGCCAGAGCTTCTACAACGAAAAGAGCCCAAAGCAGACGAAAACAGCTTGAACGGATGGACGTCATGGCAAAGCCGCTCGGGGATGAGAAATCCGCCGCCTTCCGTTTTGACATTACAAAACAGAGCGGAAACGACGTCCTGCGCGTACAGGATGTTTCCATCAGCTATGACGGCCAGCCGCCGCTCTTGAAAAACCTGACCTTCGGCATTACAAGAGGCGAAAGCGCCGCCCTCGTCGGACCGAACGGAATCGGCAAATCAACCTTGCTGAAAACGATTATGAACACGATCAGTCCGGAATCCGGGTCGATCACGTACGGTTCCAATGTCACAATCGGCTATTACGATCAGGAGCAGGCTGAACTGACATCGTCCAAACGCGTGCTGGACGAGCTGTGGGATGAATATCCGGACATGCCGGAAAAAGAAATCAGAACATGCCTCGGCAACTTTCTGTTCAGCGGAGACGATGTCCTGAAACCGGTCCGTTCGTTAAGCGGCGGGGAGAAAGCAAGAGTCGCGCTTGCCAAGCTGATGCTTCAAAAAGCAAACTTTCTCATCCTTGATGAGCCGACAAACCACCTTGACCTGGACAGTAAAGAGGTGCTGGAAAACGCCCTGATCGACTACCCGGGCACTCTGTTATTTGTATCGCATGACCGCTACTTTATTAACAGGATCGCCACAAGAGTGCTGGAGCTGTCACCTGATCATGCAGAAGAATATTTGGGAGACTATGACTATTACACCGAGAAAAAAGCACAGCAGCTGGAACTGGAAGAAATGAAGCGGCAGGAAAAGGAGCAGACTCAGCCTGCCGGCAAGGTCAAACAGGATACGAAAAGAACTTACGAGGAAGAAAAAGAATGGAAGAAGAAAGAACGGCAGCGCCTGAGACGCATTGAAGAAATCGAAGCGGCCGTCTCATCCGCCGAAGAGAAAATCAGTGCCAATGAGGAGCTGCTGTGCGATCCTGACGTGTATCAGGATCATGAAAAAGTACAGACCATTCACGCGGAGAATGAAGCCCAGAATCAAAAGCTCGAAAACTTATTAGCAGAATGGGAGGAACTCTCCTCAGAAGAATAGAAAAAGTCAAGCACCTCTTTAAGGGGTGCTTTTTTATCCACAGCTATCCTCCTTGTCAGCCATTTAAGTAAGCGTTTTATACACACTATCCACAAAATTTTCTGACTTTATCCACTTTACTAACAACTTTCAGTCCCTTATCCAGACTGGATTTCTGAATATATTCACAATCCTGTGGATATGTTAGAATTATCTGTTAATAAGTAAAAAAAAGCCTCACGTTTTACAACGTGAGACGATCAAAGGATGTTAATTCCAAACCGGGCTGTCCGTTCATATCGTACGAGCCCCGGATCCCCTTTTCAAAAGCAACGGTTCCGGCAGCCGCAATCATCGCTGCATTGTCCGTGCATAAAGAAAGCGGCGGGATGACAAGCTCGGGATCTCCCGAATGGCTGAATTCCTGCTGCAGTGCGGCTCTCAACCCTTTGTTAGCGGCTACGCCCCCTGCAAGCAGCACTTGTTTAACCCTGTATTCTTTCGCGGCCTTAGAGGTTTTTGCCGTCAGTACATCAATGACACTCTGCTGAAAGCTTGCGGCAAGATCCTCCGGAGGAATCACCTCATTTTTTTGCGAGGCGTTATGAAGCGTGTTAATCACGGCTGATTTCAGGCCGCTGAAGCTGAAATTGTAAGACCCTTCTTCCAGCCACGCACGCGGAAGCGGAATGGAATCCGTTCCCGCAGCAGCCAGCTTATCAATCTGCGGCCCTCCCGGATAAGGAAGCCCCATCGTTCTTGCCACTTTGTCGTAAGCTTCGCCTGCGGCATCATCCAGCGTTTCACCGATAACCTCGAATGAACCGTGTTCTTTCATATAAACCAATTCCGTATGTCCGCCTGACACAACCAAAGCAAGCGCCGGGAACTGAAGCTCTCCTATCAGCCTGTTTGCATAAATATGGCCCGCAATGTGATGGACGCCGACTAACGGTATTTGATGGGCAAAGCTTAACGCCTTTGCCGCATTGACCCCGATTAACAGGGCTCCGACAAGTCCGGGTCCTTCCGTTACGGCAATCGCATCAAGATCATCAAAGCCCATCTCCGCCTTTGAAAGAGCTTCATCAATCACAAGGGTAATCTGCTCCACATGATGTCTGGACGCTATTTCAGGCACGACCCCGCCGAAACGTTTATGGCTTTCAATTTGAGAAGCGACAACGTTTGAAATGATGTCTTTTCCGTTTTTTACGACTGAGGCCGCAGTTTCATCACAGCTTGTTTCGATTCCTAATACATAAATATCTTGTTTTTCACTCATGTAATGTCACCCACATTAATAACGCATCTTCCCCGTTATCTGTATAGTATTGTTTTCTGATTCCTCCGGCCTGAAGACCGAATTTCTTATATAAGGATTGGGCGGGATGATTTGAGACCCTGACTTCGAGAGAGAGCCTTCTTGCCTTTTTTTCTCTGCACAATTCTATCGCAGAGCGAAACAGCGCTTCTCCCAACGATTGGCCCCGATATTCCGGCTTAATGGCTATGTTCGTAATCTGCGCGTCATCTATAATAATCCAGATTCCGCAATACCCCGCCAGACAGCCGTCCTTTTCAATGACAAGGTAGTGGGCATACGGATTTTCCAAAAGCTCATGATAAAATGAATCCTTCGTCCACGGAGAAGTAAAGGATGCTGTTTCAATTTCATAAATTTGATCAATATCTTCCGGCCGCATGCTTCGAATCGCCGTTTTCGTTTTCATCCCTATCACCCTATTTTTGAGATTCCATCCATTTCGCTTCAGCCTCTGCCAGACGCAAATAATCCGGAACAAGGCTGTGGACATCCGCTTCTTCTTTTTCCAAGCCTAAAAACGCCAGCTCTGACGGCCGCGGATTATGCTGTGCAGCCGTTCCTATCACTGCTTGATTTGTCAGCCCATGCAGAATGGTTTCTTCATGAATGGCTGTATCATGCCCTAAAAATAAAACCGGAGACGCTTTTTCTTTCAGCATGTCGAGCCAATCAGTCAAAAGCACATTCTGATCAGGAAGAACGGATTGTAAGCGGCCGTCCTGATATTCATAAAGTCCCGTATATACCTGTCCGCGCCGGGCATCAAATAACGGGCAGATCAGTCCTTGAAAGTGCCGTCCGTTAGCCGCCAGCACCTCCAGGCTCGAGACAGCGGAAACCGGAAGCTTCAGCGACCATGCCAATGTTTTTGCCAGCGTCACACCGATTCTGACACCTGTGTACGATCCAGGTCCTTTCGCCACCGCTATTTTCGTAAGGTCCTGCGGTGTTAGGCCGCAATCCTTCAGCAATGAATTGACAGCAGGCATCGCCCGCACGGAATGATTCTTTTTTAAATATGTAATATACTCCGCCATCACCGTTTTCTCTCGAACGAGCGCGGCACCCAGCGTGTAATTTGACGTATCAATTGCCAGTATTGTCATGTTTATTTATCTCCTCACAAAGCGTTTCATACCGTGTTCCGCAAGCCGTAAAGGTAATGTCCCTTGCCTCATCACCGGCTCTCTTGATGACGATCTGCAGCCGTTCAGCAGGCAGCTGATCCTGAATTAAATGAGCCCATTCAATTAAACAGACGCCTTGTCCCTCAAAATATTCTTCAAGCCCTAAGTCTTCGCTTTCATCCTCCATACGATACACGTCCATATGATATAGAGGAATCGAACCGTCATGGTATTCTTTTATAATTGTAAAAGTCGGGCTGTTTACCACTCTCGTGATTCCCAGTCCTTCGGCAAAACCCTTTGTAAAAGTCGTTTTTCCCGCGCCTAAGTCGCCTTCCAGTGTCAAAATGTCTCCCGGCTTTGCCAAAGAAGCGGCAAGCTTGGCTACGGCTTTCGTTTCTTCGGGGTTTTTCGTTCTCCATTGTAATGTCTTCAAAGTGAGTCACCCGTCTTATTTAAAATGATTGTATCCTTTTTTCTCAAGGACGATTTGTCTCTGATCATTGGCTGTCAAAAGAACACATGCTTCCTTCCGTTCAGATACCGCCCCTATCTTCGCAATCGGAATGCCCGATTGAGTGCAGTAATCAAGCAGAGAGGTCCACTCTTGCTGAGAAACCGTTCCAACCAATTCAAAATCTTCACCGCCGAATAACACCCATTTCTTCCACTCAGAATCTGCCTCAGGCAAATCCGGATGCACCGGCAGAAGTTGTTCTTCAATTTCTATCGTAACTGAACTTGCCGCAGCTATTTCATGCAGCTCACTGGCCAATCCGTCACTGATATCATTCAGAGCCGCGCGCTGAAGCTGAGAGCAGAAGCGGCCGACTTGAACTCTCGGAACGGGCCGTTTATGTTTTTGGATAAAATAATCACTCGTATGAAAAGCAGAAGGATGTGTTTCTCCCAACAAAAGAGACAGTCCTGCTGCGGACGAGCCGATATCCCCCGTAACAAACACAACATCCCCGGGTCTTGCCGAGCTTCGCAGACAAGCGCAATCCTTCTCAACTTCTCCGATGACAGTAACGGTAATTACGGCTTGACCGGAAGCGGAGACGGTATCTCCCCCGATCAAATCCATTTGATATAGTTTCGCCAGTTCCGCCATTCCTTCATACATTGCCTGGACGTCAGCTTTCTGCCAGCAAGAAGGAACCGCTAGAGACACCAAATAAAACTTCGGAATGCCTCCCATCGCCGCCACGTCACTAATGTTAACAGCAAGCGCCTTATAACCGATATCATGAGGAGAGGAATACTCTAATTTAAAATGGACATTCTCCACCATTGTATCAAGGCAGACAATTTGCTGCATGTGGGGTGACGCTGTATAAACCGCACCATCATCACCGATCCCTACATCGACGGAAGGATGATAATGCGAATGCGGTGTAATACTGTGAATCAAATCAAACTCATCCATATATCTCCCGTCTTCCTTTCTGACGCTCTTGTGAAATACAGCTCTTTCTAGTGTATCGGATTATGTTTCAATATCCAAGACTTTAACGATATAAAAGAAAGCTTGGTTAGATACCAAGCTGCCAGCATTAAAAGAAAACACAAAAAAAACGAAAACATGATCGTTTCGTTTACAATAAAAATGGCGGTCCGGACGGGACTCGAACCCGCGACCTCCTGCGTGACAGGCAGGCATTCTAACCAACTGAACTACCG
>NZ_JAAOBZ010000004.1:0-437013 GCF_014872755.1 Bacillus sp. Bvel1 | reverse complement strand
GCACATCGCTGTGCGATTTATTTAAAACTTTGAATTAACAGGTACGTTTTGTCTTGTTTAGTTTTCAAAGATCATTATAATGGAGCGGGTGATGAGAATCGAACTCACGACATCAGCTTGGAAGGCTGAGGTTTTACCACTAAACTACACCCGCATTTGAATTGGCGCGCCCGAGAGGAGTCGAACCCCTAACCTTTTGATCCGTAGTCAAACGCTCTATCCAATTGAGCTACGGGCGCTTATCAGGCGACTTAACTATCATACTACCAATCAGTTATGATGTCAAGTGTTATTTTATTTCTTTTCGAAGTCTTTTTTCTCGACCTCATTTATTATACACGCTTTCGAGAATTTGTAAAGTCTTTTTTAAAAAGATCATTTTCTCATTTGTCGTTATCGCTTTGTTCATCAGCGACGTTTAATAATATACCACGCACTTTAAATTAGGTCAACACTTTTACGAAACTTTTTTCCCGCTTATTATTCCCTTCTATATAATAAATAAAAAGCAGGATTCCCAGGAACCCCGCGTCTATTCAGATTACCCGCTCACCTCGGCTTCTGCGCTATTACGATCTGTTTTTTCATAGGTACGGAAGTTTTGTTCAAGCTGTTCGAGCGAAAGACCTTTCGTTTCCGGAAGGAACCTTTTCACAAATATAACGGACGCTATCCCTAACAGGACAAAAATGAAGAAGGTTGCAGACAATCCGATGTTTGCGAGCATGACCGGAAAAGTTAAACCAACAATGAAGTTCACGATCCAGAGGCAGAAGACAGTCACCCCCATACCAAGCCCCCGCAATCGCAGCGGGAATATCTCCGACAGCATCAGCCAGGTCACCGGAGAGACAGCCCCCTGCTGAAACGCAAGGAAAGTGACTGTTAATGAAAGAACCACATAAGGAAGAGCAGGCGATCCTTTCAGCACGACAGACAGAACTCCGATCAAAAGCAGCACCGCAGTCGTTCCGATCAGTCCCGTCATCAGCATCGGGCGGCGGCCGACTTTGCCGAGAAGCCATATTCCCACAAAAGTCGCGAGCACTGAAATCACACCGTTAGCGATATTGCCGATTAATGCGGCTTTTGTCTCGAAACCGGCATCTTTTAAAATTTGAGTTCCATAATACATAATTGAATTCACACCGGTGAGCTGCTGCACTACCGCAATTCCGATCCCGATAAACACAATGCGGCGCACCCACGGAACGGCAAGATCCTTAAAGGTCGCCTGCTCCATCTGAGCTTCCTTATGAAAGGCAGATTCAATCTCAGCGAGCTCAGACTTCGCTTTCTCTTCATTCCTTATTCGCCGGAGAACGTGCAAAGCATCTTCTTTTCTTCCTTTAGAAACCAGCCAGCGCGGACTTTCAGGAACTTTCAGCATACCGAAAAACAAGAATACCGCCGGAAGGGCCGCGATAACGAGCATATAACGCCAAGCGTGAGAGGTATCACCAAGCACATTGCCGATGATAGCATTACACGTGAAGGCAAGCAGCTGGCCCGTTACAATCATCAATTCATTTTGGGTAACCATTCTCCCTCGGCTTTCCGCCGGCGACATTTCAGCCAAATATGCCGGAACGGTTACGGATGCTCCCCCGACGGCAAGCCCCAGCAGAAAACGGGAGATGATCATAACCGATACGTTAGGCGCCAGTGTACATCCAAGCGTCGCTACAAAGAACAAAACGGCAAGGATAAGGATATTTTTACGTCTGCCGTTACAGTCCGACAATCTCCCTCCGAAAACCGCGCCGATCGCAGCCCCCAAGAGCAGGGAACTCGCCACCACCCCTTCAGTCAAAGCGGTAAGATTAAGCTGGTCAGCTTCCGCCATAAACGGCAGCGCCCCATTAATCACACCGGTATCGTAGCCGAAAAGAAGCCCCCCGAATGTCGATACTAAAATGATGGTTCTCAAAAATGAATGCTGGCTGCTATTTTTATTCATCTTCAAATCCTCCTAGTTTTTACACAGAGATAATATCGGAATATTCAGTTATCAACATTTACACCTCTAACGTCTGCATACAAGTTCTGACCGTCCAAAACAGTTATATAAGAAGAAAATGTTCCGAAAGCGTTATCATTTATAGTGATTATTCGCTCTCCCCCTCTCGTCATATTGTTATTTTATAGTTACTTTGTAGTGAAGTTATAATGATATTATTGGCACTTATGTTATTATCATAATTTTAAAAGCGCTTTCAGTCAATAAATATTTCATAAAATTTTATAACTCACCTTTATATTACCTATATATAATCAATTTTCGTTTTATATCAATTTATTTCCATAATATACTCAATTAATTACCCCTATTATAATCAATAATTGATTACATATTGAAAACCCCCAACTGCTGATTGGGGGTTTTTGTTTTATTCTTCGTTTATTGTAACAATCGTTCTCCCTCTCGCTTCTCCTTTTAAAAGGGCAGGAAGCGTATCCGGCAGCTCTTCAAGTGTAATTTCCTTTTGAATAAAGGCCTCCAGATCTGCAGGCTTGAAGTCATCAGCTAAACGCTGCCATGTTTTCTTTCTTGTCTCCATCGGACAGAATACGGAATCAATTCCCAAGAGACTGACGCCGCGCAATATAAACGGAAAGACTGTAGCCGGGAGTTTCGTTCCCGCTGTCAGTCCGCTCACAGCAACTGATCCGCCGTACTGAATCTGACTGAGAACTGAAGCAAGCGGCTCACCTCCGACCGGGTCGACGGCCGCTGCCCATTTTTGTTTTTGCATTGGTTTTAACGTGCCGTTATACACTTCGTCGCGGTGAATGACCGTCTTTGCTCCGAGGCTCTTCAAATACCCGCTTTCTTCTTCTTTTCCCGTACTGGCCTCGACCTCATAACCTAAGGTTGAAAGAATGGAGACGGCAAAGCTTCCGACGCCCCCTGTCGCTCCCGTCACCAGCACCTTCCCTTTTTCAGGAGCGGCATGGTTTTCTTCAAGACGCTGGACGGACAATGCGGCAGTGAAGCCGGCGGTTCCGATCGTCATGGCTTCTTTAAGTGTCAGACCTTCAGGCAGCGGCACGATCCAATCTGCCGGAATGCGGGCCATCCCGCTATAGCCGCCAAAATGGGAAACGCCTATGCCGTAGCTTGTCGCAATGACTTTGTCCCCTTCTTTAAAACGGGCGTCATCTGAAGAAACGACGATTCCCGCTAAATCAATTCCCGGCACGAAAGGATACGAGGTTACGATCTTGCCGTCAGGAATGGCAGCCAAGCTGTCTTTATAATTCACCCCTGAGTAGCAAACCTTAATCAGCACTTCACCCTCGGGAAGGTCCTGAACCGCCAGCTCCCGTACGCTGACTGAAAACCGGTCTCCATGTTGATCGACTACTAACGCTTTAAATTGATCTGTCATCACTACGTCTCCTTAAAATGAATTGAATGGCTTTGGAAAAGCATAAAATAAGTTTGATTTGTTTTCAAATGTCCTGCCCTGTGTAGTATGATCAAAAGTAAAAACAGCGAAAGAGTGGTTACGCATCATGTCTGATAAACAAAACAAAGATAACAAAAACAACAACAGCAATCAGCCATTACCGGACATTATTCATACCGCCGTTTTCAAGGCGCCGATACAAGTTGTCTGGGATACGGTCTCTACGGCGGACGGCCTGTCTCTCTGGTTTATGCCGAATGATTTCACACCTCAAGAAGACAGTGAGTTTCAGCTGGAATCTCCGTTCGGTCCGTCTCCGTGCAAGCTGCTGGATATTGAAGCGCCGTACCGCCTTTCTTTTTCGTGGGATACGGAAGGCTGGATCGTCTCTTTTGTCTTAAAGGAAACGGAAAGCGGAGATACGGAATTCACTCTCATTCACGGCGGATGGAAAGAGCCGGAAGCCGTCATCAATAAAGTCAATCGGAAAAGCTCCGAGATTCACAGTACGATGGATCAAGGATGGAACGGGCTTGTCAACACGAAACTTCGCGGTGCGGTTGAGGCTTAACACAAAAGGACGGACACGCTTTCCGTCCTTTTTTTGATGCCGATACATAAAAACTGACTTTGCAAAGACACTAACAGAAGAACCGAAAACTTCTTTCAGGGGGCGCTGTTTATGTATTATTACAAAGAAGAGCTGATCAATATCATTAAACCGGACAAGCCGGACCCGGCCGCGGCCAAGGTGCTTCAGGAAATTTTAGGCGGGCATTACGGGGAAATGCGGACGATGATGCAATACTTTTTCCAAAGCTCTAATTTCAGAGGAAAAGAAAAACAGTTCCGCGACCTGCTTCGCGGCGTATTTTTAGAAGAAATTGCACACGTTGAGCTCGTCCAGCATACGATTAATGCGCTGCTGGATGAAAGCGGCGCTGAGGGAGCCGGAAATCAGGCAGCAGATCAGGCGCCGCTTGACGAAGCGGTTAAACACGCCAATCCGCACCATTATATTATCGGGGCGCAAAGTTCTCTTCCTGCCGATGCAAGCGGCAATCCATGGAACGGGTCTTGGGTATACAACCACGGGAATCTGATTTCCGATCTATTGGACAATGTCGTGCTGGAATCAACCGGTGTGCTGCAAAAGACGCGCATTTATGAAATGAGCTCAAACCAGACGTTCAGAGAAACACTCGGTTTTCTGATCGTCCGTGACAACGCCCATCAAAATGCATTTACAAAAGCGCTGGAAACACTGGGTGTCGAATGGGGCAAATTATTTCCCGTGCCGAATTATGATATTGAAAAATACCCGGAATGCCGGAAATTCGTTGAAATGGGTTATCATAATACCCAATTTAATTTCAGACTGGATCCGACACGGATCGGAGAAATTCTGCAGGGAACGACGCCGAGCCGAAACGGCGGCGAATTAAGTGTGTCAGAGCCTCCTAAAGGTTTCCCCGTCCCGGAACTTCCCGAGCTTCCGAATGAGCACAGCCCCGGACTGAAAGATATGAACTTGTAACAAAAAACGCCTGTTTCGGGCGTTTTTTGTTTTTCTGAATATGAGGTTTGAATGTGTTCAAAACGGGGAATATAAGCCGGGAGATCTTGCCATACGGCCGTGATTTTGATGTGAGCACATTTCTGTACATACTTCGTTTCGAAAGTTGTCCTAATTTTCCAGCCGGCCGGCTGGGTATGTTTGAATGATAATGGGAATTATGTAAAGAGAACAATGTCTTTTTTAAGGAGGCAGCGAATGTCTAAGCAAGGAAACTTCCAGAAAACTATGTCACTTTTTGATCTTATTTTAATCGGCATGGGAGCCATATTCGGTTCGGCATGGCTGTTTGCCGTCAGTAACGTCGCCTCTAAAGCGGGCCCGTCAGGCGTTTTTTCCTGGCTGATCGGCGGGGGAATCATCTTATTGATCGGCTTGGTTTATGCGGAACTGGGCGCCGCGCTGCCGCGGACCGGGGGAATTATCCGGTATCCCGTATATTCACACGGACACCTGGTCGGATATTTAATTTCCTTTGTCACCATTGTGGCATACACGAGTCTTATTTCTATAGAAGTCACGGCGGTCCGCCAATACGTGGCGTATTGGTTTCCCGGTTTGACCGTAAAAGGCTCTGATTCTCCGACAATTGCCGGATGGATATTGCAATTTGCGCTGCTCTGCCTGTTCTTCCTCCTCAATTACTGGAGTGTCAAAACCTTTGCGAAAGCAAACTTCATTATTTCGATTTTTAAATATGTCGTACCGATTACGGTAATTGTTGTACTGATTTTTCATTTTCACCCGGGCAATATGACCGTTCACGGATTCGCGCCTTTTGGTTTCACCGGAATTCAGGCCGCGATTTCCACAGGCGGCGTCATGTTTGCATACCTTGGGCTGCATCCGATTGTGGCTGTCGCGAGTGAAGTGCAGAATCCGAAGCGGAACATTCCGATTGCATTGATTGTTTGTATTATCGTTTCTACTATTATTTACACCGTGCTGCAGCTCACTTTTATCGGGGCGATCCCGGCGGATACCCTGAAGCACGGATGGCCGGCTATCGGGACTGAATTCTCCCTTCCGTTCAAAGATATCGCCGTTTTGCTCGGTTTGGGGTGGCTGGCGACATTGGTTATTTTAGATGCGATTTTATCCCCGGGCGGTAACGGAAATATCTTTATGAATACGACTTCACGTCTCGTCTATGCCTGGGCCAGAAACGGAACATTATTCAGCATTTTTTCTAAAGTCAATAAAGAAACCGGGACACCGCGCGCCTCCCTTTGGCTTTCGTTCGGTCTGGCTGTTTTTTGGACGCTTCCGTTCCCTTCTTGGAACGCTCTTGTTAACGTATGCTCCGTCGCATTGATTCTGTCTTATGCGATTGCGCCGATTTCTTCTGCGGCGCTGAGAGTCAACGCGAAGAACATTAACAGACCGTTTTATTTAAAAGGGATGAGCATCATCGGGCCGCTGTCGTTTATTTTTACCTCTTATATTGTATATTGGTCCGGATGGCGCACCGTATCCTGGCTTCTCGGTTCTCAAATTGTCATGTTTCTGATCTATCTCTGTTTCAGTAAATATGCTCCCAAAGATGATGTCAGCATACGCCAGCAGCTGAAATCAGCATGGTGGATCGTCGGCTTTTATGTCATGATGCTGATTTTCTCCTATCTCGGCTCGTTCGGCCACGGATTGGGCATTATCAGCAATCCGCTTGACCTGATTCTGATCGCCATCGGTTCGCTCGGTATTTATTACTGGGCAAAATATACAGGTCTGCCGAAGGCTATGATCGACAGTGATAAATGACGAATGCCGGAAAGAAGTATGGTCTTCTTTCCGGTATTTTTATGTTAAGGGATGACAAAAAAGCGAATATGCGATAAAATGAATGACAGTCATTCATAAAAGGAGGAACCCCTCTATTGGCAAAACAAAGCTCGGGAAAATACGAAAAGATCCTGCAAGCCGCGATTGAAGTCATTTCTGAAAAAGGATTAGACAAAGCATCCATTTCAGAAATCGTCAAAAAAGCCGGAACGGCCCAAGGTACGTTTTACTTATACTTTTCTTCTAAAAACGCACTGATATCCGCGATTGCAGAAAACCTGCTCGACACTACGCTGGACAGAATAAAAGGGAAAACGGACGGTTCTGAAGATTTTTGGACGTTGCTGGACATTTTGGTAGATGAGACATTTCACATCACCCGGCTTCATAAAGATATTATCGTTCTCTGTTATTCCGGTCTTGCCATCGATCATTCAATGGAGAAATGGGAAGCCATTTATCAGCCTTATTATTCCTGGCTGGAAGGCATGATCAATACGGCCATTGAACAGGGTGAGGTCATCAGCGGCATTCATGTCAGATGGACGGCCAGAACGATTATCAACGTTGTCGAGAACGCGGCTGAACGGTTTTATATCGGCTGTGAACAGGATGTCGATCTCGAAGTATATAAAAAAGAAATATTCAGCTTTCTCAAAAGAAGCTTGCAGAAATGATTGGCGGAGACCGATCATTTTTGACCGCCGTAAAAATGACTGACATTCATTCATAACTGAGGTGACTGTATCATGTATTGGCTGCTTGTATTGATAGCCGGATTGTTAGAAGTAGTTTGGGCGTCCGCCCTGAAGCATGCGGATTCGCTCTTTGATTGGATTGGTATTTTCCTTTTGATTGCCGTCAGCTTTCTGATGCTGATCCGCTCTTATAAAAAAATTCCGATGGCTGCCGCATATACCGTTTTTGTCGGAATAGGCACCGTCGGCACATATGTAACGGGCGTCATTTTAGGCGAATCGTTTTCAATCGGACAAATATTCTTTTTGGCTTTGCTGTTGTCCGGCATTTTAGGAATGAAGGTATTTACGAAAGAAACTGAAACAAGGGGTGAACATTAATGGCATGGCTGCTGTTATTTATTGCCGGAGCGGAGGAAGTTGTAGCGGCCGTTGCCATGAAACATATTGACGGTTTTAAAAAAAAGTGGCCGCTGATTGTCATGGTAACAGGCTTTATGCTTTCATTCTTTTGCCTTTCCGGAGCGATGCAGGTTCTTCCCACAGGTGTCGCGTATGCGGCTTGGACCGGCATGGGAAGCATCGGCGTTTCAGCCGTAGGCATACTTTGGTTTAAAGAAAAATTCAATCTGTCACAATTGGTGTCTCTGGGGCTTATCCTCATCGGTGTCATCGGCTTAAAACTGACAGCGTAACGGCCTGAGACAGCTTTTTAAATAAAAAACAAAGGACCCTAAACGGGTCCTTTGTTTTTTTATGCTGTTTTGATCTGTTCCGCTTTTCCCGCTCCGACTCCGAAAATGAAAATCAGAACAGAGACTGCGATCAGCATGAATAACGGAACCGTCCAGCCGTGCGTGATGTCATGCAGCAAACCGAATACAAGCGGCCCGAACGCGGCAAGCAGGTATCCGAATGACTGGGCCATGCCGGAAAGCGCCGCGGCTTCATGAACATGCCGGGTCCGCAGGCTGAAGAACATCATCGCCAGACTGAACGCACAGCCTCCCGCAATTCCGATCAAAATGACCCATAGCGGAGTGAGAGCCGGGCTTCCGAAAAGAACGCCGGCAATGCCGATAAGGAAAAATAAAGCCGTCAGTCCGGCGAGTGCGCGCTGATTTTTCATTTTAGCGGCAGCGATCGGCACGATAAAAGTAATCGGCAGGACTGAGAATTGCATTAATGAAAGCATCCATCCCGCCTTACTTGAGCTGAGTCCATTCTGCTGAAGAATTTCCGGCAGCCAAGCGATGACGGTGTAAAAAATAAGGGATTGCAGCCCCATGAACATCGTTACCTTCCAAGCCAGCGGAGACCGCATCAGACTGTTTTTTTTCTCTCCGTTTGTCCCAGTCGTGCGGACGGGCAGTTCGCGTCCTCGCATTTGCGGAATCCACATGACGAACGCAATAAAAGAAAGGATAGCCCAGCAGCCGAGCGCGCCTTTCCAGCCTACCCCCGCTGAAGAGGCGATCGGCACGCTGATGCCGGATGCAATCGCGCCGCACAGATTCATAGAAACCGAGTAGACGCCGGTCATGATGCCTAAATTTCCGGGAAACTTATGTTTAATGAGACTCGGCAGCAGGACGTTGCATACGGCGATCGACAATCCCAACAGGATCGTTCCGAAAAAGAGAGTGCCGATTCCGGCGATGGAGCGCAGCAGAGTTCCGGCTGTCAGGACAATTAATGATGACAGTAAGACAATCTCGGTCCCGAAGCGCCGGGACAATAAAGGAACAAACGGCGACAGACATGCAAAGGCCAAAAGCGGCACTGTCGTAATGGTGCCGGCAGCCGCATTGGTCATGCCGAGGCTGTCCCGAATTGAGGAAACGAGCGGTCCGACCGATGTCAGAGGCGCTCTGAGGTTGGCCCCTATCAATATGACTCCGATGACCAGCAATATCAGTTTTTTACGCTGACTTGCTTGCAGAACTTGATGTTCGTCTTTAATTTTCATGTTCATCCTCCATGTGTATTGTATCTTTAAATACTGTGATGTATTGGTTGACGGCCTCCATGGCCTGATCCGGTTTCTGTCCGATAATCGCGGCGGCAAGCTGGGTGTGGATCCGGATAGCAGGGGTGATTTCCAACAGGTTATGGACTGACGCACAAAGCGCCTCCGTCATATGCTCGTATAGATCAGAAAGCATATTGTTATGGGCCGCCTGTACAATTGTTTTGTGCAGCTTAATGTCGGCTTCGGCATACCGTTTTCGATCTTCATTTTGCAAGGCCGCTTCACATTCATCCAAGCATGCCTTCAGTGCTTTCAGGTCTTCGTCATTACGCCTTTCCGCCGCCAATCGTGCAGCTTCTCTTTCGAGTGCGTATCTGACTTCTAATGTTTCAAGCAAATTTGATTTTTTAATATGGCGGTAAAATGCCGCGCCGAGAACACTGGATGAGCTGACATACGTACCGCTCCCCTGCCTTGTCTGCAGCAGGCCGGCATGTACGAGCGCCCGAATGGCCTCACGCAACGTGTTTCGGCTCACATCAAATTGCTTCATTAAATCCAGCTCAGGGGGAATGCGCGTCCCGACCGGCCATTTATCCGATTGAATTAACGATTCAATTTGCGCCACCACTTGTTCTACGAGCGACAGTCTGCTTGTTTTGGATATCTCCATCAAAACACCTCTGAAATTTGTAGGATGATTCTATCATTGGGTAATATAACATAAAAGAAGCGACGATGTAAATCAGCGGCAACAAAAAAAGAGTGAGTTTTTCTCTCACTCTTCGGCGCTTTTATGAACGTTTTATATTGACTGAGGTCACGACAAACTTGTCATGACGGTGGCGGGAAAATGAATATTCAAAGGGAGTGCCGTTGTCCAAAAAGCCTACATGCTCGACTTCAAGTATCGGGTCATCCGGCCGGCAGCCGAGATATTGCTGATCCATATCATCCGACTTGCACGCTCTGATTTTTCTGTGTGTGCCCGCGATTTTGAGCTGCAATCCCCGTGTAATATGATCGTAGATGGAATGGTTGAGCACCTCGTCATTAATGCCGGGTATAAGGCTCGCCGGCATGTACGTTTTTTCAAGAACGTACGGTTCGCCTTCAACGATTCTGAGCCTCACTACATAATAGACGGGAGTCTTTTCATCGATAGCCAAATGTGCGGCGACATCTTGAGACGGAAACTGCACTTCAAACCGGATGACCTTGCTCTTGATATTTTTGCCTTTTAACAAATTGCTTAAGCCGAGAATTTCGTTGCTGACTACGTGAACGTGCTCATCCTGCATGGCTGATTGAATGATAAATGTGCCGTGCCCTCTTTTTCTGAAAAGCATCCCTTCAGCCGCAAGTGTATCAAGCGCCCGCTTCATCGTCATCCGGCTGCACCCGAACTCCGCAGCGAGCGTCTTTTCATCCGGGATCGGCTGATCTATGTCATATACACTGCTTTTAATCCTCTTTCTCATTTCGTTGGCGATTTTTTCGTACTTATTCATCGGTTTCCTCCGGCTGTATAATGTTTGATCTGTATAGACTCCTTACGGTTATCATAAATTTTTTTCCCTGCTTCATCAATGACGTTACAGCCGCCGATATTGAAATTGAAAGGATTTCCTCGAATTTTCTATGGAATCTCCCTCACTATTATGGTAGAATTTTTTGCAGAAACGGACACAACCGAATATTGCAATATATTGTATAACCTCAATGATATGGTTTGAGGGTGTCTACCAGGAACCGTAAAATCCTGATTACAAAAATTGTCCCGTACACTTTTTGTAATCAGGATTTTTTATTTTCTAAAAAATAAAAAAAGGAGTATCTGTACATGAATTTCAAAGTATTTCTGCTTGCAGCATCTACCATCGCAGTCGGATTGGTTGAATTAATTGTGGGCGGTATTCTTCCGCAAATCGCTTCCGACTTAGATATATCCATTGTCAGCGCGGGGCAGCTGATCAGCGTGTTTGCGCTCGGTTACGCGGTATCCGGCCCGCTGCTTTTGGCAGTGACGGCAAAGGCTGAACGAAAGCGGCTTTATTTAATCGCACTGTTTATTTTCTTCCTAAGTAATCTGGTCGCTTATTTCAGTCCCAATTTCGCCGTTCTTATGGTGTCACGGGTGCTCGCTTCCATGAGCACAGGGCTGATTGTCGTCCTTTCTTTAACGATTGCTCCTAAAATCGTGGCGCCTGAATACAGAGCGCGGGCGATCGGCATCATTTTCATGGGGTTCAGCTCCGCAATCGCTTTAGGCGTGCCTGTCGGCATTATCATCAGCAATGCCTTCGGATGGCGTGTTCTGTTCTTGGGAATCGGCGTATTATCTCTCATTTCCATGCTGATTATCAGCGTCTTTTTCGAAAAAATACCTGCTGAAAAAATGATTCCGTTTCGTGAGCAGATCAAGACGATCGGGACCGCCAAAATTGCCAGCGCACACCTTGTCACCTTGTTTACATTGGCGGGGCATTACACACTCTATGCCTACTTTGCGCCTTTTTTGGAAAGAACGCTTCATTTGAGTTCCGTTTGGGTCAGTGTATGCTACTTTTTGTTCGGTCTGTCAGCGGTATGCGGCGGCCCGTTCGGAGGCTGGCTGTATGACCGTTTAGGAGCATTTAAAAGCATCATGCTTGTGACCGTTTCTTTCGCTCTGATCCTGTTTATTCTTCCGCTGACAACGGTTTCTTTAATCATTTTCCTGCCTGCGATGGTGATCTGGGGATTGCTCAGCTGGAGCCTTGCGCCGGCGCAGCAAAGCTATTTAATCAAAATTGCGCCTGAGTCTTCCGATATTCAGCAAAGCTTCAACACGTCCGCTTTGCAGATCGGCATCGCGCTCGGGTCAGCCATCGGCGGCGGCGTGATCGGACAAACCGGTTCTGTCACAGCAACAGCCTGGTGCGGCGGTTTGATTGTCATTATCGCTGTCGCGTTAGCTGTATTCTCTTTAACGAGACCTGCCTTGAAAAGAAAATCCGCATAAATGTGAGACCGCAAAAAAGCCAAAGGAGTTCCTTCGGCTTTGGCGGTCTTTTTATTTTGCGGCAGCAAGCTCGTCTTCTGTCACCCATTTATGATTGGTTACTTTTTGGCCGCCGTCAGTCGGTGTATAGTCGACCATATAAACGGTTGTCTTTTTGGCTGAATCAATAACGGCTTCGGCACCCTTCATGCCTTTCATATGGGATGCCTCGATCACGGCCTTGTCACCCGGTTTTAACGTTTTATCACCGGCGCCCTTCAGCTCTTCCTGAATGACCCATTTGTGATCTTCGACGCGCTTTCCTCCCGTTTCCGGAGTGTAAGATACACTGTAAACCGTTGTATCATAAGCACCTTTTACGGTTCCTTGCGCATTTTTCATGCCTTTCATATGAGAAGCTAAAATCATGACGTCACTGCCGACTTTATAAGTCGGATTTTCGGCTTTCTTTAAACCTTTCGGCACCTCGGATGAACCTGAGTGATTCATGTCTTCGTGAGAGTGCGTTTCTTTGTCTTTCGCTTTTTCGCTTCCTCCTGAAGATTGACCGTTGCATCCGGCAAGCGCCAGAACGGGGATCAGGAGAAACATGCTGAATAAAAATAGTCTCGCTTTCATTTCAAGAACTCCTTTGCCTTTTTGATTTTTCATTTTCCCTTTCGTTTCTTCGGTAAAACAAAAAGATGGCCTGTCATTTCTCCTAATTCTTTAACTCTCTCTTTATTGCCTTTTATCAGGTGAAATTGTTCACAAAATGTACACATTAATAGAGATGCAGTATAATTTAATTATCAGATAATAGGGGGAACTCATCATGAAAACGAAGGTTTTTGCGGTGGTATTGGGCGCTGTTTTAATGATTGCGGGGTTGGTTTTGGCAGAAGTTTCGCTTTATATGGAATACATCACAATGGTCGGAGCTATGATTTTTTCTTCTATATTTATGTCAGAGCCGAAAAGAAAATTTCGCGTCATTAAAGGGGTTTGACTTTTCTATTACCGCCGTCTTCTCAGGACGGCGGTTTTGTTTTGCATGTCAGTCAGTCTATCCGCAAAGCCGTTTCTTCTGTGCCGTCCTGATATAAAACGAAATGCGGGGCAGTTTGTGCTTTATCACCTGCAAATTCAATTTCAAGCGGCAGCGCCCTGACAAAATAACGGGTTTCCGTCATTGGGAATAATTCAAATGGTGTCTGCCCGTCTATTGCAAGATACAATCGGTTTTCTTTTACCGTCACCGATGCATGTGTGTCATCCTGAAATGAGTAATTGCCGGTAAATCTGCTGTAAATCGCAGGATCGATATCTGCTTTTTTCTGATCCGCCGGACGTTTCGGAATCACGTACGGCTGATCAAATAAGATGTTTACGGCCGCGGCAATCACAGCTTGTTCAAATTGATACGATTGTTCCATATTGCTGAGATAAATCAGTGTTTTGTTCTGGTCAATATACCGGATCATCAGAGTTGAATAACCCGGCCAGCCTCCGTCGTGACTGATAACCTTCCCTTTTTGGGGGCTGTTTTGAATCATCCAGCCAAATCCGTATCCGAATTGCTCTTCTTCATTCCAATAGCCCGGTGTAAACGCTTGATCTTTAGACTCTTTGCCGATGATTTCTTCCGTATAAAGAGCCTGATCAAACAGATATAAATCTCTAATAGTGGAGTTAACGGTTCCGTCACCTTGAATCCCGTCAAGAAAGACGACATAATCGGTTTCCTCAAGTTCATCCGGCAGCACATATTCTCCGGAATGAACATCATATACATAGCCATATGCATAGTTCGGAATGTTTTCTTTACTCAGCCTTCTGTTATAAATCCGCGTATCGTGCATACGAAGCGGATGAAATACGGCTTGTTTCATAAATTCAGCAAAACTCATGCCTGATACAATTTCTATAATAACCGCTAACACCGCATACCCCGTATTACTGTATAGCCACTCCTTGCCCGGCGGGAAATAAGCATCCGGTTTATGCTGCTTAAGCATATCGATCACATCTTGATTAACGGCAATTCTGTCCCGGTCCCAATGTGTTAAAAATAACTCCATATAGTCCGGCAATCCTGACGTATGATGGAGTAAATGCCGAATGGTAATGCCCGGATAAGGAAAATCAGGAAGCCACCGCTCTATCATATCGTCATAACGCAGCTTCCCTCGCTGCTCTAAAATGATAACGCCTAAAGCTGTAAACGGCTTCGATACTGAGGCCAATTCAAAGACCGATTGGTCATTCAGCATCCTCTTTGTTTCCAGTTCCGCAGCGCCGAATGAACCCTGATATAAGATGCGGCCGTTTTCCGCTGCCAATACAGCTCCGTTTATTTCATGTCTTTCGTCTAAAGTGCTGAAAAGCTGTTCAAAAGCTTGTTTTTTCTTATCGTTCATTTCACGAACCTCCATATACAAGCTGATTTACTCTTTTATACGAACGGCCGCTTTAGAAGTTTCAATATTTTTCCTGCCCGGAACACCAGTCAGTAAACTGCCGTTCAGGCAGCCGCGGAGGTTTGATGAAGGTCTTTTATTCACACAATACTGTGCAGGCTTCGAACTCAACATACTTCTCGTCTTTTTTTGCACCGGCAATTTCCATAGTCGAAAACATCGCACAGATGACGGCTTTGTATTCGTTCATTGCGGTTTGAATTTCAATCAGAAACCGTTCGGATGAAGCGGCGTATTCCGTTACGTATTCTTTCATTTTGCCGATAATATCATCTGCCTGACGGATGAAGCCGGCCGCCTCCAAGTCACTCTCAAACTGGTTTTTGTTGATCATATGAATATGCATTTTTCAAGGCCCCTTTCAGCAGCGTTTTATGGTTATATCCACTGTAAAGGACAGGCTTGGATAAACTTTTAATAAAATATGAACAAAATATGAATTGGCTCATCGGCCTGACCGGCGGGCTTTCGGCTGTGCTCCGTTTCATTTGGACTACCTGAAATAATGACTTCTTTACTCTATGAAAAACAGCTCATATATGATCTAATACCAGTAAAATGAACGTTAGGAGGCGGCCTATGTCAGCAGCAGGAAATCGGCAAAAATTTTGGGTCATGGCGATGCTTATAGCGGTCTTTGCCGTGTTTGTTTTCTCTTTTTCCGAGAATCATTCACAAAAGAACTGGCACACGGCGGTTGACCAGGCGTCAGTGAATGTCTTCGGCCAGCAGATCTTTGAAAAAGACCGTCTGGCAAAAACACTCAACGCACATGAGGCAGAATCTCTTCTGACTCTTGTGAAACTTGCAAATGAAGAACATCACATCATCTAAAAGCCATTATAAAAAGCCTGTTTCCCTTTGGCAGAGGAAACAGGCTTTTTCCATGTATTATTGAGCATGTTTTTGTTCAATAAACCGGTCGATCCGGGCCAGAACATCCTTCATGTCCATACATTCTTTAAAGCTTTCATTAATGGCTTGAATGCCTTGTTTGTATTTTCCGTTATGCAGCACTTCTTCCGCGGCAAGCTTTACCTTTTCAGCGCTCACTTCATCTTTTTGCACTGTACAGCCTGCATCCAATTCAGTCAGGCGGCGCGCAACCATCGGCTGGTCTTTATCATGCGGGATAACGACCAGCGGCACTTGATAATGAATGCCTTCATTTACACTGTTCATTCCGCCATGCGTGACAAACACGTCGGCCTGCTCAAGCACTTCAAGCTGCGGCACGTACGGGGCGATGATAAAGTTTTCCGGCGCCTGTTTGATTTTCGACAGATCGGCTTTTTCCCCGGCGGCAATGACTACTTTTCCTTCAAAATCTGAGAACGCGTCTATGCACAGATTGAAAAACGCTTCCGTGTCCCCGAGCACCGTTCCCATTGAGATATAAATGACCTTTTCATTCTTTAATGAGTCTATCGGGAAGTCGACGCGCCCTTTTCTCTTCGGAAAACTCGGACCGATAAATAAATACTCATCTCCGAATGTCTCACTTTCGGGCTGAAAATATCTGCTTGTATAGACGACGTTCAATTCACCTGTGTTGTTCATAAATTGAACCATGCTGTCAGGGGCGACACCGTATTTGTCTTTCATCTCGGCCAACAGCTCTTCACATTCCCTGTCCGGCTGAAACGGCACGCCCGATTCCGGATGGAGCGGCAGTATTTTCAGACGGTCTTCATTGAACAGGAAGGATGCTGAAGAAGAGATGCCGGGAATGTTGAGATAATCCCGCACCAGCTCTCCCGCACCGAATTTATCATAATAGACGGCGTCGAATTGAATGTCCTCTGCCAGCCGCTGCACAATATGTAAAATCTCCAGTGACGTTTTGATATGAACCTTTAAAAATGCAAGTATGCCGGACGGACTGCCGGGATCAATGGGTGTCATTCTGAGCAGATCGCTGTGAAGATAAACTTTCGCTCCTACTCCTTCCAGTCTGCTTTTGTATTTTTCCGTTGAGATATAATGAACGTGATCGCCCCGTTCGTTGAAGGCCTTTGTCATACCCAAAGTCGGGTTTACGTGTCCTTCTGCGGGAAAATTGATCATCAGAATATGTTTCGCCATTTTTCAAACTCCTTTGCCTTTTTTGCGTCTCTTCCATATCTATCATAAATGACGCGGAAAAAATCATGCAAGGAACATTCGTCAGGTCTTTATGACGGTTCGATGACATCGGCAAAAAAAGACAAGGCTTTTCACCTTGTCTATCGTGATGATGCGTCTGTTTCTCCCGCTTTGAGCACACCTTTCAGATGTTCTTCATCATGCTTGAGATGCTCCGTCATATATTGCACGGCTTTTGTTTTATCGCCCTTTTTTATTTCTTCAAAGACTTTCCGGTGCTCATGTAAGATCACTTCCGCACGGTCATCTCCTTTAAAATTAAGAACTCTGCAAAAATGAATCAGCACATTGACATGCTCAAGCAGCATGGCCAGCCGGCTGTTGCGGCTGAAATCCACAAGGAGCCGATGAAACGACTCGTTTAAGGAAATAATCTCAGTCTCTTTGACGCCTTTATTGATGGCTTCTTCCGTCTCCCGCAGCTGTTTTTCAATGAGGTCAATTTCACTCTCAGCCGCTTCATCAATAACCAGTTCGACCGCCAATGATTCAAGTGACATTCTGATTTGATAAATCTCTTCAACATCCTTAACGGACAAAGAATAAATGACAAAGCCGTTTCGATCGTCTGCCGTCAGAAGCCCGTCCTTTTCAAGGAGCCGCATGGCTTCTCTGACCGGCGACCGGCTGACTCCGAAATCCTTCGCCAGCTGAGTCTCATTCAGCCGTTCACCCGGTTTAAAAATCCCGTCAAATATCATTTTTTTCAATTGGGAATAAAACTGCAGATAATACGGGATTGGCTTATCTAATTTAAAATTATCCATCTTTCCTACCTCTTCATACAATTTAGGCCTTATTGTTACCAAGATCATATAACAGTTTATCTATGGAAGCAACATTCCAGAGCTTGTCAGCATAACGGAGGTGGCGTAATATGGAATTATAGCGAACGACGGTCGACGGTCTTCCGTAAACCGAAAACAATTCATTCAGAGGTGACGGAAACATGAAAACATACAAGATTGCCAGCATACCGGGGGACGGTGTGGGGAAAGAAGTCGTTCCGCAAGCGGAGCGGGTGTTGAACGCGATCGCCGAATTACATGGAGGCATTGCCTTTGATTTCACTTCATTTCCGTGGAGCTGCGAGTATTACTTGGAGCACGGGACTATGATGCCGGATGATGGATTAGAAACGTTACAGCACTTTGATGCTTTGTTTTTGGGAGCGGTGGGGAATCAAAAACTCGTCCCCGATCATGTTTCGCTGTGGGGGCTGCTCATCAAGATACGCCGGGAATTTGAACAGGTGATTAATGTACGGCCGGCGAAGCTCCTGCCGGGAATCACTTCCCCCCTCGTAAACCCGAAAGATTTTGATCTGATAGTCGTCCGCGAAAACAGTGAGGGCGAGTACAGCTCTGTCGGCGGCAGAATTTATCAGGGTGAGGACGAAATCGCCATACAAAACGCGGTCTTTTCCCGCCGGGGTACAGAAAGAGTGATGCGGTATGCTTTCGAACTGGCGGCAAGTCGGCGGAAACACGTCACAAGCGCGACGAAATCAAACGGTATTGTTCACTCGATGCCGTTCTGGGATGACATCTTTAAAGAGGTCAGCCGGGAGTACGCCGGGATCGAGACGGATTCCCAGCACATCGATGCACTGGCGGCCTTCTTTGTCACGCAGCCCGAACGCTTTGATGTCATTGTCGCTTCGAATCTGTTCGGAGATGTGCTGACAGATATCGGCGCGGCGATTATGGGAAGCGTCGGAATCGCTCCCGCAGCCAACATCAATGTAAACGGCAAATATCCTTCCATGTTTGAGCCTGTTCACGGCTCCGCCCCGGATATTGTCGGAAAAGGAATAGCCAATCCTATCGGCCAAATATGGACGGCGAAATTAATGCTCGATTCATTCGGAGAAGAGGAACTGGGCCATCTCCTCTTACAATCTATTGAAACGGTCACAAACAGCGGTATTCTGACTCCTGATGCCGGCGGAAAACATTCAACGGAAGATGTCACTTCCGCTATTATTTCTCAAATCAAGAACAGATAATACGAAAAAACCGCGGGCAGGAAAACTGCACAGCGGTTTTTTCGTCTCAGACGGGACGGAGCGCGCAGAAACAGGCCGATTCACCTGTGAAGCCCGCAATACGGCCTGATTGATCCTTTTCTACAGAAAAAAACCGCTGTATATCACAAGGAGCATCCAGCATCTGTTTTTCCAGTAATGCGGCTTTCTCTTCAGTCAGGCTTGCCCGTTCACACCAGACGGTAAATTGAAATGGTTTCAAAAAGCAGACAGCGGATTCAATCCGGAAGCCGGCTGTCTCCAGAAAACGAAGCCATTCTGTTTTTTTCCACGCCCGAAAGTGGCTCTGATCCCGTTTCTTTTCAATGTCATTATAAAAATGGTCATATTCATCCTTTTCAGGTGCGGTATTGTCAATGAGAAGCAGTCTGCCGCCCGGTTTGACAACCCGAAACGCTTCATGAACAAAGGCTCTGACATCGGGAAAATGATGCGCCGCGATTCTGCATGTGACGATATCGAAAGCAGCATCGGAAAACGGCATCTTTTCAGCATCGCCTTTTTCGAATGACACGTTCGTCCATCCGTTTCCGGTTATAAATGCTTCAGCGGCTGCTAACATTTCTTCCGTGAGGTCATATGCGATAACAGAGCGTACGAGAGGAGCGAGAGCGTTAGCCGTATGTCCGCCTCCCGTCGCGATATCCAGCACGTCCATATGCTTTTCGGCACCGGAAGCTGAAATGAGATATGCCAAATCCTCTCCTGCGGCGTATCCGGGACTAGTCACATATTTCGCGGCGTTTTTAGCAAATTGCCGCTGCGCCTGCTGTTTAATTGAATCCTCCATTATACTTGGGCCCCCTTTTCTTTCTGCTTGCTGCCTTAATCAAAATAAACGGGTTCGTCCGGATGTTTGAGATATGCGAACATCTTTTTAATCTGACTTTCCGTATTGCGGGCTTCAGATAGCAGCGGCAGTTCCGTTTCCGCAAAAAAGCCGGCCGCGCTTGTTTCCGTTCCCTCCCTGAGCCGGCCGCCGATGATCTCGCATCGGATAAACACTTTGTAAACGTGGGCGGCGGACGGCGGGTGGGAATGGCATTTCTTATCCATTACAGCTAACAGTTTAACGGGCTTTACGTCGATTCCCGACTCCTCTTTTACTTCTTTGACAGCGGTCTCGCCCGGTGAAATCCCGATATCAGCCCATCCGCCCGGCAGCGCCCATCTGCCGTCGCTTTTCTCTCTTACCATTAATATGCTCTGATCTTTAAAAACTGCCGCTCTGATATCAACTTTCGGAGTGGGATAGCCCGTGTCACCGGCGAATACGTCTTTGATGATGCTTTTGTCGATGCCGGTATGTTGCGCCATGATATCCACGCTTATTTTTCTTATTTCTTCAAATCTCTCAATATCATATATGTCTTTGGAATAAGCCAGCCCCGCTTGCGCCGCGGATTGAAGCTGTTTTGCCCATTCAAGCCATTTTGGCTCCATTTTTTCCACCGCCCGTTATGTTAATTAAACGAAACCCGAATTGCACCTTGAGAGTACCCCGTTTCTGCTCCTTGTTTTCTGTTTATGGCGGAGCGAATCCTGCCGGGAAATCAGAAAAAGCCATTCATTTGCTGAATGGCTTTTTTTCATTTTCTATTTTTCTTTCATGACGAGAACGACGCCTGAAACAATAAGGGCCGCCCCGATCCAGAAGGTTCCTCCGATCGTCTCTCCCAGCAGCAGCCAGCCGAGCAATGTCCCGGAAAGCGGCTGAAAGAAGAAAAACAGACCGCCGCTTGCCGCATTCAGCAATTGTAATCCGCGATTCCAAAGCATGAACGCGCAGGCGGTTGAGATCACACCCAGATATAAAAGTCCGCCCCATATCTCAGGCCGGGCAAGCTGAGACAAAGGAATCTCCCGAAGCGGGCCCTCTGTAAACGGGGTCAGGATGACAAATGCGACGCAAATGGAATACGTTGTGACGACAAGCGGTGAGTAATGGCCGGGAACCCGTTTCATCAGCACGGACATCAAAGCCCATGTCAGCGCCGCAGCCAGAAGCGAGAGACCGCCGAACTGGCTCGACATATTGAGATCTCCGTTCCCCACAATGAGCAATACTCCGATCGTCGCCAGCCCTGTCGATATTCCTTTTTTCAGCGTTAACCGTTCTTTCAAAATCAGCCGGGCAAATACAACCATAAATGCGGGAGTGGATGCCGTAATAATCGCACCCATCTGCGCGGTTGATAATTTCGTGCCGATTTCCTGCGTGACGATCGAAATCGTGTTGCCGATCAATCCGATCGCAGCGATCAGTAATAAATCACGTTTATGAACTTTCCAGGATTGGCGTGTAAATAAACTGAGAATCAAAAGCGAAAAAAGCGCCACCGCATATCTCAGCCATACCAGTTCAAGCGGCGGAATGACCGCTACCACTACTTTAACGACGACATACATACCGCCCCAGATACTGGCGGCCAATGCCAAATAAATCGAACCGAACAATGTATTTTTCAATTTGATGCACCCTCCGTTATCATATTAGGTCACGTCATATGCCCTAACGGAGAGAAGCGCAGTCACTTTCCTCCATTAAGGGCGGAGAAGTGCTGCCGGTACATCATGTTCAAATAAGGGCGCTAGAAACATATCGTTTTTCACCTCAATTGCAATCTGATTTTTCTCATTATACAAGGTTTGTCAGAAGACGTAAACGAACGGCGGCATCGGCTTTATCGATTGCGGACTTGCAGCTGGATTCTTGTGATCTGATTGTCAAACCCGTCCGCCACAACCTCATCAAGCAAATATTCTTCATATGCATAATCGCCCATTTCCAGCCCATACTCTTCAATAAACTGCATGATGCTGCGGTAAGCCGCTTCCGCTTCATCCCCTATTTGGTACCCGACGGCATAAAGCCCTTTCGGCTTGATATGGAGGTCATTATTCTCTATGCCTTCTTCTGTCTTCATATAAAAATGGGTGTAGTTGTAGAATTCTTTTTTCAGAATCTGCTCCCGCGCAAACAGTCCGCCGACCGGATGCCCCTGATCGAGTTCATGTACCCGCATATAGCGGATCAATTCGGAAATGGCCGCAGTGTATTGCCGTTCTGGCAAATGGAGTACGGGTCGTCCTATCATAAGTGTCTCTTCATCTAATCGCTGCAATGAGACGGAGGAGAAGTCTGTCTCCAAAGCTTGTTCGGTCAGCTTCACCTTTGTCTGAATCATTCTTTGCAGGTGCTCCAGCTTTTTGATTTTGCTTTCGATTTCTGATGATTTCTCTTTTAAAAGCGTGATGATACCCTCAGGGGTTTTGTCTGTTAAGAGCGGTTTGATCTGCTTCAAGGGCACGCCGACCTCCTTAAACAGACCGATAACCTGGAACAGTTCGAATTGATGATAGGAATAGTATCTGTATCCGTTCGCTTTTTTGATTTCCGGAGAAAGCAGGCCGATCTCGTCATAATGGAACAGGGTTTGTTTTTTTACGTGGCACAGTTTTGCAAATTCACCCGTTGTGAAGTATTTTCTGACGTCTTCGCTCATAATGCCTCCTTGACTATACGGTAACCATATCCTTTATGATGATCATTGTATCCGAGAGAAGGCTGATTCACAAATGGCTTACGCAATGAAAGCTTTACCGTCTCAGAAAAAGCAGAAGAGGAGTATCAAGTATGACGATTGAAATCAGAGCAGTCACGGAAGAAAACCGTGCTGATATACTGGCGCTTCATGTAAGGGAAAGCCAGACTTCATTTATTGAAACCGCGGAAGAGTGCTTACAAGATGCTGAGGATTGCCGGCATTATCAGCCGGCCGGTCTTTATGTTAACGGGGAATTGGTCGGCTTTGCCATGTACGGATGGTTTCCGGAATATGATGAGGAAAATGAAAACGGCAGAGTGTGGCTTGACCGTTTTTTTATTGATGAACGTTATCAGGGACGTGGATTGGGCAGGCTGTTGCTTGATGCTCTTATCCGCCATCTCGTTCGAATATATGAGTGCAGACGGATTTATTTAAGTCTGTTTGAAGATAACGTGCACGCATTGCGGCTTTATCAAAAATTCGGCTTCTTATTCAATGGAGAGCTGGACTCAAACGGGGAAAAAGTGATGGTGAAAGAGCTGTAAACCCTCTGTATAAAAGCGATTCGGCTTCTTGCCAATCCCTCAAATTTGAGGTAACATAAAGATAATGGACGACGGTCGACGGACGACGATCGATTGTTAAAAACCTGATAAAGCGGATCTGAACATGGTGATCAGGCATCTAAATGGAGGAGAAGATTGTGCTTATTATACTCGTTATGTTCCTTCTCGGGATTATTCTAGGGTTTATCGGCGCGGGGGGAGCCGGTTTTGTCATTGCACTTTTAACTATACTGTTTCACGTACCGATTCATACGGCTTTGGGCACCTCCCTCGCCGGAATGGCTTTCACAAGTTTATCGGGGGCTTTCAGCCACTACCGTGAAGGCAATATTCAGATGAAAATCGGCCTCATCGTCGGCGTTTTTGCGGCATTCGGTTCGTTTTTCGGGGCAAGGCTTACTTCCCTTATCCCTGCAGATTTGCTGCATTACTTGACGGCGGGCATGCTGTTTTTATCCGCTCTGCTTATTTTAGTCCGGTTATTTATTGTAAAAGAAACACATGAAGATTCCGGACGGCAAAGCAATCTGAACATATGGGTGAAAGCCGTTGTACTCGGTATCATCGCAGGAATCTTGTCCGGAACGTTCGGGATCGGCTCTGCCCCTTTCATCCAGATCGGCTTAATGATTCTTTTGCGCTTATCCATCCGCCAGTCGGTCGGCACCACCATGCTTGTCATTATCCCGCTTGCGGTCGGCGGAGGACTCGGTTATGTGACGGAAGGATTTGTCGATTATATACTGTTGGTCAAAGTGCTGATCGGCACGATGTGCGGCGCATATGTCGGAGCGAAATTCACCAACCACGTGCCGAAAGTCATTCTGAAATCAGCCATCTTTTTAACACCGGCCATCGCCGGTCTCATGCTTTTATTTTAAACTGAAACGGGAGGCGGCCGCCTCCCGTTTTTTTCTGTTCTTCACCTGTTTTCGAAGAGCTTTTTCAGCTTTGCTTCCGTTTCGGTATGATCTACCGGCGTATACACACTGCAGCGCAGATCACTGTTGCCCTGAACCTGAAATGAAGTCAGGTTAAAGACCATTTTTCCCGCCTTCGCGTGGCGGAACTCAATTAATACTTCGGGTGCCGAGCTGACTTCGCTCTCATTCCACAGCGTATGAAATTCCGAATACGTTTTCTCCATTTCTTCTATAAACTGAGAATACCACGTATCAGCTACATACTGGCCGTAATACGTTCTGAAAATGGCGATGAATCCTTTCACAAAGTGCTCCCAGTTCACGGCTAAACTTCTTAATTCTTTTCTGGAAAACAATAGCTCTATGAGATTCCGTTTTTCAGGAGGAATTTGTTCAAAATCTAAAAACACGTGAGCCGCGGCCTGATTCCATCCCACGATATGACAGCGCCTGTCCGAGATAATGGTGGGACAATAACGGAGCTCATGCAGGATTTTTGAAAGCGACGGGCTGATAACCGCTTCTTCCTCCGCGGCAAACGGCTGCTTCACGCCCTCCTCAATGGCAAGCGCGTATAAATAATTTCTCTCATCTTTGTTGAGCTGCAGCGCATCGGAAACCGCGTCCAATACGGCTGCGGACACTTTAATGTCTCTGCCCTGCTCCAGCCACGTATACCACGTGGTGCTTACGCCTGCTAATTGCGCGACCTCTTCTCTTCGGAGCCCGGGCGTTCTTCTCCGTGTGCCCATCGGCAGCCCGGCCATCTGCGGAGAAATTTTGGCCCGCTGCGTTTTTAAAAACTCTGAGAGCGCCTGCAATCTTCCTTCTGGTATCATACCGAATCTCTCCTCTCTTACCCTGGTATTCATTATACTAGGATAATCAACAACTTGTAATAGGATAATTGCGAGTTACAATAAATACATACCGAAGGAGGAATGACCATGAAAAGAGTTGTGATCACCGGAATGGGAGTGATTTCACCTCTCGGCAATGATGTGCATACATTTTGGAAACACCTGACGGAAGGAACATCGGGAATCTCTCTCATCGATTCGTTTGATGTCTCCGGCTCCAAGACAAAAATAGCCGGCACCGTCCGTGATTTTGACGCAGAAGAAAGATGGGGCAGAAAAGAAGCGAGACGGCTTGACCGTTTCAGCCAGTTTGCTTTAGCGGCAGCGGAACAGGCGCTTGAAAGCTCCGGGATTCAGCTCGATCAGATTGACCGTGAACGCCTCGGCGTGTACGTCGGCTCTGGAATCGGCGGCATCACGACTTTGATTGATAACGTTCATACTTTAAATGAACGGGGAGCGCGAAAAGTGAGCCCGAGCCTTGTCCCCATGATGATCTCAAACGCGGCCGCCGCTCAAATCAGCATCAGATTAGGCGCGCTCGGCCCCTCACTTTCTCCCGTCACCGCGTGTTCCATCGGCAATACGTCGATCGGGGAAGCATTCAACGCCATTCGGAATGATGACGCAGATATTATGTTTGCCGGGGGAGCGGAAGCGGCGATTACGAATTTGTCATTAGCCAGCTTCGGGAATGCCCACGCGCTGTCAGCGAGAAACGAAGACCCCGCCGCGGCAAGCCGGCCGTTTGACGCTGATCGCGATGGGTTTGTCATGAGTGAAGGCGCGGGCATCTTAGTATTGGAATCATTGGATAGCGCAATCGGCAGAAACGCCCCGATCCTCTGTGAGGTGCTCGGCTACGGCGCAAGCTCTGACGCGTATCATATGGTGGCCTCCCATCCGGAAGGGACGGGCGCATACCTGGCGATGAAAAACGCTTTGAAAAAGGCGAACGTTTCAGCGAAAGACATTGATGTCGTAAGCGCCCACGCGACAAGCACAAAAGCCGGAGATCTTTCTGAAACATTGGCCATCAAGACATTATTCGGGGAGCTTGCGTATGACATTCCGGTTACGGCCAACAAATCAATGCTCGGCCACATGCTTGGCGCGGCAGGCGGCGTTGAAGCCATCGCTCTGACAGAAAGCCTGAGACACGGCATCATCCCGCCGACGATCAATCTGCAGCACCCTGATTCGGCATGTGATTTGGACTATGTGTCAGACGGGCCCCGCCATCAATCGTTAACGATCGGCCTTTCCAACTCATTCGGCTTTGGCGGACATAATTCGGCGATCGTGCTGAAGAAATATGAATAGCGGGCATCAAAAAAAGGAGTGAATCATTTCACTCCTTTTTTGCTTTCTCCGGTTTTGTTGTTAAGGCGAAAAAAGCGATGGAACCGATAACGGATGTCGTGAACATAATTGCCCCCATCGGCACGGCCGTCGCTTCATTCATCCCCACAAGCGGCGACACGATGGAACCGAGAAGAAGCGGAAGCATGCCGAGCAGTGCGCTTGCGCTTCCCGCGCGGTGTCCCTGCTTTTCCATCGCCAATGTAAAGGTGCTTGTCAGCGTCATGCCGATCGTAATCATATAAATAAAAATGGAAATCACCAGTGCCGCCAGCGGTCCGTGAATGATCGTCATGACGAGCAGAACGGCAGTCGCCGTCATCGCTGTAATCACGCCGATTTTCAGCAGGCTTTTTTCGTGAATAATCCCGCCGAAACGGCCGATGATAAAGCTTCCGGTAATGATCGCCAGACCGTTTATGCCGAATAAAACACTGAATACCTGAGGCGATACTCCGTAAATATCCTGATACACGAAAGGCGTTCCGGAGACATACGCAAAGCTCCCGCCGTGAATAAAACCGACCGTCAGCGCATAGCCGATAAATGACCGATCCTTCAGCAGGCTTCCCATTGTCCGCACGGAATTTCCGATGGAGCTCGGAATCCGCTTTTCCGGCGGCAGGGTTTCTGTCAGCTTGAGCGCAATGATGAGAACAAGCAAAAACCCGATAAAGGTTAAAAACAGAAAAATCGTATGCCATGATGCAAACGGAAGCAATAAAATCGCGCCTCCCGTCATCGGCGCCACCATCGGCGCGACGGCGGTAATGACCATCAGCAGCGAGAAAAATTTAGAAAGCTCTCTTCCCGTAAACACATCTCTGACGATTGCACGTGATAAAACGAGTCCCGCCGAAGCGGTGAATCCTTGAAGAAAACGGGCAATCACCAGTGTTGAAATGTTCGGTGCAAGCGCGCAAAACAGAGAAAACAAAGCAAATAAAAAAATACATAGCAATAACGGTTTTCTTCTTCCCTTCGCGTCACTTAACGGGCCGACAACAACCTGTCCGATTGTCAGTCCGATCAGACAAGCGGTTAAACTGAGCTGGACAAGCGAAGCGCGGGCGCTTAAATCTTCGGCGATTTCAGGGAAACTCGGCAGATACATATCTATATTGAGCGGCCCCAGTATCGCAAGCATTCCGAGAAGAAAAGCCAGCGCAAGCCGCTCCTTACCGGTCGGATTATGCAGCATATCGTTCCCACCTTTCCTTTGTCAATCTCTCAAAACATTTGTATATTGTATCATAATTTTTTCTTTATTTTTAAAAGTTTTCAAAGGGCATAAAAAAAACCAAGGGCTGTAACAGCCCTTGGTTCCGGGTCACGCGGTAAAAGGTTTTACGCGTGTTTTTCTTTAAATGCTTTTGCGTATTGATCAGCCGCTATAATGGCGTCCGCCACGTCGTCAGCCGTCACGTCAAAAGCGGCATGAATCGTTTCTTCTTCAATCGTCGCGGCTTCTGCCACTTTCATAATGTCCTCTTTAGATGCGTCTTTCAATTTGATGTCTTCAAGTGTGACAGGCAGCCCCAAGCTGATATAAAACGCGATATACCGCTCAATTTCCTCAAGCGAACGTTTTTCCAGCGCCAATTGAACGAGCGTGCCGAATGCCACTTTTTCACCATGGGTCAAGTGATGGATTTCACCTTCAAGCGCGGTAAATCCGTTATGAATGGCATGTGCCGCAGCTAAGCCGCCGCTTTCAAATCCCAGTCCGCTCAGAAGTGTATTGGCTTCAACCACCGCTTCCAATGCGGGCGTAACGGCTTTCGCTTTCACAGACTCATAAGCGAGATGGCCGTATTTGAATAATACCGCTTCACATTTTTCCGCGATAGCCTCTCCGGCGATTGTCGGAATTCCGCCTGCCATCGTTTTACCGCCATTGGCGATGACACTGCGCGCCTCTATCCACGTCGCCATCGCATCGGCAATCCCTGATGCTAAAAAGCGCGGCGGAGCTTCCGCGACGATTTTCGTATCGACCAGAACCAAGTCAGGATTCTTATGATAAAAACGATAGTTTTCGAACGCGCCTTGTTCAGAATACACGACAGACAGCCCGCTTGTCGGAGCATCCGTTGAAGCGGCCGTCGGCACGATAACGGTGTAGCCGTTTATTTCATCTGATACGGCTTTGGCCGTATCAAGCGTTTTACCGCCGCCGACTCCGATGACAATAGTCGCCCCTGCTTTTTCTGCGATGCCGGCAATTCTTTTCATTTCTTCCTGGGAGGCTTCGCCGTTGAAAACCGCCTCTTCAGAAGAGATATTGCTTTTCTTTAATTCAGCCGTCACCTTGTGGCCCGCGATATCCCATACGGTTTTGTCCGCGATGACGACGGCTTTTTCACCAACGCCCTCCAGATGTCCGCCGATCGTTTCAATGGCGTTTTTTCCCTGCACGTATTTGGCCGGACTGATAAAAATTCGTTCCAATGTCATCATCCCTTCTTCGTTGTCTCTCATTACATTTCTCTTATTGATAGAGCGGAAATGAAAACTCTTCTGATATAATTCCTCGTTTTAACTTGGTTTAAACCTCATATACACTGCAGAAAATCAATTTTCACGGCATTGACAAGATGTGAAGGTGTCTATATAATCTTCGATATTGAAGCTGATCATTCTTTACTGAATGAACAAACGAGATTGTGAATGATTCGTCTTAAAAATTATTTAGTTCTGCTGGATAATTTTTGAGGCGTTTTTGTTTTATATATATTTTTGACTGCGGAGGAGGTTTGCACATGAAGAACATTTGCAAGGATATACTGATGATTATGGCCGGAGCCTTTCTTATCGCGGCGTCCGTGGAATTTTTCGTCATCCCGAATCATTTAGGGGACGGCAGCACCGTGGGAATCGCTCTCGTTTTATATTATCTTTTCCATATACCTGCAAGTATTACGACTCTGGTTGTAAATTTGATTTTTATCGGGCTGGCTTATAAATTTTTAACGAAAAAAACGATTTTATACACGATACTCGGTACGGGAATGACTTCTGTTTTTCTCAGCATCGTCAGTTTTATTCCGTTCGGCGTGCACGACATGGTGCTCGGGATTGTATTCGGCGCTCTGCTGATGGGAGCGGGGCTGGCATTGATCTTTATCGCTGACGGATCTACCGGCGGGACCACGCTTTTGGCGTATTTATTGAATTACACAAAGGGCTTTAACATCTCCAAAAGCATGTTTTATATGGATTGTGTCATCATTTTCGCATCCGTTTTAGCGATCGGAATCAATCATATGCTGTATACGTTTATATTCGTTTATCTGTGCGCCAAAATCGTCGATATTGTCATTGAGGGTTTCCATAATAAAAAAGCCCTCACCATTATGTCTGACCAATACGAAGAAATCGCCAAAGCCATCACCTCCGAGTACGGCAACGCGGCGACGATATTTTACGGATACGGGTATTACGGCAGCAAAGACAAGCGCATTATCTATGTTGTCATTAAAAAGAACGAATTGCTGAAAATCAAAAAACATGTTCAAAAAATTGATCCGAAATCATTTATCGTTATTCATGAAGTAAAAGAAGCTGTCGGAGGGCAATTCGGGTTTACAAACCTGCCCGCCGCCGCAAATGAAAAATAACCGCCTGCAGTGTATAGCTGCAGGCTTTTTTTATTCGGCTCTTCCCCGCTCAAAGGTTTTTTACATCTTTCAATCGAAGTAGTAAATGAAACCTTTTTTGATGGAGGAACATAAAAAAATGAATATCAAAACTGAAAGGCTCGTCATTCGGACATTTGAACCGGAAGATTGGCAGGATGTCTATGCGTACACCTCGAATCCGAGTGTCATGAAATATATACCAGAGGGTGTCTTTACCGCAGAAGATGCCAGGAAATTCGTTACTGAAAACAGCGGTGAACATGCCGGGAAGTTTCCCGTTTTATTGAAGGATGAGAAAACGGTCATTGGCCACATTGTTTTTTTTCAGTATTTTGGCGATCATACGTATGAAATCGGCTGGGTGTTTCACCCGGAATACCATGGCAAAGGATATGCTTCAGAGGCGGCGCGCGCCGTGCTGGCATTCGGGTTTAACAAGATGAAATTACACCGGATCATTGCGACATGTCAGCCGGAAAACATGGCTTCGCACCGGGTGATGGAAAAGATCGGGATGAGGCGGGAAGGCTTGTTTAAAAAATGCATCCCCCATGATAATGAATGGTGGGATGAATATTATTATGCCGTTTTAGAAGAAGAGTGGGAAGCCTCCGATCTGGAATAAAAAGGCTTATACCCTTTGCTTTTACAGATAAGTGTGTGCTACACTGTTCGTAACAAATACGAAGGGATGATGGGTGGACAATGATTAACTAATCTTATTTTGACCGTTTGAAATCAAATATTTCAAATCAGAAAAAATAGGATTAGTCTGCCCATTTTCTATACGATACGAGAAAGCTATGTAAAAATAGCTTATTTGATCACGCACAGGTACGGCTAATCCTTCCAAATCAATTGGGAGGATTTTTTTGTCCTCCCTTTAAAGCGAGGGATTGACATATGAAAGAAATGTTAAAAATAAGCGGCATCAGTTACGAAATCAACAGCGTTCCCCTTTTTGAACAGATCAGCGCGAGTGTTCAGCAAGGCGACATCATCGGTGTTATCGGTAAAAACGGCGCCGGCAAATCTTTATTGCTGCAATTGATCTGCAATAAAAAAGCGCCGTCACAAGGACAGATCCAGATGATGCAAGATGTGAACATATATATGGTGGAACAAGAAACGGAAGCTTATGATTCCGGCCATCCGGAGCCTGCGGAGGCAGCCTTGTTAGAAAAGTGGAACGTGCCCGCACGCGCCTTTTCGCAATTAAGCGGCGGAGAAAAATTGAAAGCCCGTCTTGCCAAAGGTTTCTCCTCCTCAAGCGGCCTTTTGTTATTAGATGAGCCGACGAACCACCTCGATCAGCACAGTTTAGAAATACTGCTTAATCAGATCAAGAATTACAAAGGCACCATTATTTTCGTTTCACATGATCGTGCTTTTATAGATGCGGCGGCGACAAAAATCTGGGCCATCGAAGGAAAGAAACTCATTGAACATAAAGGGAATTATTCAAGCTATATGGAGGTCCGCAAACAGAGAAGGCTGACACAGCAGCGGGAATATGAGAATCAGCAGCATATGATCAGACGGATTGAAGCTCAAATGAACGAGCTGAGCGCCTGGTCAAAAAAAGCCCACGCCCAATCAACGAAAATAGAAGGCTTTAAAGAATATCACCGCGTAAAAGCAAAACGCACGGACGCCCAGATTAAATCAAAGCAGAAGCGTCTTGAAAAAGAGCTTGAAAAAGCGAAAGCAGAACCGGTTGAAGCGGAGTATGAAGTCCGTTTTTCCATTGAGCACCGCAAAAAAGCGGGAAAGCGTTTTTTAGAAGTAAGTGATGTCACAAAGTCATATGAAGGCCGAACGCTTTTTAAAAACGTGAATTTCACTGTGATGCACGGTGAAAAGATCGCGATTACAGGCCCGAACGGCAGCGGGAAAACAACATTATTGAAGGTCATCCTCGGTCAGGAAAAAGCGCAGGGCGGCATATGGATTTCTCCGTCTGCAAACGTCGGCTATTTAACCCAGGAAGTATTCGACCTTCCGCTTGATAAAACCCCCGAACAGCTTTTTTACAAAGAAACGTTCGAAGCAAGGGGAAATGTTCAATCCCTCATGAAGCATTTAGGATTTACCGCAGCGCAATGGACGGAACCCATCGGCAAGATGAGCATGGGAGAGCGGGTCAAATGCAAGCTGATGGCGTTTATTCTGGGGGAGAAAGATGTGCTGATTCTGGATGAGCCGACAAACCACCTTGATCTGCCGTCACGCGAGCAGCTTGAAGACACTTTGGCCCGATACGACGGAACGCTCATCATCGTATCGCATGATCGTTACTTTGTCGAAAAGACGACGGACATCCGGCTTGATATCTCAAACGGCAGCGTCCGAAAACAATGGAAAGAATCTCCCTCCGTCAGGGATGATGCTGAAGAACTGCGATTAAAGCTTGAAACCGAACGGCAGGAAGTCCTCGGAAAACTCAGCTTCATGACTCCGGCTGATAAACAATATCGTGAGCTTGATCAAAAGTTCAAAGAGCTGACGGAAGAAATCAAGAAGTTGAAATGAATGTAAAAACCCGTGATTGTCACGGGTTTTGTTTTGGAAAGTTCACGTATTATGAAGAATAATTTCAAACTGATTTGTACAACCTACGTTCAGATTCATACGAGAAGGTTCAGAAAGAAAGGTTCAGGTGAACGCAGAATGGCCAAACGCATCGGAATTACGGGAAACATTATGGCTGATCAATCCGGCCCTTTCCCGGGTTATAATCGGGCATATGTCAATAATGATTATATTCAGTCTGTTTCTGAGGCCGGCGGTGTGCCGTTTATATTGCCGGTGATTCAAGAGACGGCGCTTTTAAAGGAACAGGTCTCTCATGTTGACGGCATCATTCTGTCCGGCGGCCAGGATATAGACCCGCTGTTTTACGGCGAAGAACCTTTACAGGCTTTAAGAAAGACCTTTCCTGATCGGGACGCCTACGAAAAGGAGCTGATTCTCACGGCGGTTGCTTTAGAAAAGCCGATACTGGCCATCTGCCGGGGGATGCATATGTTAAACGTTACTTACGGGGGAACTTTATATCAAGACCTGGCACACGCTTCGTTTGCTGACATTAAGCATGACCAAGAAAAAGATCCGCCGTTAAAAACCCATCATGTTTCTTTTGAAAAAGGGACACGTCTCCATACCTTGTTTGGCGATTCAGCGCGGGTGAATTCATTCCATCACCAGATCATAAAAGAGACGGCGCCTTCATTTAAAGCCGCGGCTTATGCGAAAGACGGGGCCATTGAAGCGATTGAACGAACGGGTGAATTATTTGTCGTCGGCGTGCAATGGCATCCCGAAATGCTGACAAAAAAACATGAAGACATGAAAAAGCTTTTTTCTCTGTTCATGAATGCGGTCAGCACATAAAAAAAGCAGATCATAACGATCTGCTTTTTCATTTTATTCTTCCGGTTTCTCCGGTGTTTTGCCTTGTGTCAGCTTATGGCCTTCGATATCCACGTTCGGAATGATTTTATCCAGCCACTTCGGCAAGTACCAGGCCGCATGTCCCATCAGCTTCATGACACTCGGAATGATGGTCATTCTTACAATGAACGCATCGAAAAGAACACCGAAGGTCATTGCCAACCCCATGGATTTGATCGTAGAGTCCCCCGCGAAGATGAATCCCGCAAAGACGAAAATCATGATCAGTCCCGCCGCTGTTACGACAGGTCCGCTATGTTTCAATCCGGCATGGATGGCTTGTACCGGATTTTTTGTTTTGACATATTCTTCTCTCATTCTGCTGACAAGGAATACTTGATAGTCCATCGCCAGCCCGAAAAGAATACCGATGGCTAAAATAGGCAGGAAGGCGAGAATCGGACCTTTTTCCGGAATGCTGAGCAAGCCGGTGAAATTCCCATCCTGCAGAACGAATACCGATAACCCGAGTGTAGCGGTCATCGTCAGCAAAAAGCCGACGACGGCGGCAAGCGGCACGAGAAGCGAGCGGAAAACAACGGTCAGCAATACAAACGCAAACCCGACAATAAGAATGGCGAATTCCGGAATCGCATCGTTTAACCGGTCTGAAATATCAATATTCACCGCTGTTGACCCGGTGACGAGCAGGCGGGTGCCGTTTTTGTCTGATCGTTTCCGTATATCCTGCACTAACTCTTTCGTTGCCTTATCATTCGGCCCGGTTTCAGGCACTGCCGTAATGATGGCATAATCCCCTTTTTGATTCGGCATGGCAGGTGTGACGCTCGCCACATTGTGCAAGTCCTTTATTTCTTTCACGGCGTCTTGAAATGCTTCACTTTTGTTTCCCTTGACCCCTTTTGCATCGGCAACAATTGTCAGCTTGCCGTTAAAGCCTTCGCCGAATCCTTTAGACAACAGATCATAGGCGCGGCGGTCCGGGCTGTCTTTCGCTTTCATTCCCGCATCAGGCAGCCCCAGCTCTAAATGCATGGCCGGCAGACTGATGACGGCTAAAAGAATAATGCTGAAAATGCTTAACAGAATAGGCTTCTTTGTAACGAAGCGTCCCCAGGCATTCGTGTCGGCGCTTTTCTTTTCTTTCTTCTTGTTTGATTTCGGAATCATCCGTTTTCCTGCGATTGACAACACCGCAGGAACCAGCGTTACTGATGCCAATACAGCCATCAGCACACTGAGTGCCGCAGTCAATCCCATCGCAGACATGAACGGAATGCCGACAACGGTCAATCCGCAAAGCGCGACGATCACGGTCAGTCCCGCAAAAACGACGGCGCTGCCAGCCGTTCCCGCAGCTTTAGCGATCGATTCATTTTTTTGTACACCTTCGCCCAAAAACTGACGATGCTTCGTAAAGATAAACAGCGCATAATCAATCCCGACAGCCAGGCCGATCATTCCTGATAATGAGAGACTGACCGAGGCTATCGTAAAGATTTGTGTCCCAATTAACGTCAGCGCGACGCTTACACCTAACCCGATCAGGGCCGTGACAATCGGCAGCCCCGCTATGACTAATGAACCAAATGTAATGGCCAGAACGACGAAAGCCAGCACAACGCCGACAATTTCAGATACACCGCCGGCTTCAACACCGGCCCCCGGCACATCGCCGCTGAGCTCCGTCTGCAGGCCCTTGTCTCCGGCGGCGGACAGACTGTGTTTAATATGTGAAACAGACGCATCCGTAATATCATCCGCCGCTTTTTTGTACGTAATATCGGCATATGCCACTGATCCGTCTTTAGAAATGGTTCCTGTTTCAAAAGGACTTGCAATCGAAGCGACCGAATGATCTGTTTTGATCTTCTTTAATGTCTCTTCAATCGCTTGTTTTTCCGGTTTTGACGTCAATTTCTTCCCGTCTTCAGCTCCGAAAATAACCCGTATGCTTCCTTTATCGGGCCCCTTTGAAAATTCTTTTTGAATCACATCCATCGCCTTTTCAGAAGGTGTGTCGGGAATTGACATATCCTCAGAAAAAGCAGGTTTTAACGAGATGGCGATCACAATCGAAGCGATCAGTATCACGAGCCACGCACTGATTATTTTGAATCGGTTGCGGGCAGACCATCCCCCTAATTTATATAAAAAACCAGACATCGAATACTCCTCTCCAATCATTACTTTCTGCCTAATTGTAGTTCACATTCACATAAAAAAAACGTACATAGGGGCATGTACGTTTGGGCAGTTTTTCATTATATATTCAGTTTCAGAATGCCTTTTTGCATGGCAATGGTGACGGCTTCCGTCCGCGAATCAGCGCCTAATTTGTTATAAATCGATGTTAATCTCGCTTTTACCGTCCGCTCTGAGATTCCTAAATCGAAGGCGATCGCTTTGCTTTTATGTCCTTTCGCAACGGCTTGCAGAACTATGATTTCCTTGTCCGTCAGCTGTGTTTCATTGGCATTTGCCCGTTCCATTTTCTTTTCCCGGAAACGCCGCAAGATGTCCGGCTGCAGAAGCACTTCTCCCCTGACCGCCGCATCCATCGTATGAAATAAGGTTTCTGAGCTTGTGTCCTTCAGCAGATAACCGTTCGCGCCTGATTCAATGCCTTCTATCATCAGATGATCTTCATTATAGGTCGTCAAAATAATAATCGGCACATCAGAATGCTCTTTTATCTGTTTAATGGCTTCCAGCCCGCTCATTTCCGGCATGTACAGATCCATGAGAATGACATCGGGCTTTAGTTCCGCTGCGAGGCGGACGGCGGTTTTCCCGTTTTCCGCCTCTCCCGTTATGGTGTAATGGTCATTTGTTTCTATCAAAAGCTTCAGACCTTCTCTGACGACAAGATGGTCATCTGCTATTAACACTTTATACATGTTCCGCTTCTCCTTGAATTGGTATGATGATCTCAATTTGAGTTCCCGCTGATCTGGCGCTTGTTATACGGAAAGTGCCGTTCATCATATTGACGCGTTCTTGTATCCCCAGCAGCCCGTAATGTCCGCTTTTTCTCATTTCTGTTCCGGCATCAAAGCCTTTCCCGTCATCTTTGACGGTTATGCAGATCTGTCCCTCTTCTTCCTGAACGGACACCCAGACATTCTTTGCTTCTGCATGCTTGGCGGCGTTTGTCAGGCCTTCTCCGATCATGTAATGGCAATTCTCCGCCGTATGAACGTCAAGCACATGATGCACGCTATAATCTAAAAAACAAGACAGCCCGGAGGCTTCTGTAAAATGGTTGATTTGTTCAGTGATGCTTTCTTTTAAGAACCCGATCTCTTCTGATTTTCTGCGAAGGTTATCAATGGCCGAGCGCGCATCAGCCAATGTGCCCTTCACTCTGTCCATTGACTGGCTGATGATGTCTTTCGCTCTGTCAGTGTTACCCTTTGAAAGATGAACATGCACCGCTTCAAGCTGCATATGCAAGCTGACCAGCCCTTGTGCAAGTGTATCGTGCAAGTCTCTCGCCATCCGCTGCCTTTCGTTTTGAAGCGTCAGCTGTTTCACTTGCCGGTGAGCGAGCTCTAATTTTTCAAGCGTCATCTGTGTTTTGATTTTTTCATCAACTTGCGCGAAAAATGTTGCCGCATATGTGATAATCACGATCATGATGGGAGCGGCGATAACGATGAAACGAAGCAGATGATGCGGATGCTCCTGGTGCAGGGCTGCTATGGACATTAAAATGAAAAGATAGAGTATGAGCGGCGTTTTGCCCTTATCCGCCATTCCGATAATCTGCCCGATTAAAAAGGCATAGAGACCGATGACCGCCGCGATATAGCCGCCGGTCATCAAGTTAGCCGATGTATATATGATAAATCCCTGTATGATGAAATAAAGAAACGTTTTTTTCTTGACCCAGCGATAGGAATGCCAGTGCAGCACGGCAAAAATGACGATCAATATCGTGAATAACAGCAGCAATAAAACCGTCCAGCTTTCATAAATGTACTGCAAAGAGACTGATGCGGCATATACCATAAAAATAAACGCCAGACCGGGCACCCGAAGCGCAAGCATATGCAATGAGCGTCTGTCACGGGAGACATAGTCTTCTTGATGTTTTGTACCAAACAATCTCTGTCCACTTCCTTTTAGCCGACCGGCCTCACGATGTTTTATTCTATTTGTCATCATACCATAATCGCCTGCTTCTCACCTTCCCCTTCTGTCCTGCATGACGGGTGAAAGAAAAAACAGCCTGCGGGATTGTTCGCGGGCTGCTTTTGTTCATATCTTTTTTATGACCTTTCCCGGGTTTCAGCGGTCTCGTCTCCCGCGCGGCAAAACCGCCCGCGCATCAGAAAAACGTTCAGGACACCGACAGCCATTCCATGTGAACAAGAGGAAGCGATTGTGCTTCCTCTTTTTTAATGTACCGTCAGATTTCTTCTCTCTTTTTTATAAACAAAATTTGTAAGACTAGAGCTCTTTTCTCAGGGGAAATTAATTATGTAATTGAGAAGAGGAGGTTTAAAAAACGATTATGGAAAAGCGTGAATTAGCGGCTCACGAGTCGCTGGACTTACATGAAATCATTAACTTCAAGACGCTTTGTGTAGCGAAATCCAAGCTCATGCAAGGGCTTGTGTTTGATCAGGATCTGAAAACGTTAATGGAAAAAGACGTTCAGCAAGCCTCGCAAAACCTTGCTGATCTGCAGGCGGTTTATGAACGGGCAACGTTTCAGGCTCCTGTTCCTCAAAACCGGCCGACTTCGATCATCAATTGAAAGGAAGGTAAGCATCATTGAACCATGACCATTTAGATCCAATCAATTCATTACACGTCCCTGAACTCGCAGATATGACATTCGCAATGGATTTTCTCATACGCGCAAAAGAAGGCGTCAGAAATACCGCCGTTGCTTTAACAGAAACCGCCTCGCCAGATGTAAGAGCTTTGCTGCGCAAACAGCTCATGCAAGGAATCGCGATGCATCAGGAAATTACAGACTTGATGGTCAGCAAAAAGTGGTTTCACCCGCATGATCTGAGCGAACAGTATAAACTGGACCAGCTCTCTGCGAAAAATACCCTCATGGTCGGAAACATGAATCTGTTTCCCGTTGAAACGAACAGAAAAGGGATGTTTGACCGCACACCTGATGAACACTAACACTGGAGGTATTACAGCATGAAGGCCGTAACGTATCAAGGAGTGAAAAACGTCGTCGTCAAAGACGTGCCTGATCCGAAGATTGAAAAACACGATGACATGATTATAAAAGTCACAAGTACGGCAATTTGCGGATCAGATTTACATTTAATCCACGGACTCATTCCGAACTTGCAGGAAGACTATATTATCGGGCATGAACCGATGGGCATTGTGGAAGAAACCGGTCCCGGCGTGACGAAAGTCAAAAAAGGCGACCGTGTCATTATTCCTTTTAATATCGCCTGCGGAGAATGCACTTATTGTAAAAATCACCTGGAAAGCCAATGTGATCAATCAAATGAAAACGGCGATATGGGCGCTTATTTCGGCTATTCAGGGAGTACCGGCGGCTATCCGGGCGGCCAGGCCGAATATTTGCGCGTCCCTTTTGCGAACTTTACCCATTTTAAAGTCCCCGAAACATGCGAAGAACCGGATGAGAAATTGAGTGTTATTGCCGATGCGATGACAACCGGTTTTTGGAGCGTTGACAATGCCGGCGTAAAAGCAGGCGATACGGTCATCGTTCTCGGCTGCGGGCCCGTGGGCCTTTTCGCTCAAAAATTCTGCTGGTTAAAGGGAGCGAAACGCGTAATAGCCGTAGACTATGTCAACTACCGTCTCCAGCATGCGAAACGGACGAATAAAGTGGAAATCGTGAACTTCGAAGACCACGAAAATACGGGCAGCTACCTGAAGGAAATCACCAAAGGCGGCGCCGACGTTGTCATTGACGCCGTCGGCATGGACGGAAAAATGACGGACCTGGAGTTCCTCGCCAGCGGATTAAAACTTCAAGGCGGGGCCATGAGCGCATTGGTCATCGCGTCCCAAGCGGTGCGAAAAGGCGGAACGATCCAGATTACGGGTGTGTACGGCGGCAGATACAACGGGTTTCCCCTTGGCGATATCATGCAGCGGAACGTCAATATCCGATCAGGACAAGCTCCGGTTATCCATTATATGCCGTATATGTTTGAACTGGTGTCAACCGGCAAAATTGACCCGGGTGATGTTGTAAGCCATGTCATTCCGCTCAGTGAAGCGAAGCACGGCTATGAGATGTTTGACACGAAAACAGATGATTGTATTAAAGTTGTACTCAAACCTTAGAGAACGGAGGCTACAGAAATGGCCAGCGCCTTACATGAATTACTCGAAATTCAGGAGATGGCTTCTTTTAAGTCACTTTGCCTGACGAAATCCAAAACCATGAAAGCGCTCGTATCCGATCCGCAGCTGAAAGAAATCATGCAGCAGGATGCGGATACATCAACAAGGCAATTGCAGGAATTTGCCTCGATTTTATCTGATGCAAAGCACGAATAGGAGATGAATGACGAATGAATCCGATTATTGAATACCTGACGGGGATGGATGCACTGACAGACCAAATTGTCGCTATGGATTTATTGAATTCGGCAAAAAGCGGAGTCAGAAACTATGCGATGGCGGCGACGGAAGCCGGAACGCCTGAAGTGAAAGCGATCCTCACCCGTCACTTAGAAGAAGCCATCGACATGCATGAGCAAATCTCACGCTATATGATGGAAAAAGGCTGGTATCATCCGTGGAACACAGATGAACAAGTCCGGTTTAATTTGCAAAATATTGATACGGCGCTCCGCCTGCCCGTCCTATAAATGTTTTCCTGCTGAGACAGCACCTCTGGCTCAATCTTCAGTATGTCAAACTGAGAACTGCCTTTACAGCGCCCAGGCAACGAAACAGCTCTGCAGCTTCTCCAGCCTTTCTTCGGGCTGTTATTGGGGCTTGCGGCGGCGGTGATTACGTGCGTGGCGGCCGCCGGGCGGTTCGCTAATAGAGCGAAGAAGGCAGAACAATTTGTTCTGCCTTTTCATTATTTTCTGCCCCATAGGCACAATATACTTTTCACCCGATTCGAGCGGTTATTCACGTAGCTTGAACTCCCTTAAACGCACTCATCACAAGATCATGCACATAGGAATCATTCACCTCATCACCTGTGATCAACAGGCGATAGAAAATCGGTCCGTAAATGAGATCGATGCTTACGTCAATATCAAGATTCTCTCTTAATTCACCTTTCTGAACTCCCTTTTCCAGAAGGCCTTTCGCTTGGAGGCGGCGGGGCTGGAAAAATCGCGTGCGATATTCTTCCGCCAATTTTGCATCCAGCTGCCCCGCGCCGATTAATTCCTTAATAACGGTTCCTTCCCGGCTCGTCAAAAACCTTGCTAAATTCGCGGCGTGGGTCAATATATCTTGCACTGTTGATCCTGTATCGGGCACAGGCAGTCTGTCCGTAGCGGTCGAAAGAAAGCTGTCCATGATAACGGCAGCCTTGTTTGACCACCATTTATAAATCGTTGCCTTACTCACTTTGGCACGCTCTGCAATTTTATCGACTGTCACCGCGTCAAAGCCATTTTCCAACAATAGGTCATAGGCAGCAGAAAGAATCGCCTTATGTGTTCCTTCATCACGCGGCCGTCCTCGTTTACTCTGCACATGAATCATTCCTTCCCGAATTATAAACGATACGTTCAGTATACTTAACCTGTATAAAAAAAGAAAACAGAAACCCATTTACAAAACTGAACGTTTAGTATATCATTTGCTTATAATAAAACTAAACGTTTAGTTTATAAAATAACTTGAGGGAAGTCTTGATGAAATGCAGACTCCAAAAGCCTCTGCGTAAAGGAGATGAATCAGCAAAATATGTATCAAACCTCATAAAATCATTAAAAAGGAGTTCATTCATATGGCTAAAGAAAATAAACAAACAGCGGATCAGGGGATTTCAACTGGTTTAACCCTTCTTCTCGCAACGGCATGCGGTATCATTGTCGCTAATCTTTATTATGCACAGCCCTTGGCAGGATTCATCAGTGCGGCAATCGGGCTTTCTCCAAGCAGTGCCGGACTGATTGTCACGCTGACCCAAATCGGATACGTTGCCGGCTTACTGTTTCTTGTCCCTTTGGGAGACATTGTCGAAAACAAAAAACTTGTCGTGGTATCGCTCCTTCTAAGCGCAGCCGCTTTGACACTGACAGCATGTGTGAAGCATGGAACACTGTTTTTAGCCGCTGCGTTTTTCATCGGACTGGGATCAATCGCGGCCCAAGTGCTAGTTCCGTTCGCATCATACCTTGCGCCAGACGCCGCACGCGGCCGGGTTGTCGGCAATGTGATGAGCGGCCTGCTGCTCGGTATTATGCTTTCACGTCCGATATCCAGCCTGGTCGCTGATATATGGGGGTGGAATGCCATATTTGCTTTATCCGCCGCGTTAAGTGTCGTCCTGGCAATCGTCTTATCAAAAGTGCTTCCTGCCAGAAAACCAACAGCAAACACAAGCTACACCGTCTTACTCGGTTCAATGTGGAAGCTGCTGCGCACGACTCCGGTCTTACGCCGCCGTGCCATTTATCATGCGTTTGTATTTGGAGCTTTCAGCTTATTCTGGACGACTGTACCTTTACTATTGTCCGGTCCTGCTTTTCATTTTTCTCAAAAGGCAATCGCGCTGTATGCATTAGCTGGCATTGCGGGTGCAGCGGCTGCACCGATAGGCGGCCGTCTGGCTGATCGCGGCTTGACCCGGCTTGCCACCGGAATCGCTCTCGGTGTTGTCATCGTTTCTTTATTACTCCCGCTCATGATTCAGACCAGCTCCCCCGTCGGAATAGCAGTTCTGGTGGCCGCAGCTATCCTGTTGGATATGGGGGTATCTGCCAATCTCGTACTCAGTCAGCGTGCCATTTTTTCGTTGGCACCTGAATTCCGCAGCCGATTAAACGGATTATTCATGGCAATCTTCTTTCTGGGCGGCGCTATAGGATCATCAATCGGAGGATGGGCATACGCCTCAGGCGGGTGGAGTATCACATTATGGATTGGAATTGCTTTTCCGGTCATAGCATTGCTTTATTTCACCACGGAGAAATAAGCCTTTCACCAAAAATAAGCCGTCAGGACCAAGCTGACAGCTTTTTTTGGGGTGTATTCTTCTTTACATCCATCCGAACAAAACATCCGGATTCATGAAAAGATGATATTGATTCTTTACGCCCCGCTCATATAGACGGGCGCATGCCCGCTGCCGATTCTTTCAGCAGCGGTAAAACCATGTCATAATATGTTTAGAAATAATTGTCCATAGGCAGGTGAAACACATGAAGAAGTATTTATATAAACACCTTTTTTTAGCTCTCGTTTCGTCCGTTTGCTTTTTATTGGTCTTTTATGTGGGTTTAAAAATGACACAGGAAGACACACCCCCGTTGTCTTCTTACCCGTTTTACCTTTTTATTTATCTTTACATAGCAGCCGGATATTTGACGGTCGGCCTTGTTTCAGCCTGTATGACTGATATCTTGAAAAATCGCTGGACATTGAATAAAACGTCTTCCATTCTATTAAAACTTATCGTTTACTTACTCATACCGTATGCTATTTTTCATTCTTTCTTCATTTTAATGGCGCCTTTGATTTATGTGCTGTTCGAGTCGTTATTCATCCTGAGAAAAGCTTCATAATCAGAAAAAAACATACCGCATGCTGCCGGTATGTTTTTAACATGCTTGTCAGTTTTTTGCGGTGATTCGTTTGATGTTTTCTTCCATCAAGCCGGAAATGAGCTGTTCGTTTGTATGAGGAATCTGTTTGAGCTGTTGTACGACCAGCCCTTGTCTTGCGGCTGAATGATTTTGACTAAGCTTCGCCTGTCCCTCTATTTTGCTGATTTTGATTTTAAAACCTTTTACCCCTTTGTTCATGCCTTCCAGCAATTTCGCATCGACATCCTCTAATTTGTACGGGCTGTCGGGGCTTTCGTATTTCAATACGAGATCACTCATCGACTGCACGGTTTCTTCCTCATCCAAAAGCTCCGCCTCTCCGTAAACATGAACCGCCACATAATTCCATGTGGGAACAGCCTGATTCGTCTCATACCATTTAGGCGAGATATAACAATGAGGCCCCTGAAAAACGGCTAACACGTTTTGGCCATCAATCTCTTTCCATTGGGGATTCGGCAATGCAAAATGACCGTATAAGCATTCGTTATTCTTACTCATCATCAATGGCAGGTGGGTTGCATACGGCATGCCTTCCGCCGTTGAAAACAATGCTGCGAAACCATACTCTTTGATTACATCGCACGCTTCAGCTTCACTCAGCTGAAATGGAGCCGGAATATACATACAAAACTCTCCTCTCTGAACATGGATTGATAAAGCGCTTTCCGCTATAATAAAATATCAACTGACATTTAAAAAGATACAGTTTCAAATAAATACACATGTCAGAGGAGAACATCTGATGAAGAATTTGATTTTCGCTTTCAGAAGCGGCACCCCGAAATACAAACAAATTTACGAGCAATTTAAAACATTGATTGAGCAGGGAAATATTCAGGCAGATGAGCGGCTGCCTTCCATTCGCGAGCTGGCGGATTCCCTGCGGGTAAGCCGCAATACAACGCTGATGGCTTATGATCTTCTTTTAGCGGAGGGATACATTCGCGGAGAAACACGCAAAGGATATTTTGCAAATGAAATAGAACCCTCTTTATTTCAACAAGAACATGATGTTGTTTACGCTGAGAAAACCGAATCAGCTCAGCCGGCCCTGATTGATTTTCGCGCCGGAGCCGTCGATCAAAAGCATTTTCCTCTGAAAACATGGAGAAAATTATACAATCAAGTTTTGGCATCAGAGAAAAGCTTTCTGTACGGTGAACCGTTCGGCGAGAGAAACCTGCGTGAACAAATTGCCGCTTATCTCTTGGAATCACGCGGAGTGAAAACAGATGCGGATTCGGTTATCATCGGCAGCAGCACCCAGCAGATGCTGATATATCTCAGCCGGATTCTGAAAGAGGATTTTTCCGGAATTATCGTTGAAGACCCTGGGTTTGACGGGGCCAGAGCGGCATTTCAATTTCACGGGCTATCTCTGGAAACGATGCCTGTCTATGAAAACGGAGCTGATTTTTCTCAATTGCATGCAATGAAAGAAAAATTAATCTATGTGACCCCATCCCATCACAGCCCTTACGGCGTAAGCATGTCCATTCAGCAGCGCCAAACACTGATCAATTGGGTGAATCATAGAGAGGGTTATATTCTTGAAGATGATTATGACAGTGAATTCCGTTATACACAGCAGCCGTTTCCCGCTCTTGCTTCCATTCAATCAGACCGGGTGATTTATTTAGGGAATTTCTCAAAATCCTTTCTACCGGGCATCCGCATAAGCTATATGGTTTTGCCGCAGCGCTTTTTGCACCGGTATAAAAAACGGTTTATTCATTTCGAAAGCACCGCTTCTTCGCTTAACCAGCTGACCATGGCTGAATTGATGAAGGCCGGTGAATGGACCCGCCATATTAAGCGCATGCGCACTGTCTACAAGCGTAAGATGCAGCACTTGACTTCACATATTAAGCAGCAGTTCGGCGAGCAAGTGACGATCATCGGCGAGCAGTCGGGATTGTATATATTGGTGAGAGTTCACCTGAACTATACAGAAGAAACATTAATCGAACGCGCTTTTCAGTACGGAGTGAAGGTATATCCTACCGCTGTTTATTTCGTTGCCGGAAAACCCGAACCGCCGATCATAAAGTTAGGTTTCGCCCATCTCGATACGGATCAGATCACACAGGGCGTACAGCTTTTGAGAAAAGCTTGGCTGTCATGAAAGAAAAAAGGCGCCGAACGGCGCCTTTTTTTATCTTTTATTTCGTATTTCTTGTGAATTTCGGCAGTCCAAATATAATGGCGGCGATGCCGCAGATTCCGATTAAAACGGGATAGAAAGAGTATGGCAGGATGCTGACGGGTGAAATATTCCCGAATTTCCCCGCAGATAACAGCTGCGCGCCGTAAGGAATTAATCCTTGTATCATACACGAAAAGATATCCAGAATACTTGCCGATTTTCTGTTGTCGATGTTGAATTTATCAGCAATATTCTTTGCAATCGGCCCGGCTGCGATAATCGAGATCGTATTATTGGCCGCAGCCAGATTCGTCACGCTGACCAATCCGGCAATGCCGGCTTCGGCGCCTTTTTTGGAACGGATTCGTTTCGTGATGAACTCCAGTAAAAAGTCGATCCCGCCGTTTTGTTTCATCACACCGACCATTCCGCCGATCAGCATGGACAGGATGATAAGGTCGCTCATTCCGGCAACTCCATCCGTAATCGCTTTAAAATAAGAATCAAACGTCAGGCTCCCGCCCGCCAATCCGATGATTCCCGTCAAAACCAATCCGCCGAATATGACAGCCATCACATTAATACCGATTAACGCAAAAACTAACACGGCGACATAAGGAAGCACCTTAATCCAGCTGTAAGATGCAGCATCCGTATGGAGGGCGTGGCCTGCCGGAATAAAAAATAAGATAATAACAGTCACAATGGCAGCGGGCAAAACAATCAGAAAGTTCGTTTTGAATTTATCCCTCATTTGTGTTTTTTGCGTCCGGACTGCCGCAATGGTCGTATCTGAAATAAAAGAAAGATTATCTCCGAACATAGCTCCGCCGACCACAGCCGCAATCGGTATCGCGCTGGAGATGCCAAGCTCTCCGCTCAAACCGGCGCTGATCGGCGCAACCGCCGCAATCGTGCCCATTGATGTTCCCATCGATATAGAAATGAAACAAGCAATGATAAACAGCCCCGGCAGCAAAAACTGCTGCGGAATAATGCTCAAAGCAAGATTGACAGTTGAATGCACCGCTCCCATCGCCTCAGCCGCTGAAGCAAAGGCACCTGCCAATATAAAAATCATAACCATAATGATAATATCAGGATGTCCCGCACCGGAAGCGAACCATTCTATTTTTTGATTGAGCGATTTCTTCCGGTTAAATAACAGCGCAAAAGCTGACGCAATGATCGCGGCAATCAAGATCGGCAATTTATAAAAATCTCCGGTCACCAGACCAGAGCCGACAAAAAGCCCTACGAATAAGACTAAAGGCAATAACGCCCAAGGGTTCTTTTTATTGTTCATCTGGGTAAACCACCTCTTTTCAGCATTAAAGTCGCTATCACAGTCTAAGCAACATTTCACACTTTAAAAGTCTGCAGTAAAAAAGTCAAGCTGAAAAAAGGATAAGTAATGATTGATAAGATAGAAAAAGCTGTTTTGTTTCCTCTCTTTAGAAAATAAAAAAACCAAGGCTCGTTTCCCTTGGTACATTTCATGCGGCCCGGCGCCCGGGACACCTTCTCTTCATTCAGAAATACATTCAGCTTTCAATCTGTTTTTAAGTTTCGCTTCATTTTCCAGGATATCTTCGTAATCCTCAATCTTCCTGTTTAATCGTTTTATGGTTTCATCAATTTCCCTCTGTTTCTCCGTCAGCCTTTTCCTTTCATTTATAAGGATGTTTTTTCGGGGTTCGATCGTATGATCGGCTCCTTCAATAAATAAAGCGGTATATTCAATCAGAGCCTCAATCGACAGCCCGGCACTTCTCATGCATTTTATAAATTGAATCCAATTCACATCACCTTCGTCATAATCGCGGATGCCGCTTTCATCGCGTTTTACCGGAGGAATCAGTCCTATACTTTCATAATACCTAAGCGTCGCGGCTGATAACTCAACCTGCTTTGCAGCCTGCGCAATCTTCATATTCTTACCACCCGTCCTTCATACCTTTCATAAGCGTGCCATTATAGAATATCATTTCATAAAAAAATAAACCAAACCCCTTGACTTAAAGTCCGCTTTAACATTTAAAGTAAAACCGAACAGAGGATTCATCACTTTATCTTGGAAAGGAAGATAACCATGTGCAATAATCATCCGACTCGTGTATTAAGCGCTCCGCATGCCAAAGCTAAATTTGAGCGGACGACGATTGAGAGAAGAGCATTACGGCCGCACGATATCCTGATTGATATTAAGTACAGCGGGATTTGTCACTCAGACATCCACAGCGCATTCGATGAATGGGGCGGCGGAATCTTTCCGATGGTTCCCGGGCACGAAATTGCCGGAGTTGTGGAAGCCGTGGGTGAAGAAGTCACCACATTTGCCGCCGGCGACCGTGTGGGTGTCGGCTGTTTTGTAGACTCCTGCGGGGAATGTGAATACTGCCTGAACGGAGACGAACAATATTGCACAAAAGGCGTTGTTCAGACCTATAATAACCTGGACTACGACGGAAACCCTACGTACGGAGGCTACAGCCAGAAAATAGTTGTCACTGACAGATTCGTTGTCCGTATTCCCGATCAGCTGGATTTGGATGCTGCCAGTCCGCTATTGTGCGCGGGCATTACCACCTATTCTCCGCTGAAACACTGGAATGCCGGTCACGGCAAAAAAGTGGCGATTGTCGGAATGGGCGGGCTCGGACATTTAGCCGTTCAATTCGCGCACGCTTTAGGCGCAGAGGTCACCGTCCTCAGCCGCTCAATGAACAAAAAAGACGAAGCGCTTGAATTTGGAGCCGATCATTACTTTGCGACAAGCGATCCGGATACATTTACTGAGCTGGCCGGACGATTTGATCTTATTTTAAATACAGTATCCGCGAACCTTGACGTAGATGCCTACTTATCCCTGCTTCGCATTGACGGTACATTGGTAAATGTGGGAGCGCCCGCTAAGCCGGACTCATACAGTGTGTTCTCCTTAATCACGGGCCGCCGCAGCATTGCGGGTTCACTCGTCGGCGGTATTCCGCAGACTCAGGAGATGCTTGATTTCGCCGCCGAGCACGGCATTGCTCCTAAAATTGAAGTGATACCGGCCGATCAAGTCGACGAAGCGTACGAACGGGTTCTCCAAAGCGATGTCCGCTACCGTTTCGTTATTGATATTGCAACTTTATAATTCTCATAAAAAACATACCAATATCTATTGGTATGTTTTTTTCAGCGCAGATTATTTTTTATTTCAGCAGCCATCCGGGCACCGCTTTGATATAAACCAATTCACCGATCAGCTCAACAATCGTCTGTGTGACGATAACAGCAGCGGCTAATGAGGCCCAAGCATCCGGCAGAGCCAGCGCTAGCGGAAGGACTGCGAGTGAATTCCTTGAGCCCGTGCTGAAGATCAATGCTCTTCCTTCACCTGTATCCAGACGGAACGCATATGCGATAAAACGGGAGACAAACGGCATAATGAGCAGGAATAGCAGATAGATCGGAATCACACGTATAATGATGTCAGCATCATTGATGACTTTGCCGATTTGTGTGGCGACGACCGCCAATAAAACCAGAGCCATAAAAGGAACAGGCAGCCACGCCGTCCATTCCAACACCTTTTCTCCCGCCGGTTTCTTATCAGCCCATAATTGAGTCATCACCGCCGCCAGCAGCGGCACCGCTATTAACAATGAGAATGCTTCCAGAAACGGTCCCGCATGAACAGCCCCTATCACTTCTTTCCCGATAAACAGCCACAGGTATAACGGAAGCAATACCATCTGAACGGCGAACAAAACCGGCGTGGAAGCCAATATTAATCTCTCATTTCCTTTGCCGAGCTGAGTAAAGACGATGACGTAATCAATACAAGGTGTAAGCAATACCAAACAAACCCCTGATAATATAGGAGGAGATTGAGGAAAAATGGCGGTTAACACCCATACAACGACAGGTACAGCTAAGAAATTACCGATCAGTAAAGCCGCCATAAACTTGAGGTTTGACATGGCTTCCCTCAGCTTTAAGAATGGGATTTGGGCAAACATGGCATACATGAGAACAGCGATAAGCGGTGATATCGTCCATCCCCAGCGAAGTCCTGAATCTTTCCCGGCGATCCCCGCTAATCCGCCGATCACAAGAGTCGCACCATATATCCAAATTTGCTGTTTTTCTAATGTCTCTCTGGTTATTTTCATTGGCTGACACCTCTCCCCCGCCCATTATACCTTCTTTTCTGCCGGAATTAAAAAACACCAAGGGTCTGTGACACTTGGTGTTTTCAGGACGTGTTATTGTTGTCAAAACCGCTTACGAAAGCTTATTTGTGTTCTCTGTCCTGCCAACGAATAAGGTGACCGCAACACTAGCTGAACTGACCAAAGTTCCCAGGACGGCAGCAAGAATTGTCAAAAAGCCATTGGGGATCAGAAATCCAATCGGAATGAGGCCCGCAAACGTGAGAACGATAAAACATTGATAGACTCCGGATATGATTCTCACAACCAAGCTGCTAAAAAAGGACATGACGAATGGCGGAATGAACAAACATAAAATGATTCCGAGCGAGATCAATAAAATCATAGGCTCGTCAAAAGAAATGACACGATCGCCGGGAGACTCTTCAGCAGCCGCGAATACAGCAAATATAGACATTATCAGCGTAAGAAAAACAAGAAAAAACCTTTTCAGCAACGTTATGACTCCTTTTTTATAAAAACGGGTATCTTTTTTTCAATCACAATAACCATTTTATGTTATCAAATGAAATAATATGAAGTCAAACCGAGTTCTGCACCTGATTTATCGGTTCTTATTTTTTTGATAATTTCCATATAATTGTCCGCAAGCAGCATCTATATCAATGCCAAATTGACTTCTGACGGTCACGTTAATTCCTGCTGACTTTAATTTTTTATAGAAGTTTACAACTTGTTTCTCATTTACTTCTTCAAATCTCATAGGTGAACTAACAGTCGGGTTATATCTAATGATGTTTACATGGAACAAGTTCCCTCTCTTATATCTGCTTCTTAAAAGACGTACTACTTCATTCGCATGATCAATAGAATCATTAACTCCCGGCAGCATAATATAAGCAATATAAACTTTTCTTGAGGTCACACGTATATGCTCATCTAATGTGTCCATTACCTCCAATAACGGGAAGCGTTCATTTATCGGCATTAACTTGCTTCGCTGTTCGTTAAAAGGAGAATGTAATGAAAACGTCAGGTTGACCTGCGGATAATCCTGAGTGATTTTTTTAATGCCCGGAATAATACCTATGGTCGAAATAGATAACCGACGAGGGCTTAAAGCAAACAACTCCGGATTTGTAAGCACATGTAAAGCATCAAAAACTTGTACATTCGCTAATGCTTCTCCCATTCCCATAAAAGAAATACTATCAATTGAATGTCCTTTTAAGTGAAAGTACAAAATTTGGTCAGTCATTTCATCTGATGTTAAGCTGCGTTTTAAACCAATATCTCCTGTTGCACAAAATGCACAGCCAAAATGACAGCCGCACTGCGAGGATATACAAAATGACTCCCAGCCAGCTTTATATTTCATATTGACCGTTTCTATTTTTTCGTCTCCTGAAATTTCAAATAAGACTTTTGTTACTTGCTCAGAATGCTGCACTTTTAAAGCAGCAATATTTAAAATTGACTCTCCAAACTCATTCATTAACAATTTTCTCAAGGATTTAGGAAGAACCGTTATTTCATTAAAATGATTTATTCTCCCTTTGAACACAGCATTTTTGATTTGATTCATTCTAAAATCAGGAAACTTATTTTGTTTCAGGAACTCTTGAATTCTTATATACTTGTTTTTTTGTTGCATGTTTTCTCATCCTTCCATAAAACTCTGGTTTGTTTGAGTAAATAGAAGGGAGTGATCATCTAACCTTTTTTTAAAATCAGGCACAAAAAAACACCGACACAATTATCGGTGTTACGCTTAAATAACATCATGCACAAATAAACAAGGACATTATGTCATTGGATTATCGTTTATTTGACATAGAGAAAAAGCACCGATAACTGTTTTTGTATGATGATTTGGCTTAAAAAAGGACAGACTGCTCCCTTTATCCGCCAAGATGTTTCCAATTTTTGCATTTTCACCATACAAAATTCCATAAATCGTTATCATCGCTTTCACCTCTTTCTTGTCAATATTAACAATAATCACCATATCATAAGGGTTCCCTTATGTAAAGTTAAACAAATGCTTACGCCCCCGCTAATGACAGTATTATAAAACTTGCTTATTAAGCCTAATCCAAGTACAGAAAGCGCGCTGATCACATGTTTCACTTATCCGCGACGGAACATTTCTTATATAATGGGTGACCGGCAGCTGCCTGCTTGAATCCCAATCTTCTTATAGTGATTTTTTATATTCATGACAGTATGATGATTTGTCACTTCAGCAATCAGATCGTTTATTCGATCCAGATTAATCGGTTTATTTTCTGATAAGCTGCTGAAGCTTTCTCTGATTTCTTCAGGATAGACATTTCCGGCCATGCTTGACAGGCCGTTACACCCGTTACTCAGCATCTTCGGAAATTCAACGTCTCCTGCCGCAAACAAAATAAAGTGATCAGGGAACTCTGTTTGTTTATGACGCAGAACGTCTCCTCCTTCTTTCAGCCCCCTTATCCCGGGATGCCGGCTTATTAAGTCTTTAAGCGCTTTCTCACTCAGATTAAAACCGGTCCGGCCGGGGTTATTATAAAGCACAGCCTCTTTAGAGGTATGACTGAGAAGTTCGTCAACGTAATAAACGGCTTGCTGCTGTGTCGGTCTTATATAAGGAGGAAAACCAATCAGTACAGAATCAATATTGGTTTTCTCGATGTGTTTCATCAGTTTGACGGCATCACTGGTTCTTACGGCTGAAACACCGAACATCAGTTCAACATCTTCAAATTTTCGCTGATTAACATACTCAATGATCTGAAGACGCTCATCTATGCTGAGTGAATGCTGTTCACCAGTCGTGCCGCATATGAGTAACGAATGGATACCGCTGTTTTTCAAATGTTCGACAATAGCATCAAATCCTTCTAAATATAAACTTTCATCTTCATGAAAAGGCGTAGGGATAGCAACATTAAAATTTCGCATGAGAATGTCCTCCAAGTACATATTCTTGAATATCTGCAGAGTATCATATAACACTGTCTGACATTTAAAAAGGTACAGTTTCAGATAACGCAACATGTCAGATGTAAAGCCGACACAAAAAAAAGCAGGCAAAGAGAGCCTGCTTCATAGCTTCGTCTTACAGCGGCCCATTCTCCGGATGGCTTGACAAATATGAGTAATAAGGCAAACTGATATGAAAATTGTGCTAATGAGGTGGGGTTAATGATTTTAGATTTAAAAGGTGAAACGCACATGGATCATCTTGTGGGAACGCTGTATTCTGCCGTTAATGAAAATGACAGCCGCTTAATATCCATTGTGTCAGACATGTCACAGCAGGAGATTGATTATAAAGGACCAAATCATCAACCATTCAATGGGGAATATGGCATATGGCAGACCATAATAGATATCATCAAGCTCATATTCATCAGCTTCGCAAATGGTATGAAGAGAAACAGAAACTTGGCAGTTAAAGCCGCTTATTAGGAGGAGCAACGATAAATTCATTACAAATGTCTATTTTCACTGACTGCCAATCAATTAAAATGGTCAGACAAAAATCGCTATTACATTTGCAACGTATCTTAATCCGGCCGGCGCAGTTGTAATAAAAAAAGACCGCTTTCCCCTCTTCTTCAACGTAACTGACATCATCATCTTCATTTTTCTTAACATAAGGTTCAGCAAATCGTTCCTCGGTATATTCCACACATTGCTTTCAAATGCAGGTGCAATTCTCCTTGAGACAGCAAATGGTTGTTTGGTTTATTGAATTCTTTCATATTAAAAAATGGAGTCATTTTAATGATCATATCAGTCTCCTTCCAAACGAGATTGCATTTACCCATTATTTGTTATTCTGCAACTGAATCATTATCTTTTATATCAGGAATTCTTACAAAAAAGTAAGGTAAGTGTAAGGTATCCGCATTTATTCGATATGCAGTGTTCATTAGAATAAGAAATATAAAAGGAGTGATGAAGAATGAAAAACATGAGCATTTTCATTATTATATTAGGCTGCCTATCGGTTTTCATATTAGGAGGATGCGCTGATCAAGGCGCCGTGCTGGAAAGCGATTATTACGTACAAATTCACGGAAAAGCGGAAAAAAACAAAAATAATAGCAACTACGTTTACAATTTAGAAGGGTATAACGAGAAAGGTAAGAAAAAGATGGTTTCTTTCTTTGTTGAAAAGCCTTATCAAGAAGGTGACATTGTACGCGTTCCGAGGAGCTATGAGGGTTATACCGGAGAATCTGAAGCTATTAAGGCCGAGAAACTGCCTGAAAAGATCAAAGACCGATTCAACATTGAGAAATAACAGCGAGTTGAGCAGATATTTAAGTCTGCTCTCAATTTTTTACGACAGGTTCATTCGAATGCAAAATGCAGGATGGCTCCTTGGGCCACTTCTACATAAAAGATTGTGCAAATTAAGCACACCCTCCCCATTTTCTTTTTTTGGCTGGTTACAACTATCGGAAGTGACATTGACAATTCTTCTATGGTCCCAAGTAATTAATGAACTCTATAGTGGGCGGATACGTATACGGCGGGGTTTGCAGTTTTTTAACTTCTTGTTATTTGAGCTATTTCGACTTTTACTTGAAAGAATTAAATTAGAGAGTCTGAACGAGGAGTGAAGCACGCGCTCCATGTGAATCCATTTAGTTCAAACTGAATATGCGCGGACTAAAATAGTTGCACTGATGGACGTATTCAACACAAAAAAGAGCAGTAAACCCGTAAGTTACTGCTCTCCTCAGTCTATCCGCCGTTCATTTGTTTTACAATGTATTCAGCATCATTTCCTACACCTTGAAGCAGCGCTGAACCTCGCCTATGCTGCCAAGGCAAACCAATAAAGTACAATCCCTCCGCAGCTGAAACACCCCGGTGATGTATAATTCGGCCTTCCTTATCCAAAACACCTTCTATTTTCATCCACCAAAGCGGATTCTTAAAACCAGTTGCCCAAATAACATTGTTTACTTCTAATGAAGATGAATCTTTAAAAATGACTTCATTTTGCTTTCCGGCTATGACTCTTTGTTTTAAGATGATCTTCTTCTGTCTTATTGCATGTTTTAATTCATACCCAAATATGGGGTCGCCTTTCTTTTGAATGAACTTGCCTAATATTGATGTATGACTTGCATGTAAAACTCCTAATTTATCAAACCACCAAAAGATGCTTCTTTTTCCAATCCATAAAGGGAAATAAACCGGTTTTTTACTGCAAGCCAAATATGTAACTCTTTCTTTGGATAACTCAACAGCTATCTGAGCCCCGCTATTCCCGCCGCCGACTACCAGTACATTCCCAGGCGCCAGTTGTTTTGAATGTTTATATTGTGAAGAATGTAATTGACGAATATGACCGGCTACATCTTTTGATATTGATGGAATGTTAGGGGTATGAAAAGGACCTGCGGCCACCACCAGATTCTTCGTTTGATATTCTTCCCGGTTTGTTTTAATTAAGAAATAGTTGTTTAATTTTTGGACACTTATTACTTCTGTCCGTAATCGGATCGGGATTTCAAATCTTTCAACATATTTTTTCAGATAAGCAGCAATTTCATTTTTTGAAGGGAGTCCATGCTGGTCTCCTTCAAGCTGCATTCCCGGCAAAGAGCTGTACATTCGAGAAGTAAATAAGACCAATGAGTCATACCGGTTTTTCCAGCTTTCCCCCACTTCATGACTTTTATCTAAAATGATAAACTTTTGTTTCGACTTCCTTAGATAATATCCTACTGAGATTCCTGCCTGACCGGCTCCGATTACTATCGTGTCGTACATATGAATCCCCCCTCCGGTTTTATCTTAATTGTCAGCAGACAAAGTGAGTCCCTATCTCCTCCTTAATGATGATGATGGTCACGCGGATTCTCAGTTTGGGCCTGACAAAGAATCGTATTGTCGTGATTATGCGCTGCCGTTTCCATTTGAATGGTTACATGTGTAATGCCTTGATCTCCAAGTTCATGTTCAATTTTGCGTAAAATACTTTCACTTTCAGAAATGGTCAGCTGATCGTTAACAACAGCGTGGCAGGAAAGAGCATTCAATCCGCTTGTGATAGACCATATGTGCAAATCATGAATGCTTTGAATTCCTTCTGTCTCTTCAATTGTATGAATGATGTCAGTGACATCGATATTTTCCGGAGTTCCTTCCATTAATACGTGAATGGAGTCTTTCGTCACATGGTAACCGCTTCTCAGCACAAGAATAGCCACAATGACACTGGCCACTGGATCTGCCCAGCTCCACCCGAAGAAGATGATAAGGATCGCAGCCAGTATGGCACCTACAGATCCGAGCATGTCACTTATCACATGTAAGTAAGCTCCTCTAATGTTCAGGTTATTCTTTGTATCTCCGCCGTTCAGCATAATCCAAGCGACCAATATATTCACAGCTAACCCGATGATACTTATCGTCAGCATGCCGGTTGTTGCTATCTCCGGCGGATGAGAGAAACGTTTGATTGCTTCATAAATGATATAAAGGGAAATCAGTATTAATGCAACACCGTTGATCACAGCTGCAAGAATTTCAAATCGTTTGTAGCCGAATGTCTTATGATGACTTGCCTTTTTTTCGGCCAATTTAAAAGCAATCAGAGCAACCATTAATGAGATTGAATCACTCAGCATATGGCCTGCATCTGACAAAAGCGCTAAACTATTGGTTAAAAATCCGCCTATCGCTTCTATTATCATATAACCTGTAATCATGATAAAAGAGATCAATAAAACCTTCTTATTGGATCCGCCAGCATGATTGTGATTGTGACCCATAAAAATCTCCTCCTTATCTAATACGCTGTATTTATTATTTCTTTTCTGCTATGAAGCATTCTAACATGGACACAAAAATAACCATATATGATTATGTGCTCATATATGAATATATAGGTTCTTTACTGAAATGTCAAAATATTTTCAATGAAAATGTTTCTTATCATTAGCTTAGCTTGGGAGGTTGCATTGCTATGAAGCCGCGGATTACAGTAATTACTTTAGGCGCAGATAATTTAGAAAAATCGCTGCACTTCTATCGGGATGGCTTGGGTCTGCCTACAGAATACAGAAGGAACAGCCGGTACAGATTTGGACGACTTGCAAACGGGACTGAAACTTGCCCTCTGGGACCGCAAAGACATCGCACATGAATCAAACGTTACGATAACTGCTCCCGCTCATGATACTTTTTGGGGCGGATACGCCGGTCACTTCCAAGATTCCGACGGGTACTTGTGGGAAATTGTTTGGCATCCTAACTGGGAATATAAGTAAATAACCAACTTTTATAGCAACAATAAAAACACACCTGAATGTTCTGGTGTGTTTTTTATTTTGTTTCCCACAACGATCAAACTATTTATACGATGGCGGGATGCTTTGCGGAAAACGGAATACATTTTCGGGATCGTATTTCGCCTTTATTCTTTGAAGCCTTGCAAAGTTTGAGCCGTAATATGCTTTTCCGAAGTTCTCGATATTTTGATCCGGAACATTCACATAAGAACCTGTTACATATGGTTTCATCAGCTGACGCACTCTTTCAACTGATGCAAGATTCGAAGCTTCTTGTGATTTATTTTTCCAACTGGCCGTCCATTCCGTATAAAATAACGGACGGCGCCAATAGAAGGCTGTTTCACTGCTTGGAACTCTGCTTATCGCACCGCCCCAATTGATAAAAAAGAAATTGGTTTCTGTCCCAGTCGCTTTTTCTAAAAATTGTCTCATTACTGCAATAGGTTCTTCCGGCCAAAGATTGAGCGCCCACGCCGAGGAGAATTTAACACTCTGATCAGACCTGCCGGGAATCGGTTCATCAGGATCTAAGAAATCTATACAATCCGGATAGTATAGTGTTTTGATTACTGTTTGTGCCGGCGTTCCGGCATTTAATAAAGGTTTTAATAATTGAATCAGCTCCGGTTTTGACCCGAGGAACAATCCTTCCGCATGGCACAAACCATTTACTTTGCTGTAAATCTCAAGGTAGCATCCTAATCGTTCGTCTGTAAACGGCGCCCATTTTTGCCATGCTTTGAATACCGTTTCTAACTGTTCCCACGGCCAAATAATATTAAAGACGGTTGCGGTTTTAGGGGCACGGTGAACTTTGAACGTATATTGGGTGTTATATCCGAAATTGCCTCCTCCGCCGCCTCTGGAAGCCCACAGTAAATCTTCATTGCGGGAATGATTTGCTTGAATGATCCTGCCTTTGGCATCTACCATTTTCAGTGCGAGAAGGTTATCACTTATCAGGCCGATCGATCGTGAAAGCACTCCAAATCCGCCTCCCATCGTGATTCCTCCGATTCCGACGGTTGGACTGTCTCCGAACGGGGCCATAAAACCTTCCCGAGCTAAACCTTTTACAAGCGGGCCGACGTGAATGCCGGTTTGAACGGTTGCCACCGCGTTTTTTTCATCTAAGAAAACGTTATTCATGTCACTCACATCAATAACAATCCCATCACTTACCGTGGAAAGATTTTTATCCAGAGCATGGCGGCCGCTTCTGACACGCAAAGGCACATTCTTCTCACGAGCCCATTTAATAGCATTACTTACATCGTATGAATTTTGCGCAAAAACAAAGACAAGCGGACAGACATCAACATAAGGGTTCCAATTCTTAACCGCCTCTGTATAGCCGGGGTCCCCTTTGAAGATGACACGTCCCGTTAACTGTGCTGATCCCATCTATTTCACTCCCAATAAGCATTTGATTCCCATACCAGTATATGTAGGAATTGGACAAATTCTTAGACAGATGTTCTGCAAACTTAAAAATAGATACATATACGCGAAGATGAGAAAAAACAAAAAAAAGACAAGTGCGGCAACCTGCCGAAACTCTTGTCTCTCCTGCCATGATAGGCACTTACATTTATTGGCGTGATATCCCGACCAAACTATGGAAGTCCATAGAACATTATGTTTGCCCTGCCATGCGTGGTTCTGCTGAGCAATCTTTCTGTTTGATCCCCCGACAAGAATCTTTTTCTTTATCGTTTTTGCACCCCTGTACGGATAAAATCAATACACATTGAATCTTATCTTTTACATGATGAAAAGCTCTTATTTTTTCTTCTTGTGCTTACGTTTGCAATCATGTTTTTTCTCTTTCTTATGACGTTTTTTACATTTCGCTTTTGCTTTGGCTGCTAATTTTGCCGCTTCTACCTTTGCTTCAGCTGCTGCTTTTGCTGCTTCTGCCGCTCTGGCTCTTGCTTCTTCCGCTCTTGCTATGGCTTCTTCCGCTCTGGCTCTCGCTTCTGCTTCTCTTGCCGCTTCCGCTCTTGCATCGTCGTCCGCCATATCAAAATCATGGCCAAGGTCACAGGCCTCGTTGTATGGCTTTTTCTTCTGGAAGTACTGTTGATCGTCACCATCGTTATAATACATTACGCCACTCCTTCTCTCATTTTTTAATCTCTACATACTATGTAAAGAAAGATCTGCAGCTTGGACTGGTATTTTGATGAACCGGCACATTTTTAGGGCAATTTTCATTTATCATTGCAACAGAATCTGGATGCCTGCATGAAACTTGAATGATTTTGACGATTATCTTAAGCAGCGTAAAAAGGGAGACTACGAAAAAACCAAGGGGTTAAACCCTTGGTTTTTTTGTAAAAATGATAAAAAGGATGCTGCACGCTGCAGCATCCTTCTGTACCAACTTTTTATTGAACGATTGGAAAGTATTTTTTAGCTTTTAGTTTGCTTGCTGTGTTTGTTTTACTGGTTCTTTGCTAAAAAGTCCGACAATGTTCCACAAGATAATAGCAGCAGCTATGATTACACGAGCCGTACTGACTTCTTGATTAGTAAACAATTTATAGCCATATATTGATCCCAATGCTGCTATGCAAAAAATATTGAACCATTTACTCCAACGCAATTAGAAAACTCCTTATAAAAGATTACATTTCCAAACAATATATTATAATATTAACAAATTTTTTCAATATTTAACCTTAAATTATTCTTAAGTGTCGTTCAAGTAAAAATCATTATTACTATTTTGTTTTTTCCTTGAAGAACGAGTACCTTACCCCTTCACCCTCCACAACCATTAATCAAAGTACGGGATTATCAGTATATTGTTCCCTGATTGTTATACAGCGCATTTCCTTTCATAAGCTTTTTAATCCCTTCGGTGTAATAAGGCAATCGTTGACTTGCCTGTTCAATATCAACCCATTCTATTTTCAATATTTCTTGAGCATTTTTAATCCCTTCTTTCCCTCCTGTAACTTTTGCTTCAAATGAAAAAATATATGGCGTGATGATTTCTCTTTATAAATTTCGCTTCATTAACAGCTAGTATATTCCCAATTTCAACTTCCAGCCCTGTTTCTTCATATACCTCACGTACAGCTGCTTCTATTAGATTTTCATTAAGCTCAACTTTTCCGCCCGGAAGTGACCAATGCCCCTCATGATTATCTGCCATTACTATCTGATTGAACTCATTTCTGATCAATGCGTATACAACTTTAACTTCTTCCACATGACTCTCCTTTACTAAAAATATTTTTAACCGCTTATTTATTTTCCGTATATTTACTATAAAGAATATAAAGGGATATAACAGCTATTTTTTGTAATACATCAAACTTACAACCGTTCAAACGCATCATTTGTATCGTTTTAGAACCTTTTTTAAAAACGACAGTCTATTGAGCAGAGCAAATAAGAGTAAACTTTAAAAATAAAAGAGAACATAAAAAATACCAAAGGCCGTTACACCCTTGGTATCATTGAGATGCAGCCGGGAGGACTTACGCTTCATGGGTTTTTCAACCACGGGAGCCTCGCACTGCTTTTAAACATAAGATACTATTCCTTACTTCCAAGCGACCATATCACCACCGGGATTAATAATAACGATAATATCCCTCCGCCAAGTGATAATGTCAGGTAACCGGCACCTGCTACGACCATTCCGGACAATGCTCCGCCGGCGGCTCCGGACAACGCAATCAAAACATCCACAGTACCTTGGGTTTTAGCCCGTGTTGACGTTTCAGTTGAATCAACAATCAGTGCCGTTCCGCTTATCAAACCAAAATTCCATCCTAACCCGAGCAAAGACAGAGCAATGACCATAAGAATCATAGAATCTCCCGGTGCAAATGCTGATATGAGCCCTGCCAAAAGCAGCGTCATTCCGGAAGATACAGCCATTACAGTACGGCCTAATTTATCCGCAAGCACACCTGTCACCAAAGAAGGGAGATACATGGCGCCTATATGAAAACCGATAACAAGACCTACCGCTCCTAAGCCATGGCCGTGATGTCTCATATGGACCGGTGTCATTGTCATAATAGCAGTCATTACAATTTGAGTAAGAATCATAACCGCCGCACCCGCAATAATACCTTTTTTGTTCTCTGTGTGTTCGTCGGCGGTCACTTGTCCTCTATCATCAGGTGTTTGGCCGGCAATTTCTATTGTTCTTGCTATGACTAAAGGGTCAGGACGTAGCATGATGAAAAGAGTAACACCTGCCAACATATATGCTGCCGCCGCTAAAATGAATGGACCCGCCAGTGACGGAACACCAATGGAGCGAGCGAAGTTCCCCATTACATTCACTAAATTCGGGCCTGCAACGGCACCGAATGTGGTAAAAACCATAGTCATACTGACAGCAGTCGCCCGCTGTTTATGATTTGCCAAGTCCGTACCCGCATAACGGGCCTGCAGATTTGTCGCTGTTCCCGCACCATAAATAATCAAAGAAGCAAACAGCAGAAACACACTATTTAAAATAGCCGCAATGATGACTCCTATCGCTCCCAGTCCGCCAATCATAAATCCGGCTGAAAGACCTGTCCGGCGGCCGTAACGCTGAGAAAGCCTCCCCACAAATAACGCGGCGCCTGCTGATCCTAAGGTAAATAAAGCAGAGGGCACACCGGCAAACGCATCTGTACCAAGCATTTGCTGTGCAATAAGCGCACCGACAGTCACTCCGGCCGCCAACCCTGCGCCGCCGAAAATTTGTGAAAGACTGACGACAAACAAAGTACGCTTATATAATCTTTTTTGTTTATCAGAAGAACCTATGAATTGCTCCAATAATGCCGATTGAGTATCTGACCCTTTTGCACTGTCTTTGTGAAGCATAATCCGACCTGCCTTTCTATAACCTCCAACAGATTTGGATTATCATAACACGCACAAAAAAACCATACAATATAGTAATTGTATGGCGGACAATATTAGATAAGCTCATCCAGCAGGCGTTTAAGAATCAGCAGTCCCTGCTCAAGCTCCCCAAGCGTTTTCGGTGCACAGACAGACACCCTTACAGCCCTTTCCGGACAACTGTTCCCGACGACAAAACGTTCAGCCGCGTATACTTGCACTCCATGCTGTGCGGCTGATTTTTCAAATGCAGCACCTGTCATATTTCCGGGTAACAGCAACCATCGAAAGATTCCCGTCTCAGCACCTGCACACGTATAGCCGTTTAAATATTGATCGATCATTTTGTTTCTGCGAATAGTCTGTTCACGATGACTGTCAATTAAGATTTCAAATTGATTCGATACGATTGTGCGTGCAGTGAGTTCTGCTAACAGCGGGGAAACGGTTATATTTAAATTGTAAAGCGCCTTTGAAATCGGCTCCTTATATTGACTCGGGACGGCGACATACGCCATCCTTAACCCTGGTGCCAGTGATTTTGATAAACCGGCAATGTGAATGACCTGTTCCGGTGCAAATGATGCGATTGCCGGAAGCGGATTCTTGCCAAGAAGATGGTACGAGGCATCTTCAATAATGAATCGGTTATATTTTTTTGCGATTTTCGCGATCATTTTTCGATTCTCAACAGACATAAAGGACGCTGTCGGATTATGATAATCCGGGATGAGGTAGATGCCTTTAATATTTTCATTTTTACACGCGTACTCAAATGAGACAGGGCTCATTTCATTGTTCTCTGATTTGATCGGCACAATTTGCACACTCAGCATTGAAGCGGCCGTTTTCAAGCCTGGGTATGTATGGTGATCAACTCCAATGCGGTCACCCGGTTTACAAAGACTCGCCAATGCCGCGGCAATCGCATTTTGCCCGCCGTTTGCAAATAAAATGTGATCAACGGACGTTTCAAATCCGCCTCTTCGAATCAGCTTAACAGCCGCATCTTTATGCCAAAGACTTTCACCCGTCCGGCCATAGCCAAACCACTTTTCATAATCTTCCTCTTGCAGCATACTTTTCAGCTGGAGCAGCAGCGGCTCATAAGAAGCCTGATCCGGAAGCGTCGCCCCCATTTCAATCAGATGCTTCGGCTTTGTATCCTCCAGCAGATACGCATTCGATAACGCATCATAAGCAACAAATGTCCCGCTCCCGACAGAGGCACTCAGCAGACCCTTTAACTCGCAGACTTTAAAAGCCTTTGAAATGGTGCTTACATTTAAATCCAAAAAATCAGCCAGTTCTCTCTGAGGAGGCAGTTTGGTTCCGGGTAATAAAACTTCTTGTAATATATCCTGTTCTAATTTCTCTGCAATCGCTTTATAAATGGGTTTTTCCGTTTTATCAATCGCCGGCTTCCAGCTCATCGGATAGTTTTCAAAAGAATTGATCGGCATGATATGCATCCTTTTTCATTCAATTATATGATCACACCGTTTATAAAACAATTTTAACAGACGCAAAAGTTGACATAAAAAAAGCCAAAGGCGGTTAAACCTTTGGCATGATTGATACGCCGGGAAAAATTGAACTTTCATCAGAGATATCAATGATGAGAAGGGCTTTTCTGTACGACACTCTCTATCTTCACTCTTTATCTCGATTTGTATTCCTTGATGTTCCCGTTTCCTTAGTTAGAAGAAAGATCACTAACGACATCTAATAATACATTGACACCTGCAGCCAAGTCATGATCTTTCGTGTATTCTTCAGGATTATGGCTGATCCCCTCTATACTGGGAACGAAAATCATAGCCGTCGGACAGATGCGGGCCATCATTTGTGCATCGTGCCCGGCACCGGATGTCATCCGTTTTGACTCCAGTCCGCGTTTATTGGCAGCCCGCTCAATTAATGCAACAATGTTTTTATCAAATACAACGGGATTGAAACGGACTAATTGTTCAGATGTGATAGATACGTTTTCAGCCTCTTCCAAATCTTTCAGGTAATCGTCCAGTGCTGATTCTTCTTCTTGAAGTCTCTTTTCGTCCGGATCTCGCAAATCAACTGTAAGTGCTGCCAATGATGGAATGACATTGATAGCATTTGGCTCAAAACTGATTGTTCCGACCGTGGCGACAGTTTGGCCGTTAGACATATTGGCACGTTTGCGCAAATACGTTATGATTTGTGCGGCTGCATGCCCGGCATCCTGACGCATATCAGTCGGAGTTGTCCCGGCATGATTTGAAACGCCTTGAACCGTTATACGCTTCCAGGAAATCCCTTGCAAATTCTCAACGGCACCGACCGGAATGCCTGTTTTGTCTAAAATCGGCCCCTGCTCAACATGGAGCTCAATAAAGGCGTGCGGTGTTAAAAAGCCGGGCTTTTCTGTTCCCTCATATCCTATACGTTTAAGTTCTTCACCCAGTTTCGTCCCATCCGTACCGCGGGTCTGAAGCGCCTTTTCTAAAGAAAGTCCTCCGGCGAATACGAGTGATCCCATCATATCTGGAGTATATCGCACACCTTCCTCATTGGTAAAAGCCGCCATGACAATCGGACGCTCCGGTTTGAAGCCGGACTCCTTTAAAGCGTTTATGACTTCAAGTCCCGAAATAACCCCGTAACATCCATCGTAAATACCCGCGTTGATGACCGTGTCGATATGAGAGCCGATCATAATGGGCGCATCATTATTCTGATCAGAACCGTACCATACCCCGAAAATATTTCCGATTTTATCAATCATAACCTCTAAGCCTGCTTCTTCCATCCATGTTACCAATAAGTCCCGTCCCGCCTTATCTTCATCGGAAGCAGCTAACCTTGTGAGTCTGTCATTGCGGTCACGTCCGATTTCACCAAGCTCCTTAAGACGGCTGAGTAAACGTTCAGAATTAATGTAAAGGTTCACATGTTCAGATGCCATTTTGCATTCCTCCCTGTACTGAGTCAATCGCTTCATAGATATAACAATAATGTTATGATATATGAGAATTCATCATCTTAATACCAATATTGGATTTAAAAATATAAGTATATTGAGGTGTTTAACATGCAAACGCAAAACTTTCTGATGGATGACAGTCTGCAAGATTTGACGAAACACCATACAATTGTTATGCCGGTTGCTTGCTATGAAAAAACCATTAAGAACCATTTGCACGGATATATTCCCCTTCATTGGCATGATGAAATTCAATTCGTGCTTATAATAAAAGGAGAAGCGCTGTTCCAAGTAAATGAGGAATGGGTGGTTGTCCGTCAAGGCGACGGGCTGTTTATTAACAGCGGCTGCCTGCATATGACAAAGGAGCATGGCAGTTCAGATTGTCTTTATATCTGTTTAAATGTCTCCCCGCATTTCGTTTTATCACAGGAACTCTACACGACCTATGTAAAACCTTTGATTCACGCAACGAATGTCCCTTACTTATATATCCACGCAGACGACCCTTTAGAAAAAAATATTCTGAATGCTGTATTAGAGATCCACAAATGCATCGAGCAAAAATCACCCTTTTATGAAATAGATATCACGATGAAACTTACGTCTGTTTGGAAACACTTAATCGCCAATTGCTTCCACCTTGAATGTATCGAAACAGAATGGTTGAAGAACCAAAGGATGAAGAATATGCTGAGCTGGATCCATCAGCATTATGCTGAAAAAATCACATTGGAGGATATTGCGAAAGCCGGGCAGCTAAGCCGTTCTGAGTGCTGCCGCTATTTCAAGCGCTTTTTAAAATGTTCTCCGTTACACTACGTTATAGATTACAGAATTCAAAAAAGCTTATATTTATTGCAGCAAAGAGATGCGAGTGTGACAGACATTTCTTATCAAGTTGGTTTTAACAGCACAAGTTATTTCATCAGCAGGTTCAGACATGCCATGAAGATGACGCCGCTGGCTTATAAAAAACAAAAAAACAAAGAAAGACAGCACTGACTGATTCAGTAATTGCTGTTTTTCTTTGTTTCATGTGTTTTAGGATAAGCGAATTTTAACTAATTCCGCAAAATACGCTGCACCGGTTAAAAGAATGTCATCATTAAAATCATATGACGGGCTGTGTAATGGAATATGGCCCTTTTGATCATGCTCATCCCCATTGCCAAGAAAAACAAATACACCGGGAACCTTCTCTAAAAAAGCCGAGAAATCTTCTGAAATCATCATCTGATTTATGTTAGAAGTGACATTCTCTTTTCCGGCTGTTTTGGCAGCAGCTTCAACAGTAAACCCGACATATTCTTCCCAATTCGTCGTTGGAGCAAATTCATGTGTATACTCAAACTGACACTCCGCACCATGCATCTCACAAATCCCGGTACTGATAGTCCTCATTTTTTCTTCGAGAAAACGTCGGATGTCAGGAGAATAACTCCGCGTATCACCTTTGATTTCCACATAAGTCGGAATCGCATTCCTCACCCCGTCTGTTACGATTTCCGTACAGGATATAACGGCAGGAACGCTTGGATCTAAATTTCTGGACACAATAGTCTGTAAGGCGAGAATAATTTGCGACGCTATGACCAATGGATCAATACTCATATGAGGGCGGGCTGCATGAGCGCCTTTTCCTTTAATCCGGATGACAAAGTTATCTTCACCGGCCATAATTCCCCCGGGGCGGGTTGCAAAAGTACCCGCCGGCAATCCAGGCATATTATGCAATCCGTAAATTTCATCGAGCGGAAATTGTTCAAAAAGTCCATCCTCAATCATAGCCCTCGCACCCTTGCCCGGTTCTTCCGCCGGTTGAAAAATAAAACACACGGTGCCGTTAAAATGTTGTCTTTCACTCAATATTTTAGCTGTCCCAAGAAGGATTGCCATATGTCCGTCATGACCGCAGGCATGCATTTTCCCTTTATTTTTAGACACATACGAATGATCTGCTGCTTCAGTGAAGTGTAATGCGTCCAGTTCCGCTCTGATTCCTATAACCTTTGATCCTTCTCCCGCTTTTAAGGTGGCGACTATACCTGTTCCGCCCAGACCCAAACAAACGCTTACTCCCATTTTTTTTAATTCTTCAGCAATATACGCTGAGGTCATGTGTTCTTCAAAAGCTGTTTCAGGTATCATATGGAGGTCATGTCTCCATTTTATTAATTGATCTTTCATTGTGATATCATTCATAAAGACCACTCCAATATAAACATTAAATAGAAAGCGTTTACAAAAAATAATTAAAATAAAGCAAAAATAATTGCCGAAACAGTGATGACACCAATAATCGTAACAAAAACATTACTGATTTTATTTCGATACATTTTTAATACTGGCAGCTTACGAATGGCATACATAGGGAGCAGCAATAGAATAACAGCCCCTATCGGTCCGCTGATGCTTTCAATGATGCCTAGAATACTTGGGTTGATATAAGCTATTAGCCAGCAAGTGACAAACATAAAAAACAGAATGATAAAATCTGTTTTTTTCTTATTATTTCTTGATGGAAAAACCTCAACAATGATATCCCGCATGGCCTCGTAGGCTCCTATATAATGTCCTAAAAAGGATTTCGTAATTGCGACAAATGCGATAATCGGGGAAAGACAAGCAATAAACACTGAATGAAAATGGTTGGCGAGATAAGTGAGAATTGAGATGTTTTGTTTCTTTGCCATAGCAAGATCTGCCGGCGACAAACTGAATACACAGCTGTATACAAAAAATAAAACAGTAAGTATCATCAATATATAACTGTATTTTTGTATTTGAGCACATTTATCATCAGCAAATTTGTCTCCATAACACTGCCTTTGAGCTACAACGAATGGTGAAATCATTGAATAATGATTAAATGAAAGCACCAGGACAGGGAATGTCATCCATACCGTCATGAACATCCCTTGTCCTGATCCGGATAATGATAAGTGTGTGACATCCAAAATGGCTGTATTCCATTTAGGTATCAGATAGATCCCCATCAAACATAACGAACCTATAAATGGATAAACTAACAAACTCATAGTCTTCATGACCGCATCCTGACCAAAACGCACGATAAACAGTAATCCTGCTATCAGAAATCCGGCAGTTAAACCCCTTGGCGGCTCTGACATGTTCATTTGATTCACAATAAAGCTTTGAGCTGTATTTGTAATGGCAACTGAATACATTAACAGGATGCTGTAAATCGCAAGAAAATAAATGACAGTGAATACTCTTCTTGCTTTCGCTCCAAAGTATTCTCCTGTCACCGCTAAAATCCCGTCTGTTGCAGAACCTGCTGATAAAACAAATCTGGCCAAAGCTCTGTGAGAAAAGTACGTAATCGGAAAAGCCAGAACAGTGATGATCATCAGAGGCAGAATGCCCCCTATTCCCGCATTAATTGGCAAAAAAAGCACGCCCGCGCCTATTGCTGTGCCAAACAGGCCTAAGACCCAAATTGTATTTTGCCTGCACCATTTAGCCGGATCTTCATAAGAGGCATTATTCGATGAAGAACTCCGGCACCGCACATCCACATCCTGTTCTATAGACATATTTATCCTCCCGAAAAAAGAATGTCATGCTCTGGAATATCACGAATTACCATGAAGTCGGGCAGCTTTTCACTCGTATATATTTATCCGGAATACGCGATGACTTCAATTTCAATCTGTACATCTTTAGGCAACCGGCTTACTTCAATTGTGGATCTCGCAGGACGATGGTCTCCAAGATATTTACCATATTCCTCGTTAACAGCTTGAAAATCACCTAAATTTTTAAGAAAAATAGTCGTTTTCACTATATTTTCAATTTTTAAATCCTCTGATTTCAGAATGGATTCAATATTTTTTAAAACTTGAATCGTTTGTTCCCTAATATCAGCCGGAACTTCATCCGTGTTTGGATTAACAGGAAGCTGTCCTGATAAAAATAAAAAATCTTGTACTTTAATGCCTTGAGAATAAGGTCCGATCGCTTTTGGTGCTTTTTCTGTGAAAACTGCTTTTAACATAATAATCACCTTCTCCTTATTGATATAAGATTCAAAATATTCTTCACAAAAAACTGAATTGCTTTCAGTTAAGAGTAATATATCACATATCTCATATTAGTCAAATGAAAAATTCATAAAAAAACCTGACGAGTTGTCAGGCTTTTAATTGGCTGTTTAAAATGATTCGAGTCAGACTGTTTTCCCAATTACTCCTTATGGCATTCAGTCCTTGTTTAAGATCTTTATTCCTCATTGCGTCTAATATTTGATAGTGTTCACTGCAGGATGCATTCATTGCGTGATTTTGACTGAAATACCGAATTTCAATTCTCTGTATTTTCGTTTTTTGTCCTTGCAGTAATTTCTGCAGTTCAGTATTATTTGAGACTTCAATGATCTTTTGATGAAAGGCATTATCCAATTCCAGCGCTTTTACCTTATCATCCATCTCCATGATTGCATTCATTTGCTTATTTAATTTTTCCATCTCGTTTATATGATCTTGCGTAAATCTTGAAAGTGCCTGTTCAAAAGCGAGACACTCGAGAGACCAAACGACCGAGTAAACCTCTTTCGCATTTTCCAGGTCAATAGGTGCTACCACTGTCCACCGATTGGCTTTCGTTATGACAAGACCTTCATTTTCAAGCTGAAGCAGCGCCTCCCGGACCGGCGTGCGGCTGATTCCGAGTGTCTCAGATAGATCTTGATTTCTCAGTCTTTCTCCCGGCTCAAGCTTACCTGTTATAATCCACTCTCTCAGAAACTGATAAGCTTCAACTTTCATAAATGTTCGTTTTAATTGGTGCTGTTGGTTCATTGTCACGTTTCCACCTCTTTAAAACATCATTTTACATGTAATATACCACATTTCAGTATATCGTTTGCGAAAAAGAAGAGTTGCTTTACATTCCGATCCATGTATAATGTGATATATCACATATTGGAAGGGTGAAGAAATTTGTTTGCGAATATTGATTGGGTTTCGAATCATTTCAGATCTGATACGTTACCTCAGGAATCTTCCTATTTCTCTGCAGAGGAAACAAAAAAAGCGCTTCATTTTCATTCCGGCATTCCCGGCTATCAAGCAACACCGCTTCACTCGTTAAGAGGTCTCGCACAATATCTCGGCATAAACAGTCTTTATGTCAAAGATGAATCTAAACGGTTTAGCCTTAATGCTTTTAAAAGCTTGGGTGCTTCATATGCGATTGCTTCTTACTATTGTGAAAAATTTAGAATCGACCTTAATTCCATTCATTTTAACGAATTGGTTGAATTTGTAAAAAGCGCTCCTTCTGCTACATTTGCTACAGCTACCGACGGTAATCACGGAAAGGGACTGGCATGGGCGGCTTCTCTTTTTGGACAGAGAGCAAAGGTATATATGCCGAAAGGTTCTTCTCCCGCGAGATTGGAAGCCATTAAACATTTAGGTGCTGATGCGTACATTACAGATTTAAATTATGATGACACTGTTCAAATGGCGGCAGATTTATCTGAGAAACATCATTGGATTTTAGTTCAGGATACGGCTTGGGAAGGATACCAGCAAATTCCTCTCTCTATCATGCAAGGATATACAACAATTATGGCAGAAATATACAAACAAAATGAAGATTTCTTCAATACAATCAGTCATGTTATCCTTCAGGCTGGAGTGGGATCTTTCGCTGCTTCAATGGCAGCTTCCCTATTAAATGTAAAAAGCGGGAATAAGCCCATAATCTCCATAGTTGAACCCGAAAGCGCAAATTGTCTGTACCAGTCAGCCCAAAGCGCCTCTGGATCACCTGTCCGAGTATACGGTGATCTTTCTACAATGATGGCTGGGCTTGCCTGCGGCGAACCCAACCCATTCGGTTGGAACATTTTGAGAACAAGCAGTGATTATTTCTTTTCCTGTAATGACAAGATAAGCGCATTGGGGATGAGAATATTGGGTAATCCTATTGATTCGGATCCAAAGATTATTTCTGGTGAGTCAGGTTCCGTACCATTAGGTTTGCTGCATGAGTTAAGTAGAAATACTTCAATGGAACAGATAAAGAAGAAATTAGAATTAGATCAGTCATCTAATGTGTTAATCATTAATACAGAAGGTGATACTGATCCGGAAAATTATCGGAAAGCGGTTTGGGGAACAGATCATTAAAACAACGGCAACATGTTTGTTTTAACAATTTATAAAAAGCCTTAACTTTGGGTGAAGTTAAGGCTTCCGTTATTTCCCCTTCCCGTGTAAAACTCAATCATTTAACTAGTCCCAAATTAAAGGCCTGTCAACCTCAGCAGTTCTGAGGTAGTCTAAAAGCTGACCCGTATGTACAGACTCATGGTAAGCGATTCTTAATAACATGTCTCCCAGTTCGCGAATATATCCAACATCAGACCTGTCAATCTTTATATTTGTTAAATCTGTTTCGCTTAACGATTTGATGAATGTCAAAAACGCGGCCCGATACGGTTTTGCAAATTCTAATTCTTCGCTTACTGTGGTAAACGTTTTTGATTCATAAGGATTAATAGTTTCCTCTGAAAACTCACTCATATTTTTCATTAAAATTTGATGATAAAGAAATTCCGCTTCTAATACATGTCTTATCATTTCCTTGCACGACATGGCTTCGGAATCCGGGCGCCAGTCCATTTTTTCCTCAGGTACAGCTGTCCATAACTTGATGCTTCGCCGTCTTACCTCTTCAAAATGTAAAACAATAAGGTCAATTGTATTCAAGTATTTTCCCCCTTTTATTTTTAAATAATAATTCTCCTTCTTCCCGGAAAAAACCTCTTCAAATAAAAAACATATCCTTTCCCGACTCGCCGGATTGATAATCAAACTATTTTTAAGATAAGGAGATATTCATTCATCCATACAATAGACTCTGGCTGAACATATACTGAATGATAGTTTTCATCAGAAAGGAGAAATCAGCTTTGGCAAAATATCGGATCATGACCTTTGACGGGGGCGGTACCTTAGGTGCTTTAAGTTTACAACTATTGAACAGACTGGCTGAAGAAAATCCGGCATTAATAAGCCGAACCCATGTATTTGCGGGAAATTCAATCGGTTCATTTACTGCCCTGGCATTAGCAAGCGGAAGATCTCCGAAGGAAACACTTCAGTATTTTGAGGATGAAATCCTGCCCGCATTCAGCACTTCCCGGCCGGGCGGACCTGTTTTTAATCAGCAATTACCCTATTCCGGTTTTATTAAAGCGGTACGAAACTTTTTCCCGCCAGGCCTTCGTCTTAAAGATGTAAGAAAACGAATTGTTGTCCCTTCATTCAAATTATACTCCCCGGCACTGGATCGTTGGACGCCCGTATTATTTCACAACTTTCCCGGCTCTCCCTATTTAAATGAGAAAGTGAGTGATGTCATACTGCGGAGCAGCGGTGCTCCCGCGACACAGCGCGCCTATCAAAACTACGTGGACGGATATGTAGTGGCAACGAACCCCAGTACGGCCAGTATCGCGTTTGCGGTTGGTAAAGCCAACGTGCCATTGGATCAAATTGCGGCGCTATCCATCGGTACAGGTGAAGCCCCGACTCGGTTAAGAAGAGATACGAGGGGATGGGGAATGGTAAGTGCGGATAACATACGTCCCGAAAATCTGAAGAACCTTCCTCCAAATTGGGGAGTCCTTTTGGACAGGTCGCCTAATGAACCTTTACTGCCATTTCTTCAGATGATCTCCGGCGGAAATGGCTACTATGAATCCATGGTCAGCGCGAATCTGCTGGGAGATCGCTATTTCCGGTTAGATCCGCGGATTCCTAACTTCTCCAAAACAGACCCTTCCGTGGTTCCCGCTGTCATTGAAATTGCAAACAAAACCAACTTACAGCCTGCGAATACATTTATAGAGAAAAACTGGAACGACAGCGCTAAATAAGCAAGAAGTTTACATCATCATACAATGAACAAAAAATACCAAGGGACTCAAACCCTTGGTATTTTTAATGCGTTCAATCGGGCCAGTTATTGAATAGAACTGCCCCAGAAGTCGCTTCCCATTACGTAAAGAAAGCGACTTTTTAGATTTGATTTTCAAGTTCCTTTTACAAATTTTGAAAAGGCCATTGACTATTCAGTTGTACTGTATTAAGTTTAACTATATAGTCGAACTGAATAGAGGATGAGGATATGAAACATAAATTATTACCGCTGTCTGAAACCATGCATTATATTTTATTAGCTCTCCGTGAGCCGCTTCATGGCTATGCCGCCATGCAGAAGATCGAAAAGATGAGTAACGGAACTGTTATTTTAGCAGCCGGCACATTATACGGCGCGATTGAAAATTTGAATAAGCATGGCTGGATTGAGCCTGTTGGAGAATCAGGCCGGAGAAAAGTCTATAAGATAACTGCGGAAGGAAGCGCCATTTTGAAGATGGAACAAAACAGGTTACTGCATATTTTATCCCTGCACGAAGGAAGTGAATCGAATGAAGAAATTTAAGATGTTTTTTGATATTGAAAAAGAGGAGCAATGGCTGAACGAGCAACTACAAAAAGGCTATCGCTGTACAAATATCAGCGGATTAGGAATATACACTTTCGAAAAAACCGACAAAAAATATGTGATGAGACTGGATTATCAAGATTATTTATCAAAGAAAAAATTTAAAGAGTACAAAGAGATCTATGAAGACTTCGGCTGGGTTTATATAAACAGCCCATGGCTTAGCGGAACTCGGTATTGGCAAAAAGAAAATGATGATCAAAATGAAATCTTTTCGGATCGCCAATCAAAGAGTAATTATTATAAAAGACTAATGGGGTTTTCATCTTGTTTTGGTTTACTGTGCTTGTTTTATTCTTATTTGATTTACAAGGATTCGGGTTTATATTTAACTGAAGGTCTGTGGAGTATGGAAAGCGCAATGTTTTGGAAAGCATTTTTATTTGAAACTCCATTTGCCCTGTTGAGGTCGCTTCCCGCCCTTATGGCTGTTCTATTTGGCTGCAGTTTCTATAAAACGTATCGAAAGTATTCAATGTTAAAAGAACAATAACGCGGGGAAGTTACATTCAAAGAAGTAATTGAGGATCATGCATCTGCCGAAGCCGGGCGCTTTAAAGGAAAAAAAGCGCCCTGAATTTGCTGATAAATCAGATGACTTATTTTGTTAATGATACATACTTATTTACAATGGCTTGAGCGAGACAGGCTGATGAATCAACAATAGTAAGTCTGCTTCTTTTTTGGTCCGTGACCATATTTAAATCCGTACATGCAATGATAACCGTATCAGCCTTTTCTGCTAAGTCATGGTGTAATTCATCATATAATGTACCAGCCTCATCGATTTGACCTTGTTTAATTTTTTCTATTATTTGATCGACATAGATTTGCCAACTATCTTGATGTAAAAAATCATAACCTTCTCTGTTTAACGCTTCTTGAAATATTCCGGATTGAACCGTAGGAACGGTGGCTAAAAGAGCTGCTTTTTTTGAGCCTTTAGGTATTTTTTTTATGGTTTCATCAATCATGTTCAGTAAAGGGACTGAAATCGATTTTTTTATTTGATTAAAATAGAGATGTGCGGTATTACATGGGATGGCAATAAAATCAACACCCGTTTTTTCAAGCTTTACAGCACCCTTAATAATTGCATTTTCCATGTCCGTATGATTGAGAGGTTTATTCATGTAGAAAGGTGTCGGACAGGAATAAATCATCATATGTGGAAAATCCATGTCATGTATTGCTCCATATATTTTTTGGCACTCATCTACGACTTTATCTACAAATGGCCCAGTAGATTTTGGCCCCATTCCTGCCAGTATTCCAATCATAATTGTCCTCCTCTGTAAAAATGTGTACGAATACGATCACGATGAGTTGTTCTTGTGTTTCTCATCTGAATCTGCTCTCATTTCTTTTCTGGCTTTCTTCTCCTATTTTATCATTTCATTAATTGAAAAAGGGCTTTAAAAAAGATAGCTGGAAACCAGACGACTTGCTTTAAGTAACGGCGCAGCCGCAAACAAAAAAATACCAAAAGTGTCAGAACCCTTGGTATCATTTAATGCGGCTGAGAGGACTTGAACCTCCATGGGTTATTCACCCGCTGGGCCATCAATAATTGTGTTTTCTATTACAAAACCTTTATATATTAGTGTGTGTTTATATTGATCATGTTATTTTACAAAGATTTATTCATATTGTGGAGTAAAAATGGAGTCGTTTTTTTCATCACCAGAAAGTTACATGACATGTCTTGGGTGCCATGTTTGTTAAAATCACCATCTTCGTTTTAAAACGTACAGGTTTATAGTGTTCCAAAACGCTGTCCTAAATGCAAAAAAATACTGGACGCAACTAAGTCAAATGTTTTTCACGGTACTATAGTCAAGACTTGCCCAAGTCACCATTATCAAAAAGAATTAATAAGAAACCAACGGGTGATGAATCTTTTAATCTTTCATTTTACCCGCTGACTCATATCAAAGGAGCTTTAACCAAATTTTAATAGCTGTCGCACTTATTAATAACGCTAAAATCCATTGCAGGAATTTTGTATTTGCTTTTTGCCCAACTGATGCGCCAATAGGAGAAGCAATCAAAGTGGCAATCATAAGAACCAGAGCCGGTGTAAAAAGAACCTGGCCCGTGATTACTTTTCCAACTGTTGCGCCAATAGATGAAAGAAATGTAATCGCAAGAGATGAAGCGACTGTGATTCTAACAGGGATATTTAAAATCGATAACATAATGGGAACCAGGATAAAGGCGCCGCCAGCTCCTAAAATACCTGATACGCCGCCAATGAGAAACGCTAGGGACGAAGCCAACCATTTATTAAATATCACTTCTTCGTCTTCGCTATGTTCTTGTCCTTTTTTAGGTATAAACATTAAAATAACTGCTAGTATAGCCAGAATTCCGTATATAAAGTTAATTCCTTTTTCAGATATATAATGAGAAAAGTAACTCCCCAATACACTCCCTAAAAGGATGCTGCTTCCCATGTACATAATTAATGCTTTATTTAAAAAACCACTTTTACGATAAGCCCAAACACCCCCAAGTGTCGCAAAGAAAACTTGAATAGCCCCTATCCCTGAAACTTCATGGGCAGTTAATGACATCACTCCCACTAAAGAAGGAATGTATAATAGCATTGGATAATTAATAACTGATCCGCCAATACCCATCATTCCGGAAATAAAGGCACCAATAAACCCTATAATGAAAAGAGTTGTGATAAAAGCAATATCCATTTGGGTTCCTCCTTTCAAAGAAAAAGGGCATCTTTGTATTCGATACCCTTTCACATTCATTAGCCTTTTTTAATCCAGAATTTTAATACATCGCCTTCATCAGTTTGCTCTAAAAGATCATGCCCGCCTGATTTAGACCAAGCTGCAAGATCATTTTTAGCTCCCTTATCTGTTGCATGCACTTCTAATATTTGACCTGATTCCAGTTCATTCATCGCTTTCTTTGTTCTGACGATTGGCATTGGGCATGCCAGGCCTTTTGCGTCTAATACTTTATCTGATTTCATGTTCATCTCTCCTCTTTTTAATAGAAACTTGAGTTACCGTATTGCACAGCGGTTTGGACCAATCTCCATTTCACGCTGTTTTTCTTCATCTGGGCTGATTATCCCCATGTTTGTTTCTCGAATCTCTTGGTATGCATTTGGCTGCGGAGGCAAATGATCTGTTACTAAGTGTCTAAATTCTGTTTCATCCGCAATGTTCAAACCATGGTTCTCGCTAAATAATGTACTTAGTTTTTTACCAACACTTCCATCCTTATTTAGCTCGTCAATGATCATAAAGTGTGCCGGTAATACAATTAAATCCTGTGACAACGCGTTGTAACGGCTATAAAGCGTTGTTCTTAAATCTCCTGCCCAATCTTCTGCCATACCGGCTAAGTCTGGTCTGCCAATTGAATCAATAAACAAGATATCACCTGAAAGAAGATACTGATCATCGACAATGAAAGAAGTGGAACCAATCGTGTGCCCCGGAGAATAAATCGGTTGAATTTTAATCTTTGTATTTCCGATGGTCATGTCGTTTCCTTCTTCCAACGGCTGATAATCGAATACCGCTTCTTCAGCATCTTTAGGCGGTAACCAGTAGGCTGCTTTTGTTTTTTCAGCAATGACTCTGCCGCCTGAAATATGGTCCGCGTGAAGATGTGTATCAAATACGTGAGTAATCGTCGCACTCTTCTCCTTCGCAAAATCCATAAAGAAATCTACCATACGCGTCGCATCAATAATCGCCGCTTCACCATTGGAAATGACCATGTATGATAGGCAGCCTTTACCGATTCGAACAAACTGATACATCTCACCGCCATCTTTTAAATCCCCGACTTTTACCGGCTCTAAATGTTCGCTCCATGCTTTCATTCCGCCCTTAAGATAGGATACAGAATGACCTGCTTCAGAAAGCATTTCGGATACCATGACAGATGAACCTTCTTTTGCACAAACGACCAGCACATCTTTATCAGAAGGAATTTTCTCCAAGATATCTTCTACGCCATCTAAAAGATCGAAATACGGTACATTTAAATGGTCAAAATCATGTCCTTCAATCTTCCAATCGCTAAAGTCATTTTCATTACGTACATCCAAAATAAATAAAGGTTCTTTGTGAAAGATTTTTTGTGTGACTTCTTTTGCGGTAAGTGCTTGCACGGTCATGTTTACATACCTCCTTTTTCTGTTTTACCTGTCCAGTCCCGCATACCGGGAATAACATTAATAACTTTTTTAAAACCTTGTTTTTTCATGGTGTGAGCTGCCATTTCACTTCTTCTTCCTGAATGGCAAATAATATAAATTTCATCATTTTTGTTTAATTCGTTAAAGCGCTTTTCCACTTCGCCAAGAGGGATATGCACCGCTCCGGGGATATGGGCTTCTTCATACTCCTCTATCTCTCGTACATCTAAAATGTGAAGAGACTCATCACGATCCACTTTCTGTGTGAAAGCTTCTAATGAAATCTCAGGAATGGAAGATGCATTTTCTGATGAATGCTCTCCTCCTTTTCGAAGAAAGTGACGAAGGACTTCTCCCTCTGTTTCAGTACCTAAATATTCATGGCCTGAGCTTTTTGCCCATGCTTGCAGATCTGCCGCTGATCCTTTATCTGTTGCTTGAATTTCTAATATGTCACCAGCTTTTAATTCTTTTATTTTCTTCTTTGTTTTTACGATAGGCATTGGGCATGACAAGCCTTTAGCGTCTAATACAATATTTGCTTTCACGGTTTTTTTCCTCCTTTTCTTATATAGGGGCGGGGGTATAAAAATATGCAAAAAGTTATTCCCTGGATGTTAATACCATGTATTCATACCGCCTTTTATATTTGTGATATTTTTAAACCCGTGTTTCTTCAATATTTTACTTGCCTTTACACTTCTCATTCCGCTTTGGCAGATCACAAAGACGTCTTTGTCTTTCGAAAGTTGATGAGTTTGACGAGGCAAGATAGACAAAGGAATTTTTTTAAATCCTTTAATATGCCTTGTACAGAACTCATAAGAAGTTCACACATCTATAAACTGTTTGTCTTTGTTTTCCGCCTCCGATTTTAAATCAGCAGTTGTTATTTGTTTAACACCATGCAATGGGAAAAAACGTCGAAATACGATCCAAAGTAAAAATAAAATGAGTAAAGTATTGAACATTACTCCGCTATTCATAGTGTTATATCCCCCCTTCACTTATTCAATTTGCAATGGATCACATTAGATAAATAAGTTGACATTGCCTTCTTCCGCATCTGCCAAATAAGCAGCTACACCAGCATAGTCGATATCATCTAATAGTTCTTTTTCCTGTAAACCAAGAAGATCCATTGTCATTGTACAAGCTACGAGCTTTACACCTTGTTCTTGAGCCATCTCAATCAACTGAGGCAACGTAAGTGCATTATGCTTTTTCATCACATTTTTAATCATTTTAGGGCCCATACCTGCAAAGTTCATTTTAGATAAACCCATCTTATCGGCACCGCGAGGCATCATCTTTCCAAACATTTTTTCAAGAAATCCTTTTTTCACTGGAATCAGCTCTTCTTTACGTAAAGCGTTTAATCCCCAAAAAGTATGGAAGATCGTCACTTCATGATCGTAGGCAGCAGCACCATTTGCAATAATATAGGCTGCCATTGCTTTATCATATTCCCCGCTAAATAAAACAATTGTTGTGCGTTTTGTTTGTTTTGTCATGTTTATTCTCCTGACCAATCACTATTACCCCTGGGGGTATATTGAAATTAAAAATTTTTTCGAAAGATCTCCTATTATTCAATTCAACATATTAAATACCGGTAGGGGTATATTATAATGAATATAAAAATTCGTCAACCTTAAAGATGATAGGTTGATGAATTTTTTTATCGGCTCTTTACCAATAAGTCGACCGCTTCTTTTACTAAGTGTTGTGTGTCTTCTCCCTTTTCTAAACTTTCACGAACACAATGTTCAAGGTTTGTGCTCACAATCAAACCCATTGCTCGATCGATCGCATTACGTGAAGCAGCTAATTGGGTCACAACCTCTCTGCAATCTTTTCCTTGTTCCATCATGGTCAATACACCTTTTATCTGTCCTTCTATCCGGCGTAAGCGATTTTTAATCTTTTGATCATATTCCATGCGTTGAACTCCTTCTTTGAAATTTATATATTTGCATGTTATCCACTATCATTTCATACTACGCTTTATCACACTACATTATTAACTAAATAATGTTTGTGAATCAATATTATACCCTTACAGGTATACTGTCAATTTTCAAGACGGCATGAGAATGATTTTAAAGAGTTAATATTAGTATCCCCTGTTTTACGTTAAACCCAAAAGATTAATCACAAGAAGACCCCATATTTAATTCAACGTGCTCTTAATTGCATGATTGGTATCCTTGAGGAGAAGAAGACATCGAAAAAGTAAAAAAGTAAACAAACCAAGGATTCAATTGCTGTCATTGATGTCAAGCCATGAACTCCTAATGGATATTTAATAACTCCTTTTCAACGAAAAACTGATCTCTGTTAATTAGTCGAGATTCCAAAATATACCCCGACCAATTGATCTTCCCTTTTTTAGGAATCTCACAGGTTCCCTCTTGTTTTGATGTTGTTTTTTTGAAAAAAGTTATTGACACAAATAAACAATCATGTTATTATTAAAAATTTGATATCTCACTCTATATATGGTAACCTTAAGTTAAGTTCCCATATATGGAGGTGGATTATATGTTTCAAATTGGCGATAACATTGTTTATCCAATGCACGGAGCAGGTATAATTGAAGCCATAGAAGAAAAAGAATTCTTAGAGGAAAAACAACAGTATTATGTCATAAGAATGTCAATCAGTAATATGACAATTATGATTCCAACGCGTAAAATATTGAGTTCAAATATACGGCCAGTTACTGATATACGTGCATTAAAACACATTATACACATTTTTCAGCATGGAGAATCAGATAGGTTACTGCCGTGGAAGCAAAGGTATATAATAAACACGAACAAAATAAAAACGGGTGAAATACAAGAAGGCGCTGAAGTTGTACGTGATTTAATGCGTATGAAGAAAGAAAAAGCACTTAATTCAAGCGAAAAAAAAATGTTGGATAATGCATATGAATTTTTGATTAGTGAACTGGAAGTCATTAAAGGAATCACTGAAAAACAAATAAAAAGTTTCTGTTAAGGTTAATGACAGATAAGTTTTTCAGAGTATTACGATCAGACGTTCAACTTCTTCAACTTACTTTTTAAACATTAACCGCTTTTATTACTCCTCAATCTAATCTGTTATATTTTTTTCTTCAACGAACACTTGAATTCTCGATGAAATAGTCACTTGATTTTTGTAATCCTGATTCACCCTGGCACGGACAAGGAGCCGTAAGGATGGAAGAGAGGCAGGGCTTTCATTGTTTTAGGTCTAAGTGATTATTTCCGGAAGAAAAAACAACCACTCTCCCCTTTATCTTTCAGAATTTCTTACATCTCTTGCGACAGTGAATAGCAGTTGTTTATCTTATTTCATAAAAAAGATATGCGAATTGTAACAAAGAATAACATACCGTTACCTTGAGAACATAAAAACAAATCATTTATATATTCCACATATCGTCAATCCGGTATGTTATACTGTAAACAATCCTTTGAGGTTTTAAACCTTTTTCTTACCTTGTAGCATCTGTCCCTACTCGAACGTTGAGTAGGGTTTTTTATTCAGTATGATACAGAGAACATAAAAAAACAGGCCCTATATAAAGAGCCTGTTTGTATAAACGATTGAAGATTAAGCAGTTTTTTGAACGTTAGCAGCTTGAGCTCCACGAGCACCTTGCTCAACGTCAAACGTTACTTTTTGACCTTCGTCTAAAGATTTGAATCCGTCACTTTGGATTGCAGAAAAGTGTACGAATACATCGTCTCCATTTTCACGTTCGATAAATCCAAAACCTTTTTCTGCATTAAACCATTTAACTGTACCTTGTTCCATTTTTGTTGCCTCCTAGTGTATTACACATTGTATTACTATCCTTGCCCAAAGTATCATCAAGACGAAAAGTCGATATTCATACTATCCTTTACACGAACAAAAATAATTCTCCTTTATCATAGCACGAAACGGAAATAACTGCAAATTAATATCATGTTTCATTCAGGGTTTTATTTGTTAAACGTGCGGCAGGTTTTTTTGTGAGAACCTTCATTTGGAAATTAGAAGTTTTGACGGACCCCTTACCGTACTTAATAATAAATATCATGTTGATAGGTGTATTTTCCAAAAGCCCACTCACGAAAACGAGTGGGTTTACAAAAGCTCTAACTAACCCGCAAAGGTTTTAGTCAGAGCTATTTATTTTTTGATCCAACTCACTAAGCTCCTACTCTGTCATCAGCTCGATAATATTCATTGGAACGTGATAAATCCCCTTTTTCATAAAAATAATCAGCTACTCTGATTGCAAAGTTTTCAATGTCTCCGTACATTCTTAGGAGGAAGATACCATTAGCGATGACGCTAATGGCGCCCTTTGTTTCTACTCAGTAACTTATTCAGCTTCTCCCACAACTGTAAAGCGTTCATTTATATGTTTTGGATTTTCTATTTCATCCAATACTGCAATTGCATAGTCTGCATAGCTGATATAACTTTCGCCTTTCGAGTTCACAAGAAGATGATCTTTTCCTGACTGATAAAACCCAGTTCTTTTCCCGTCTGGGTCAAATACCGCTGAAGGACTGATAAATGTCCAGTTCATATCAGAAGTTTCCTTTAGCTCTTGCAAGTTACGACCTTGCCCTTTAGCTGTTGGAATAAAAATCTCCGGGAAATCAGGTGTATCCATTACACTGACAGCTTTATTTTCGTCTACATAAAGACTCCCTGCTCCGCCTACAATTACTGCTCTTGTACCTATTCCTTTTAATGCCCTAATTAATGCCCGGCCAGCATCTACATGTGCCTGTTCTTCTCCTAATGGAGCTCCGAAGGCATTAACTATTACATCTAACTTTTTTAGATCATCCGATGTCAGATCAATTATATTTTTTTCAATGATTGAAACCTTTTCCTCTTTAAGTTTTGCAGCATCTCTTACAATTGCAGTTACTTCATGTCCCCTGCTTACCGCTTCTTTCAAGATAAGACTTCCAGCTTTTCCGGTTGCACCAATGATTCCAATTTTCAATTTAAAGTCCCCCTAATCATTCAAAATTTTAAATGTAAGCAAATTGATTACATGTAATAATTTTAGTTACACCTTATTTATTTGTCAATACTTTTATCATCTTGTTAATTGAGCATATTAGAGTGAAATAAACTTGTAATACATTCAGTTACAAGTGTACTATAAAGAGTGTAAAGTAATTAGGATGGTGAAGAAATCATGTCTATTAGCAGCCGTTTTGCTGTAGGAATTCATATATTGGCTCTTATTGAAATAAATGAAGACGGAATCAGCACTTCTGAATTTTTAGCTGGAAGTGTAAATACAAATCCCGCCTTAATAAGAAAAATTATGGGGATGCTGAAAAAAGCAGGTTTAGTAAATGTACGGCCAGGTATTGCAGGAGCTGAATTAGCGAAAGATTTAACTGAAATCACCTTACTTGATGTTTATAGAGCAGTTAATGTTGTTCAAGATAAAGAATTGTTTAGTATACATGAAAATCCCAATCCTCAATGTCCTGTAGGCCGGAACATACAAAGTACAATTGGTCCAATATTTGAACTCGCCCAATCTGCCTTGGAAAAAGCTCTTGGACATATAACAATTGAGGATGTGGTAAAGGATATTATCGAAAAAGAAAAAACGGCCGATAATTGTTAAATGATTCACAGAAAATCTTTTATCAGACTGGGGATAAGAAAAATCAATAAAACAAAAAGGGACTGGATCATATTGAATCCAGCCCCGAATTGATATTGATTTTTTGATTGAAAAAATGGCTTTTTAAGCAGTAAGCTTGCGAGAACTTTCTTCTGGCTGATAAAACGCAAGCTGAATATACTTGCCGTCATCATATACAAGAATTATGGCGTTATCTCTTTTGTACTCATCTGAATCTGCTCGCATTTCTTTTCTGACTTTCTTCTCCTGCTTAATCACTTCATTAATTGCATTCTCCTATTTACTACCGCTGCCCGCAGTCAGCAGAAGGATGAAGGTGGCTGACAAATCATACGACCTACTATAGTAAGTCTATAAACAAAAAATACAAAAGGTGTCAAAACCCTTGGTATCATAGGGATCGGCCGAGAGGACTTGAACCTCCGCAGGTTATTCACCCGCTTGGCCCACCATCTATATTCATAAAACTATTGCTCAGTTGTCAGCATGTGAAGTAAATTACGAATTTCCTTGTTATAACTTTTAATTTCTTCTTCATTACAACCGGTTTTATCAAATACTGCATTAGGTATCATTGTGACTTTTTCTTTAAACTCATTCCCTTCAGTTGTTAACGTAATAATTACACTTCGTTCATCCTCTTTTGAACGCTCTCTTATAATAAGACCTCGCTCCTCAAGTCGTTTTAAAACTGGAGTTAATGTTCCGGAGTCCAGATATAATTCTTCGCCTAAACCTTTAACAGATATTTTTTCCTTCTCCCATAAAACAAGAAGAACCAAATACTGTGGATACGTAATTCCTAATTCTTTTAAGAGAGGATGGTATAACTTTATCATTTCACGAGAAGCTGCATAAATCGCAAAACATAGATGATTACTTAACAGTAATTTATCATTCTTCATGTTAAATCCCTCACAATATTTATATTCATTACTACACATAATAGCATAAGAATTACATTAAGGGAAATTGAATGACTGACAATTTAATTAACCATAACTTATATACATGGGAACTTTATTTATAACCAAAATGTGTTTGAGGTGCATTCTTATTATGACCGATATAGATACTTCTACTATATTGTTTAGACCGACTCATAGATTTATTGAGCCACCTTCTCAATATGGTTATTATGTACACTAACTTTAAACTGCCGAAAACTGTTCTTTATTTTAGTCTAATCAATCATTTAGAGGAATTTAATTGCGCATTTCAATTGAGAACAATTTAATTTTCAAAAATTTAATTGACAACGCTGATTAGATTGATTAAAATTCAATTGTGTTAAATTTAATTTATAGGAGTGTTTGATGATGACAGTATATTTTACAGCAGAAGCTACAACAAAAGGCGGCAGAGAAGGTCATGTAACATCTAATGATCTTATTATTGATTTGGATTTAGCTATGCCAAAACCAAATCAAGTATCCACGGCTACAAATCCAGAACAATTATTTGCGGCAGGCTATTCAGCTTGTTATGACAGTGCTCTTCATTTAGCAGCCCAGAGACAACGATTAAAAATCGAATCAGCTGTTACCGGTAAAGTAAGTTTATTAAAAGATGAAAGTGATAATGGTTATAAAATCGGAGTTGTTCTGGAGGTGGAAATTCAAGGGGTATCTCAAGAGCAAGCGGAAGAATTAACACATGCAGCTCATCAAGTATGTCCATATTCTAAAGCTACTCGCGGAAATATTGATGTACAAATCATTACAACAGCAATGTAAGACGAAAGATGCCAAGATCAATAGGCAAAAAATTTGATTAAAACATATAGGTGACCAGCCTTCAAATAAGGAGTGAGATTGATGTTAAAGAAAGTACAATTAGAAAAAGCAGCTCAAGAATTTGCAGAAGCAACCGCGAACCCACCCTATCTATTCGACCTTGGACCTGAGAAAGGACGAGAAGCTGTAGATGAGGTTCAATCTGCCCCAATTGATAAACTGCCAGTTGATATTGAAGATGTTATGATTTCAGGAGGACCGAGCGGACAGGTATCAGTAAGAATAATGCGCCCGCAGAATGCGCCTGCGCACCTTCCTGTCATCGTGTACATTCATGGGGCCGGCTGGGTATTTGGTAATGAGCATACACATGATCGGCTCATCCGTGAGCTAGCAGTCGGCGCACAAGCTGCTATTGTCTTTCCAAATTACACCTTATCTCCAGAAGCAAAATATCCGACAGCCATTGAAGAAATTTATGCAGTAGTGAAGTGGGCATCTGAAAATGGCCGTGAGAACGGCATGATTCCCGAGAGTCTAACAATTGCAGGTGATAGTGTTGGAGGCAATATGGCTGTTGCTGTCACGCTAATGGCCAAAGCACGAGGTGACTTGAATATCCGGCAACAATTACTTTTCTATCCGGTAACAGACGCTTCTTTCGATACGGAATCCTATCACCAGTTTGCTGCAGGATACTTTTTACGCAAGGACGCGATGATGTGGTTTTGGGATCAGTACACAACCAATTCGAACGAGCGTGCTGAAATTACAGCATCACCTCTGCGTGCAACTGCTGAGCAGCTTCAAGGGCTTCCACCTGCATTGATTATCACAGCTGAAGCTGATGTACTTCGTGACGAGGGAGAAGCATATGCCAATAAACTTCGTGAAGCTGGTGTTCCGGTCACTGCCGTACGTTTCCAAGGTATCATTCACGATTTCGTGATGCTCAACGCCTTAGCTAAAACTGAAGCTGCTCGCGGAGCAATTGATCTCGCCGCAACCTGGCTGCGTAAAGGGTTTTAATCCATTTATTGTTTCGTCACATAGAGACTGCTGCAAATAAATAAAAAACAAACAGATCCACTCAAATAATTGAGTGGATCGTATATTGGAATAATGGAACTTTTGATGAGCTTTTTAATCGGGCTGGTTATTATTTTGTTGTTGAGATGTCCCTAATTGCAAAGCTAACTCCACAACAAACTCCGTTTTTTCACCAGTTCACCCTCTTCATATCCAAAAAACCTTTGTTGATTAGTTAGCGTACAAGTTCTCGTTTTCTGCTTTGGACCTCATACAGAAAATAAAAAGCCAGCTCTCCTTCGGGAGAAGAACCGGCATAACAAAGCTTCTTGCTTCTTATTTTGCTGTATTGCCCGGACCTTTTAATTTCTCTTCGTTCTTGCGTCAATGTTTTATTATTAGGACACAACCAATAAAATAATGACGATCGAGAATAGCAACGCTGCATTTGCAAAGCAGTAAGCCCTCCAGAATATAAAAGAGCTGCAGTCATTGCTGCTCGGATAATCCCAGCTTATTCTGAGTCTGTATTTCGAGTAGTCGGTCAATTAAATGGATGTTTTTTTCATTCCTTTTCTGTTTGTTCCATTTTCCACCACAGTGAATCTTTTGGATTTTCAACAGCTTCTTGAAACTCAGCTTTAGAAGCAACTGTTGGGTAAGAACCTTTTAAAGATTTACCTGAAGTATCTTTAAATAAGGTTAACACAACTATTAAGCCAATTAAACTGACTGCCAATAAATAGAAACCCGGCGCCAAATTGTTTCTTGTCACATGGGTTAACCAAGAAGCAACTAAAGGTGTTGTTCCGCCAAAAATAGAAACTGATAAGTTGAATGTCCAGGATAATGTACGATATCTAATGTCAGTATGGAACAACGTAGGTAAAGATCCTGGCATAGTACCTTCGTATACAGATAATACTATACCTAACATTAAAAGTCCTATAAATAAGAATGTTATATTCCCCATATTAAGAAATTGAAAAGAGATAATCGAAAATACAATTCCTAATACTAATCCAATTGTTATAACTTTTTTATTTCCTAATTTATCTCCCAGTTTACCAAAAGTTAAAGCGAACGGTACCATAATAATCAATACAATTGCTGTAACCGGTGTACTTATATTATCACTTATACCAAGGTTCTCATCTAAATAAGAAGGCATATACCCTAATAATAGGTAATTGGTTATATTGAAAAATGCCACAAATACGATACATAAAAAGATATCTTTTTTATATGTTCTAATGACTTCTAATAAACCTGGTTGTTGTTCTTGGTTTTCAGAGATGTCACTTTCAAAGATTGGTGATTCATCTAGATGACTTCTCAAATATAAACCAAATAATCCTATTGGAATACTTAAGAAGAAAGGAATTCTCCATCCCCAACTATTCATTTGAACATCAGATAAAGTCCAGAAAAGTACTGTAACTAAAACAGAAGCTACTATATAACCAGATAATGTGCCGATTTCTAAACCGCTGCCTAACCTTATACGTTTATTATCTGGAGAAGATTCTGCGATATATACCATTGCCCCAGCGTACTCTCCACCCACAGAAAAGCCTTGCAGAATACGGGCAAAGAGTAATAATATAGGGGCCCATACCCCAATCTGATCATAGGTAGGAAGCACACCAATTATTAAAGTAGATAAAGCCATCATTAAAATAGTAATTGTTAATACTATTTTCCGACCAAATTTATCACCCATTTTACCAAAAATAATTCCGCCTACCGGTCTAAGTAAGAAGGCAATTGCAAATGTAGCAAAAGTAAATATTAACTTTAATTCATCGTTTTGAACTGGACTGAAAAAGTTTTTACTAATAATAACTGCCAAATAAGAATATAAAGCAAAATCAAACCATTCCATCGCGTTTCCTATCCCTGTAGCAAACACGCTTTTCTTCGCTTTTTGAATGTCTACAACGTTAATTTTTTTCTTGTTAAACTTCATTTAATAATATCGACTCCTTAATTATCAAATCCACATTATACAAGCGCGTAAACGGTCCGAGCATGCAGTCCCAGAATGTATAGCGTAATGCTTCTCTAAAAGTCCGGGGGTTTCTGTTTCACCTGATGGAGAGCTAACGGCATAGTGGCTGATTGGTTCAACTGTACCTTAAAAGACTAGACTAATATCCATATCAGCGCCAAATAACATTGTAAACCAGGAAAGAAGGATGAAATTAAGTGTTTTCGCTGGTTTCCTTAACTTATTTTTGCCGATTGGGCTAAAAATAATACAAGAAGCAACAAAAAGAGAAACAGCCAACAGATAATACCAGCCAAAGCGGTTAGTGAGATATCCTTGGGCTGTGGTCGGTATTTTCTGCAGACTATTTGGAGAAATGATTCCCCTTCATACAGCTCTATTGTGAATATGATCACAATCAAAAAAAAACTTTTATTTCTTCAAAGTAGCCTAAACCTTTATTTTAGATCTTCCATTACGTCTTCCAATATGTTTATTATAAGATTGAGGTCGTTCCTAAGAATTATTTACTGATTCTATCTTTATTACCCCACAATCAGGTGAAACAAAACACTATAAACGTAGCATACCTTTTTAAAACCTGACAAGCCCAACGGGGTGATAGAAACCAGGCTAAAGCCAAGCTAGTCAATGGATAGAAGAAATTTTTTTGTTTTCCCAAGGAATAACCGTCTGCGTTTAATCTAGCCCAATTAGAAAGAAAAAGAGCAGGAGTAATCCTGCTCTTTCATTCAAAACTTTAATTTGTATGACGAATTTCGTATACCTTTTCGACTTTCCTTACCTATTAATCAGTATACAGACTACAACAGAAATAAGTAGCACAGGGTATGAAATAATGGATTTATTTTTGTTCAATGATTAAATGATCCCCAATGACAATAAAGACTAATAATTACTAAAATTTCAGGAAACCCCAATATTGCTTATCTTAATTATTGTTTAACTAATTGGTAATTGCAACAGTAAACTTATACTTATGGAAAGTTATACCAACCGAAAATTTTCCGACTCAAGTCTGTTTAACCAGTTGTGAACCAATGAATTAAATACATCGATTTGTTCGATTTGCAGGTTGTGACCAGCCATATCAAGTACTGCAAAAGTTGCCCTTGGGTAATCTTCGAGTAGCCGCCACGCATCATGGTATCCGACTACATTGTCCTGACGCCCTGTGATAATTAGCGTGGGATACTCAAGTTTAGATGAAATATCGAAGGTAAACCCATATCCATTTTGACGAATGTTGTTTACGAATTCATAATTTGTTTGTTTAGATGGAAGTAAAATTTCATCCCGAAACCTCTCCCATTCAGTTTTACCTTGCACAATCCCCATAGAGCAAAATTCATCCGCCTCCTCTGAAGACAAATGTGATATCAAGTCGCTGTCTCTTTTTAGAACAGTCTTCTGCGGTACTACCCTTTCATCGAATTCGGGTATAGTTAATGGTGCCATCAGCAGTAATCCACGAACTGTTTCCTTACGTGAACGAACGATACCTCTGGCAATGTACCCTCCATATGAATTACCGCAAACAATAAACTGTTGATCAGGAATAATCTCGTCCAAAAGACGCAATATCGCTTCTAAAACATCATCAGAGTTCTGAATAGACGGTTGTGGCTTAGAATGTCCCATACCCGGTAAGTCTATGTATATTCTCTTCCAACCGCTTCGTTTCTCGAATAACGGTTCCATTGCATTTAACATCACCTGATGGTCAAGTGTCCAACCATGCAACATAACGATCGGATATCCATCTCCAATTACTTTATGGTAAATCGACATGTATTTGTTTCCCCTTCCCTTTAATCCCAATGTTTCGGTATGAACATTTAATCCTTTCTTACATTTATCACAATTTTAACAAACTTTTAACTGAACTTGGTAAGTTGAACAAGGGTTATACATTGAATTTCGACAATCGCAAACTGTCATATGTGTCCGTCATATCAAAAGAATCTGTTTAATGTGTTGTTTAGTGCTTTCGTTACTGCGACTACTGACAAATAAGAACCAAGCAAAGTATTGTCCAGATACTTTGAGTATTTTGATCACTTTGAACTTTAGGTAAGTGGGCAGTTTGTGGGCAGTAGATCATTTAAAAATAAGCACAAAAAAATACCAAGGATCTCTCTATTACCCTTGGTATCATTGAGATGCGGCCGAGAGGACTTGAACCTTCACGGGTTATTCACCCGCTGGGCCCTCAACCTAGTAAAAACCTATCAAGAGTTTCAAAAGCTTTTATTCAAAGCATCTGTTTATTTTATTTATACTTATTTTCATCATTTTTCATGAATTCTGAGCACAAACTGGGCACCTATTAGAGACCAAGGAAATCTACATTTCAACAAGAAATATCTACTCATCGCCCTGCTGTAATTAGTTTATTTCAGCTTCCCTCGCGAATACCGGATCAATGCTCAGCTTTAAGATAGTCAACCAATTTCTCCGCACTGTTCTTAACATCTTCTTTTGAAAGGTGAAGTGTCCCATATTGTGCAAAGGCAGGAAGAAAACGCATTCCTATATAGTTAGCAGTGATTTGAAACGGTCTGATAAGCTCGCTGATCGTGATATTATATTCTCCGCCTGCTTGATAATCAGATTCCTGTGCGCCTAAGGAGATAGCTAAGAGTAGTTCTTTGCCATGCAATTTAGTACCTCCAGTTCCATAAGCCCAACCATGTGTTAACACATCATCTTCCCATTGTTTGAGTAACGCGGGACTGCTGTACCAATACATTGGGAACTGAAAAACGATGCGCTCATGATCTAACAGGAGCTGCTGCTCTTTTTCTACATCAATGATAAAATTAGGATATTCACCGTACAGGTCATGAACCGTAATGTCATTCTCTTGCTTTAAACGATTCATCCAGGTTTTGTTGACAACAGATGTTTCCAAATTAGGGTGTATAACGATAACTAATGTTTTCATTTGACTGATTATCCTTTCTTCGCCGATTAGTTATTATTGCTTTTGCGATAATGAATTGAATCTAATTTTAAAATAGCAACTTTATTTACACCTATTTTATCCTTTTTCGTGAATTCAGGGCAAATAATTGGGCGCAGATTACATTTATATCCAAAAAAAAAGACTTAACCTTTTAAAAAAAGATTAAACCTTTTCAGTACCTTTATGCCCCTACCCTATTATCTCGTGTCTAAATTCTAATAGCTGATAATATAACAAGTCCTCTTTGTTTTCCTCCATGCTTAGCAATACTTTCTCTGCCTTTTGCAAATTGGAGTTTGAGGCATTAGTAACTACCTATAATGATGAAAATATTTTGCGCGACGTAAACTGTAGATGACTTACTCCAGGTAAGTGGGCAGTTTGTGGATAGTAGATCATTTAAAAATAAGCACAAAAAATACCAAAGGTAGTTAAACCCTTGGTATCATTGAGATGCGGCCGAGAGGACTTGAACCTCCACGGGTTATTCACCCACTAGGCCCTCAACCTAGCGCGTCTGCCATTCCGCCACGACCGCGTGCTATGAAGCTGTCTTTCCACTAAGCATATAAGCTAGTGATGATGATCAGCACTTTGAAAAGAAAGTGCGGGTGAAGGGACTCGAACCCCCACGTCGTAAGACACTAGATCCTAAGTCTAGCGCGTCTGCCAATTCCGCCACACCCGCGTGACAAGTGGTGAGCCATGAAGGACTCGAACCTTCGACCCTCTGATTAAAAGTCAGATGCTCTACCAACTGAGCTAATGGCTCGCTCTAAAAGTGATTCAAAATTTTTAAATAAAATGGCTGGGCTAGCTGGATTCGAACCAACGCATGACGGAGTCAAAGTCCGTTGCCTTACCGCTTGGCTATAGCCCAACGAAGGTAAATGGTGACCCGTACGGGATTCGAACCCGTGTTACCGCCGTGAAAGGGCGGTGTCTTAACCGCTTGACCAACGGGCCGTCTGGTTGAGAACTTATCTGGCGGAGAAGGAGGGATTTGAACCCTCGCGCCGCTTACGCGACCTACACCCTTAGCAGGGGCGCCTCTTCAGCCACTTGAGTACTTCTCCATAATGGCTCCACAGGCAGGATTCGAACCTGCGACCGATCGGTTAACAGCCGATAGCTCTACCACTGAGCTACTGTGGAATGATCAGACTTTCTTTATTATAAATGATACGACATATTGTGTCAATAAGCAACATTTATTTTTTTGAGAAAGCATCGTTGTCTCTCAACGACTTTTATAATTTAACACAGATCATTGAAATGAGTCAAGCCTTTTTAAAAAATTCTTTTGATTTTTCCTCTGCACTTTCCGCAGGCATATCTTTCCGGATTCATTGCCCGCTTCTTTATATACTGTTGGCCGCAGGCCTCGCATCTATACATATATGTTTTCTTTTGTGTCTTTTTGGTTTGCAGCGGCGTGCAGAATCTTGGCGCTCCGACTTTCTGAAGCAGGTTTCTGAAGTCTTTGTCTCTGTGCTTGTACCCTTTTCCCTCAAGATGAAGATGATAATGGCACAGCTCGTGCTTGATGATGCCTACCAGCTCGCTCCGTCCGTGTTCGAGCAGATATTTTCGGTTTAATTCAATGTTATGGGAAGACAGCATGTAGCGGCCGCCTGTCGTTTTCAGCCGGTCATTGAAAAAGGCCCGGTGACGGAACGGCTTTCCGAAATCTTGTGCAGAGATGTCTTCCGTCAGCTTTTGAAGTTGTTCGTTATCCATATGTGCACCCCGCTTTAAAAACATTGAACGGGACAATTCACCGTTCGCATACAATGTGTTAAAACCGACCTCTAACTAAAAGCTGAGGAGGAATGAGCCATGCCGAATTGGCTGATGAAACAAATGCAAAAAGCGTTTTTAGAAAAGGACAATTACCAAATCAAACTGCTGAACCAGTGCTGGTATTTCTACAGAAAAAAACACTGCTCGTAAGCAGTGCTTTTATTTTACCATAGACAGCGACACTCTGCCTTTTTGCACGTCCACCCCTTCAACCCATACGGTGACGATGTCTCCGACCGATACGACGTCGAGAGGGTGTTTGACGAATTGATTGCTCAGTTTTGAGATGTGCACAAGCCCGTCCTGCTTGACGCCGATATCGACGAAAGCGCCGAAGTCCACAACGTTCCGGACGGTGCCCTGCAATTCCATTCCTTCCTTTAAATCCTCAAGCTGCAGAACGTCTTTTTTCAGCAAAGGCTTCGGCACTTCGTCACGGGGATCTCGCTCCGGCCTTGTCAGCTGCCCGCAAATATCCGCAAGCGTAATCTCTCCTATACCGAGCTCTTCAGCCGTTTCAGACAGCGGCAGTGCGCTGATTTTCTCTTTTACGTCCGCGCTTCCGATCTGATCCGCAGTGAGCTGCAGTTTTTTGAGCAGCGCCTTTGTCTCTTTATAGCTTTCCGGGTGTATTCCGGTGCGGTCGAGCGGCTCCCGTCCTCCGGGCACTCTCAAAAAGCCGATGCACTGTTCATATGTTTTTGCGCCGAGACGCGGGATTTCTTTCAGCTCTTTGCGGTTTGTAAATTTTCCGAGCTCTTCCCTTTTTTTGACGATATTGCCGGCAACGGTTTTGGATAACCCGGCTACATATTGAAGCAGCGCGGCTGATGCTGTATTGACATTCACCCCGACTTGGTTGACGACGGTCTCTACGACAAAACGGAGAGATTCGTTTAAATGCTTTTGGCTGACATCATGCTGGTATTGCCCGACACCGACGGATTTAGGATCAATTTTCACAAGCTCGGCCAGCGGATCCTGCAATCTCCGCGCGATGGAGACGGCGCTGCGCTCTTCGACCTGAAAATCCGGAAATTCCTCACGGGCGATTTCTGACGCGGAATACACGCTTGCTCCGGCCTCATTTACGATGACATAATAAATGTCCCGCTCTGTTTCTTTCAGCACATCAACGACGAATTGCTCTGTCTCCCGTGATGCCGTGCCGTTTCCGATCGCCACAACCTCGACTTCGTACCGGTCCAGCAATTCTTTGATTTTTTTCCGGGCTTCCGCTGTCTTTTTGACGGGAGCGTGCGGGTAAATGACGTCGATTTTCAGCACTTTTCCCGTCTCATCAACGACTGCAAGTTTGCACCCCGTACGGAAGGCCGGATCGACGCCGAGCACGACTTTTCCCTTCATCGGCGGCTGCAGCAGGAGCTTACGCAGGTTTTCAGCGAAAATATGGATCGCCTGCGCGTCTGCTTTTTCTGACAGCTCTTTGCGGATATCGCGTTCAATAGCCGGCTGGATCAGGCGTTTATAACTGTCCTCAATGGCTTCTTTCAGCGTTTCTTTCACAGGTGTTTCACGGTGTTTGATGATTTGCTTTTCTAAATAAGCTTTTATCTGATCGGCGGGCGGTTCGATCGCAACCTTTAAAATGCCTTCTTTTTCACCGCGGTTCATTGCAAGCACTCTGTGAGGAACGACCTTTTGGATCGGCTCTTCGTACTCGTAGTACATCTCATAGACGTTTTTCTCGTCATCTGCGGCTGACTTGCCTGCCGCGGAAGTGAGAATTCCTTTTTTATACGTTTCCTGGCGGATCCACTTTCTGAAATGAGGATCATCCGAGATTTGTTCGGCTATGATGTGCTTCGCGCCTTCAATGGCTTCCTCTCTTGAAGCGACTTCTTTTTCTGCACTGATATATTGATCAGCGACGTCGTGAAGGCGGTTTTCTTTCGGGAGAGAAAGAATATAGTCCGCAAGCGGTTCAAGGCCTTTGCTTTTGGCGACGGTGGCTTTTGTTTTCCGTTTTTGTTTGAAGGGGCGGTATAAATCCTCGACTTCCTGAAGCTTGACCGCTTGCTCGATTTTTTGCTTCAGCCCGTCTGTCAGCTTGTCCTGCTCGGAGATCAATCTGATGACTTCTTCTTTCCGCTGCGTCAGGTTTTGTATGTATTGCCACCGCTCGGAGATTGCCTGAATCTGCACCTCGTCCATTGAGCCGGTCTGCTCTTTTCGGTACCGCGCAATAAACGGGACGGTATTGCCGTCTTCCAGCAGGCGGATGACACTTTCGACATGTTTTTGGGATAACGCTGTTTCTTCAGCAATTTGTTTTTTCAAAAGGGCTAACGTTTCCATATCACAAAAGCCTCCATCTCTTCTTTCTTTCTCTAGTGTATCAAAAAACGGCGGAACATAAAAAAAGCAGCCTTACGATAAAAGCTGCCCGAGAATATAGGTCAAATCATCACGTCTGGATGTTGTGTACGGATGAAGTGATTTTGATATTTCTTCTATTGAGTGTCCCTGCTTTAAGCAGGTGCGGATATGCGGAACCTCAAGCCCATCCGTGTAGATGATGAATGTCGCCCCTTTTTCGTATGATGACGTATACGTTTTGTATCTTTGCGGTTTGCCTGAGAGGTAACCCGAAATCGGCAGCGGATGAAAAACTTCGCCTGATGGGGAGTGCAGGAAGAAACGGACGTTGCCGATCGAGCAGTATGTCAATTCCCTTTTGATGAAATTGATTTTTAAGATGGAGGCAGTCGCCCCTCTTTTGTTTTTCATCGCTTGATTGCAGCGCTCAATGATGCTTTCCACATCCTCATCCGCATACGTTTCCACGATGTCTTTAATGGCTGACGAGGATTCGTTGGCAAGAGATCCGCTGCCGAGACCGTCCGCTACCGCGCAAACTAATTCTTCTTCATTCGCCTTCATAAAAAAGCTGTCGCCGCATATGGACTTGCCTTCTTTATTTAATTGGTATACAAGAGTTTGAACATGTTCATTTTCTTCAACCTGAATCATTACATTAGCTCCATGGAGGGATCTCCAATCAAGGCCTCTCTCAGTTTTTTCACCGCTTTCCGCTGCAGGCGCGAGACGTGCATTTGAGATATTCCGAGAATGTCCCCTGTTTCTTTTTGGCTTTTATTTTGCACAAATGTTAGATCGATAATCTGTTTTTCGCGGTCGGACAGCACATGAAGCACGCTTTTGATCATCATCTGCTGGTTGACGCGTTCGTATCCTTCCTCCTGCGACCCGACGATATCTAAAATCGTGACGGTGCTTCCGTCCGCATCCGCTTCGATGCTGTGATCGACAGAAAGCGCCTGATAGCTTTTTCCCATCTCCATCGTTTCAAGCACTTCCTCTTCTGACACATCGAGAAAGGCTGCGATTTCTTCGACTTTCGGCGACCGCTGCGTCTCTGTCGTCAGCTGATCCACCGCCATTTTAATGCGCGGCCCGAGTTCTTTAATCCGTCTCGGGACGTGTACGCTCCATGTTTTATCTCTGAGGAAGCGTTTGATCTCGCCGATGATGGTCGGAATCGCAAATGCTTCAAAGGATTTGCCGACCTCGGGATCATACCGTTTAATGGCTCCGAGAAGTCCGATCATCCCGACCTGGCGGAGATCTTCGTGAAAGCTTTTTCCTTTTGAATATTTCTTTGCCAGCATTTCGACGAGATTGGTATACACCTCGACGAGTGTTTCCTGGGCTTCTTTATTATCATGTGTTTGAAAGTCGCGTATGAGCCGATCAACTTCATCTTTAGTTAGTTTCGTAGTTTTTGATGGTTGTGCCATGATCAACTCGCTCCCCATTTAAATACTTTGTCATCGCCACGGTTACGCCAGAGTTGCTTTGAACTTTGACTTCATCCATGAGCGTTTCCATTAAATACAGACCGAGCCCTCCTTCTGACAATTGATCGACTGTGTGCGAAGGTGTGTACGGCCCGAGATCCTGCTGCTTCTGATCAAAATCAAAGCTGTCTCCCTGATCGGCGACAATGACCTCCAGCCGATCCTCAAACACACCGAACCGCACGGATACTTCTCCCTTATTTTCATCTTTGTATGCATGCTGGACAGCGTTTGTACAAGCTTCGCTGACAGCGATTTTTAAATCTTCAATGTCATCATAGGTATAGCCCATTCTGCTGGCGACTCCTGATAATGTAAGCCTGACGATTCCTACATATTCCGGTTCGGCCGGAATTTTCATCTCTATATAATCAACTGATGTACTCATTGCACGCCACCTTCTGACTTTGCCGAAATGTCGATGATGTCCTTAAGCCCCGTAATTTCAAACAGACGGACGAGCCGGTCGGAAAGATTCTCAAGCTTCAGAGAGCCGCCTTCCTTGCTCACCGTTTTAAACACGCCTACAAAAACACCTAAACCCGTACTGTCCATATAGTTTACATCTTTTAAGCAGATTCTCATGTCCTTCCCCTCGTTTGCCAGGGGCATCAGCTTTTCACGAACCACCGGAGCTGAGTATACATCGATTTCTCCAGCGATATTGATTTGTATATCTGAAAGATTCTCCTTCATATCTACCGTTAAATTCATCGTATCACCTCTGAAAGTTATCCTTACTCGTGCTAATGGCTTTTTACCCGTGCTGCCGTTTTTTTAAACCTTTCTTTTCAAAACAATTAACGTAAAATCATCATGAAGCTGAAAGTCCTGAAGTCTCAGCAGGCTGTCGTAAATATTTTTGACCATATCCTGCGCGGAGCAGTCCATATGTTCTTCCAGCATGCGCTGAATGTCGCTGCGTTCTAAGAAACCGTTTTCGGTACGGCATTCGGTGACGCCGTCAGAAAAAAGAACGATCATGTCTCCTTCGTCCATGTGCTGTTCATATTGGCTGTAATCAAAATCCTGGGAAATCCCCAGCACCAATCCTTTTGCCTCCAGATCATAAAACTTTTTTTCTTTTTCAGAGTAGTAGAAGCCCGGTTCATGCCCCGCAGAAGCATATGTAAATTGGTGATTTTTCGTATTGTAGTTTGCGTAAAACATGGTGATAAACATGCTTGAGTCCACGTTCTGTTCTACAACGCGGTTAAGATTTTTCAGCACTTGGGAGGGGTGAATGCCGATCTCCGGAAGAGAGTCCATGGCATACTTGATCATCGACATGCACAATGCGGCGGGTATTCCTTTTCCGATGACATCGGCTATCGCGATGTTAATCGATTCCTTGTCTTTGACAAAGTGATAATAGTCCCCGCTCATTTGCTTGGCGGGGACGCTGATCGCCCCGATATCCAGTTCTTCTTCTTCAGGAATTTTTGTGCCCAGCAGCGTCTGCTGAACATTTGCGGCAATTTCAATTTCTGAACGAAGCTCCTGCTGGATATCTCTCAGACTTTGGTGTTCCTGATAAGCCATCCCGTAGCCAATCATGACTTCTATTAAAAAATCCAGCGAATGAAAAACATCTTCCGGCAGATCCGGATACAGTTCCTTTACCACTTTTCGGTGGATGCTGATGATCTCCTCCGGAGGAACCTGATGTTCAATCGTTTTTCGGCTGAATTTTTGGGCTTGATATAAAGATGTTTCTGTTAATTCGGCTATATATCGGCTAAGCAGCTGATGATACCGCTGCTCTATAACCTCCCTGAAATCCACGTTCTAACCTCCTACCGAAGCCATTTTACGGCTTGAATCTCTGTTCCTTCCTCTGCAACAGATTGCAGGCTGAATTCGTCCATCAGCCTTTTGACGCCCGGAAGTCCCGCTCCCAGTCCGCCTGACGTTGAAAAGCCGTCTTCCATCACTTTACGGATGTCGGGGATTCCGGGTCCTTTGTCTTCTGCTATAATTTTAAGGCCTTTTTTCCCTCTGTCGTTTACTTGTTCTATGCTGACCTGGCCCTTGCCTGCATATAAGTAAATGTTTCTGGCCAATTCTGAGATAGCCGTCGTGATTCTGGCCTGGTCCACCGTGCCGAAGCCTAATTCCTTCGCAACGTTGCGGCCAAGCTGTCTGGCGGCTACGATATCCCATTCTGTCATGATTTTCACACAGGATTGGTCGTTCATCGCTATTCCCCCAATTCCCGCTTCAATGTCTCAAGCCCTTGCTCTAAATCGAGCGCCGTTTCAATTTCCTCAAGTGAGATTCCGAGTTCAATCAATGTGACCGCCACAGCCGGCTGAATTCCCGTCAATACGACCTTTGCGCCCATCAATTTAGACATGGTGATGACATCGCCGAGCACTTTCGCGATAAATGAATCAATCATGTCAACGGATGTCAGGTCAATGACGACCCCGTTTGCGCCGGTTTCATAGATTTTGTTCAGCAGATCTTCTTGAAAATGCAAAGCTGTCTGGTCGTCAAGCTCCCATTGGATGGATACCAATAAGCAGTTATACAGTTTCAGGATCGGGATTTTTGGATGTCTCACAATGTTATTCCCCCAATGAAACGATTTTTCGATTTGTCATTTCAAGCGCTGTTTGAATTCCTTTTTGAAGGGTATTCTTCGTAATAACCTGCGACAAATCAATTCCCAGATTAACGATCGTCTGCGCGATTTCCGGACGGATTCCGACGAGCAGACATTTCGCGCCGACAAGCCGCACCGCTTCTGATGCCTGAATAATATGGTGCGCCACCATCGTATCAACGACCGGCACGCCCGTGATATCAATTAATACAACCTGTGAACGGTGCTTTACGACGCCGTTTAACAGATTTTCCATAATATGCTTTGCACGCTCTGTATCAATTGTCCCGACAAGCGGCATGACCGTTACATGCTCAAATACCGGGATCAGCGGAGCCGACAATTCCTGAAGCGCGATTTTTTGCAAAGTAACCGTTTTTTCCCAGGAGATAGAATACTGATTTAAGATTTCCGTGTTGATCGGATTGAAAAAGCTGTCTATTTCCAAAATCAAATCTGCTCTGTCCTGATCGGCCATATTAAGGTCGACCATCGTTTCGTAAAGCAGTTTCCAAAACTCTGACAGGGTGGCTGAAAGAAGTTTCAGCGACAGGCCGAGCTGAACGGCGCGCAGTGCGAGTTCACTGATCTGCTCTTCGGCAGCCTCGTCATTTTTTGTCGATAATAAAAGAATGTCTATATAATCTTTACAAATATTTTCACATATGTGATTCGTAAGCTGATAGTCTTCCTGATTGCCTACTTCTTTTAGTTTGGCTGTCCAAGTATCAAGCAGTTCATCATGCTGATCAATAATGAACTGATACACTTTCTGATTCGACATGGGTTTCACTGACCTCCCGACACAAAACAACAAATTTTGTTTGATTATTTCTTTATTATAGCGCTTATGTTTTTCGAAAACAAAAAAAGTTGCTCTATATGAGCAACCAAAATATGACTAAAAATCAATGAGTGCCAAACTGATTTGCAGGGCTTCATCAACCTTATCCATCATTTCATCATCCAGATGAGTTATTTTATCCGTTAATCTTTGCTTGTCAATCGTCCGAATTTGCTCCAGCAAAATAACGGAATCTCTTTCAAAACCGTAGCGTTTTGCATCAATTTCGACGTGGGTTGGTAATTTCGCTTTCTGTATTTGGGCTGTTATGGCTGCAACAATAGCAGTCGGGCTAAAGCGATTTCCGATATCATTCTGGATCACTAAAACCGGGCGTACGCCGCCTTGCTCTGAGCCAACAACAGGAGATAAATCAGCAAAATAAACATCGCCGCGCTTTACAATCAAAATGATTATCCTCCGCTGACTAAGCGCTCAACGGTCGTTTCTGCTTCGCACTCAGCATAGTGAGCCTCAGAAGAGATATTCAAGTTGATTTTCGCCATTTCCATATACCCGCGTCTCATCAAATCACGGTTATGGCGAGTTGTCCGTTCGCTGACATACGCTCTCACTGCTTGTGATATCAGTTCGTTTCTGCTTCGTTTCTCCCGCATCGCTACACCATCCAATTCAGCTACTAAGTTTTCGGGCAAGCTGATTTTCATTTCGGTTCTTGCGCTGGATTCAGACAAAAAACATACACCTCCACCAAACTTACGGATACGACCAATTCATCCATCCAGACATAATGATACCATTATTCAAACGTCAAGCAAAGCTGTTTTATAAATTCTCTTTTTCCGGATGACGGCTACTTGTTTGTATTATCTTGCAGTAAAGGATTTCTTACTTCCATTATACTCTCATTTTCCAAAAACATACGGGGAACGCGGGAACTAATGGTACAAGGGACCTCGTAATTAATCGTCTCAAGCCGCCCTGCGATTTCATCCATCGTGATCGTTTCTTCCTTCTGGCTGCCGATCAGGGTGACTTTGGTGCCCGGCGGATAAGATTGATCTAATTCGACCATCAATTGATCCATGCAGATTCTTCCCGCGATGTTCATCCGTTTGCCGCCGATCAGCACAGACGTGCCGCTCAGCTTGCGGAGCCACCCGTCTGCATAGCCGATGGGAACCGTTCCGATCCATTGATCCTTCTCTGCGGTATATGTTGCGCCGTAGCTGACGCTTTCCCCTTTGCGGATCTTTTTCACATGGGATAACACAGAGTGCAGCGCAAAAGCCGGCTTTAATTGAAACGGAATTTCGCTTTGGATGTCAGCAGAAGGACGAAGCCCGTACATACTGATGCCGAAACGAACCGCGTTAAAGAAGCCTTTTTTAAGGCGAAGTCCGGCGGCGCTGTTCGCGCAGTGCACCATCAATTCTTTTAAAGGGAGCGGAGCGATCAATGTTTTAAAGCGGTCAAACTGGAAGAGGAAATAATCTCTGTTTTTCTCATCCGCGGTAGCAAAGTGGGTGAAAACGCCTTTACAGACTAAACCGGGATTTTGGCTGAGGATTTTTAACACGCTTTGGATTTCTTCCTCCGTTTTGACTCCGAGTCTGTTCATGCCGGTATCGACTTTCAGATGAAACGGCAATGTGGCACCTCCGAGGTGGCGCGCAGCTTCCTGAAGCCATTCAACAGAATATCCCGTGAGTGTTACGTCATACTCGGCAGCTGCTTGTACATATTCGGGCGGCACGGCGCCAAGCACAAGAATCGGCGCTGTAATGCCCCGTTTTCTCAATGAAATCGCTTCATCCAGTATGGCTACGGCAAGACAAGAGGCACCCGCTTCAAGCGCGGCTTTCCCAACTTCCAAATCTCCGTGGCCGTAAGCGTTCGCCTTTACAACCGCCATGAGATGGACGTTTTGCCCGATGTGTTTTTTCATATGCGTGACATTTTCTTTAATCGCGGACAGGTTGATTTCCGCCCACGTTTCTCTGTAAAAGGATGCTGTGTTCATTCGATACACTTCCTAGCATTATTTTCAATTCATATTGTTATTATCATACTAAAATTATTCTGCAAAGTGAAATGGAATCAAAAAAGAGACCGACAGCGGCGGCCTCTTTTTTGACATTATTTTGACGACTGTCCCTGCATGCTTTTGGCGGCGGCCACCATTTCATCCTTTGTCAGATCCTGTGATGACAGAAGATAATCCACTCCGTCATATGTCCACGTTAAAGACGTATCAGATAATGCGGCCACCGTGAAGCCGAGATTAACCGGTTCGCCTTTCAGCGTGACGGCAGAGGCGGCTTTTGCGATATGGGCTTTTTCTTGAATAAGGGTGAAGGATTTTTCTCCGCCGTAAGTCATGACGATCCGTTTGCCGTCCGCCGTTGAAATATCTTTCTCTTCAAGCTTTTTGACGCCGGCCGGCACTTGAAGCGGTGTTTTGACCGCAAATGAATCAGACGGCTTGGCGCTTGTGGCGACGTCCATCTGGGAAAGCGTCATATTTTTCTTCTCGTCAAAAGAGTCTTTATCAAACGGCTTGTTGAATTCAAAGCTTTTGAATTCGACTTTTACCATCACTTTCCGGTCTGTATCCATGACTTTGACGAGCGAAGGGCTCATGTCCTTTTTGTTGAAAGTGATTTCCTGAGTCGGCAGCATTTTGTTGTGCTGATAGTTTGTTTTTGTTTCAAACGTGTACTTTTTATCTTTGGCGGAATAGACGGCGTCTTTGTCATGCTGCACGTCCTTTACAAGTGACTCAAACAAATATACTTGGCTGCTGTTATTCGGCCAGTCGCTTTGGAACCTGAAGCTCTTATTTAAAGACGGCGTAAGGACAAAGACTCCGTTGGCGTTCCGTAAAATGACTTGGTTTTGGTCTTTTTTCGGATTTTCCAGATAGACCCGGTACAGGGAAGGTTTTTTATGCCAGATTTCCACATTGTATACTTGCGGATCACTCCCCGTCTGAATGGTCATTTTGGCTTTCGCTTTGTACGAGGTGTATTCTTTCGCCTTCTTATCTAAACCGTTCACGATATCTTCCTGTGATTTTTGGCCGCAGGCCGAAAGAATAAGGACGGCAAGCAGTCCCGTTAAAAGCAAAACAAAGCTTTTTCTCACCTTTTTTCAACCCCTTCTTCTCAATTGATGTAAAGGGAAGAAATCGCTTGTTTGACTTTAACGGTACGCCCTGAACGGACGGACGCGTACCATAAAAGCCTCAAACAACTTGTCTCCCTTAATGCACTATCAAATATATGAAGGGGTTTCGGCTAATATGCAGACTAGCGTGACAACCTTTCAATCACGACCTGTGCCGCGGCGTATTCTTTTGTATGGGTAATGGAGACGTGAACCGCCGCGCCGTCCAGCTTGGCGCAGGTCAGCACCGGCTTGCCCGCCGTGTCGTTTCCGGTTTCGATATCCTGAAAGCTGAGCTCTTTGCCGATACCCGTTCCGTATGCTTTCGAAAAGGCTTCTTTTGCCGCAAATCTTCCCGCGAGAAATTCAATTTTCCTTTTGTCCGACAGCAATGTAAAACGGACGTATTCAGCCTCCGTCAATATTCTTTGCGGAAACCTCGCCTGCCGGCTGAGCATGTTTTCAATTCTGTGCAGTTCAACGATGTCGATTCCGATTCCGAAAATCATGTGAATTCCTCCTAAAAGTCCGTACTAAAAAACGGTTTATGTCATAAACGTGTTACTATATATGTAACAAATCAGATGCAAAGGGGCTTGCGATGTTTATACGTACGGAAAATTTCCAGACTTTTATCAGACGTTATCCGGCCGTCAGCTGTATCTTGGCGCTGCAGGCGTTCTTGTGGCTGTTTTTCAGTATGCCGCTTCATTCCGTCATGATGTGGTCAGATGCAGTGACCGGCTATAATTACGGCGTTTCCTCGGGAGAATGGTGGCGGCTGGTGACACCGATGTTTTTACATGCGAATTTCACTCACCTTTTGTTTAACTCCATGTCTCTCTTTTTATTCGCGCCCCCGCTGGAGCAGATGCTCGGAAAAGTCCGTTTTCTGATTGTGTACATCGCATCGGGCATTATCGGCAATATCGGCACATATCTTGCCGAACCGCTTGATTATGTGCATGTCGGCGCATCCGGCGCGATTTTCGGACTTTTCGGCGTGTATGTGTTTCTGACTGTTTTCCGCAAGGAGCTGATCGGCCGGGACCAGTCGAAAATGATTATGACCCTGCTTATCATCGCGGTACTGTCGACGTTTATCAATTCTAATATTAACATTATGGCGCATTTGTTCGGACTGGCAGGCGGATTTTTGCTTTCCTTTTTATGCGTGCAGCAAAAAAAGCGGCGGTATTAACCGTCCGCTTTTTCATATGAATACCAGCGCCCGATGCGTTCTGCATCTTCCTCGCTGACATCCTTCAGCATGACATGCTCCATGTGGTGAGCTGATTTCACTGCGGTAGCCACGGATGCGAGCCGCCTTCTTTTTTGCAGAAAGGAGCGGCTGACTTCAAACATCTGCATTCTTCTTCTCAGCATAATCGTGGTCGTCTTCCCGATCAGCCGTGTGGTGAGCTGCAGCCTGCCGCCGTTTAAGCACCATGACGCGCTCTTAAATGAGGCGTAGCCCAGCACCAGTTCGACGGGAAGCACAAGGAGCGATGCATACCCCCACGGTTTAAACAGAATACAAAGCGGAATGATCACGAAAACCGAGAAGATAACGGAGCGGAATAAATACCGGCGCAGCGCCCTTTTCGGCAAATGATTCCGGTTTTCTTCCAGTACGTAATCCGGTGTGAAACCGTTCAGCATCACAACGAGCTTTGATTTGCGGATGATCGGAAACAGAATCGTCTGAGCTCCTTCTTTCTCATTCCCCGCACTTCCGGCGCTGACAATCGCAACCGTCGCGTATCCGAATAACTGCCTGATTACATTTTCTTTAATTTTAATGGCTTGGATTTTACGGAGCGGGATGGTCACTTGATGTTTTTCAATAATTCCTCTCGTAATGACCAATTCGTGTTCCTTTTTTTCTATCTTAAAGTTGGCATGCTTGATCATCATACCGGCGATGCTTAACAGCCAGGCGATGAACAATCCTATGAAAATGATCACGGCGTATATGCCGATGCTCGCATGCTTGAGAAAAGAAAACCTGTCGTAGAGCCAGTCCATCGGAAGTACTTCATCAAGCTGAGAAAAGAGGGCGAATACCGCTGAGATGATGACACCGATCCCCCCGGATGTTGAGGCGGCCATAAGCAGCTCACCCACAGACAGGCGGTAAACGGATTGCACATCTTCCCCGCGCATCGGCTCCTGCTCCGCTGCGGTCTCCCCTCGTTCTTCTTGCTCCGCTTTTTGCTGAAAAACAGCCGCTCTGATCCGTTCCGCCTCTTCCACAGTAATGGCGGATAAGACAGCCTCGGCGTTTTTCCCGTCGCCGGCCGTTTCGATTTGAAGCTTAACAAGCTTAAAAAGCTGCTGAACGATGCCGGCACTCGTATTCATTGATTGAATCCGGTCAATGGAGATGTATCTCTTTTTCGTAAAAAACAAGCCTTCTTCAATTCTGAATTCTCCGTCCTCAATCCGGTATGTAAATTTTCTCCACTCGATCACACTTGCCGTAATCAGCCAGACAAGCAGGACAGCGAGCGCAATGCCTCCGTAAAAGCGGATGAAGTGGTTGGAATTAACAATATAGACGAGAAAAAATGGCAGAATAATGTTTTTAATGGTTTCGATAATAATATGGAATAAGTTCAAAATCACGGCCGCCGGGTGCAGACGTTTCGGCTCAGACATCATCTTCCGTCACCCTTGCCAGACGGGAAATGGAATCCCTCAGCCGGTCAGCTTCCTCCATATCAAGCGCCGGAATGGAATGAACGGTAGCCGCCGTAGAGATTTTGACTGAGGCCAGGCGGTACCTTCTGAGGAGCGGGCCTTGTGAAGTATCTACGTGCTGCACCCTCACCATCGGCACAATGACCCGTTTGACTATAAAAATGCCGGATTGAATATCAATTTCATTTTCATGGACCTCATAGCGCCAGATCCTGTGCCTGATTTTCGGTATGGCATAGACGGATATCACTGAACCGATGATCCAAATGATACCGAGGACTCCGGTGATCCAATACGGCCAATGGAAGAAATGGCTTAAAACAGCTGCTGCTATAACGGCCAGAAGACAGAAGGCGGACAGGATGATTTCCTGAAGACGCCAGACTTTTAAGCCGCTTGGACTGATTCGATTTTTTGGCTGTGCTCTCAACATACCTACCTCCCATTTTTTATCATACATACAAATACGGCTGATTTGCAAAAAAGATTCACTTTCCGGCATATCGAAAAAAAGCGGACCCCGTAAAAGGGTCCGCTTCCTGTGTTTTAGTATGATTTTTTCTGGCGTCTGTCACCTGAAGAACGGCGGTCGCTTGAGCGTTTTTTATCGTAGGAAGAACGGTTGTTGTTTTTCCCTTTGCCGCCGCGGTAGCCGCCGCCTTGGCCGTCTCTGCGCTTAGAAGTACGCTGGTTTTTATAGCGTTTGCTGACCATCGGCGCTTCATCAGTGAGGCGTACAGGCGTGCTGTCCGGCTCTTTTGTCGCCATTTTAATGGCTGCAGCCACAACTGTCACTGCATCATGATCTTCTAACAATTCCGCAGCTGCCGTCATGTAGAAGTTCAGGTTGTTTTCGCTGATCGCCGTGCGCAGACGGTCAACCGTCACCTGCTGCTGACCTTCTAATGCTTCGTCAAGCGTCGGCTCTTTCATGCGGTCCATTTTGCGTTTTGTCGTTTGTTCGATCGCGCGAAGCATGTTTTTCTCACGCGGTGTGATAAACGTCATCGCCATACCCGTTTTTCCTGCGCGTCCCGTTCTTCCGATACGGTGAACGTAACTTTCAGGATCTTGAGGCACGTCAAAGTTGTAAACGTGGGTAACACCTGAGATATCAAGTCCGCGGGCAGCAACGTCAGTCGCTACAAGCACTTCGATCGCACCTTCTTTAAACTTACGGAGCGCTACCATACGCTTCGCCTGCGTTAAGTCGCCGTGAATTCCTTCAGCCGCATATCCGCGAAGGTTCAGCGCTTCCGTCAATTCGTCAACACGGCGTTTTGTACGGCCGAATACAATCGCAAGTTCCGGAGACTGAATGTCAAGAAGACGAGTCAGCGTATCGAATTTTTTGCGCTCCTGCACTTCCAAGTAGAATTGCTGAATGTTGGACACAGTCATTTCTTTCGCTTTTACTTTTACGTGTTCCGGCTCAGTCATGAAACGCTCTGCGATCCGTTTGATCGGCGCAGGCATTGTTGCTGAGAATAAGAGCGTTTGGTGGTCGCTCGGCACGTTTGAGAGAATGGATTCAATATCATCAATGAATCCCATGTTCAGCATTTCATCAGCCTCGTCCATGACAACCGTGTTCACGTTGTTTAAACGGATCGTGCGGCGGTTGATATGGTCAAGAAGACGCCCCGGCGTACCTACGATGATATGCGGGTTTTTCTTCAATGCGCGGATCTGACGTCCGATATCCTGACCGCCGTAAATAGGCAGCACTTTCGCACGCTTATCTTGTCCGATTTTATATAACTCTTCAGATACTTGAATGGCTAATTCACGGGTTGGCGCGATTACGATTGCTTGAATATTAGGAGACTCGGGGTTCATTTTTTCAACAAGGGGTATACCGAACGCAGCTGTTTTACCTGTACCTGTTTGCGCTTGTCCGATGACATCTTTATTTAAAAGTCCGAGCGGAATCGTTTGTGCCTGAATCGGTGTTGCTTCTTCAAATCCCATACGATTGATTGATTTCATGAGATCAGAACTTAATTGGAAATCTTGAAACGTTATAGTCAAATTATTCAAACTCCTTCTGATTGCTGTTTCAGTAATGTCGTGATTTACCACTAAAAACTGCCCTTTCATCCAAAGGACAGGATCATACGTATACAAAGCCCGAATTACTTTACGTTTAATCTTACCATTACACTATGTGTTTTTCAATAAGGCGAGATGGTCAGGCGGCCGGAAGCGGCCTGACCGGATTCTTCCCGCAAACGAGGCCGGACCCCGCGCCGGACGGGATTTCCCAGCCGGCGGCCTTTCTTTTTCATACGGACAGAATTATTTCACCCTGAATTAGTTTCTTCATTTTTGTATATTTTTATAATGCTGATCAGTATTTTTTCAGTTCTTCTCTAATAAATCTTTAACGATTTCTTCGAGCTTCATACCTCTCGATGCTTTAAACAGAAGGAGATCGCCGGAAGCGGCCATATCCTGTATGGCGTGAAGCAGTTCTTTTTTGTCGAGATAATGGCTGACGCGCCCTTCTTCAAAATGCCGGCGCGCTCCGTCTGCGATGAATGCGCCGAGTGTGCCGTAAGTAAATACATGGTCAATTTCCGCCGGATTGATCGCAGCTCCGCATTCTTCGTGGAATGCTTTTTCTTCATCACCGAGTTCAAGCATATCACCGAGCACGAGCATTTTCTTCCGATAGCCTTTCATCGTTTCGATTAATTCGACCGCCGCTTTCATTGACGTCGGGCTCGCATTATACGCGTCGTTTACGATCGAGATGCCGTTTTCCGTTTTAACCAGTTCCAATCTCATCCCCGTCACCTTCAGGCGGCTCAGTCCCAGAGCGGCATTTTCCGGCGTAATGCCGAAATAGATGCCGGCGGCGTATGCGGCCATGGCATTCATCACATTATGTCTGCCGAGAACCGGAATAAAGAAAGAACGTTCGATCCCGTCGATATTGAAGTACGTGCCTTCTTCCGCCTGTTTTATTTCTTTCAGGCGGAGATCATTGTCAGCGCCTGCGCCGTATGTCGTTGTCCGGCAAGTGTACGCCTTTTCGCGGAGCAGCGGCTCATCCCCGAAATAAAACAGAACGCCGTCTTCCCGAAGTCCGTTTATAATTTCAAGTTTCGCCTCCGCAATTCCTTCTCTTGAGCCTAAATCCTGCATGTGGGATTCGCCGATATTGGTAATGACGGCAGCTTCCGGTTCAGCAAGACGGCTCAGAAAATCAATTTCGCCTCTCGCGCTCATTCCCATTTCTAAAACGGCGATTTCTGTATCTTCAGGCATGGCAAGCACGGTCAGCGGCAGGCCGATATGGTTGTTGAAATTGCCGGCGGTTTTGTGAACGCGGTACTGAGTGCCGAGAACGGCGTGAAGCATGTCTTTCGTTGTCGTTTTTCCGTTGCTCCCGGTCACCCCGATGACCCGTGTGCCGAGTTCTTTCAAATAAGCTTTCGCCAATGTCTGCAGCGCCTCCAGCGTGTCATCGACAAGGATGACAGCACGCTCTTCCGGCGGATTCGGTTCAGAGCGGTCCCACAACACCGCGGAAACGCCTTTTTCGAATGCTTGCGGCACAAAAGTGTGGCCGTTAAAATGCTCGCCTTTTAAAGGAATGAACAGCTGATTTTTTTCCAAAGTCCGCGTATCGGTTGCGGCGCCCTCAATCATTGTTTGTTCAAATACAGGATTTGTCAGTGTGCCTTTGACCATGTCGGCGATTCGTTTTACAGTTCGCTTTATCAAAGGTGGCACCTCGCTTTCTGAAAATGTTGTCTGTTACGGGAAAAGACACTACCCCTTCAGGCAGTGTCCGTCTTCATTAAAATGTATGTTTAATCAGCTGTTTTTCGGCATGGCGTTCTTTTGCCAGCTCAACCAGCTGTTCGATCAGATCACTGTAATCTACGCCTGCTTCTTTCCAAAGCAGCGGGAACATGCTGAATGGCGTAAAGCCCGGCATTGTGTTCACTTCGTTAATGAGCACTTGACCGTCATTGGTCAGGAAGAAATCGGCGCGGACAAGGCCTGATCCGTCAATCGCTTTGAAGGCTTTAATCGCCATCTCGCTGATTTCCGCATATTGTTCATCCGTCACTTGCGCGGGAATCATTAAATCCGTGTCGCCGTCTTCATATTTCGCTTTGTAATCGTAAAAGTCGGTTTTCGGCGCGATTTCACCGACGGCGGAACATTTCGGTTCGTCATTTCCGAGTACGCCGATTTCGATTTCTCTGCCGGCGATTCCTTCTTCCACCACAATTTTCCGGTCATACTCAAAAGCCAGTTCGAAGGCTTTTTCAAGCTCTTCGCGGTTTCGGCATTTGCTGATTCCGACGCTTGACCCGAGGTTCGCCGGTTTGACGAAGCACGGATATCCCAGCTCCTCTTCAACCTGCTGTAAGCAGCTGTCCGGCGTCTGTTTCCAGTCCTTTTTTAAAAAAGCGGCGTACTTCGCCTGCGGAAGCCCCGCTTGAGCAAACAAATGCTTCATGATGACTTTATCCATGCCGGCTGATGATGCAAGCACGCCGTTGCCGACATAAGGAACGTTCAGCAATTCCAGCAGACCCTGAATCGTGCCGTCTTCACCGTTCGGTCCGTGGAGAAGCGGAAATACGACATCGATCGGCGCCTTTTCGTCAGGCGACGCTTCTGGAAACATTTCCCGGTTCAATGCTGATAGAGCGAAACTTTCACCGTTTTGTTCCAGCTGAAGCATTTTCACGTTGGAAACCGGCTCAGTCAGCAGCGGGCCTCTTTGCCATTCTCCTTTTTCAGTGATGTAAATCGGATGTATATCAAACTTCTCAGTATTAAGCGCTTTTGTTACAGCTAATGCTGTCTGCAGCGATACATTGTGTTCGGCTGACTTTCCGCCGTACACCAATCCTAGACTTGTTTTCAATGGATATTCCCCCCACAACAATTCATCTTTACTATCTTATCACTTTCCTCAGAAAATGATCTAATTATTTTTGGGCATTCTGAATATGAAAGCATTTGTATGTAATTCCTTTTTATTTTATATTAAAATGGCATGGAAAAGGAGATGTGTCATATGAAAAAAATCAGTACAACAGAACAATTTAATGAACTTATTCAATCCGACAAGGAAATCATCGTGAAATTTTTCGCTGATTGGTGCCCTGACTGCACGCGCATGAATATGTTCATCGGCGATATTTTGGAAGAATATAATCAAAATGATTGGTATGAGCTGAACAGAGACGAGCTCCCTGAGCTTGCCGACAAATATCAGGTAATGGGCATACCGAGCCTTCTGATCTTTAAAAACGGCGAAAAGAAAGCGCATCTTCACAGCGCAAACGCGAAAACGCCCGAAGAAGTCACAGAGTTTTTATCACAGCATATTTAATTCGTTTCACGATCTTTGTTTATGACTTCAGGCTCTACATGAACATGGACATGAGTCACATCATGTTCATGTTTTATTGCATATTCGACTTCATCGGCTACTTCATGGCCTTCTTTCACAGACAGTCCCGGATCTACCGTAATGACCATTTCCACATGAACCGTGCTCCCCAAATACCTTGCTTTCACATCCTTCAGCCTGCTGACCTCTTTTATTTCTTTCACTGTGTGTTTATACGGCTCCAAATCTTTCAGATCAAACCCGTCTGTTAATGAGTGGGAAGCATCTTTGAAGATGTCCCATGCCGTCTTACAGATGATAATTCCGATCAGAAAGGCAATGACCGGATCAATCCACGGCAGATGAAGCCGGGCCGTTAAGACGCCTATCAACGCCCCAATACTGACATAGGCGTCAGAACGGCTGTCTTTCGCCGCCGCATGAAGCGCAGAACTTTTAACCCGATCCGCAAGACGGCTGTTATATACATACATGCCGTACATGACAATCGCGCTTCCGAGCGCCGTCCATGCCGCAATGAAGCTCGGCTCGGCCTCCGTTCCGCTGACAATCGCCTTTGCTCCTCCGATCAGCACTTCAATACCGACCGCCATCATAATAAAAGACGCAATTAATGAAGAAATTGTTTCAGCCCGATAATGTCCGTAGGCATGATCACTGTCCGCGGGGCGCTGGGAAATCCGGAGCCCGATCAGCACAGCCAGTGATGCGACAATATCCGTGGCATTATTTAACCCGTCCGCACTGAGCGCTTCGGAATGATAAATAAGACCGATCACCAGTTTGACGGCGGCAAGGATGAGGTACGCGGCGATATTAAGAATCGCGCCTTTTTCGCCCCGTTTTAAGTTTGCCGTTTGATCATTCATGTAAGGACTCCTCCATTCTCATTCATAGTATGGATGGAAAAGCGGAAAAATAGCAGCTTTGATCTGACCAAATGCAATATTCGACAGCATTATTCCCCGGGAAACTATTTGTCGAAAAATTGGCGGTATTTTTCCTTTACATATGAATATGTCCATTGTATACTTTCATTAACTGATAATGATTCTCAATATCATTTGATTAGGAGGGTAATCATGAGGTCTTCTCCTCAGCTCAGATCATCAGTTGAAGGACGAAAAAAACATCTGATCCATTTGCTGATCAATAACGGAATATACAAAAAGTCGGAACGGCATTTATATGAATTATCGCTCGGAGAATTAGAAAGCGAATACAAATATGTAAGGAAGGTGCGGGCTCATGGCGAAACGTAAAATAAAAACATACGAACAGCTGATAAAAGAAAACAAGGCGGCCATTATGAATAATCAAAAGCTGATGAATGTGATCTATGACAGAATTGACCGCAAGCATCAAAAACTGCTCCGGCACAACAGCCATACATAAAAAGAGCCTTTTTCAGGCTCTTTTTTTTATTGCTCAAAGGCTTCCGCCGCTAATTTGCCGATGACCGCATCGTCCATCGGCGGATTGTGAAGGCCGGCCCGGGCATCCCGATAATACCGCTGAAGCGGATTATTTCGCTCCAGGCTTTTTGCGCCGGTGATTCTCATTGCTTTGTCAACAACAGAAAGGACGGCATTTGTCACAATATGTTTAGCCGCGCCGAGCTCGCTTTTGATGAAAGGGCGGCGTTTCGGGTCATCATACATTTGCGCCGCCGTGAAGAGAAACTGTCTCGCTTTTAACAATTCAAGCTCCATTTCCCCGACACGCTGCTGAACGGCCGGCACGTCTTTAATCGGTCCGTTCAGGCTGTTCGGCGAATATTCAGATGCAAACCGGACGGCATAGTCCCTTGCCGCTTGAGCGATGCCCAGATAAGCAGCGGGAATGTGAAGCAGCCAGCCATTCACTTTCGCCGCTCTCGGCCCGCTGATAAGCTCCACAAGCCGCTCGTCACTGACCGTGACATGATCTAAAAGGAGATCATGGCTTCCGGTCGCCTTCATGGCAATCATATCCCATGTTTCTTCGACTGAAACGCCTGCCTGATCTTTATGAATGAGAAAAACACCGGTCGTTTGTTTTTCTTCAATCCATGCCGTCACAAGCATATAATCCAAAGTCAGCGAAAGGGTTGTAAAGGTTTTTCGGCCGTTCAGCACCCATTTTCCGTCTTTTTTGACAGCGGAAGTGCCGGGTCTTCCTCCCCTCGTCGGACTGCCGGTCTGCCGTTCCGTCGCTGCCCTGTTCAGGACGGCTCCCTTTTTCACCTCTTTTGTGATAAATGAAAAGACATCTTCATTCCAGCTGTTTCCTTCTCCGAGCTCACCCATGACGGATAAATGCCAGCCGATTCCGAGAGCGACGGCCGCGTCTCCCCGCGCCAGCCGTTCCTGAAACAGCACCATCTCATAAACGGAAATGCCTGCACCGCCGAATGCCTCAGGTACCGTTAACGCCGTATATCCCGCGTCGCGCAGTCTTTGAATTTTCTCCGCGGGAAAACGGCCCGCCTCGTCATCAAGCGCGGCTGTTTTTTGAAATTCGTCTGCAAGCAGGCCGATTTTTTCCATCCATTCCCGCTGCCGTTCATTCTGTATCCATAAAGACACTGGAATCCCCCCATTATAATTCCGATAAAGTTAATAAGTATTATAGAGATTCAAGTCTCGTTTCGCAACTGTAAGGCTGTACAAAAAAACACGCTATCCCATAGAATAGCGCGTTCAGACTGCTTCCGGGCCGCGGTCCTGCTTGAGCCCGAGATAAATCAGCATATATGTGAGATAACCCATCGTCATCACAAGCCCGCCAAAGAAAAAGCTTGAAAAAATCGGCTCTTCAAACGCGGTAACCGCCGCAAGCACGATCCAGCTTGCATACAGGTAGATGATGAAATAACGGAATCCCGTCTTCATTTTATATAAGAGAAACAGCCCCACTGTAGAAAACAAACCCAGCGCAAGCCTGAAATAAACAAGATGTTCGAATTGAAACATGAATGACACAAAGGAAAAACCAAGCAATAACACAATCGGTAATGCGGTAATAAAATTTCTCAAGTGAGCACCTCCGTCATTACCTTTATTATAAATCAAAATAGCATAAATTATTGATTTATCGTGATCTTTTTCACAAAAATGTCATTCCTTTACTTTATACCCGAACATCGCGTTTGCAAAAGCTCCACCAAGCGACGGCTAAGAAGAATACGATATGGATAATGATAATGCCTGCGGAAAATAACGGCGTCATTCCCGCAAACAGCGGCTTCGCCCCGCTCATATATTGCGTCAGGTCAGTATTTGCGAACAGCAGAAAACTACCCCATTTATTTTGGAAGAGCGACATAATCGTCACAAGTGATTTTGCGCCGTACAGCACGATAAATGACAAAATGACGGCCGTTGCGCTGTTTCGGAATACAGAAGAACACAACAAGCCAAAGCATGCCATCGCAAACGCCTCGACCCAGTTCGTGCCGATTACTTTCAGGGTGTTCACAAGAAGCGTCCCTGATTCAGATGTCACCGACACTCCGAAGAAAGCCATGCCGAACAGCAGAGACAGAATATAGTACGCCGCATACAGGTACAAGCTGACCAAAAATACGGTAATGAGTTTAGATACAAAAATCCGCTCCCGCTTTACCGGGCGGATTAACAAAAATTTGATCGTTTTCTTATCAAATTCAGCGGAAATGATCGTTGCCGCGATCACGATCGTTAATGCCTCAAGCAGAATATTCAGCCCGGGGGCGTACGCCATATAGCCGATGAAATTCTCATCCGTTCCGGAACTGATGACAAGCCGTTTAATGACAAGCGCCATAATAAATTGGAGAACGGCCATCAGAATCAGCGCCACTAATGAGACTTTTCGGTTAAAGAGTTTCATATGCTCATTCGCTGTCAATTTAAACATTCGTCTTCCCCTCCTCTTGAAGCGCCGTCGTCACTTTCATGAATTCATCCTCCAGTGATTCCGCATACGGCATGATGGAATACACGAGAAAGTCTTGTCCGACGAGCGCACGGTTTAATGCCGGGATGTCCTTCTTCGCTACGGTGACGGTAATGCTCCCGCCGTTTTTCTCCGGAACGAATTGCTGCTGGGACAGCCATTCGAAGGCTTCGTCAGCCGGCTGAATGTCGAGGATGGCTTTTTCTTCTTTTTCCGCAGCGCCGCGCAGAACAACCTCTGTTTTGATCTCACCTTTTTGAATGATGATGACACGGTCGCAAAGGTCCTCCACTTCACGCAATAAATGCGTCGCAAAAAGGATGCTCGTCCCTTCAAGCTCCGCGAGTTCCTTTAAGTGATCGCGGAAATCCTTCATTCCGCCGGGATCAAGCCCGTTTGTCGGTTCATCTAAAATGAGCAGATTCGGACGGTGAAGAATGGCCTGTGCAATCCCGAGACGCTGACGCATGCCAAGGGAATACGTTTTAACTTTGTCATGAACGGCATTTGTGAGCCCGACCCGCTCGATGACTTCCTGAAGCCTGTCTTCTTTGATGTTTTTGTGCATGTTGGCAAAGTGCTTCAGATTTTCCCACCCCGTCAGGTACGGGTAGAATTCAGGATTTTCCACGATCGCTCCGACGGATTCAAGCGCTTTTTCGAAATCAGCATCGTGCTGAAAGCCGTTAATTGTAATCGTGCCGCTGTTTTTCTTTAAAAGGCCGACGATGATTCGGATAAGTGTGGTTTTTCCCGACCCGTTCGGACCGAGCAAACCGATGATCTCGCCCTGCCTGACATCCATGCTGATGTTTTTTAAAATGTGCTTTTTGCCTATTGTTTTGTCAAGGCCTTCAATATGTAAAATCGGCTCAGTCATACAGCCTTCCTCCTTTTTCACAAAAAATAAACAGTGCCCGTACATAGGCACTGTCTGCATTATAACATTAGTCATATATTCGTGAAGAGCCGGAGCCGTCGTTATGTCTTATCCGGGACCGGTCCGTTTTTTTCCTTCTCCTCATTATTGACGACATCCAGAATATCAAGCAGGAACACAAAAATCGGAATTCCGATAATCAAGCCCCAAATGCCGAAGAAATGTTCTGAGAAAATCAGAACCGTAAAGGTAAAAAAGATCGGCAGTTCCGTTTTTGCTGACATCAGTTTCGGATTAAGGAAGTACGTCTCAATCGCATGAATGACGAAAATGACCAGCACGATGTAGATGACGTACACAGCGCCGCCCGTCGTATACGCGATGATGCTGAGCGGAATGAGCGAAATCACCACACCCGCCACGGGAATGAGCCCGAGGAAAAAGACCATGATGGACAGGCCGAACAGCTGCGGAAAATGCAGAATCGCCAATGCGATCAAGGTGAGGATACAGTTCACCAGCGCGATAATAAATTGGGCTTCAAGCACTTTGCCGAATGTTCTCGCAAATTTGCTGCCGAAATAAGCAAGTTCGTAGTAAAAAACAGACAGCTTGCTGTGCTGAAATTTTTTCATAAACTCCGTGAGCCGCTTTTTCTCGAACAGGAAAAACATGCTGAGAATCAGTGACATCACGACCTGCAAACCGAAAGTGCTGATATCGGCCAAGTATGTATACAGTACATTAAAACCTTCTTTTACATAGGAACCGATATTGATATCGCCGAACACGCTCGATATCTCATCATAAAACGGAATGACATCGGGATGATACGCGATGTGCTTGATCTGCTTAATCAGCTGTTCAATCTGCTTGGCAACAATCGGGTAAAAGACAAAGCCTCCGACAGTCGCCCCGACAGCCAGCGCAATATATAAAATGGTGATGACCACCCTCTGGCTGATCCGGAAAAAATGGTTCAACACGTGCCGGATGACAGTCTCCAGCCGATCCATCAGAAAAGTAAAAATAAACGTAAGCAAAATCAAATTAATCATACTTCGGAATACAACTAACACCCCAGTCAAAACAAGAAAAACGGAAAAACGTCTGACACCCGGATGCTGAAAAAATTTAAAAATAGCCGCCATTTATACACTCCTGCTAGGACAAAAAGCCCTTAGATTTCATCTTTCACTCTCTAATTGTAAATTATATAACAAAATGACGCTAAGGTCTTTGTCCACCTCCTAATAAATTTAAACAAATTTATCTTTTTTACTCATGGCGGCCGAAAAAAAGAACGGCATGCCGGATGCATGCCGTTCCTTTCCTTTTATACCGCCGTTTTCATTTCTTTTACGGCCTGTGTGCTTTTCGCTTCGTCAAACTCATTTTCGCTCTTGGCTACGATGATGGTGGCGATTCCGTTTCCGATCAGGTTGACGATCGCCCTTCCTTCACTCATAAAGCGGTCAACGCCGAGGAGCAGCGCCAGTCCCTCCAGCGGAATAACCTGAAGCGCCGATAAAGTGGAGGCGAGCACGATAAATCCGCTTCCGGTTACGCCCGCCGCGCCTTTTGATGTCAGCATCAGCACGAGAATGATCGTAACCTGCTGGCCGATGGTAAGGTCAACGCCGAACACCTGCGCCAGAAAAACCGTCGCCATGGACAGATAAATCGAGGTGCCGTCCAGGTTAAAAGAATATCCCGTCGGAATGACAAGGCCGACAACCGATTTGGAACAGCCGTAACGCTCCATTTTATCCATCATCCGCGGAAGGACGGACTCAGAAGAGCTTGTGCCGAGAACGATGAGCAGTTCATCTTTAATAAAACGGAGATAGTTCCACAAGCTGAAACCGAATAGTTTGCAAATGATATTCAAAGCGACAAATACAAACAGGAACATCGTAACGTATACAGACAGCATCAGACTCGCCAGCGGCTTGATGGAATCAAGGCCGAAGTGCCCGATCGTATAGGCCATGGCCCCGAATGCGCCGATCGGCGCCGCGCGCATGATGTAGCCGATGATTTTGAAAAAAACGTGCGACAGTTTATCAAAGAAATCAATAATGCTTTTGCCTCTTTCACCGAGCGCCGCCAGGCCGACACCGAATAAAACAGAAAAGAATAAGACCTGAAGAATGTCGCCTTTTGCGAAAGCGTCAACCATATTTGACGGAACGATGTGAGTGATAAATTCAATCCAGTCAATCCCCTGTCCCCCGTTTTGGGTGTACTGAGAGACATCCCCTTTTTCAAGCTTGCTGTAATCAAGGCCCTCACCGGGTTTCATGATATTGACGACCAGAAGTCCGATAATAAGGGCAATGGTGGTCACGACTTCAAAATAAATAAATGCTTTTCCCCCGACTTTGCCGACTTTTTTCATGTCTCCCATCTTGGCGATGCCAAGCACGATCGTCAGGAATATGATCGGTGCGATAATCATTTTTACCGCATTGATAAATGTATCGCCGAGCGGCTTCATCTGCTTCCCGGCCTCAGGCCAAACGAGTCCGACAATGACGCCGATGATCACCGCCGTGATGACCTGCACCGTAAGATTTTTGAAAATTTTCATTCCTACTCCCCCTTGCCTCTCGCTGCGTCTATACAAAAATGATAGCGTTTTCATACGAAGAGGGGAAGCTTATGATCATAACGGACATTTTGGTCTTTTTGGTCTCGGCTAGCGGACGAATTTGTAGCGGTTAACCGGCCGTCCCACTCCCCCGTATTGAATGTCGAGCTTAATCTGGCCGTCCTTCTCAAGAAAATCAAGATAACGCCGCGCCGTCACCCTTGCGATTCCGAGCGCTTTGGCGGCTTCTTCAGCTGAAAGCGGCTCCGTCTGCTGTTTCATATAAGTCAAAATTTCATTCATCGTAAAATGATTTAATCCCTTCGGCAAATCCCGGGACGGATTTTGCGGAATTTTCAGCAGCATGTCAAGCTGCTCTTGCGACATCGTGTCATGCTCTTCAATTTTCCGTTTATATTGTTTATAGTTTTCGAGCGCCTGTCTCATCCGCTCCAGCTTAAACGGCTTCAAAATATAGTCGGCCGCACCGTTTTGCAGCATAAGCTGGATTGTTTCTTTGTCTTTTGCGGCCGAGACGATGATGACGTCCACTTCGAGCTTTTGTTTTCTGATTTCCTGGAGCGTTTTAATTCCGTCTTTTTTCGGCATGTATACGTCTAATACCACGAGCCCGGGCCGCAGATCTTTTATAAGCCTGATTCCCTCGTCTCCGTCAGCGGCCGTGGCGATGACGCTGAACCCTGAAACACCGGTGATAAATTCTTTATTCACCTCCTGCACCATCGGGTCATCTTCAATAAGCAGCACCTTGATGTCCATCGAATGATTTCTCCCCCTTCATCGGAAATAATATAGAAAATGCCGTTCCCTGTCCCTGCCGTGTGTCGACTTCAATCACGCCCATCCCTTTGTCGACGATTTGTTTGACGAGGTACAAGCCGTATCCCGTTCCTCCCGTTTTATTGACGGTAAACCCTTTGTCATAAAGGCGCGGGATGTGCTGATCGGAAATCCCGCTTCCGTTGTCTTCTATTAATATAGCAAGCACTTCATCATTTTGCTCGATACTGATGTCAATATGTTTGTCCTCCGTGTCCGCTGTTTCGAATGCGCCGAACGCATTTTCAATTAAATTGCCGAGCAGGACGACGATGTCATGCTGGTCGACATGCTCCGGAAATGCCGAGAAACTGCTGTTTTCATCAATTTTCACAGAAATGCCAAGCTCTTTTCCTCTTTTGATTTTGCTTAACAGCAGCCCCGCCGCGGCGTCATTCTGAATGGCCTGATGAAGAAAATCAGTGACGCTTTCTTGTTCTGATGATTCCTTAAAAGCAAGCCGGAGCGCTTTTTCTGATTTTCCGAGCTGAATCAGCCCCGCGATGGTGTGAAGCTTGTTCATATGTTCATGATTTTGGACTCTGAGCGCATCGACAAAATTTTTCACACCTGTCAGTTCTTCCGCCATTTTCGCCGCTTCCGTCCTGTCCTGAAAAATGGCGACGGCTCCGATGACCTTCTTTTTCATGACAATCGGAATTCTGCTGCTCATGATCACCTTTCCGCTGACTTGGATTTCTTCATTATATACGGCTCGGTTCCGCTCGACGATTTCAGGGAGCCGCGAATCTTTTAACACGTCCCAGATCAGCCTGCCGTCGGTCTCTTGTCTGACATTGAATATCTGCTTCGCTTTTTCATTAAAAATGGTGATGTGATGCTGATTATCGATCGCAATGACGCCCTCATTCATCGAATGAAACGTAGCGGTCCGTTCCTCATACATTCTCACGATCTCATGGGGCTCGAGCCAAAACATTTGTTTTTTGATGTGGCGGGCCAGCAAAAAGGAGCCGGCCAGTCCGAACCCGAGCGCCAGCAGAACGATAAACAGTATTTCATGTTTCAGCTGAAGAAGAATTTCACCGAATCCGGGCAGCGTTTTACCGGCAAGGACGACGCCGATCTGATTCAAATCCCGGTCTTTGATGGGATAAAAAGCGCGGACGGCGGTGCCGATCTCTCCCTTTGCTTCGGAAAAATAAATGTGCTCGGCGAACGCCGCGGCTTCGTCCTCACCCCTTGAACGCTTTCCGATCATTGTGCTGACGGGATGTGAATAGCGGATATGATCCATATCCATGACGACGATGTAGTCCGCTTCATTGATGATCCTTATTTCTTCGACCGCATGGCGCACATCTTCCCTTTGTTTTTTCTGCTCCAGGGCGCGTTTGACATCGGTCATCTCAGATACCGTCCGCGCGGTATTCATCAGCCGTTTTTTCAGCTCGCGCTCCTCTGTATGCTGGATATTGCCGACCAGCACGATGCCGACGATCAAAAAGGTAAAAAGCACGACGATATAAGAAAGTATGGTGATTTTCCAGCGGATGGTAAGCTTTTTTTTCGTCATTGGCCTCTTCCTTTCCGTCTCTTTACGAAAACGGCCCGCCCGATTATGCTTGTTATAGAAAATGGCGGAGGGGGTTTTCGATGAAAAGCTTGCTGACTTGTCTCAGCCTGATGGTACTCGGTATCGGAACCGCTTTATTCATCGGCTTTCATGATCGTTTCTCAACGGAAGAACCGTATTATGATGACGAACAGGAAGGCCTGAAAGATCAAATGGTTTTCAAATTCAGCCATGTCGTGGCTGAAAACACGCCTAAAGGGCGGGCGGCGAATAAATTTGCCGACCTGGTCTATCAAAAGTCCGGCGGCACCATTAAAGTAGAGGTATTTCCAAACGGGAGCCTCTATTCAGATAATGAAGAAATAAACGCCCTCCAAAACGGGGACGTGCAATTCATCGCCCCCTCCACCTCAAAGCTCGGATCACTGTCTCCCGAATGGGGTGTTTTGGATCTGCCGTACGCGTTTACAAACTATAAAGCCGTGCAAGAAGGCCTCAACGGCAAAATCGGCACGCGCCTGTTCGCTTCTTTAGAAAAGCATCATTTGAAAGGACTGGCGTACTGGACGAACGGGTTTAAGCAGCTCACGTCAAATAAAGGGCCGATCTTCTCTCCGGACGATTTGAAAGGACAGGCGCTCAGGATCATGCCGAGCAGCGTGATCGAAGACCAGTACCGCCTGCTCGGCGCGCACCCGCGGCAGGATTCCTTTAATTCCACGTTTCAGCTCTTGGAAAGCAATCTCGTAGACGGAGAGGAAAATACGATTTCAAATATCTATTCTAAAAAATTTTATAATGTTCAAGATTATTTGACAATCAGCAATCACGGGTACCTCGGTTATGCCGTGATGACCGACGAGCATTTCTGGAATTCACAGACAGAAAAAACGAGAACCATCTTAACGGAGGCGATGAGAGAAACGACGGAATGGAACGAAGCCTCCGCTGAGAAAATGAATAAAGACCAGCTTGAAGAGATAAAGAAGAATTCATCCATTCATATTCATGTGCTGAGCAAAGCTGAAAAGAACACATGGATGAAACGCCTCGACCCGATTTACGGACAATATGAACAGGTGATCGGCCGCGGGCTTGTGCAGGATTTGTTATCCTTGCGCCGCGAGCCTTAGCAGGACCAATACGCCCATCTCCGTTTCATCCCTTTTCCCGCCGGGGAAGTAAATAGGGACAGAGCAAAAAAGGAGATGGAGACATGTTTACACATACGAAAAAACTGCAGCATCCGGCTAAACCGGATCGTCCTGACCCGCTGTTCGCAAAAAAGATGCAGGAAATTTTAGGGGGGCAATACGGGGAAATATCCGTCGCCATGCAATATTTGTTCCAAGGATGGAATACACGGGGCAATGAAAAATATAAGGATCTTCTGATGGATACCGCGACGGAAGAAATCGGCCATGTCGAAATGATCGCGACGATGATTGCGAGACTGTTAGAAGACGCCCCGCTGGCAGAGCAGGAAAAAGCGGCTGATGATCCGGTCATCGGGTCCATTTTAGGCGGGATGAACCCGCATCATGCCATTGTCTCAGGACTCGGCGCCATGCCGGAGAGCAGCACGGGCGTTCCGTGGAGCGCAGGCTATATCGTCGCAAGCGGAAACCTTCTGGCAGACTTCCGCGCCAATCTGAACGCCGAATCACAAGGAAGGCTTCAAGTCGCACGCCTGTATGAAATGACCGATGATAAAGGCGTGAAAGATATGCTCAGCTTTTTATTGGCCCGCGATACCATGCATCAAAACCAATGGCTTGCGGCCATTAAAGAATTAGAAGAACAGGAAGGTCCGATCGTTCCTTCCACATTCCCGAAGGCGCTGGAAAAACAGTCATTCTCCCATAAGCTTATTCATTTCTCAGATGGAGCAGAAAGCGCTGAACAAAATTGGCTGAAGGAAACAGCGCCGGACGGAGAACCATTTGAATACGAAAAGGAACCGAAAGCGCACGGCGAAATAGCTAAGCTGGACCCCGTCCCGCCGTATGTCCACAACACGCTTCCCGGACGAAAATAAAAAAGCCTCTAAAGGGGCTTTTTTTATGTGCGCACAACTGTCCAGTCCGGTTCGTACCGGATGTCGGGGTGATGTAACAGCTCGTGAATGACAGGTTCATCCCCCTCGTACAGCATCACTTCTATTGAAAGAATCGCAGCCTTCTGCTCGTTTTCTTCGTATATGCGGTCATGTTCGTTCTCCATAAAATCATCATAGGCCTGTCTGTCCTCCCAAACGCTGATGATCTCTGCGATGAACAGGCCGTCTGCGTTTTTCCGCCAGCCGCCTGCCTGTCTGACGAAGCCATTTACACATGATAATGCTCCCCACCTTGACTGTGCTTGCGCAAATGCTTCAGCGTTTGCAGCGTCTGTTTCACATACAATCTTTTTGATCAGCATGACCGTTCCTCTGTGATGACTGTTTTCGCATGCGTATGCTCGACACAGAGATTCACGGTTCTGACGTAAGAGCGGGTGCGGTGAATCGTGCCTTTCGGGATGAGCAGGCTGTCATTTGCTTTGAGCACTGCGGTTTCTTTGTCCTTAAAATCGATCAGCAGCTCACCTTCCAGAACGATGAACCATTCATCTGAGTCAGGGTGATGGTGCCAGTCATATTCTCCCGTAAACACTGCGAGGCGCACACAGTGGTCATTGATCTCCGCGATTGAAAAATTGTCGTGTTTTTCTTTGACTTTATTGGCGATAGCGAGCAAATTCAGCATGTCAGACACGAGTGAAAAACCCCTTTTTCATTTTATTGTATCGGTTTTGCGGCTCAGATCAAGATTTTCCCAAAATCAAAAGCGATCCGGCTGATGTGCCGGATCGCTTTTGATCTGCAGGTTGTCTGCCTTTTATGCTTTTATTAGCTGCTTCGTCTGTTTCCGCCTTTTTGGCCGATTTCTTTATAAAACTCTTTGTCATGATTTTTACTTGTAGCTTCTCCGCCTTTTTGGCCGATTTCCTGATAGAATTCCTTGTCATGGTTATTGCTTGTGGCTTCTCCGCCTTTTTCACCGATTTCCTGATAGAATTCTTTGTCGTGATTTTTGCTTGTGGCTTCTCCGCCTTTTTCACCGATTTCCTGATAGAATTCTTTGTCGTGATTTTTGCTTGTGGCTTCTCCGCCTTTTTGACCAATTTCCTGATAGAATTCTTTGTCATGGTTATTGCTTGTAGCTTCTCCGCCTTTTTTACCTGCTTCTTCTCTGCTCATTTTGTTATTATCTTGTGCCATTTTTGAATTCCTCCTTTAATTGGTGTTGGTTGTTGGTTTCCCGATTTCAGAACTGATAAACAAAGAAAACACATTGAATGTGTTTTCGGGTGGTTTTTTATCATTCTGTATCGTTCATGCGTTTTAGAATCCGGCGTTTTTTATAAAGCATGATGCCTGTTTCCGCGATGCTTTCTAAAGCTGAACGGTTGGCGGACGCGCCGAAGATGATGCCTGCGGCCGGAACCATTTGCAGCAGTTTTTTCGCGGCGAACGTATCGCGGTAGCTGTAAACGACTTCCCGCCAGCCTTGGATTTGCGAGGCGACGCGCTGATAGGTTTGGTCGTTTTGATCATATTGCCGTAAATCTTGCAGGATCGCTTTTTTTCCGATGACGTCACTGGATGCAAGCTGAAGCAATTTGACGATAAACACGCGTTCTTTTTTGTCTTTCGGATCAAAGCCGTAAGCAACCGCGATATCTTGCAGCGTCTTTAAGGACAGGCCGAGCATCGCCGGAATGTCTGCCGCAAGCGTAAACACGCCGCCGACTCCCGTTGCGGCTCCCTGCACCGTCGCGGCCTTTACGCTTGTACGCGCTATGGCTTCTGCGATTTCGTCCATGACGGCAAGCGGCGCATTGCGGATGTCGTGAAGCGTTTGACATGTACCGTGCGGCAGCCGTTTTTGAAACTTTTTCATGATGCGCTTTTCTGATGTAAGGTACTGTCCGCCTGACTGAATAAACGTTCCCGTTTCATCGAGAATGAGTCCGATTTTCCTCTGAATAAATTGCGGTGTCAGCTTGTCCAAAAGCTGAAACGGCAAGCGGGTGAATGTTTGCCAGAACATCGCCCTCTGCTGCGCCTTTTCCCATTTTTGAATGTCTCTCAGTTGTCTTTCCAGGTCTGTCCGCTCTTCTGTCACCCGTCCTGCACGTCCTTTCTGATTTCTTTCTACATAGTATACCTTTATGGCGTTTTCTTTTTACACCCGGCCGGACTTTTTATCCGGAAAACATTCCATTGATTAATTTTCTTCAAATTCTATATATTGTATAATTTTGAATAATACGATTGAAGGAGAATGCTGTATGCAATGGATTTATTTAAGTTTAGCGATCATTTTTGAAGTATTGGGTACGGTCAGCATGAAATTATCAAATGGATTTACAAAACTTGTTCCAAGTATTTTATTGTTATTGTTTTATATCGGCAGCCTTTGTTTTCTTACTTTGACTTTGAAATATATAAGTGTCTCCATCGCGTATGCGGTCTGGTCGGGAATGGGGATCGTGCTGATTTCCATGATCGGAATTTTTTTCTTTCATGAACAGTTCTCTGTCATAAAAGCTGTCTCTGTTCTTCTGATCATCATCGGTGTCGTTTCCTTAAACTTTATTTCTGAAAGTGAAACGTCATCAAACGGCATCAGCGTTCATGCGGACAGAAACAGATGATGAAAGGGTTAAAGGTTCTCTTCCTCATTACAGATATTGGATTTATCATTTATTGGATTGTTACTTTTTTTGAGTGGATTCCAAAAAACATGGCGTTTAAAGATTATGATAACGCCATGATAATGGCCTGGAACTGGTCATTCTTTCCCCTAGATATTTTCATTTCATTGACCGGGCTGTACAGCTTGTTTCTTTATAAACGGAAACATGCGTTATGGCGCCCTTTCGCATTAATATCACTTGTGCTGACCTTTTGTTCAGGCCTGCAAGCGATTGCCTTTTGGGTATTTATCGGTGATTTTGATCTCATGTGGTGGGCATTCAATCTGTACTTGCTTCTTTATCCTTTATATTTTATTCGGAAATTGCTGGTCTCTCGTAAAAATAGCTGTCATTCTTTTTGATGAGGCGGTTTTCTTTTTCTTCAGGCGGGAAACACTTTTCATAAAGGAGTGATAGACATGCCTTGGTCTATGAAGGATTATCCGCAATCATTGAAGAATCTCGAGGAACCTGTGAAGAAAAAAGCGATCGAAATCGCGAATGCGATGGTAGATGAGGGTTATGAAGAAGGACGGGCTATTCCCATTGCGACAAGTCAGGCGAAAGAGTGGAAAAAAAACGCTTCTAAAGAAGAAATCGATCAGCTGATGAAACACGATGATGAAACGAAACGCGGAAATTGAATCGGAATATAGAAAAACCCCGCTCTCAAGAGAACGAGGTTTTTCTGCTTATAAACCGTAATAATAAGATAGTGTGGTGACTGAAACGTAGCCTGTCGCTCCTGCATACGTGACTTTCAGCCATTTATTGGAATTGGTGTAGTGGCCTTGAACATATTCTCCGGTGACCCAAGAACCTGTAATTTTTTTACCGCTTGAGAATGTTGTGATCGTTGAACAGCTGACCTTAGAGCATGAGCGCATATTAGCACCGTAAATACCGACTGTGCCCCCGCTGGCTAAAATGGAAACGTCCGGTTCAGCTTTAGGTTTGAAAGCTGCTGCTGATGCAGAGCCGCCAAAAGCGAATAAAGAAACAGCAAAAATCATGGCTAAAGAAATGATCGACAAACGACGTACCAAGAAAATTCCCCCTCTTTTATCATATGGCCGGAAAGCTTTCCTGACGTTATTATACTTTTTTGCCCGGGAGACTGAAATAAGTCTAATGCTCCAACTTCTTTTCTTCGCAAGTGACCATGCCGATTCTTTTTTTGATAGATAACAGCCGTTTATTGGACTGGAATCACTGATATATCGTTGATTCAAACGTTTATTCAGAGCGGCCGGAGTTTTTCCGGAGGTCATTTGAATGGTACAGAAAGGTTTTATCTTCCAATGGAAAGAAACATTATTATTCTATTTACCCGGGAAAACGGAGGAAATACTGCGTCTTTTCCTCAGGATCAGTTGCACCGGACAGAAAGTTGTGAAGTGATATGAGCAAGTGTTCTCTTTTCACCTTTTTAAAAGAACGCTCAACGCATCCGCGCATGATCGGACGCGGAAACATGCTTTGCGAACGGCATCGCTTCTTTCCCGGAACGATGCCGTTTTCATTTTCGGACCTTTCTTCGGCGGGATACATATCATAGATAAAACAGGGCATCAATGTACCGGTTTATTGAACATAAAGAACTTGACATCTCATAATAGCGGATTTATGATGTAGATAAAATAATTTGCATCTAGGAAACTTTTTGTTATTTAGCTAAAAATCTATCGGAATTTAGGTGAGACATAATGAGCAAAGACATCTCAGCACAATCACTGCAAGCAAAAGCCGTGCAGGATGCACTTGACGGCAAAAGCAAGGGATTCAAGCGGCTTCTGCCTTTCTTAGGCCCAGCCTTTATCGCGGCGATTGCCTACATTGATCCGGGAAACTTCGCTACGAATATCTCAGCTGGTTCGAAATTTGGGTATATGCTGCTGTGGGTCATCCTCTTTTCAAACTTGATGGCTTTTTTAATCCAAGTTCTTTCCGCGAAGCTCGGCATTGCCACGGGTAAAAACCTTCCGGAAATCGCCAGAGACCGGTATCCGAAATGGGTATCCGCCGGGCTGTGGATACAGGGTGAACTGGTGATTATGGCAACTGACCTGGCAGAATTTATCGGGGCGGCGCTCGGGCTCAACCTGCTGTTCGGCATACCGATGGTTGAAGCGGCCATTATCGCGGCGATCGGATCATTCGCGATTTTAGAGCTGCAGCGCCGGGGTTACCGGGCGCTGGAAGCGGGCATCGCCGGACTTCTGTTTGTCGTGGTGATCGCCTTCGCTCTGCAGACCTTCTTTGCCAAACCTGACGCCGGCTCTGTTCTCGAAGGGCTGTTTATCCCGAAAATTGACGGAATGGACAGTGTGCTCTTGGCAACCGGGATACTCGGCGCAACCGTGATGCCGCATGCCATTTACTTACATTCCGCACTGACACAGCGCCGTGTCGTCGGAAAAACGGATAATGAGCGGAAAAAGATTTTTAGATTCGAGACGATTGACATTCTCATCGCGATGGTGATCGCCGGGGCGATTAACGCAAGCATGCTCATCGTCGCTGCCGCGCTTTTCTTCAAGAACGGGCTGTATGTAGAAGATTTAGACGTGGCCTATCAGCAATTCGGCCACTATATCGGACCGGCTTCAGCCATTCTCTTCGGGATCGGGCTGCTGGCCGCAGGGCTTTCAAGCTCTTCTGTCGGCACATTGTCAGGCGATATTATCATGCAGGGCTTCATCCGTTACCGTATCCCGCTTTATTTGCGGCGTTTCATTACCATCATTCCGCCGATGATCATCATTATCTCGGGGGTCAACGCCACAGAAGCGCTCGTATGGAGCCAGGTCGTTCTTTCATTCGGCATCTCCTTTGCGCTCGTGCCGCTGATTATGTTTACAAGCAACAAACGCCTGATGGGCGCCCTGACGAACCGAAAATGGGTGACGGCTCTCGCCTGGCTGATTGCGGTTTTGGTGATCGCGCTTAATCTGTTTGTGATCTACGATTCATTCCGTTAGAAAAAAACCGGCCGTCAGCGGCCGGTTTTTCTTTTGACGCCGGGTGCCGTTCGTATCTTTTTCCGGGCGTTTTTGGTATGATAGAAGAAAAATCGGAGTTTTGCTTATGTCAGTATTTATCCTTTTTTATCTGTGGATTGTGCCGATTGTCATCGGCATCTTCTGTTCTCTTTTTGCTTATCGGACAACGGGTAAGAAACGTCTGATTCCCGGCTTTGTGATGATCGCATTAAGTATCGTTTCCTTAATCACGGGGCTTTGGATCGGCGGGGTGAACTACCATGTGTTCATCGGAGGCATGTTTTTATTCGGTACGTTTTTGGCCGGTTCCGCCTTCCCGTTTTTCTTCGCTCTTTCACGCAAACGAAAATAAACAGGCATGCCGCCTGTTTATTTTTTTTACCTAAGCCTGGCCTGCATTATAAAAACCGCTCCGATAATGTGATTCCGCCTCAATCAGCCTATACATGCAGGCTCCAGCCCATGTTCATTTCACGAAACTGCAGCTAAAATAAATCCTGCCAAAAAAATTTTGAATTGCGAGAAAAATATCGTATTAAAATCCTATTTACCCAAAAAATACCTATTGATAGAATGGTATCTGAGAGGGAAAAATGTTCAAAGCGGATCATACAGGTCCCGCCTAAATACATAGTCTTTCATTTCTCTCTACACTACATTTCTAAAGGAGGATTTCCCATTAGACACGCAGCTAAAGGCATTCTGTTTGCCGCATCTTTAGCCCTTGTAACTACTGCTTTTGTCCCCGCATCCTTAGCTAAAGAAAATCATCATAATACTGCCAATGCCACTGGAACGACAAAATCATTTTTTTATCAGACTGATACGCAATTTTCCTACGGACTTAAAGCACAAAGCGATGCATCTGTGTCAAAACCAGTCAAAGATGCAATCAGAGAGGTGCTGAAAAATAAAACAAAATTATTCAATCTTGTTGAAAAATTAGCGGGAAAGAAAATAAGAAATGAACTCGAATCCGTTTTCAATCAACATATAGAACCGGTTTTAAAGAAAATGCTGAACGAGTATGTCGCCTTAAGCTGGACTGATGTGGAAAAGAATCTTTATCTCTCACTTAAAAAGTCCGGACTTTCTGACAGCCAGGCTAAAAACCTCGCTCATTTGACAACTTTAGCAATGAAAGCTTTTTAAAATCATTCATAAATGATCGTCAGGAAAATACGTATGAAGTAAATGCAAAGTGCTGTTAGATTCACTCTAATAGCACTTTTTCATTGGAGATGTCACATGACTGTCTTTTTTACTGTTTTGCTCACTTTCTTATGCTGCCTTGTGATTTCATCTCTTATTTTTATGTTTCTATTAAAAAAAGAGATCGTGGATACACCGCCAAACCGCTTAGCTCATGCAGCATTCATCATACTTATTGGATTCTCCCTGTTCTTCGCTATAACTGTACCCAGCCTAGTTATTTATTTTGCAGCTATAACTGTAAATCATTTTTTCGGAGAATATATCATCTATGGTTCACTTTCAGACTTATACATATTTTCTGTCGTCGTCAGTATTTTAGCTTTAGTTTATATGCTTATCCTTACAGCAATTGTAAAAGGAATGACTCATGTTTTGACATTGCCTGCTTGGTCAGCCTATATCCTTGAATTCATTTTTGCATGGGCTGCTGTTTACTTCTCAATCCAATACGTTTCCAATCATATCATTGAGAACATATCTATATTTCAAGGTGGAGAAATTCTTCTTTCATTGTTCATCACTTTCTTATTTTCGGGATTGGATATCCTTTTTACTAATTTGGATAAGATCACAAAAGAGAAATTAGGCTAAGGGGGTAACAAATATGAGGATCATGACATATATATCTTATTTTTCTATTTCTTTAGTTTTGCAGGTGGTATGGCTGCTACTAATAAAAGAAACCTCTAATCTATCTCTGATAGATATGATTACGGTGTCCTTCTTATTCACTCTCTTTATGTTCATCTTGGATCAAATGTTCAAAAAAAAGCGGACAAATTAGGGTCTGTTTTTAATAATCCTCGGGCTTCTCTTTCGTTTTGAAATTGTTCCGGATCTGGGGATGTTGCGGCGAACCGTTCATTAATGTTTAACACCAGCCTCGGTAAAATACTTCTCCTTTTATATAACATCCTGACTTTTCCGTCATATATTCAAACGGCAAAACGGCAAAAAGGAGTAATGAAACATGATATTGTTTATTGGCAAGTTCATGTTGCTCTTTTTATTCTGTTCGCTGGCATATTATTTGTTTAAAATTGTTTATTACAATATAGGGAAGAACATTGCGCTTAAAACTCCGAAAGGGACAAAGACGAACCGGACGGCACATGTGTTTGTCAAAAATGGAACTAAACTGAAAGATGGAGATTACTTTATGATCGCTGTTGTGACCGCTCTCTGGCTGTTCTTCAGATGAAACCGCGCTGATCCATCACGAGTTTTTTGATCAGCCATCGCTCGCCAGCTGCGAATTTTACGACCTCCTTTACCGTTTCCGGAGATTTTAATACGATATACTTTCGGTTACGGTTCCCGTCCTCTAAGCTTCCAAGCGGGTCAAACTGCTGACCACTTCCTTACCATGGAAGGGGGGCAGTAAAGAAATAATCATCAATAAGAAAGCCTAAAAAAATTAACAGGCATGCTGCCTGTTAATTTTTTTATAACCACCGGCTTCTTAAAACAGCCGTTTTAAGCTTTTCTTGAGTGACGGCATTTCGATTTTTTGGTTTTCAAAGAAGTTTTTCAGCATGTATTTGCTGAAGCCCTTCGCTTGGCCGTAAGTGATTTTTCCCGGAAGCGGCGGCTCGTCGCCGATGACGGCGTCGATGACGACCGGCTCATTTGAGTTGAGCGCTTCATGAAAAGCGGGAGCCAATTCCTCGTGTTTCGTCACTTTGATGCCTTTTGCCCCGCAGCTTTCTGCAAAGGCGGCGTAATCCATATTTTGCAGCTGGGTGACGTAGTCAATGTTGCCTTTGACCCGCTGTTCATATTCAATCATGCCTAAATTTTCGTTGTTTAATATGACAACCGTAATCGGCAGTTTATATTTAACAGCCGTCGGCAGATCCTGCATCACCATTGAAAATCCGCCGTCTCCGCAAATGGCGATGGACTGCCGATCAGGTTCGGCAAGGCTTGCGGCAATCGCTCCCGGAAGCCCGCATCCCATTGTGGCGAGCCAGCTTGAGACGATAAAGTCCTGCTTCTTCATTTTAAAATGGCGGGCCATCCACACTGTAACCGTTCCGACATCCACTGACAGGACGGCGTCCTCTGCGGCCGCATCCTGAAGCCGGGCAATGACCTGCTGCGGCTTGAGCGGATGAGTCGCTTCGGTTTCATCCTTTTCGATTTCCTTCCACCAATGCTTCATGTGCTCGGTGCAGGCGTCCAAAAATCTTCTGTCTTCTTTATATTCAATGTATTCCGTCAGCTCTTTCAGCCCCAGAGCCGCATCACTGACGATTCCCGCATTGACGGGATAGCGCTTGCCGATTTTCGCCGGATCCGAATCAAGCTGAATGGCGGGCGTATCATCCGGGAGATAATCCCTGTACGGGAACGATGTGCCGAGCATGATCAGCAGATCGCATTCCTCCATTGCTTCGTAGGCGGGCTTTGTGCCGATTTGCCCGAGATTCCCGAGAAAGTGGGGATGGCTGTCAGGCACGACGCCTTTTGCCGGAAGGGTGATCACAATCGGAGCGGCCGCTTTATCGGCGAATGCGAGCAGCTCCTCTTTTGCTGATTTTAACCCTTGGCCGGCGAGAATGACCGGTTTTTTTGCGTTGTTAATATATTGCGCGCATGTCACGAGATGTTCTTTTTTCGGCTCTATATCGGCTTTGAGGTATATCGGCGATGTGTAAACCGGCTCCCGTTTGATTTTTTGCGCGAATAAATCATCAGAAACGGTTAAAACGGCAACGCCTTTTTTGCTGTAAGCCGTGCGGATCGCCTGATTCAGAAGATCGGGCAGCGCTTCTGCCGTATGTACCTGCTGGTTGAATACCGCCACGTCCTCAAACATCTGCTCTAATTTGATTTCCTGAAAGCTGTCACGGCCGATTTCATCGGAAGCCACCTGTCCCGCAATCGCCAGCACCGGAACGCCGTCCGCTTTGGCGTCGTATAAACCGTTCAGCAGATGAACGGCCCCCGGTCCTGCGATTGAAAGGCAGACACCGATCTGCCCGGTCAGTTTTGCCTCAGCCGCGGCAGCCAGGGCTGCGACTTCTTCGTGCCGGGTTTGGATGAATGTCAGGTTATTTCGTTCATGTCTCAGTTCTTCGATAAATTCATTAATGCTGTCTCCGGGAATGCCGTATATATGACCGACTCCCCATTGTTCAAGCAGCTCCGTCATTACGTGTCCTGCTGTTTTACTTGGCATACTGCATCCTCCTTTTACCTGTATTCATCCCCTTTTTCATACGGGTTGAAACACGGGCTATACTCTCAGCTTTTTTCTCAGCCGATCAAGGATGGATAACAGATTTCGGTCTTTAAGGACTGCCTTACGATTTGCCGCCCCATTGAGTCCGTCTTTTATTTGCCGTTTTCTGTTCGGCACCATGAACAGCGGCAGCCGGTTTTGGGAAAACCAGCGTAAATCGGCGGTTTCCGATCCGTTCATCAGCGGTGTTCCTCCGGTAATGGCTCCGATGAATACATGCTGTGTATCTTCAAATGCCGGCCTTTCATACTCACCCGCTTTATGCAGAATGGTCACGTTATAACCGGTTTCTTCGAAGGCCTCTCTGACGGCTGCGGCTTCAGGTATTTCACCTTCTGCGACCCTGCCCCCGGGCAAATCCCATAAGGGAATATCTTTTCGATTTACGAGCAATATCTCCCGCCCCTCATTTTGTATGATGACAAACGCGCCTTGTGCCATGTCGTCCTCCTTTACAAAAAAGACCGCGGCATTTCAGCCTGCGGTCTTTGCCGTTACTTTTTAAAATGATACGGCAGGGTGGCGACAATGATGTCCTTCTTCCAAAACAGCCGGACGCGGAGCAAGAAGGCTGATTGGTTGTGAAGGATGGTCTGCCAGCGTTTTTTCGTAATAAATTGCGGAAACAGCACCATCACGGAGAACTGTTCTTTTTTCGCTTTTTGTTCGACCGTTTCCAAAAACTTATCAAACGGGTGAACCAGACTGCGGTATGAGGAATGCAGGGTGACGAGGCGGACGCCGTTATGAAGCTCTTCCCAGCGCTTTTCCACCTTTTTTTCGTGTTCTCTGTCAAAGGAAACATGAACCGCAATGACCTGATCCGATAATGATTTCGCATACTGAATCGATTTTTGGACGACGGTGGTGACACCGGCGACAGGCACGATGACGACGGTTCCCTTGATTTCCTCAGGCTGCTGATCAACGACCCGCAGCTGTTCGCCGACCGCGGTGTAGTGATTTTTAATGACGAAAAACAGCATGACGACAGCAGGCATGAATAACAGCACCGGCCAGACAAGATTGAACTTCGTCGCGAATAAAATACACAGCACCATAAATGAAATGGCGGCGCCGCATGAGTTGATCAGCATTTTTACCGCCCAGCCCTTCGGTTTCTGCCTGATCCACTTGATGCACATTCCCGTCTGCGACAGCGTAAACGGAATGAACACGCCGACGGCATAAAGCGGAATTAAATGTTCCGTGCGGCCGCCGAATAAAAGAATGAGCAGGATGGACGCGATACCGAGAAAGATGATGCCGTTTGAAAAGCCTAACCGGTCGCCTCGTACCGTAAACATTCTCGGCATATACTGATCGCGCGCTAAATTAAACGCCAGCTGCGGAAATGCGGAAAAGCCCGTATTCGCCGCAAGCACAAGAATCAATGATGTAACGCCTTGAATGAAATAATACACCGTATGGCGTCCGAAAGTTTCCGCGGCGATTTGTGAAATAACGGTCTCGTTAGGCTTCGGACCCGTGCCGTAGCCGTACGCCAGCACCGTAATCCCCGTAAATAAGATCGCCAGCAGAATCCCCATCATGGCCAAAGTGCGGGCCGCGTTTTTCGCCGGAGGATTTTTAAAGGCCGGGATCGCGTTTGAAATGGCTTCCACACCGGTCAGTGCCGAGCAGCCGGATGAAAAGGCCTTCAGCAGCAAAAACAGCGTGATGCCCGCTACGGGCGTGCCGATCGGTGTATGCTCGGCCGGATGAACCTGCCCCGTCATGAGCTTAAACAGTCCGACGACGATCAAAAGGACAAGCGCCGCCACAAACAGATAGACGGGATACGCCAAAATGGACGCCGACTCTGACAGCCCTCTCAAATTTAAAATCATAATCAGAATCACAAGCAAAACAGCAATGAGCAAATGATACGGGTGCAAAGCCGGAAATGCCGATGTAATCGCGTCAGTTCCGGCAGAAATGCTTACCGCCACCGTCAGAATATAATCAACAAGCAATGAGCCGCCCGCAATCAGGCCGGGCTTCTCACCAAGATTTTCTTTAGAAACCATATAAGCGCCTCCGCCTTGCGGATAAGCGTAAATAATCTGTCTGTAGGACAGAATCAAAGCAAGCAGCAAAATGAGAACACCCGCTGCGATCGGAATGGAATACCAAAACGCGGCCGCGCTTACCGCAGCCAAAATGATCAGAATCTGTTCCGTTCCGTAAGCAACTGATGACAGCGCGTCTGAAGAAAGCATGGCGAGCGCCTTGAGTTTCGTGAGTTTCTGCTCTCCGGCCGCCTGTGATTTCAGCGGTTTCCCAATCAAAAATCTTTTGATTGAATGGTACATTTTTTGTCTTCCCCTTTTTTTCATTTTCCGTTTGATTTACAAACCCTTACTGCTATGATGTCTCTGAATAACGATTGCATGCCATATTTCGGCACAGCAAAAAGACACAGAGGCAAACGGATGCCCCTGCGCCATAATCGTGCACAGGTTTCATTCATCTCCTCTCATGAACGCTTACGAGGTTAGCTGTCGGATTCGGGCTGATGAGAGTTGGCCCTACCTGAAAAAGGATTCACCCCAAGCGGCATGACGCGCCGCAAATTGGTTCCCCCGCTCTGATTACAGATTAAGCGATATAGATTATAAAAGAGATCATACTCCCGTCCCGTTCAGTTGTAAAGGGGCTTTTATGCTGTTTCAAAAATAAAAAAATCACCGCCAAAAATGGAAATAAAAATACAAAAAAAGAGGCCTGTTAACGGCCTCTTTTTCCTTCATTACTCTTCACTTTTTTCATTGTCCGCTTTTCTTTTTTTCCTTCTTGCCGTCAGCCAGATCAGACCGGCCGCAATAATTATAAGCGCCGCGAAAACAGCGATATACGTGACGTTCAGTGCTGCGGAACGGCTTTTCGTATCAGGCGATGGACTGCTGTCGTCGGATTTGATTTGCTGATGGTTTGAAAACAGCTGCTTGCCGGCCGTTTCGTTGACGACGGTTGCGGCATCGCTTGTGCTGTCTAAAAAGCTGATCAGCTCTTTTGTGACAGACGCGCCGCTGCCTGATAACGGAGCAAAAACAGCGATGCTTCGGCCGGAGTCCCAAGGTGATTCCTGGGTAAACGCGACTTGTTTCGTTGTCTCATTCAGCATCTGAAACGGAGAAACATCGTACGCGCCGCTGCGGTCTGACGGCACGAGAAGCTTAGAGGCGTTTGATTTCAAAAGCGGAATTTGCGGCAGGCCTCCGATAAACACAACATTCCGGCCTTTGGCATCCGCTTCCTTCATGTCTGATGCCGTCTTTACGGTAAAGCCGTTTCCGAATGAATCCGCCACCAGAGAAAGTTCTTTCAGTGTCTGTATGTTTACATTATCCGGGATGACGATCACTGTTTTCTCTTTCACGCCGCCCGCAAACGGGAGCGGCCATTGCCCGAAATCCGCTTTCTGCGCCGCATCACTTACCGGATACGTCAGCATGCTGCTTTTATCAATATAGACCCATTTATTTTCGTCACGGTCGATACACGGGTTGTTATGTTTCAAACCTGATGTGACAAATTGCAGATCAATGTACCTGCTGCTTCGCAAAAGCTTCGGATCAATCGGGATTGAGACGTGGTAAAAGCCATCTTTATCTTGATTGCCGAGATCATCAAGGCGCACCGCATTCGGCTGTCCGTTGATCATGACGTTCAGCTCCGCTCTCTCGGCGTCATTAGCTGAATCCGCCTTCGTCCGGATCGATTCCGACGTCTTTAATGTAAGTGAAAGCTTGACCTTACCGTCTTTATCAACAGCGGCCGCCGCAGGGTAAAAGAAGTGCTCTGACGCCGTTTTGTTTGATCCGACCGTTACATTTCCCGCGCCGAAGTCCTCTAATGTCAGTTTATTGCCTGTCTTTTCCGCAGCGGGCTGAAGGCGGCCGATTGTCAAAGTATCTCCGCCCAGCTGGCTTGAATAAGCGCTGTCTGTGATGACGCGGATTTTATCCGCCAGCGTTTTGTCTGAGTGCGCCGTGACAAACAGGACGGGCTGCCGTTTGTCCCCTGATGTCAGAACCCGTTCGGCGAGAAGGAGTTTGTTGTCTTCCGCTTTGAAGTTCCCCCGTTCGAAAAGCTCTTTTATTTTCCCGTTCCAATGCTGATCAGCGCCGATGACAATTGACGGATTGCTGATTTTGCCGGCATCGGATTCTTTTACATAGGATACCTTCAGCCTGCTGTCTGCCGTTTTCAGAAATCCTTCTGTTTTGACTGCGGCTTCAGCTTCCGCCGAGGTCGGTTTGTCAGGAAGGATAATATCGGTTTCTTCACCCGTATTGCCTGATTGGGCAAACGGATACGGGAAATGGCCGAGATCCGCTCCCTTTGACTTGCTTGCTTCTGAAAGCACAAGGCGGCTGTCCGGATAAATTTTTATCCAGTTGCCTGACGTATCCTGCCTGACGCAGACGCCCTCTTTTAATACGCCGTAAAATCGTAATGATACATTGTGATAGCCTTGGGCGGATTGGCTTTTGCTGAGATTGAGCTTCACCGTTTTCCGCTTGGAGCTGCCGTCAAGCTTTATGGATTTGACGGGTTCATCATCAATGGCGATGGTTAAAGAAGACGGGGCAATTAATAAGTTTGACGCCTCGTAATCAATCAGAAGCGACTGATCGGCATTCGAAGCTCCCGCAGGAATCTGATAGGTCAGCTCTGAGCTGTCTTTCGCCCCGTACAGTGTCATCAGATCGCCAGTCAGCGCCTGCTGCTCTTTTGCGCCGGCGCTTGTTCCGAGGGCGGAACCGTCCGTTTTCAGCTCCCGGGCCGCGGCCGCCTGCCCGTTATACATCAATAGCAAAAGGCCAGTTATCAATATGATCGCTTTTTTCAAAAAGGTCACCCGCTTTTATTTTGATTGTATCGCTCCGTTTTGTACCACTTGACTTCCTGCTTGAACAAGCGGTGCTTGATCTCTGTGAATAATGACCAGATGACGAGCACGATCCAAGCCTGGGAGTATGTAAAGTACATCAGAAATACGATAAAGAAGTTTTGTTTGTTCATTTCTGTTTTTTCAATGCTCAAAGTAATCATGACCTCAGTCATAAACAGGAAAAAGGCCAGTATCCACAAAATCATCGCCAAAAACCCGACTGTCAGATGCAGGTCGTAAAAAAGATTGATGATAAAAATCGTGTTTGACATGATCACACCGAAGAAAAACAAAAAATACGTAAAAAAGAAATAAAACAGATCGAAGATGATCCGCTTGCGTTTCAGCTTGAAAAATTGGGATAAAAACTTAAGAACGACGTACTGGTTGCCGCGCGCCCATCTTGTCCGCTGACGCCACCAGACCTTCCATGTCTCAGGCTCCTGCTCCCATGTCACAGCCGCCGGGAAAAAGCGGATATGATAGCCGAGATTATACACGCGGATGGTCAGCTCGGTATCCTCCGCCAGCGCCTTATCATCCCAGCCGCCGAGCTGTTCGATAATGCTCCGCCTGATCGCGAAGTTCGTTCCCGGGATGGTGGCGATTTTGAACCATTTCCATCTGCCGCCCTGCGCCATCCACTGAAAACAGATGGTTTCAATATTGATAAACTTCGTCAGGATCGTTTTCGCCGCATTGATAACACGGAATTTCCCGACAACCGCTCCCGCTTTCTCATCATTCATCAGACCGAGAACCAGGTAGTACACCGCCATTTTTTCCGGCGTATTGTCCGCATCATACACGCAGATCACGTCTCCGTTCGATTCCGCGAACCCTGAGTTCAGCGCCGAAGATTTTCCTTTTCCGGCGTTCGGGGGCTTTGTGATGACCATTTTAATGAAGTCATACTGACGGGAAAATTCATTGACGATGTCTCCCGTCCGGTCGGAGGAATTATCATTAACGACAATGATCTCAAGCCTGTCTTTCGGATAATACAGGTTCACCATCGCCTTCAGCGTCTGCCTGATGACGACCTCCTCGTTATGCGCGGGGATGAGCACGCTGACCTTCGGGAGCTCCCCCATCTTTGCGCGCCATTTCGGAATGTTCCGTTCGAAGGTCATATAATGCCTGAATCCGCCCTGCATCAGAAACATGTGATAGAGAAGCATCACCCATATTAAACTTAATGAGATAAAAAACAGAATGTTACTCAAGGCTTCTTCTCTCCTTAAAGATTCGTTTTTTTAATGTGGCGCGCAAATAAAGGACGTAGCAGGCGAACATGATGATAAACAATAACACCACGCCGGAGAGAATCCAAAGCGCTTTTTCAAGAGGCGTCTGCTGGTGATGATTGAAAAAGGCCGTTACCGGATGAATCTTGTTTTCCACATGAATGGTTCCGTCTCCGTCCGTTTTGATCCTGACGCTGTCCGACGTTACCGTTTGCTTTGTTTTCTTCAGATCGAGCCACTCGCCGCCGGGAATCCGCTCCATCTGATTGACGAGCTCGGGAAGGTATTTCATGCCGAGATACGGATGGTAGAAACCGCCCGCCGTTCCGCCGCCGAAATCAATCATCTGAGAAATATGATTCTCCATATCTCCGAGCGGATTTTCCTTTGAGTTATCGGCATAACCGATTGTTTCAGGGTACAGCGTCATCCCGTCCAGCATAGCCGGCTTTGAGACGAACGGAGGGGCGCCCGAGGTTTTCCACGTCGCGCCGCTGAGCTGCACTTGTCCGAAAATGCTGGAGAAATAAGAAGATGCGATTTTGTAGCCTTCTTCAGACATCGTGTAGTGCGGCGCTTCGAATGACAGCGGGTAAAGGCCGAGCTCTGTCAGATCGTCAATCGCCTGCTCCAGCTTCGTTCTCGTGTAGATGTTTTCTTTTTCACGGAAAGGCTTCACATACGCCCGGTACGCTTTTTCATTCGGAAAATCCTGTTCCTTTTCAAGCTTGACCGGAGTATCATCCGCATTTTCTGACGTAATCGGCTGATCCGCTTTGGCATCCCAAAATTCAAAGCCTTCTCCCGTTTCGCTGTATCGGTAAGCGTGCGTGTAGCCGTGAATAATGATGCTGCCGCCCATTTGCTGAAGTTTTTTCAGGACACTTACCATTTTCGGCTTGTCCGCCAGGTATACTTTTTCTCCGTTTTCCGGATTGAGATAGACCGGAATGACCGCCAGAATAAACGGAATGTGTCTTTTATGCAGATAAGCGCCCGCTTCGTAAAGCAATGTTTCATCTGACATCGGACTGATGTCTTCAAGCCGCAAGTAAAGGAGGGTGCCGCCCTGTGATTCTCCGAATGCGCTTCGCATCGCTTTCGCCGTCAGAAACGAATCATTTAACAGGCTCGTCACACCGAAATAATAGTCAGAGCGCGCCGTTTTCCACATAAAAGGGCGGGTGCTGCCGTCACCGGACCGGTATGTATAAAGGGACTTTCCTTTTACTCCCGATACGCCGAGCACGGACATCCCTTTTTCAAGCGGCATGTCTGTTTTTTCTTTTTTGCCGTAAATGCGGTATACCGTTTCTTTTTCTGTCAGGGACAACCCCGCAAATTGGCGGAACTGTCCGGCGTTATAGCCGATGCTGATAAGCTGCTGCGGCATGCTGCTGATCAGTGACACAAATGATGTGCTGAGCTTTTTTTTCGTGACGCCGTAATAGATGACGCGCCGATTCTTTTTGAAGTCCGCGGCTGTGATGTCTCCGTCGCTTTTCACGGTGACGGCGGATGAGAAATGGCCCGCGGTCAGATCAAGCATTTTGACCTCAGCGGTTTCTTTGCCGTCCGTGCTTGTATAAATAATGAGAATACCGTCCTTTTTGTCTTTTGCTTCCGCCGGACGGGGAACATAAACGGCCGAAATCATGAAAAGCGCCGAGAGTAAGAGACGTATCCATTTAGAGTTCATTCATCATCATCTCGTTTTCCAGTTCATTTAAAAATTGCTCGGCCGTTTGTAAATCCTTTCGGTACGCCAAGTAACATACACGGAAGGTGATGGAGACGTATTTACCGTTTTGCAGCCGGTACGTATCCAATTCCTTTTTCAGCTTCGCCAGAACGGCCGGCATGTTTTCTTCAGGCGTATGGGTCAGCACGATGCCGAACCGTTCGGCGGACGGCCTGAATTTTTTGTCTGTTTCCCGAACGCTTGACCGGATTTGGCGGCTGATAAACGCCAGCAGCCGATCGGTCTCTTTTTCTCCGTACAGGGATTTGAATTCCTTGAAATAATGCATGTGCAGCAGCAAAAAGACGAAGGAATTGCCGTAGCGTTCCGCCCGCTTGATTTCCTCGGAAAGCTCCAGCTTCATCCGCAGATGGTTGTCAAAGCCGGTCACCCTGTCGACGGCGACAAAGCTCGTAATCTCTTCACGCAGCTGTTTCACTGAGCGTTCAAGCCCCTTCGCCAACTCGTGAATCCTTCCCGCTATGTAAGAAAAGAGCAGCAGCGCAATCCCCCAAATGACCAGCACCTGCAGACTTTCGGCATCGGCAGACGCCATAAAGCTCCCGGTCTGAAACCACAGGAGCAGGCTGCCGAGAACAAATAAGACGAGTAAGGTCATGACGAGCGCGTAGATTGCCCCGAACCATATACCGGCTCCCGCAACAAGCAATGTGATGCAGGTTATCAGAAGCCCTGCGGATTGCTGAGACGCATAGTAAATAAAAAAAGACAGCAGCACCAGCATAACTGCTGTGTAGCTGCACAGTTTTTGTGATTCATTGAATGATATTTTCATTAAACAATTTCCTTTCAGCCAGAAGCGGCAGCAGGTTATCGAAAGAATGTGTATCGCTCCCGCTCATATAGCCGCCGTAATCGGGTTTCAGCGTGTCCAGTGTTTCAAATGAAGTCATTCTTTCATAAAGCGGCTTGATGACAGCCGGATCAGCTTTTTGTTCTGCTAAAAAAAGAACGGCCAGGGCGTAAACGGACGGTGATTCGTACTGAACCGCCGGCTCCTTCGTGTCTGCGCTGTATCGTCCGTACAGCTGTCCGCGCGACTTAAATTCCTCTATCATCCATTTTGACAGCGCGGCAGCCTTGCCATCGCCCCGCTTCAGATTCACGGCGGCGTACAGCTGGTCGATGACATTCACTTCGCTGTCATATTTGTATTCCTTTGTTTCGGTATTGAATGATTTCGGCAGAAAACCATTTTTCAGGGGCGCATGATTGAGAACATCAAGGTTCCGGTTTTCCGTTTTCTCATCGATAATCCCTTTTTCTCTGAGCATCTGTAAGGCGCCGGGGTCAACATAGGACAAGGTCACGGTCTTTGATGCGGCATTTGAAGCGGCATCATAATAATCCGTAAAATACCCGTCATTTGTATTGTATTTTTCCAGCGCCTTCCCGATCTGCACCGCTGTTTTCCCGTATTCACTGTTTCCCCACAGGGTTCCGGCCTCATTCAGACAGTTCATGATTCTGAAATCGTCAATTAAGGCATTGGTGCCGCTCGCTTTATTCCCGTCAATCTTCCACGACACGAGCCCGTTTTTCGTCAGAAACGAATCGGTGAGAAGCTGATATTGCGCTTGAAACTGCCGTTCATCTTTCCTGTTCAGCAAAAATGCCATCCATAGTCCGAGAGACTCAGATAAATATTCCGGCTCACCGGATATGTTCGTCCGGATCATCCCCCGCCCGTTCATCAATTTATGATAAATAAAATGCTCTGCGGGCTGAAGCGGTCCGGACGGTTCGGCCGCCATCTGTTTTTCAGGTCCGGCCTCCGCGCACCCCGCCGTCAGAACGATCGAAATCAAAAGGATCATCAGACGAAAAACGAATTGCTTCACAGTCCATCCTCCTATTTTACAAACCCTTTTTTAGACCCATATCTTATTTTTTCACAAAGTATTTTTACTATAAAGGAAACGATAAAAGAATACTAGCATTTTTTCACATTGGAAAATTTTAAATGGAAGCGCCGCCTCTCACCTTTTCCCTCTTCACATGGATCGTATTCCCATTACAGTAAAAAACACAACAAAAGGCAGCATTTCTTTACAAATGCTGCCTTTCTCTGATCTATTTATCCAGGCCGAGTTTTTTCAGCTGTTCTGCCAGCGCGTTGTTCATCGGCTCCTCTTTGTTTTGGCTTTTCATATAAGAGTTAATGTCCCGCTTGGATGCGCGTCCGGATTTATCTTTCGCCTTCCGCTTTTCAAAGACGGACAGTTTCTCCCGGTGGCCGCATACACATGCGAAGGTTTGGCCTTCGCCCTGGCCGCGAAGCTCCATTTTCTTATGACAGTTCGGACAGCGGGCGTTTGTTTTTCTTGCCAGCGTTTTCCGGCTGCCGCACTCACGATCCTGACATACGAGCATCGTGCCGCGTTTGCCGTTGACTTTAAGCATCATTTTGCCGCAATCAGGGCAGGCGGTGCCTGAAATGTTGTCATGTCTGAAAGTCTGGCTGCTGTTTTTGATCTCCTTCACCGTTTTGCCCGCATATGTTTTCATGTCTTTAATGAACACGGCGGATTTCAGTTTGCCCGCTGCGATGGCGGAGAGCTTTTGCTCCCACTCAGCGGTTAAGGCCGGCGATTTTAAATCTTCCGGGACGAGCTGTAAGAGCTGCTTCCCTTTTGACGTAATGAAAATATCTTTTTCTTTTTTCTCGATCAAGAAACTGTTGAACAGTTTTTCAATGATATCAGCGCGGGTGGCGACTGTTCCGAGTCCGCCGGTTTCACCCAATGTTTTCACAAGGTTCTTCTCTTCTCCCTGCATAAAGGCGCTTGGGTTCTCCATCGCGGATAACAGCGTGCCTTCATTAAAGCGCGCCGGCGGTTTCGTCTGACCGCTCGTTTCTTTCAATGATGAGACAGTGAGGCGCTGCCCCTGCTGAAGATCCGGGAGCGTCTGGTCTTTGTCTTCCTCATGATCGTCGTCATCCTCGTACATATCATACACGGCTTTCCAGCCAGGCGATTGAACCGTTTTCCCTTTTGCGGTAAATGTTTCGCCGCCGATATCGGCTGTGACCTTTGTTTCTTCGTATTCGAACGCCGGCATTAACACGGCGAGAAAACGTTTGGCAATCAGATCGTAAAGCTTTCGTTCTTTGTCGCTGAGGCTTGAAAGGATCAGCGGCTCCTCTGTCGGAATGATGGCATGGTGATCCGATACTTTCTCATCATTGACGAATCCTTTATGCGCTTTGACGCCCCGCTTCAGTATTTGATTGACGTACTGGGCGTACGGCTTAACTTCCATACCGTTTAAACGGTCTTTTAAAGTCGGCACGATGTCTGCGGAAAGGAATCTGGAATCCGTCCGCGGGTAAGTGACAAGCTTATGCTGTTCATACAGCTTTTGAAGCACGGACAGCGTCTCTTTTGCGGAGAAACCGAAGCGCTTATGAGCGTCCCGCTGCAATTCCGTCAAGTCGTAAAGACCGGGAGCGAAGCTTTTCTTCGCCGTTTTTTTCAATTCTGAAATGACTGCCGGCTTTCCTTGCAGGTCTTTTGCCAAACGGCCGGTCACCGTCTGATCGAACGTTCTTGTCTGTTTTGTTTTTTTATCCTGCCATGTCAGCGTCATCTGATCAGCCGCCGCGCGGAGGCCGTAATAAGGAACGGGTTTGAACGCCTGAATATCCGCTTCGCGTTTGGCGATCATCGCCAGTGTCGGAGTCTGGACGCGTCCGCATGACAGCTGCGCGTTAAATTTCGTGGTCAGGGCGCGGGTCGCGTTGATGCCGACGATCCAATCCGCTTCCGCTCTGGCAACAGCGGAATGATACAGGTTTTCGTACTCTTTGCCGCTGCGGAGCTTTTGAAATCCTTCTTTAATCGCCTTATCCGTCACAGAGGAAATCCACAGCCGCTTAATCGGTTTGCGGACGTTTGCCTTTTCGATAATCCAGCGGGCCACAAGTTCCCCTTCCCGTCCTGCGTCTGTAGCGATTACGATCTGGCTGACGTCTTTCCGGACAAGCTGAGCTTTGACCGCATTGAACTGTTTTCCTGTTTTTTTAATGACGACGAGCTTTAAAGGCTCCGGAATAATCGGAAGATCCTCAAGCCGCCATGATTGAAATTCTTTGCCGTATCCTTCAGGGTCAGCGAGCGTTACCAGATGCCCGAGCGCCCATGTGACGATGTAGCGGTCGCCTTCAAGATATCCGTTTCCTTTTTTATGACACTTCAGAACGCGGGCCAAGTCCCGGCCGACTGAAGGTTTTTCAGCTAATACAACTGTTTTTGACATGCTTTTCACTTCTCTTTCTTTCACACTCATCCTGTTATTATAACAGACTTCCTCACGCTCCCTCTAATCGAGGACGTTTTTTGTGTCAATTTCTGAGAAAATGACGTGGGTCACGGTTTGGGCATACGGAGAGGTGCGGTTGATGAAGTGTTCGATCGTTTCCAGACTGTCCGCGTTAATCTTCAGCATATAACACGCCGCCCCGGCGACCCGAAAACAAAATTCAATGTTGGGAATGGATTGAATGTAGGTTTTGAATTGATCATATTTTCCGTTTTTCACCGTCGCTTCGACAATGCAGGAGACGGGGAGCCCGATCTTTTTTTGATCAATGTCCAATGTATAGCGCTTAATAACGCCGAAGGATTCAAGCTGTCTGACACGCTCTGTGACGGACGGGGCTGACAATTTGATTTTTCTGCCCAGCTCCCGCATGGACAGGCGGCTGTCCTGCTGCAGCTCTTTAATGATGCTCAGATCCACATTATCTAGTTTCATGACTGTAGTCCTTCCTTACCCTTTTGGCTATATTATCAAGAGAAATCCGAAAAATGACAAGAACAACAGGCTGAAATCATGAAGGTTTTTTCAGGAACTGACGCGAAATGGTCATATTAGGACTGCCCTTTGCTTATAGTATAGAGGAAAAAAGATGTCCGACAGGAGGGAGCTGTATGTTACACACGCCGATCGGCAGACTTCGCACGATGGGGTTTATTGAAGGAATGTCGCTTTTGGTGCTGCTGTTTATCGCGATGCCGCTGAAGTATTGGGCTCATCATCCGCTCGCCGTCACCATTGCCGGTTCCATTCACGGCGGTTTGTTTATCATTTATCTGGCGGTGCTGGCGTATGCGGCGTTTACTGTCAAATGGCATGTGAAATGGTCAGCCGCCGGTTTTATCGCGGCCTTTATTCCGTTCGGTAATTTTATTTATGATCGCGGCCTGAGAAATTATCAATAAAAAGCTCCTCTTCTGCAGAGGAGCTTTTTTCATGCGTTACATCCATTTCGTCACCCAGGCGATATAATAAGCGCCGGGGATGAATACGAGCTGGGCGAGAAGCGTGCCCGCGACCCTTGATGTGACCATCGTCAATGAGGTCCATTTTAAGGAGACGTAGCTGCGCTTGCCCTTCGCCACATCGTCTGCCAGTACGGAGACTTTCGGGTCAACAAACACGGCCAGCAGCATAGTCGCAACGCCGTTGATTAAGCCTGATGCCATAACGGCCGTCGTGCTGTGCTCAGGCGCCAGAAGGCCGGCGTACAGAGCGGACAGAACACCGATCGTGTAAATAGACGTAATGACCATATTAATGACAAACAAGCGTTTCGGGATCATTCGGAATTGAAGCCCCTTTAAATAGGAGACTGACGGCAGTCTGATATAAGAACGCGCATGCTTCAGCCCGTTCAGTGAAAATCCTTTTTTAAATACCTGCATGACGGAGCCTCCTCCGTCCGCCAAGTGTATAATCGCCCTGGAGAATAACGCGACGAATGTCGGCAAAAGACAGATGCCGAGCATCGTTCCGACCGTGGAGCCGAATATTAAAAATCGAAACTGAGCGCCCACAACAGACAGAGCGTTTGATCCGGCGGCATCAATCAGATGTCCGGTAAACGGCTGCTGAACCATGTTTGACATGCGCGACACAATAACCATGACATTAAATAATGACAGCGCGGACGCGATAAATCCGACTCTCGCGCCGGAAAGCCGTGTTGCATAGGCAAGCGTTTCAATCGAATGTATCAGCAGCAGAAAACAGAAGATAAACAGTACTTGTGAAGTAATAACGTGCAATGTATGATTCCTCCAAATCTTTTCATACTGATTAGACTCTGCAGACTGCGGCAAGGTTTCGGCCGTTTACATAAAAAAACCGCCCGGATGTCCGGCGCGGTTTTGTCTTATTCTTTTCTTACGCAAATAAATAATATATGGTTGCCCGCCTTAGCCTGCGGGTGATTCGTATTAACAGTTCCGACAGAATCATTCTTCGAAAGTAAACACCATGGAAGTTCTTGAACACAAGACAACGAAAGCCCTACCTCTCAATCGTCACTGCGGCTCCGAAGCCGCGCCGGTGTGAATTGTAAAACAAAAAGTCTTTTTTCCATCTCTTCGTTAGGGGCGAATATCAGAAGGAAAAGAATAAGCTCAGCTTTTTTTCAAGCTGTCCGTTGAAGCCTGAAGCTTCTATATCAAAACAGAAAAAAGAAGTTTACTTTCTTTTTTATTTGCATGTTGTCACTTAGCAGTTAAGTATAACAGATTGCCCCTGAATAATCAAATGATTTATTAAAGTTCCAGCTCGGCCGGCGTTTTTTCACCCGCGTTCATGAGCTTGATCTGCTTCGGTTCAATTTCGAGAATCACCAGGTTCGGATCGTCTTTTCCGTCAAACCAGCGTTCCAGTTTCGGATCCCACAGCTTTTCTTTTAAATCTGCTGAGTTGTTCAGTTTGGCGGTTCCGGCCACTTCCACATAAGCGTCACCGAATCCTTCACAGTCATACCCTAACAGAATATGAACATTCGGATTGTTTTCAATTTCTTCCGCTTTATGAGTGTCTTTGCTCGTCGGCGTGTAAATCGTTAAGCCGTCATGGAAAAATGTCATGTAGCGTGAATGCGGTTTGCCTTGCTCTACCGTCGCAAGCGAACCGACTTTATGATGATCCAGTACTTCAAGCACTTTTTCTTTGATTTCATTTTGATTCATGAAGAATCACTCCTTTTTAACGTCTCCGCTGTTACTTTTCCACATTGGGGAGACATTTAAACCAAGAAATGTGCTCTTCTGCCGATCTTCGCTCCATTCCCGCTTCAGCATGCTGTAGTTCACCGTGTCATGATAGGCGCCCTGTACAAAAATGCCTTCTCTCGTCAGTCCTTCTTTCTGAAATCCGAGCCGTTCCGCCACCGCCCTGCTTTTCGTGTTTTTTTCAGCCGCGCTGATCATGATGCGGTTCAGCCCGAGGTCCTGAAATGCATGGGTGATGACCGCCCGGCAGCTTGCGGTGATAATGCCGAATCCTTCATGCTCTCGATCCAGCCAGTAGCCGATCTCTGCTTTTTGATTAACTGTATCGACATTATGGATGCTGATCATGCCGCAAAACCGGCCCTTCACAAAAATTCCGGCGTCAAACCCATTCTCTTCCGCATATTTATAGCGCCATTCGGGGATGATCACATCGCGGTACGTATCGATGTCAGCCAGTTCTTCCGCCCAGCTGAGCCATTCGCTGAGATGGTTTTGATTTCGCTTCATAACAGAATACAATTCGTCCGTATCTTCTTTGGCAAGCAATCTGATCGTCAGATGTTCCCGGATTTGACAGGAAAACACGACCGCACCTTCTTTCCTTTATTAGCCATTATACAGGTAAATTTATTTTTTTCCATCCAAAAAAGATGAGGCGTGCAGCCTCATCCTTAAATGCGCGGGTCGGTGAAAACATCGTGATCATCCGTGCTTGTCGATGACATTTCCGTAACGACCGCCCCTTCTTCTCCCGCTTGAAACCAATGCTTCGTATCCGGCGGAATGGTGTATTGTCCGCCCGGCTCAAGCAAAATCTCATGCCAGACGGTGTAATATTCCTTGTCTTCTTCCGGCGGAAGGACGCTTGGGTTCTCTGCCTTTTCACCTTCCAAGTAGAGATACACCTTCCCCCAGCGGCAGCGGAATGTCTCTTGTTTTCCCTTCTCGCCGCCGACCGGCGGATGGCGGTGTTCCGGACACGTCTGGCGCGGGAAGAGCACCAATTCTTTCGAACAGTAGCGGTCGGTATTCACGTAAATAAACAGCTGAAGCCCGGTTTCCTCAAGCTTGCCTAAGCCGTAATCCATGATTTGAATGTCTTCGACTTCATCATCAGTCAGAACGATTCCCGCTTTTTGATAGTATGCATTCACGTCATGCTTCGATATCGTCATCGGTCAGCCTCCTTATGTGGTCACAAATCTGCCGCCGTTGACATGCAGCGTCTGTCCGGTCATATAAGAGGATTCGTCTGAGGCCAAGAGCACATAGCAGCCGACATGCTCAACAGGCTGGCCTGCCCGGCCCATCGGCGTATCCTGACCGAAGGAAGCGACTGTTTCTTCTGAGAATGTCGCCGGAATAAGCGGTGTCCAGATCGGCCCCGGCGCCACGGCGTTGACACGGATACCATCGTTGACGAGCGCTTGCGCCATGGATCTCGTAAAACCGTTAATCGCGCCTTTCGTAGCCGTGTAGTCAATCAGCTGCGGGTTGCCTGTGTAAGGATTAATGGATGTCGTATTGATGATCGCGCTGCCCGGCTTCATGTAATCAATCGCTTTTTTAGTCAAATAAAATTGTGAGTAAAAGTTTGTCTTAAAGGTTCTGTGAAGCTGCTCGCTTGTGATGTCTTTAATGCTTTCTTTCGGATGCTGTTCCGCAGCGTTATTCACGAGAATATCAAGACGCCCGAATTCTTCAACCGTTTTTTCAACGGCTTCATTGCAAAAGTCTTCCTCACCGACATCGCCGGGGATTAACAGACATTTTACGCCTTCTTCTTCCACTCGTTTTTTTGTATCTTCCGCATCATCGTGTTCATCAAAATAGACGATCGCGACATTTGCGCCTTCCTTCGCGTAAGCAACCGCAACGGCGCGTCCGATACCGCTGTCGCCCCCTGTGATGAGCGCGGTTTTCCCTTTTAATTTGTCAGCGCCTTTATATTCTTTGTATTCGTAAACAGGCGCCGGATTCATTTCGCTTTCAATGCCCGGCTGGCGGTTTTGTGATTCCGCCGGGAATTCCTTCGGATAGTTTTCCATGTCAAGTTCCTCCTTCTGGTTCGTTGTCATATTTCTTGTCTACCTCTGCTGTCTTCCGGATAAACATGATTGAGACAGTTCAAAATGTTTTCGGAGAAAAATGTTTCACATGGAACGCAAGAAAAAAACCCGGCTGGCAGCCGGGTTTTTGTTCTCTATTATGAACGTACCGCTTGTTTGCGGAGCACGTCTTTTCTCACTTTTCCAAGGTTGTTTTTCGGAAGTTCGCTGACGAACTCAATGTCCGGAATTTTAAAGGCAGCAAGACGTTCTTGAAGGAATCGGGTCACTTCTTCTTCTGTCAGGTCTTCTCTGCCGTTTGTCACGATGAACGCTTTCGGCTTTTCGCCGTAGAGCGGATCAGGGATACCGACAACCGCTGTTTCGAGAATTCCCGGCACTTGCTGAATGACTTCTTCAATCTGGTCAGGATAAATATTATCGCCGCCGTAGATGATGACATCTTTATAACGTCCGGTGATAAAGATAAATCCGTCTTCATCCACATAGCCGGAATCGCCGGTATGGAACCAGCCGTCTTTCAGCACTTTTCGTGTCGCTTCTTCGTTACCTTCGTAGCCTTTGAATAAAAACGGACTTGTCACAACGACTTCTCCGATTGAGCCTTGCGGAAGGACTTCACCTGTTTCCGGATCTACAACGCGGACGTCCACTTCTTCCATCGGTTTACCCGCGGAAGCGGCTTTATCCATTCCCATTTGCGGATTCCAAGAGCTGATGCCCCACGCTTCCGTGCTTCCGTATCCGTGCATGAGCGGGATGCCGATGTCGAGATACTGCTGGATCAGGCTGCTTGGCACCTTTGTGCCTCCCGTCATCATATAAACGATAGAAGACATGTCAGTCTGGTGCGTTTCCCATGCTTTCAGCAGGTATGTGAAATAGACTGGCAGCGCCATGATGGTTTGAATTTTTTCTTTTTCGATGAGCTTCAAGTTTTCCACAGGGTCCTGATTGTCTGTCATAATGAATGTCGTTCCGCTCATCGTGCCGACCATCTGGCAGATAATCGCGCTCGTATGGTAATTCGGATGGCATGCTAAGAAGCGGACATGCTGCATTCTCCCCGTGTAAGCCAATGTCGCGTTTACGTAGTTGTATATGCCGCCGTGAGTGATCATGCAGCGTTTCGGATTGCCGGTTGTACCTGAGGTAAACATCAGCAATGCCGTATCGTTTTCAGACACCGTTTCGACATCCGGTGTATCACCGGAGCCTGTCAATAAAGCGTCAAACTCAGGCGTTGTCTCCGCAGCTGTTCCTGTCTCGACCTTCAGTTTAAGAGAAGATACCAGCGCAGGAAGAACTTCTTCCATAATCTCTTTAAATTCAGTGCCGAAAAAGACAGCTTTCGGTTCACAGGCTGCTAAAATGCCTTTCATTTCGTAAGGTGTTAATTGCCAGCTGACCGGCACAACAACCGCGCCGATTTCGAGTGCCGCAAACATGACAATGGATGACGCGTGGCCGTTTTTGCAAAGCATCGCCACTCTGTCGCCTTTTTTTATTCCTTTATCAAGAAGCGCTTGTGCAAGCTGGTTGATTCGTTTTCGATATTCCGCGTAGGTCAGGGTATGCGCACCGCTTTTTACAGCTTCGATCTCTTCGCTATTTGAAATGTCATGCAGAATCATATGCTGTAATGTCTCCATATTTTCATCTCCCATAATCATAAATCACAAAAAACTCTGTCAGATTTTCTTCCTCACGCAACCCATTTTAAACCAAAAAATATAACTTGTAAAACAATTTTGTTTTAGAACTATTCCATTCGTGAATGATACAATAGTCCCATGTTTTTAGTTTCTTCCCTTCCCCTTACCCTCATACATGCAGAAAAAAACACACCCCATATGAGGTGTGCGCTTTCTGTTTACCGCTGTCCTTTCTCCTGAATGAAATGATAAAACAGCTTGTTTAAACGTTTGTATAAATCGGCTTCATCCTCCGTCTGGAAGGCTTTTATACTGTCTTCGGACTCGATGATGGCGGAGCTGACCGCACTTAGTATTTCCGACCCTTCAGCGGGCATATCAGCCGGCGCCATCATCACCAAAGCGCGGCCGACGGTCAGGGAATTTCCGTCCATGCCTTTGACACTGCATGGAGCTGTCAAATCATAAATTTTGAAAAAAGGCGTGACAATTTCTTCATTTTTGAGATGGTACAGCGCCATCGCCGTTCCCGGAATGCCGAGTCCGCCCTGTCGTTCACGCTCTGCAAGGCGCTGTGCGGTTTGTTTGGCATTACGGACAAATCCTTCTTGCTCAAGCATGGCAAACAAACGATTCAAAAACAGTTCGTACGCCGTGTTTGACTCAATGGATTTGATCGAAAAGTTCCGCAGCACGCTTTGGATAACCGCCGCATAATGTGCCATACGGCCGGCCGCTTCCAGCATATCAGGCGTCTCCGGCTGCTTCTCTTCTCTTTTACCGTTTCTTTTTTTGTCAAGAATCAGCGGAATTTTTCTTTTGATGTACTGCTTCACCTGATCAGCGTCTTCTTCGTTTAAAAGCGGACTGACCATGACGTAATCAATGTTTCCATACGGGATCGGAACGGTGGATACGATCATGTCATACGCGGTGATGTCTCGGTCCTTCAGTTCGATGAGGGAAGACATATCAAAGGAACGGATTTCCGGAAGCTCCTTTTTCAGTCTGGATGCGAGCATTTTGGACGACCCGATGCCGCTGGAACAGACGATCAGCGCTTTGATCTTCGCTTCTTCCCGTTTGATTTCCAGAGCGGAGCCGAAGTGAAGAACGATGAAAGCGATCTCATCATCAGAGAAAAGAAGCCCCGGAAAGAATTTTTCCATTCCTTCTTCTACGGCCATGTACAGCAGAAAGTAGTCGCGTTTAATTTGCTCGGTCATCGGGTTGTACATGTCGATATTTTCTTTCACCCGGTTGATCGCAGGCTCCAGATGGGCGATTAAACCGTCGTATAAAGAACCGTTTTCCGTCAGATCAATTTTGATTTTTTCAGAAATGAAGCCGATCAGCTGCTTCGTTTGCAAGGCCGTTTCAACTTCAATGTTTTCCGGTTTGAATTCCGTTTTGTATTGGCGGTTGGCGCTCCGCAAATGAATGGTGATATAACCGATCTCAGCTTCCGGAATTGAAACGCCGAACGCTTTTTCAAGCTCTTTTGCCATTTCCATCGCAGAGCCGTACTCCTTCGTCTGCTGCAGCGCTTTTAGTTCCGAAGCCTCCATCGTGATGGTTTCTCCGAGTCTGATTCGGTCCATCGCAAAGGTTAAATGAACCGCAAGCGCCATGTATGAGCTGTCAGATAAGGCGATCGCGATTTTTTCCTTGAGCTGAATCAAGAGCCGGTCCATTTTCAAAAGTTCCGCTTTATTTACGACCCCGAACATTTTTTCAGCATCGTCAGGTTTTCCTTTAATATTGAATTCAACCGCTTCCAAAAAGCTCTGAATATCAAGCCGGTTGACGATGAGATTGCCGACGATTTTCCGTTTCGCATTTTCCGGACCCGTCAGCTGTATGCCGAAGCCCCTTTTTCGGATCAGCGTCAAGCCGAAGGGCGCGATCCAGGTCTCCAGCTCATCCAGATCATAACTGATTGTCGCGTTTGTCACTTGCAGTTCGTTCGCCAGACTGTAGAGCTTGATCGGCTCTTGCGACTCTAATAGTGAACATAGAATTAAAAGTTTCCGCTCCTCAGCGCTGTATTCATGCTGTTCATAGGACAGGTCTGACAGGAGTTTTTGTTTGTCCTCCGGGTTTCCTACCGCTTTCAGTCCTTTGCCGGGCTGTTTATCAAGTGCCAGACCGAATGATTCCATCATCGGTTTGATTGTTTTTAACTCGCGGTGAACGGTTCTTGTGCTGACTTGTAAAGCTTCTGCCAGTTCATGCACTGTCTCGTAACGGTTCTGCAGTAATAGATGTTTCATTAATTTTTGTTCTCTCGCTGTCATATACATGAAACGCGCCTCCAGATTTTCTAGTTGTGAGAAGTATGGCATATGGGGAGTGCTGCCGGGGAAAGTGATGTAAATTATAATATAAAACGCTTTCAATGATTATTCAACCATTTTCAAATGGCAATTTGGCACTGGGCCGTGTGACAGTATTGAAAAAGAAAAATGTGTCAGATAATATGCCATGACGCTTGTTACTCTTGATCCGCACGGCTATACTTCAAAGTGACCTTACTTGTTTTTAGACATTGCACACCACATAAACAAACGCCCGGAAGATACCTTCCGGGCGTTTGTTCTGTTTATGGAATATCGCAGCCTTGGACACCGGTATAAATCCTGAACCACTGATCATGGCTGAGTTTGTACGCGGATGCACGCACCGCGGCGGAAATGCGGTTCTCTTTTCCGCTGCCGACAATCGGCATGATGTCTGCCGGGTGGGTGAACAGCCATGCGTACATGACTTCGTCAATGGAAGCGGCGCCGATTTCTTCCTGTACGGAACGAAGCGCGGCACGGATTCGGAGGTCCTTATCTGATTGTCCTGTAAAGACGCTCCCGCCCGCAAGCGGTGACCACGCCATCGGCGGAATGCGTTTTTCCAGACAGAAATCCAGCGTGCCGTCATGAATATTTTCCAGCTCGTACGCCGAGATTTCAATTTGGTTTGTGATGAGCGGATCATCCAAATAGGATTCGAGCATTCTGTACTGGTGCGCTTTAAAGTTCGATACCCCGAAATATCTGACCTTGCCCGAGCTTTTCAGCGCGTGAAACGCTTCAGCCACAGCCTCCGGGTCCATAAGCGGGTCCGGTCTGTGAATGAGCAGCACATCCAGATAATCCGTATTCAGATTCAAAAGCGACTGCTCCGCCGACGCTAAGATGTGAGACTTCGACGTATTATAATGATGCGACTTGTTTCCTGGCCGCTCCGGTGATTCAATGACAATCCCGCATTTTGTGACGATTTCGATTCGCTCCCTTATTGAAGGCGAAAGGGACAAAGCGCCGCCGAACAGCTTTTCACACGTATAACCGCCGTATATATCGGCATGATCGAAGGTGGTGATGCCTTGGCTGATACACCATTCAATCAGATTCAGCAGCTCTCCGTCTGAAACATTCCATTCGTTCAGACGCCAAAGCCCGTGTATCACTCTTGAAAATTCCAGGTCTTCAGCCAATTGAATGCGCTGCATGTGAAATCCCCCTTTTTCTTAGAGCCTCTTGTATCTCTGTTTTCAGGAATTGCCCATGCTGTTTCATTCTGCTTCGGCGGCCGATTTTCCTTTCAGCCCGCAAAAATCGTCATTTAATGATTCTGAAACTGCTTTTTCGCTTTTTCAACGACGTAATGGCTTCCGCCGCGTTTTTTGACGTCTTGAATCATCATCGCAATCAAGAGGTCTTTCTTTTTATAATCGTAACCGACAAACCAGCCGTTTTCTTTGCCGTCTTTATCTTCTTTAGACGTTTTCAGCTCGGCTGTACCGGTTTTTCCGGCTACGGTAATGCCGCTTACGGCCGGCTGATATGCAGAGCCGCGCGGATCTTCAACGACGCCTCTCAGCCCTTTCGTGATTTCTTCGGCATTGGCTTTCGACACCACTTGCTTATGCCAGATTTGCGGTGTTTTTTCTCCGTCTTTGATCAATGTCGGTTTGACGAGATTTCCGTCTGTTACAAATGCGGTATAGTCAGCCGCTAAGTGCAGCGGAGACATCAGCATCTGCCCCTGGCCGTAGCCCGTATCTCCGAGAAGGATCTCGGAATCAAGCTTGCCGTTAGCGATTGAGGACTTTTCAATCGGAAATTGGTACGGAATCTCTTCATCAAAGCCAAATGTTTTTAATCCTTTTGTAAACGCGTCCGCTCCGGCATCTATGGCATTTTGCGCAAAGTAGATGTTGTCCGATGTGATCAGCGCGTTTTCGAGATCCACTTCATTCAGGCGCTCTGATACGCGTGTGACATGGTAACCGCCCCAGCTCGAATCTTTCTGCCACTCTTTTCCGGTGATTTTTTTCTTTTCCGATGCTTTCAATGTGCCGTTTGTCAGGCCGACTGCCGCGGCAATCGGTTTAATCGTTGATCCCGGCGCATAAAGTTTGTTGAATTTCGCTGAAAACGGATTGTTTTTATCTTCATTCAGCTTTTTCCACTCTTTTCCGCTCCAGCCGAAAAGAAAGCCGTTCGGGTCATAAGACGGTGCGCTGACGAGCGCGAGTGTCTCTCCCGTTTGCGGTTCGAGGGCGACTGCCGCTCCGCTGTCATCTTTCATAGAATCATACAGCTTCGTCTGCGTTTTCATGTCAATCGTTACATGAATATCCTGCCCGCTTTCGGCTTTCTTTTCAGCAATGACCTCACCTGTTTGCGGGACGTAAATTTTCCAGCCGGTCTTGCCGCGCAGCTTGTCTTCATATACATTCTCAAGGCCGGCGATGCCGATTTTGGAAGTATCGCTGTATTGGCCGTCTTTCGCTTTTTTCAGCTGCTCCGCTGTGATGGTTTTAATATAGCCGGTCAGATGGGCCGTTTTTTCGCCGTACGGATAGTAGCGGGAGCTGACTTTCGTTTTCGTCACGCCGTCTAATGCAAGCAGGCTTTTGACCTTGCTTTCATCATCCGGTCTGATTTTTTGAATCGGGACATAGGAGTCGTCTTTTACCCAGCCCTGGTTCAGTTTGCTTTTGATATCGTCTTCAGAAAGGTCCAGTTTTTCAGACAGTTTTTTGATCACGCTGTCTTTATCCTTGCCGAGTTTTCCAGGGATAATGCCGATTTCCGGCACCTCGGTATTCACGGCGAGACCTTTTCCGTCTTTGTCGTAAATTTGTCCGCGCTTCGGTTCCTCATTTGCGATCTGCACGGTTTTGTCATCGGAAAGCTGTTTGAAAATAAAAGAAGGATTCCAGTCAATGTTCCATGATTCTCCATCGTCTGTTTTCTCTTTTTTCAGGACGGCCGTGTTTTCAAAAGCGACCTTCCCTGCTTTTGTATCCATGCTGACTTTATAATCGATGTGCTGGAGGTCATCTTTTTTCTTATCGTCTTCGTCCTGTTTTTCGGCAGTGACTTTCAGATTTTTGACCCCTGCTTGTTCATAAATGGTTTCATATCGTTTTACAAAATCCTTTTTGGATCGTTTTTTCTTTTCATCCTGGGTGAGGCTTTGGTACATCTTATCGTAATGACCGCCGTTCCAGTCTTTTACGAAATCTTTCATTCTGTCTTCGGCCGATTCCGTTTTCGAGCAGCCGATCAAACCTATGATTCCTGCGAGTAAAAGTAATAGGTATAACCCTTTTTTCACTGTCTATTCCCCTGCCTTCCAACTGTTATTTTCTCCTAAACCAAATCAGGCTGGCAAGGATTTTTTTCTCATAGCGTTTAAAATTTTTTTGTTTTTCCGGCCGTCACGGCCCATATTTTTATACAATGTATCTATTAAAAAAAGGAGGAATTTCAGATGATCAGAGAAGCAGCCATGCTGTATGTAAAAGAAGGTCTTGAGGGGGAATTCGAAGAGGCATTCCGCCGGGCGGAGCCGATTATCGCGGGCATGAAAGGTTATCTGTCCCATTCCTTGTCCAAATGTATGGAAAAGACGCATAAATATTTGCTGCTTGTGGAATGGGAGACATTAGAAGATCATACAAAAGGCTTTCGCGGATCGCCGGAATATCAGGAGTGGAAAGCCTTACTGCACCGTTTTTATTCACCATTTCCCGTTGTGGAGCATTTTCAGGATCTATCAGACTCAGATCGCGTGAAGCGTAAAACCGATTAAGGAGATCGACCATACAAAAACGGCGGTATAGATATTGAATTTCCCGGAGCCGTCGTTTTCTTTCCGTTTTTCCTCCAGCCCCTGAATGAACATGACCGCACCGAGAAATACGAGCATAACCGGCTGTATGACGGAGGTATGTTCCGCATACGTAAATGCGGCGGCCGCAAGTATAATAATCAGCATCGCGAGCGACAGTTTTAAGGCGCGCAGCAAAGCAATCCATCCTTTCTGTTATCATTTTTTGAACACAATTCTATTTCTGTCTTTATCCCCCATTATTCTAGCGTACTTTTTGCGCGGATAGAACGAAAGTCGGACAATTTTAAGTTTGTTTTAAGGAGCACGAAAAGCGCGCTCCCCATGAAAAGGAGCGCGCGGTTTATGAGCGGGCGAGGCTTCCGTATCCGAGCCCCCGCAGGACGCATGCCATGACTTCATACCCCTTGCTGTTGGGGTGTACGCGGTCATAAGAAAGATATTCATTCATTTTTCCTTTGAAAGCGCTGTGGACGTCGGCAATTTTGACGTGCGGCGCCGATGCGAGTGTGCTGAGGTGCGCATTATAAGAGGATATCCATTTTTCTGCAATGGAGATGCCCGGGAAAGGATTGTATAAATTGAAGACGCGGATCTCATAAGGAGACGGGTGCGGCCCTTTTAAGGCAGCAATCTTGGCTATCATCTTTTCAAAGTTCTCATGGCAGTGACTGGACACGCTGGTGAATACCGAAGCGTCCGATGTTTGCTGATATGCCTGAACCGAATCGATCAAATCGTTGCCGCAGCCTGTAATCGTAATCATATCAGCAGCCTGAATCCGCCTCTGAATGTACGGGAAGGACATAAGCCCGAGAATTTCTCCCGTCTCAAGGCCTGATTTGGCAAAGATGGATACGTCGGTTCTTGTCTGTAAATCTTCTGCCATCATGCGCCCGAACCGCTGGACAAAACCGGCGGAAAACGGCCCGGATCCCCTCCCCGTCGTCAAAGAATCCCCCAGCGCCGTATAAACAAGTCCCATTTACTTTCCTCCACTCGTTACTATCGATATTGTAATGTACGCGAGTGAAGAAAAATTGGCTCGGTCAATAACCTAATTTCTCAGAAATATGCTGTGCGGCGTTTTTGACCTTTTCGGTTAAATACGGCAGCCTGTCCTCTGAAAACCGGGCTTCGAAGCCGGCGATGCTGATTCCGGCAGCCACCTTACCTTCGTGATTGAAAATCGGCGCCCCGATCGCCGCCGTATAATCTTCTAATTCCGAATAGCTGATCGTATAACCTGATTGCAAGGATCTTTCAATGGAGTGAAGCAGTTCAGCCCGATCCGTCATCGTGCCTGAGGCGATTGCGGCAAGCTTTGTCTTCTGAATGTATGTGTCAATCTCCTCTTCCGGCAGAAACGATAAAATGCTTCTGGCGCACGCTCCCGCGTACAGCGGCGACCGGCGGCCGATTGCCGTATACAGGCGGACGGTTTGGGTGCCTTCAATTTTTTCGACGTAAATGGCTTCATCCCCGTCCCTCATGATCAGCTGAACGGCCTCATCCACTTCGCTGCACAGCTCTTCCATAATCGGTTTGGCTATTTTCCTGATATCCAGACGTTCAGAGACGAGCTGGCCGAATTGTAAAAAGATCAGACCAAGCTGATAACGGCCGTCCGCCGCCCGGGTGAGAAACCCTGTTTCCTCCAGTGAGCTTGCCATCCGGTGAACCGAAGTCTTCGGCATTTCCGATAGAGAAACCAGCTCATTTAAGCTCAGGCTCGGTTCAGTGAGAAACAAATGAAGCAGTTCCATTGATTTGATGACGGTTTTGTTTTTGTTTTCCATGGTCTTTAGCCCCTTTGTCAGATCAGCCATTCCATTTTGAGCCTTGCTTTCAGCTCCTTCAGCTGCTGTTCCTTCTCCAAAAGCAGCATTTCCGCTTCCTCCAGCGAAACGGCCCGGAACGTAATATGTTCCCCCGGCATCGTTTGGGCGACGAGGGGAAGATCGGCGGATATGATATGCGCCATTCGCGGATAGCCCCCCGTCGTCTGTCTGTCAGCCAGCAGAATAATCGGATTGCCGTCCGGCGGCACCTGCACCGTTCCGAACGTCACAGCCTCAGATACCATTTCCAGCGGCTCCCGCAATTCAAGCGGAGCGCCCTTCAGCCGGTAGCCCATTCGGTCGGATTGAGGCGTGACCGTATATGACTCTTGATAAAAACGTAATTTTGCTTCTTCTGTAAAAGCGTGAAATTGAGCGCCTTCAAGCACTCGTATGACCGGATTTTTTTTCAGCGGCAGAAACCCTCTGCTGCTGACAGACCAATCAGGCGCTGAGAAACCATACTGTCCGAAAGAATCGCTCAGACGGTACGCGATTGATTCCGAACATGGCGTCATACGGCCGAGCGGCAGCTCATCATCTTTTTGCAGCGCTCTTCCGCAAAAGCCGCCGATCCCCGCTCTGACATACGTGCTTTTGCTTTCCATGACGGCGGGCACGTCAAATCCCCCCGCGACGGCGAGATAAGCTCGGCTCCCCATCTTGCACGGCCCGAATGAAACGACGCTGTTTTCCTTTATCAAAACCGGTTTCCACAGAGGGGCGGGCTCCCCATTAATATGAAAGGCGAAATCCGCCCCCGTAACGGCAATAACCGCGGGTTCTGAGAACTCAAAGGAAGGCCCTGGCCCCATAAGCGTAACTTCAAGCCCCGCCTCTTTTTCTTGATTTCCGGCAAGAAGATTGGCGATGCGCAGAGAGATCGTATCCATTGCGCCGCTTCCCAGCACACCGTATTTCTGATATCCCGTCCGCCCCGTGTCCTGAACCGTCGTCAAGAGACCGGGTTTTACCACTTTCATACTCATTCGGCTCCCTCCTTGATGCGGCTGTACTCCTCTGCTGTGATCCGGACGAATTTCACCGTATCGCCCGCTCTCAATAGACTCGGCGGATGTTCTTCCGGTCTGAAAAGCCGGAGCGGGGTGCTGCCGATCAGCTGCCAGCCGCCGGGAGTGGATATCGGATACACACCGGTCTGCATTCCCGCGATTCCTACTGAACCGGCCGGGATGGACGGCCTTGGCGACGCCTTTCTCGGCGCTCTGATCCGCTCAGACATTCCTCCTAAAAACGGAAATCCCGGCGCAAATCCGAGCATATAAACGAGATATTCGCCTTCAGTATGAATGCGGATGACGTCTTCCGGGGTCAGATCGTTCATTTCAGCGACCTCTTCTAAATCGGGACCGAAATCTCCGCCGTAGCAAACGGGGATTTCCATCACCCGGCGCTCTTTTTTGCGGCCGGTCATTATATGGCTGAGACGTTCTGTCACTTCTTTCTTGACCAGGGCAAAAGGAGAGACGCCTTTTTTTATGTTTGAGACGGCAGACACGTCATAAAAGACCGTTAAGCTTGTGAATGCCGGAATACATTCAACGAAGCCCGGAAACGGCCGTTCTTCCATACAGGCTGCCGCCGCCTGCACCCGGCTGTTGACCTCTTCGCTGATGTGCCCGCCAAAGCGGATGATAACGGCGGAATCACCGTACGGCTGTATATCAAGCGCTGTATTTCCGCTATACTGCATCATTGTCATCACCTCGTTGTATTCTTTCTCACTTACAGGACAGTAAGCGATTCATTTTGTATATCGGTGATTAGCATGTGCCCCGGTGAATGTGTTATTACGATATCAGGCTTTGCTTCCATGATCACCGCCTGGGGTGTAACGCCGCAAGCCCAGAATACGGGAACCTCACCTTCCCGCACCGTTACGGCATCTCCGAAATCCGGCTGATGCAAATCGCTGATGCCGATGCTTTGCGGATTTCCGATGCGGACGGGGGCGCCGTGCACGGCGGGAAAACGTGACGTGACCTGCGCCGCGCGGACTGCCAGCCTTTCCGGAATCGGTCTCATGCTGACGACCATCTTTCCTGAAAACGGGCCCGCCGGAACACAGTCAATATTTGTTTTATACATGGGAACGTTCACGCCTTCATCGATGTGCCTGATCGGGATGTGCTGATTAATAAGGGCCTGCTCGAATGAAAAACTGCAGCCGATCAAAAACCCGACATAATTATCCTTCCAATACGGCGTAATATCCGTTACCTCTTCAGTAAGCACGCCATGCCGATAAATCCTGTATTTCGGAAAGTCCGTCCGGATATCAGCTCCCGGCGCCGCTATTGCCGGAACGGGTGAACCCGCATCCGTCACATCAAGCACCGGACAAGGCTTTTGATTGCGCTGACAGAATAAGAGAAAATCAAAGGCAAGATCCTTTTGCAAAACGACGAGATTGGCTTGTGCGTAAGAAGCGGCCAACCCCGCCGTCGGCCCGGTCATCTGCCCTTTCCTGATAAGCTGTCTGACTTCTTCGGGACTCATATCACTCATATGGTTTTTCATATCATCAGCTCCATAGCTGCGGCATTTGCGAGAATAATGTATAGATGCCCATAACCGCCATGACAACCACTACGATCGCCCCTGCAATCGTGAGCCAGATCGGATGCTTGTAATCGCCGACGATTTTTTTCTTATAGGCGCCCAACAGAATCATCGCTAATGCAAGCGGCAGAATTAAGCCGTTAAGCGAACCGACCGCGACCAGAATTTTGGCAGGCTGGCCGATCGTGACAAAAATAAGAGTGGATACGATGATAAAACCGATAATTACGCCATGTGAGTGCTTTTCGATTTTTGCCGAAAACGATTTGAAGAATGACACCGATGTATAGGCGGCGCCGATGACAGACGTGATAGCGGCAGACCACATGATGACGCCGAAAATTTTATAGCCGACATTTCCCGCCGCAAGCCGGAATACAGAAGCCGCGGGATTATCAGGATCAATGCGCAGACCCTTTGAAACGACGCCGAGCACGGCGAGAAACAGGGCAATCCGCATAACAGATGTAATCAAGACGCCTGTGACAGAGCTTTTCGTCACCTGAGGAATGACTTCCTTCCCCTGGATGCCTGAATCAAGCAAGCGATGGCCTCCGGCAAATGTAATGTATCCGCCGACCGTGCCGCCGACAAGCGTCACGATTGCCAGCACACTGATATGATCAGGCATAAAAGTTTTTACAACGGCGTGTCCGACCGGCGGACCCGTCGTTACGGCAACATACACCGTCAATACGATCATGACGATTCCGGCGATCTGCATAAAACGGTCCATGACTTTTCCGGCTTCCTTTATGACGAAAATCAGAACCGCGACCGCTGCGCTGATTAAAGCGCCGATCTCCGGTTTGATTCCGAATAATACTTGAAGACCGAGACCCGCGCCGCCGATGTTTCCGATATTAAACGCAAGTCCGCCGAGCACGACCAGAAACGCAATGGCATAACCGGCGCCCGGAAGCACCATATTGGCAATCTCTTGGCCGCGCTTTCCGGAAACCGCGATAATCCGCCATACATTGGTTTGCGCGAAAATGTCCAAAATAATAGAAATTAAAATGATAAAGCCGAAGCTTGCCGCCAATGTATTGGTAAACGTGGCCGTTTGCGTCAGAAAGCCGGGCCCGATTGATGATGTCGCCATCAAAAATGTCGCGCCTAAAAGAAGCGACCATTTGCCGGAAGCCTTTCCGGCTGTTTTTTTCTTTTGCTCCATGCTGTCTTCCTCCCTCTGCTGCTCAGTCTTTTGCAAGCGCGCTGATTTGAATGTCTGCCGCTTTTAATTCTTTTTTGATTGTTTTTGCGAATGTCAGCGCGTGGGCGCCGTCTCCGTGAATGCAGACCGTGTCCGCTTTCAGGTTTACAGCTTGTCCCTTACGTGATGTCACCGTGCTGTCTTTCACCATTTGAATCACTTGACCGACCGCTTTTTTGTCATCCTGAATCAGCGCATCCCGCTCTGAACGCGGCGTCAGCGTGCCGTCTTCCTGATAGGTGCGGTCCGCAAACACTTCGCTTGCCGTCCTCAGTCCGATTCGATCTCCCGCTTTAATCAGCTCGCTTCCGGAAAGCCCGAAAAGAATAAGCCCGGGATCAAAATGACAGACCGCCTGAGCGATGGCTTCTGACAGGCCGGGATTGACAGCGGCCATATTATATAAAGCGCCGTGCGGCTTCACATGCTGCATCTCGACACCTTCCGCTTTTAAAAACCCTGACAGCGCGCCGATTTGATACAGCGTCAGATCATACGCTTCCTCGGGCGTAATCGCGATCTGCCGCCGCCCGAATCCCTGCAGATCGAACAGCCCGGGATGAGCGCCGATTTTCACGCCTTTTTCCGCCGCAAGCGCAACCGTTTTGCGCATCACGCTGGGATCACCCGCATGAAAGCCGCAGGCGATGTTTGCAGATGTCACATAATCCAAAATCTCTTCATCCAGTCCGATTTTATAAGCACCGAAACTCTCTCCTAAATCACAATTGATGTCAATCTGAAACATAAGCTCCCTCCTGTATTGTAAACGTTTTATTTTATTATTCCGATATTTGGAACGACTATTCCGAATTGTTGGATTTCTCTTCATTATATTTAATTCTGACAAGTTTGAACATCCTTTTGTCAGAAAACCTACCATGGACCTAGTCACAAATCTGACAAAACAAAAAAAGAGAGCCTCATGCTGAGACTCTCTCTTTTTTCTATTATAACACCCAGTGGCGGATCGCTTTGGCGACCCCGTTTTCCGTGTTGACATCAGTCACCCAGTCAGCTGTTTCTTTCACGATGTCCTGCGCGTTCCCCATGGCGACGCCGACACCCGCTTTTTCGATCATGGCAATGTCATTCAGACTGTCACCCATGGCCATCACATTTTCCATCGTGAAGCCGAGTTTTTCCGATACCTTCGCCAGCGCAGCCGCTTTGTTGATACCGAGGGCATTGACTTCGATGTTGATCGGACTTGAGTTTGTGATTTCGAGCTCCTTGTATTCCTTGAGCTCTTTCAGCACCTCATTCCGCACTTCATCATCCTCGATTTCGAACCCGAACTTGAGCCACTGATGATCCGTAATCGTTTCCGGGAATTCCCCTCTCCACACTCTATCGACGGTAGAGGCCCAGAAATTCGTGTTGTGCTTATTCCTCAGATCCCATAATTTTTGAATATGATCGGTATGAAGAAGCTTGCGCTCAACCAGCTCAAAGTTGGAATCCCAGATTTCGCTGCCGTTTGCCGTGATTAAAAAGGATGACAGCTCGAGAGACTCAGCCAGTTCGCGGCAGGTCATCAGCGTGCGTCCTGTGCTGATGACGACGTGAATTCCTTTCGCCTCCGCTTCCTTGATCGCCCGCCGGTTTTCCTCCGGGATGAGCTGCTCGTCATTGAGCAGGGTTCCGTCCATATCAATCGCGATCAGTTTAATATCTGCGTCTTCTCTTTGTATCGGCATATATGTACCTCACTTTTTATATTGTAGTCGTCTCTATTTTAATACATATGACCCACAGGAACAAAAAACCGCTTCCTGCGTTTGGCGGGGCGAGCGTTGAGGAAAAGAAATATTGAGGTGATGGAGGATGAAAGAAAGAAAACAAAAGAACAAACCGAATGAAAATCCTGAACATCATGATTTAACGGATCCGATTCCGCTGGAAGAGCTGAAGGAAAACGCCAATGACGAAAAACACAAACATGACCAGAGGGACAATTCACAAAGTGAGAGAGATTATGATACAAAATAACACGCTTGTCCGAAAGCCGCCGGTGGAGGCGGCTTTTTTTACGATGGCTGGATAAATATGCTGAGCTCCGCTTCCGCCACAGGCTTCCCGGCAACGGATGCTTTCGCCCGGCCGAACACAAAACCGCGTCTGATTCGCGTGACCTCAAAAAAAAGATCCAGACGGTCTCCCGGCAAAGCGGCACCTAACCTTTCCGCTTTCTTCACCGCGGATAAGAGACCGAGACCGTCACCGCCGGTAATTCCCGCGCAAGCCGCCGTTTGGGCCATTGCTTCAACGACGAGCGAAAATGGCATCTCTCTTTGGGATTCAGTTATAAACCAGTCATTTTCACTGATGTTTTTGTAAGCAGCCGCCCATTTTCCGGCTTCACTGTTCGTCGTGCCGTCAATCAAAAGAAACGGAAAACGATGGGGCAATAGCTTCTGATTCATCACGCAGCCTCCCTTCCCTCTCATTATAACGCAAGAAAAAACCCGCGTCCCCCCGACGCGGGTTCATTTTTATTGATTGAGCTTTTTGAGCACGATGCCGTGCAGCGGTTCATGCGGCTGAATACCGCAAATGTCTTGAAGAACGCCGCTCGTGCCTTTTTCCGCGATAAGCTTTTGCAGCTCAACCGCTTCCGGATCATCCTGATAGTCAAAGCGCAGGGCGGCGGCGATACCTTCCGCCAGCGCATTCGGTTCTTTTATTTTTTTGGCCGGCCCTACTAATCTGTCATTCGCTCCGAGTTTTCTGAGCGGTGATCTGGCGACTCTTGTCACATCATCCGTGATGTATTCATTATCAAAGCGGCTGATGATTTTTTTCATGTACTGCTCGTGTTCGGATTGCTTAAAGCCGTATGCTTTCACCAAGTACTCGCCCGTTTCTGAAAGTGCATCGTACACGACACGCCGGATTTCCGGATGGCCGATGGCCTCTTTGACGGTTTTTAATCCGCGCTGATAGCCGACATACGCCGTGACGGCATGCCCGGTATTGACGGTAAACAGCTTTCTCTCAATGAAAGGCGTAAGATCATCCGTAAACAACGCGCCTTTAAGTACCGGCTGATCGCCGGCAAAGCCGGTTCTGTCTATGACCCATTCAAAAAACGGTTCTACGGATACTTTCAGCGGATCTTCATGGTGCTGAATCGGCACGATCCGATCTACCGCAGAATCCGGGAAGCCGACTGTCCGGTTCATGAGTTCCCGCTCCGCTTCCGTCAAATGTCCGAAAACTTCTTTTTTCAGAAAACTGCTGCCGCCGATCATATTTTCACAGGCAATGATATTGAGAGGCTCAGAGGACGTTCTGCGCTTCAGACCTTCCGCGATGGACGGGGCGATGAGTCTGAGAACGTTCGGGCCCACCGCCGTCGTAATGATCGACGCTTCATTAATCAGCCCGTACAGCTCTTGTTCTTGCACCGCGCTGTTGATGGCTGAAACGGGGCCGATGATTTCTGTCTGCCTGCTGCCGTCGGCAAGCTCCACGGTATATTCCTTCTTTTCATTGAGAAGGCTGACCATCGTTTCATTCACATCAGCGAAAACTACCTCATAGCCGGAATGATGGAGCAGGGCGCCGATAAAGCCCCGCCCGATGTTTCCCGCTCCGAAATGAAGGGCAATCATGTCAGTTCACCTCGCTGAAAATAGCGGCCAGTTCTTCTTCCGTCTTTGCACTGATCAGCCGTTCGATGTTTTCTTCCTCAGAGCAGATGATGGCGATGTTTGACAGGATGTCTAAGTGTTCATTGTTTTTTCCGGCAATACCGAAAACGACCTTTGCCGTATTGCCTTCACCGTATTCAACACCGTCCGGAATCTGGATGACGGAAATGCCTGAATGAAGCACCTCATCCTTTGCATCTTCCGTGCCGTGCGGGATCGCGATGAAATTCCCCATAAACGTCGATGATGTTTCTTCACGTTCGAACATTTTTTCCACATAGCCGTTCTTCACGTAGCCGTTATCAATCAATGTCTGTCCCGCGAGGCGGATGGCATCCTCCTTTGAGTTCACTGTCTGGTTCAGTTTGATGTTCGCTTTAGCCAATACTTCCATGATGAAGATCCCTCTTTCTGTTTGATTAGTTTTTAAGCTTTTCAATCAGTTCATCGTATTTCGGGCTGTTTAAGAAATTATCAACCGAAATGTGCACCGCCTGCGGCAGCTTCGCTTTCGCGCGGTCAGTCAGGTCCTTATGCGTAATGACGATATCCGCGTCATTCGGAAGATTATTGATCGACGTATTTGTCACATCAATATCCAGGTCTGCTTTTTTCACTTTGTTTCTTAAAATTGAGGCGCCCATTGCGCTCGATCCCATACCCGCGTCACATGCGAAGATAATGCGGCTGACTTGGTCAGCGGAAATATCAGCGGCGCTGTTTTCCGGCTCTTCCTCTTTGTCTGCCAATGCGGCCGCCGCTTCACTTTTCCTGCCTTTCATTTCCTGCATTTTTTCCGCCGCGGCTGTCAAATCTTCTTCGCCCGCTTTAGACGATTTCAGAATAAGCGCCGAGACGATAAACGATACGGCCGCGGCAACGATGACGCCCGCCAGCACGCCGAGATAGCTTCCTTTCGGCGTCAGCGCCAAAATGGCGATGATGCTTCCCGGAGATGATGCGGCGACAAGACCCGCGTTAAAGATCGAGAATGTGAGCAGTCCGCTCGCTCCCCCGGCGATCGCCGCGAGGATCAGCATCGGTTTCATTAAAATGTAAGGGAAATAGATTTCATGAATCCCCCCGAAGAAATGAATGATCGCCGCTCCCGGAGCTGTCGATCTTGAAGAGCCTTTCCCAAAGAACATATAGGCCAGTAAAATACCGAGTCCCGGTCCGGGGTTCGCTTCCACTAAGAACAGAATGGATTTTCCCGCTTTGGCGGCCTGCTCGATTCCGATCGGGCTTAAAATGCCGTGGTTGATCGCGTTATTCAGGAACAGGACTTTCGCCGGCTCTACGAAAACGCTTGCAATCGGCAGCAAATTCGCGTGAACAATGACTTCCACACCCGCCGCCAGCAATTTGTTAAGAGACAGGACGACCGGGCCGATCGCATAAAACGCGATAATCGTCAGCACCGCGCCGATAATTCCCGCCGTGAAGTTGTTGATCAGCATTTCAAAACCCTGTCTGACTTTATCTTTAAACAGACGGTCTAATTGTTTAATGAGATAACCGCCCAAAGGTCCCATAATCATTGCCCCTAAGAACATCGGAATGTCCGCTCCGACAATGACTCCGATGGCGGCCGTCGCTCCGACGACTCCCCCGCGGTGATCATAGATCATTTTTCCGCCCGTATATGCGATTAAAAGCGGCAGAAGATACGTAATCATCGGGCTTACCAATGTATTCAGCTGCGGATTCGGAAACCATCCCGCCGGAATAAACAGCGCGGTGATAATTCCCCATGCGATAAATGCGCCGATATTCGGCATGATCATACCGCTTAAATAACTGCCGAACCGCTGTATCTTCACTTTCATGCCAGCTTGCTGTTCTTGCTGCATGTTCATTCCCTCCCTGTTTGCCTGCCTTCAGATGAAAATAAATAAGACACGGGGTTTCTCTCTCCCCTGTGTCTTCATCATAAAACGCTTACAATCCCCATTCAATGAAAAGTAAAGAGGAGTTTGGCACAGAGACTGTGACAAATCCTTAACAAAAAAAAGACACCTCATCAAAGGTGTCTTACCGCTTTCTGTATATAATGTGTCCTTTTGTGACGACGAGCTTGGCAATGAGCCGCTCACTGACAATAAACACCGGATACGCACATACGAGCGCGAAAATGGCGGCCGGCACATACCGCGCTGCCGGAAACATCGGCATGACGGCGGTTCTGGCCATCTGCACAAGATAAATCAAAAGCACCGTGATCGCAATGGCCGCAGCCATAATCGGAGCTGATACTTTATATTCACGCAATTTCACATGGCAATGCCCGCACTGAAACTGGCACGGGATCATCGATGATCTGACCATGTCGCCTGTAATCGGCTTGCCGCAGTTCGGGCAGGTCGTTTCTTTCATGTTTATTCCTCCATTCAACTCTTCTATTATAACAGAGTCTGACTGCGTGTTTTACATTTGTGATTGTTCAACATTTTTTCACATATTTTATCATCAGGCTCTTGTGTGCATTTGTGAAAACATCTACTCTTAGAGGGAGGTTCATCACTCATTCGCATAAAAAGGAGGATGCAGAATTGCTTCCGATTCACAGACAGCAAACCTTGCTTGAATGGCTGAAAGAAGAGGGCGCGCTGAAAATCTCTGACATAAGCGAGAGATTCGGCGTCTCCGAGATGACCGTGTACAGAGACGTCAATCAGCTGGCGGATGCAAACCGGATTATCCGGACACCCGGCGGCATTACGCTCCCTCCCGCTTCAGAACGAAGCGCCAATCAATGCGGCTATTGCCTGCGGCCGATTCAGCATTCGTATTCTGTTCAGCTTATTACCGTTTCACAAACCGTTGAGCAGATGTGCTGCATTCATTGCGCGATTTTGCGGTATGAGGATAAAAAGGAAGAAGTGTCCCACGTCATTTGTAAGGATTTTCTTCTTCAGACGACGCTGACGGCCGCTTCCGCATACTTTTTAGTCCATGCCGATATTGACCTTCACTGCTGCCGGCCTCAGGCGATTCCCTTCTCAACGCTTGATTACGCAGAACGGTTTCAAAAAGGATTCGGCGGGGTCATTTGCACCTTTGACGAGGCGGCGGACATCATCTTACACGACAGGCAGAAGGGATGCACCTGCAGCAAGACATAACAACAACCAACCGGAAGGCGGTGTCATCATCCATGAGACAGAACAAACGCTGGCTCGTCTTTTTGCTGTTCCTTGTTTTGATTCCGAAAACAAGCTTCGCCCACGCCTACATCACAAACTCAAATCCGGGTGAGAACAGCGAATTAAAACAAGCGCCGAAGCAGATTGAAATTGAGTTTAATGAACAGATTGAAGAAGGCTTCCACTCCATTAAGGTCTATAATTCATCCGGCGAACGGGTTGACGCGGGCAAAACGGTGATTCAAAAAAATAATGCCCGCATCATGACCGCGGCATTGAAAAAAAATCTGCCGCATGATATTTACAGAGCGGAATGGAACGCGGTATCGGCCGACGGACATCCGGTATCCGGCGTCATCCCTTTCAGCATCGGAAAAGCCGGCGGAGAACTTCAGGAGCAGACATCATCGCAAGCGGCGCTTCATCCCGAAGCGGCCATCGACCGCGGTATTTTGTACACCGCTCTCTCCCTGTTTATCGGCACGGCTTTTTTCCATCTGTTTTGGTACAGAAATAATGAAGATTCATCAAAAGCAAAACGAACTGTAAAGCTGCTCGTGATTTCTTTATGTTTAACGGGGCTCGCGCTCGTGTGCCAGCTCCCGATCCAGACGAAAGAAAACGCGGGCGGGGCTTGGAGCGCCGCGTTTCAGCCGGACTATGTAAAAGAAACGCTTCTGAAAACGGCAGGCGGGTACGTCTGGATGATCCAGATCAGCTTATTTATCCTGCTCGCCCTGTCCATGATCCCGATGCTGAAGAAGAAAGCATTCCGGTCATTTGCGTACTGGACGGCGCCGCTGTTATTCTTCTTCGCTTCGCTTTTGGCAAAAGCATTCGCCGGGCATGCGGCCGTTATCGACGAAAAAGCGGTCGGCATCGCAATGGACTTTCTCCATTTATCGGCTGCGTCTGTATGGATGGGCGGTATCGCCGCGCTTGTGCTGCTTCTTTCATCAGAGTGGAGAAAACCCGATAAAACCATCGCTTGGGAAACGGTCAGACGGTTTTCTCCTTGGGCGTTCGCCTCTGTCGGCGTCCTGTTATTTTCAGGAGTGCTGAACGGATTTTTCATTATCCGCTCGTTCGATTCACTCTTTCACACCGCTTACGGCAAGACGCTCCTTTTGAAAATCGGACTGTTTGTCATCATGCTTGCGCTCGGCGCCGTTCACGTATGGATGACGAAGTTCAGCAGAAAAAGGAGCATCAGCGCAACGATAAAGGCCGAATGGGCACTAGGCATTGCGGTGTTATTCACAACCGCCGTCTTCACAAGCCTGCCCAGTCCGCCTCCGCCCGCGCCATTGCCTTTTAACGGCTCAGAAACGATCGGAAACGGGGAGACCCTATCCTTGCACATTACGCCGAACCAGCCGGGTAAAAATGAATTTCAAGTCATTGTCACCGATCATAACGGCAGCTTAGTAAAAGACATTCAGCAATTTACGGTCACTGTTTACCAGACGGGCTTCAGCGGCAAACAGCATGAAAGCACCTTTGATTTGAAGAAGACGAAGGAAGGCACATTCGAAGCCGCCAACCTGTCCATCACCGAAAAGGGAAACTGGAAGATCAAAGTCCACGGACTGACAAACGATTTTAACGAAATCAACCAAATATTCTCAACGACAAACTAAGGAGTGTATCTCATGTTGAAAAAAAAGGCTTTAATATTCATATCCGCCGTGACCCTGTCACTCGTCGGTTTTACGACTGCAGCAAGCGCCCACGTCTCAGTCAAACCCGCGGAATCCGCGGCCGGTTCTTGGGAAACGTACACGATGAAAGTGCCTGTGGAAAAGAATGAGCCGACAACGAAAGTCGTGCTGAAAATGCCCGCCGGCGTTGAATTTCAGCAGTATCAGCCGATTCCGGGCTGGAAAACATCCGTATCCAAACATGATGACAAAGCGGTCTCCGTCACTTGGGAAGCAAAGGACGGCGGCATTCAGCCCGGCCAATTCCAGCAGTTCACGTTCGTTGCGAAAAATCCTGAAAAGAGCGGAGATGCCGCTTGGGACGCTTACCAATATTACAAAGACGGCAGCATTGTAGAATGGACGGGTGATGAGAAAGCCGACACGCCTCACTCGATTACGAAAATCACGAAATCGGCGAGCGTGACGGATGCGCACGGAGCTGAACAGTCAAACGAAGAAAGCAAATCCGGCGTATCAGCGCTTGATATTGCAGCCATCGTTCTGTCAGCTGCGGCGATTATCCTTTCCATCGCGGCGCTTGTAAAGAAAAAACGCGTGTAAGCAAAAAGCGATCCGGCTCTAAAGAGCCTGCGATCGCTTTTTTTCTTATCCGCGGCCTGCCTGGAAAGACGGATATTTGGTCATTCCCCCGTCAGCAAACAGCGTAATCCCGGTCACATAGCTTGATTCCTTTGAAGCAAGCCAGACGGCGACAGCCGCGATTTCTTCCGGCTCACCGATATATCCCATCGGAATCATGCTTTCCACATCTTTTTTCTGAACGGGATCGGCAAATTTTTCCGCGTTGATCGGCGTATTGATGGCGCCCGGTCCGATATTGTTAACACGGATGCGCTTCGGCGCGTACTCAAGCGCCAGCGTTTCCGTCATCAATTTGATGCCGCCTTTACTCGCCGCGTAGTGGACAAACAGCGGCCACGGAATCATTTCATGTACGCTTGACATGTTAATGACGTTTCCTTGAATATCATTCTCTACGTAATATTTTATGGCTTCGCGGCTTCCTAAGAAAGCGCCGGTCAGATTGGTATTGATAACTTTGTTCCAGTCTTTAAGCGGCATTTCATGCGACTGAACCGGATTTTCCATGCCGGCGTTATTGATCATGACATCCAATGTGCCGAATTCCTTCACTGCGGTCTGCACGATGTTTTTGACATCTTCTTCTTTTGTGACGTCTCCTTGAACGATGACAGCTTCGCCTCCCGCTTTTTGAATCTCTTCTTTAACGGTTTGGGCGTCTTTTTCATTACTATAGTAGTTAACCACGACTTTCGCCTGCTCCTGTCCGAAGCGGATCGCCATCGCTTTTCCTAATCCTGATGAAGCTCCCGTAATGGCAACGACTTTTCCTTTTAAATCCGTGTACATGTTCAAACCTCCTGCATATGTTATGAATTTGATTTCGCAACGCCTAAGAATACCGCGGCTACAATGATCAGGATAATCCCGATGGCAATGGCGACCAGCTGACGCTTCGTTTTGCTCTCACGGAGAATGAAGATTCCGCCGAGCGTGCTGATGACGATCCCCATTTGAGAGAGGGAAAAACTTGTCGCAACTCCGACGCGCGGCTGTGAGATGAACAGAAACATGTTCCCGAGCGCCCAGATGATTCCCGGCAGAATGTTCTTGAGGGCGTACTTATTAAACGGTTTATGCTTGTACGTCAGGAGCAGTCCGCCGATGACCATCCCGATCGCCTGCGGCAGAAGCGCTGACCATCCGGATACACCGAACAGCCGGGCGACGACGACATAGACCAAATAGCCGAGCGTGGAGATCAGCAGGATGACAATGCCTTTTTTTAAGTTTCCCGGTTCTCCGTCCGCCCGCCCCTTTTTATCTTCTAAAGATGTGAGCACAATCCCGATGATGATAAAAATAAGGGCGAGAATACCCAGCGTAATCGCGATCGGGGTTGACCATTCTTTGAATACGATCACACCGAACAAAGAAGTCGAGACGAGCTGCATTCCCGTTGATATCGGCATCGTTTTTGAAACGCCCATCAGCTGTATGCTTTTAAGCTGATTGCTTTGGCCGAGCGACCAAAACAGCCCCGAGATGATGCCGACAATAAAAATGCGCCCGGACAGCACCGGATGGACAAACAGATACAGCACAAACGAAACGATGAGCGCCCCGATTGTCGTTCCCAGCGTCTGGCTGTAAGGCCCGCCGCCTAATTTGACGTTAAATAACACGATGCTCCCCCAAAATAAAGCCGGGAGAAGAGCCAGTAATATATCCATGATGGCGACCTTCTTTCAATCGTATTTGCTGTTATTTTGTCTGGAATCGAACCGATTATTCCCGCAATATCAAAAAAGCCTGCCGGCGATATTCACCGGCAGACCGCTCAATAAAAAAAGCCCCGCTTAGAAGCGGGGCTTTCTTTTCGGCTCATTAAAGTCCGATAGACATGTATTTGGTTTCCAGGTACGGTTCAATGCCTTCCGTACCGCCTTCACGGCCGATGCCGCTTTCTTTCATTCCTCCGAACGGCGCTTGAACCGCGGACGGACCGCCGTCATTCCAGCCGATGATGCCGTATTCAAGCTGTTCAGAAATATAGATGCCGCGGCGGTAGTTTTCTGTGAAGAAATAAGCCGCAAGCCCGAACGGCGTATCGTTCGCAAGCTTGATCGCTTCATCAATATCTGAGAACGTAACGATCGGCGCAACCGGGCCGAATGTTTCTTCATGCATGATGTTCATGGATGTATCTACATTTGAAAGCACGGTCGGCGTCACGAAATAGCATCCTTTTTCGTCGTTTTGGTCATACGTTCCGCCCGTCAGCACTTCTGCACCTTTTTCCACGGCGTCATTAATTTGGCCGACGATTTTATCGAAGCCTTTTTTGTTGATGACAGGGCCGACGTTTACGCCTTTTTCAAGACCGTTTCCGACTTTGAGTTTCGCAGCTTCTTCACTCAGTTTTTTCGCAAACTCGTCTTTCACGGATTCGTGTACGATCAGCCGGTTCGCACAGACGCAGGTTTGGCCGGCATTTCTGAATTTAGAGGCCATTGTTTGGGCTACCGCCAGATCAAGATCAGCGTCTTCATCCACGATCAGCGGCGCATGTCCGCCAAGCTCCATTGACATATGTTTTACGGTGTCGGCGCTGTTTTTCATCAGGATTTTGCCGACAGGCGTTGAGCCGGTAAAGGTAATTTTACGGATTTTCGGGCTGCTGGTGAAGACGTTTCCGATTTCGGCTCCGTCACCGATCACCACTTGCAGCACGTCCTTCGGAATTCCCGCTTCATATGCGAGACGCGCAAGGGCGTAAGCGGAAAGCGGCGTATCCTCCGCCGGTTTGATGATGAACGTACAGCCTGCCGCCAAAGCGGGCGCGGCTTTTCTTGTAATCATCGCATTCGGGAAATTCCACGGCGTGATCGCGGCTACCGGGCCGACCGCCTGACGGGTGACGACAATCCGTTTGCCCGTTGTCGGCGCAGGTACGGTTCTGCCGTAAATCCGTTTTGCTTCTTCGGCGAACCATTCAATATAGCCGGCGCCGTATAAAACTTCTCCGACCGCTTCTTCGTACGGTTTGCCGTTTTCTTTCGTAATTAATTCCGCAAGTTCTTCTTTATTTTCAACAATCAGCTCATACCATTTTCTCAAAAGTGAGGCACGTTCTCCCGCTGATGTTTTGGACCATGATTGAAACGCTTGATGTGAACGTTCAATCGCTTTTTCAACATCTTCGGCCGTCTGCTGGGGGATGCTTTCGATCGCCTCTCCCGTTGCCGGGTTGTACACTGTTAATTGTTCTGGCATATTGAACATTCCTTTCTTTCCTATAGTAAAACCATTGAATGCTTGTTGATGTATCTCACACTTTCATGATAGCAGACACATCCGGCGGGATTCCAATAATTGAACTCACAGAGCTGCTTCGATAATGGAAAGGCCTTCTTTGAGCTGCTCATCCGTCACGACAAGCGGCGTCAGGAATCGGATAATGTTGCCGTTAATGCCGGCCGTCAGCAGCAGCAGTCCGTTCTCGTTCGCCGTTTTAGCGATCGCCGCGGCTTTTGCTTTATCCGGTTCCCGCGTGTGCGGATCTTTGACAATTTCGATGGCCGCCATCGCGCCGAGTCTGCGCACTTCTCCGATGCAGGCATGCTCTTTTTTCCACTCGAGCGCTTGACGCTCGATGATCCGGCCGATCTCTTCGGAACGCTGATTCAGCCCTTCTTCTTCAATAATATCCAGGACCGCGAGCGCAGCCGCACAGCCGAGCGGGCTTCCCGCATATGTGCCACCGAGTTCCCCCGGCGCGGCGGCATCAAGCATTTCCGCCCGGCCGATGACACCGCTCAGAGGTAATCCGGCCGCAAGTGATTTGGATACGGTGATCAAATCCGGAACGGCTTCGAAATGCTCAATCGCAAAATACGTTCCCGTTCTGGCAAAACCGGTCTGAATCTCATCCGCTACAAAAACGATACCGTGTTTTTTACAAAAAGCGGCGACGTGCTGCACGAAACGTTTTGACGGAATGATGAAGCCGCCTTCTCCCTGAACCGGCTCCATTACGACACAGGCGACGGTTTCCGGTGCGACTGCGGCGATAAAGAAATCCTCGAAAGCGCTGATGATAAAGTCGTCATACTGCTCGTCGCTCATGCCGGCCGGCTTTTGATAATAGTAAGGAAACGGCGCTTGATACACCTCTGAGGCAAACGGGCCGAAACCGTATTTATAAGGCTTCACCTTGCTCGTCATGCTCATCGTCATGTTCGTGCGGCCGTGGAACCCTCTTGTAAATGACACGACAGCCTGGCGCTTCGTATATTTTCTGGCGATTTTCACGGCGTTTTCCACCGCTTCCGCCCCCGAATTGAGAAAAATCGCTTTTTTCGCATGATCTCCCGGCGCAAGGGCGCAAAGTTTTTCGGCCAGCTCAATATAAGACGGATACATCATGACGTTAAATCCCGGGTGAATCAGATCCTCCGCCTGTTTCTTCACGGCCTCCACCACTTTCGGATGAGAATGGCCGACATTCAGCGTTCCGATCGCTCCGGCAAAATCAATGAATCGTCTGCCGTCCAAATCGTACAAAAGCGCCCCTTCCCCTTTTACCGCCATGCTGCGGTTTCCGTTGCCGACCCCCTTGGAAACGAATTGATCCCGTTTTTGCTGCCACTGGGCAGTTGTCACTTCCGATGATGCTGTTCGACTCATAGATTCCATCCCCCTATATTGTTTTCTTATCATTCTGTCTTCTTTTTGGTATGATGAAAAGTACCAAAATCAATTTATCCATGGTATCAGAAAGGAGCAGGGTCTGGATGCTGACGATTTCCATTGATCATTCGGAAACGGCGGATTATATCTATCAGCAGATCTATCAGCACATAAAAGCGGCCGTTTTGAAACGCAGCCTGATGCCTCATACAAAGGTGCCGTCTAAACGGGAGCTTGCCGAGACGCTGAAGGTCAGCGTGAATTCAGTGAATTCAGCTTATCAGCAGCTGCTTTCGGAAGGTTATTTATATGCAGTCGAAAGAAAAGGCTTTTTCGTGGAGGAAATTGATACGGTTTATCATGAAGAAACCCCTTCGCTCTCATTGCCTGAAGATTTAAAAGAGCGGGAGCCGGATAAGAGCGGCTGGATTTCGTTTTCTCATATGAGCGTGGATACGGCGCATTTTCCCTTGAAAAGCTGGTTCCGCTGTGAGCATAAAGCAGCCGCCCGTTCATTTCATACACTCGGAGAACTCGTCCATCCGCAAGGCTTATATGAAGTCCGTGAAACCATTTCGCGGCTTATTTCCCTGACAAGAGGCGTTACATGCCGCCCGGAACAAATCGTGCTCGGGGCGGGCACGCAAATGCTGACGCAGCTGCTGACGGAACTGCTGCCAAAAGACGCGCTGTACGCCATGGAGAACCCGGGATATATGAGGATGTACCGGCTGCTGCAAAACCTCGGGAAAAAGGTTGCGACGATCAGCCTTGATGAAAAAGGCATGTCCATGGCTGAAATTGAAAAACGCCGGCCCTGTGTATTGATCACCACGCCTTCCCATCAATTCCCCTCAGGCGTGATCATGCCCGCTTCCCGGCGGATTCAGCTTTTAAACTGGGCAGCCGAACAGAACGGCCGCTTCATCATTGAAGATGATTATGACAGTGAATTTAAATATGACGCCGATACGATACCGGCGCTTCAAAGCCTTGACCGGTTTCAAAATGTCATCTACATGGGGACCTTTTCAAAATCCCTTTTCCCAGGTCTGCGCATCAGCTATATGGTTCTGCCGCCCGGGCTTTTGCGGACGTTCAAAGAGAGAACGTATGACCTGCATACGTGCAGCACGCTTGCCCAGCTCGCGCTGAAAGAATTTATCGACTCAGGTGAATATCAGAAACATATTAAAAAGATGAAGCAGCATTATAAGAACATGCGGGAACGCCTCATTTCGGCTTTGGAAGAAACATTCGGAGAAAGAATCAGTGTAAAGGGCGCCAATGCGGGGCTTCATTTTGTCACTGAGTTTGACTGCGCCCGTTCAGAAAAAGAGATATTGGCACGGGCGGATGCAGAACAGCTCGATCTGTTTGCGATGAGCCGGTTCCGTCTGAAAGCGGGAGGCGATTCAAATAAGCCGCAGCTCATTCTGGGGTTCGCCCGCCTGAAGGAGAGCGATATTCAAGAAGGCGTCCTCAGGCTTTACCGGGCGGTTTTCGGCGCATAAAAAAACCCCCGGAATTCGGGGACTTATTTACCAGCGGTCCGGTTCTGTCTGCAAAATCGCCTCCAGCAGGCCGGGAAACGCCGCTTGTAAATCATCTTTGCGCAGGGAATAATAACGGTGCTTCCCGTCTATGCGCACTTGGGCGATCCCCGCTTCCCGCAGCACTTTGAAGTGATGGGACAGCGTTGATTTGGCGACCCGGACATCAGCGCAGGTACCGCACGTTTTTTCTGTTGTTTCCGCCAATTGTTTGACCAGCTCTAAGCGGAGCGGATCACTCAGAGCATGAAGAACCTTTGTCAGCTGTAAGCGGTCGGTTTCAGGATGGTTTGGAATGTTCATGAGTCAAATGTAACACATAAAAGCGGCGGGTGACAATTTAGGCGGTGAGGGTTTTTCCTTTACCATTCACTGCGAAACATGTTACAGTTAGTTCGATAATATTCGAACTATAACAAATAAACCCAATCAGGAGGAATAACAATGATCGTCTTACAGGCTTACATGAAAGTAAAAGCGGATAAACGCGAGGAATTTTTAGGAGAAGCGCAATCACTTGTTCAGCATTCACGCGCGGAAGAAGGAAATGTGCAATACGATCTTTTCGAAAAAGTCGGTGAGGAAAATACATTCGTTATGCTTGAGCAATGGAAAGATGAAGAAGCGATGAAATTCCACAACGCAACTGACCATTTCCAAGGATTCGTGGCAAAAGCAAAAGAAGTGCTGAGTGCGCCGCTTGACGTCGTCCGCACAGAACTGTCAGAGTAACGAAAGGATGAATGACATGAACGAAGTCCTTCAAATATTAACAGACCACCGTTCCATCCGCAGCTACACAGATGAACCCGTATCGGATGAGCAGCTGGACCTTATCATCCAAGCAACTCAGGCAGCGCCGACTTCCATTAACGGCCAGCAATTTACCGTTATTGCGGTGAAAGATAAGGAGCGGAAGAAAAAAATATCCGAATTGGCCGGCGGCCAGCCGTGGATTGACCAAGCGCCTGTTTTCCTTTTATTCTGCGCTGATTTTAACCGCGCCAAAATTGCGCTTGAAGAATATAATGATACACCGCTTGAGATCACGAACGGTTTAGAGTCCGTTCTAGTCGGAGCCGTAGATGTCGGGATTGCGCTGGGTACGGCAACGGCTGCGGCTGAATCAATGGGACTCGGCACTGTGCCGATCGGCGCCGTGCGCGGCAAGCCTGACGAAATCATTGAATTGCTGAAACTTCCGAAATACGTTTTCCCGATTTCCGGTCTCGTCATCGGCCATCCGGCAGACCGCTCCGCGAAAAAACCGCGTCTGCCGCAAGCAGCCGTTCTGCATCATGAAACGTATCAAGAAGAAGATTTAAGAACCCATATCGAGGCCTATGACAAGCAGATGTCCGAATACATGAAAAAACGCACCGACGGACAGGAAACAAGAAACTGGTCACAAGGCATCACTTCCTACTATAAGCAGGTTTATTATCCTCACATTCGTGAAATGCTTGAAAAACAAGGATTTAAGACGGATAAATAAACGTGTCAGCCTGCCGGAACACTCCGGCAGGTTTTTTCTATTTCTCAAACAAAAGCGTTGACACTATGTAAAAATTTTTGTTAATATTTTCATCATATACTCATTGGTTTTCTGTGAACCGGTGGGTTTTCTATTGTGACGAAAGAAGGAATCTGGGCTTATGAATGATAAGAAAACGGATATTCTGCTGGCGGCAAGGAAGCTTTTTTCCGGGAAAAGCTTTTCGTCGGTCTCGATGCAGGCGATCGCAGAGGAGTGCAAAGTCTCCAAAGCATCTTTGTATAAGCTGTTTGAATCAAAGGAAGACCTGCTCCTGGAGCTGCTCGATTTTAACCAGAAACAGATGGTAGCGGCCGCTTCATTATTAAATGAAGAAACGAGCCTCTCCCCTGAGGAACGGTTTTCCAAAAAACTGATGGCTGAGCTTGAAGGCTTCAGGCGCAACCAGCAGTTTTTTAATATGCTGATGTACGGAAGCCCCTCTTCCATTAATGAGCGGGTAAAACGGCATATTCACAGGGCCCGCTCCACCTTTATCTGCTGGCATCGCGATTCACTGATTCAGACGTACGGCGAAGACATTATTCCTTATGTATGGGAGCTGGTGATCGTCCTGCAGGGGCTCCTGAGAGAATGCATCACGCTGATTAAGCTGGAAAAAGAACCGCTCGCCCTGGAGCCGCTCACGGACTTTATCATCCGCCATCTCAATCTCATCGTCGAAAACAGGAAAACCGAAACCGCTTTGCCTCAGGAGATGATTGACCTTTATACCGCCTCCGCTTCCTCATTTGAGCCGAAAGACAAAACCGTATTGCTGGCTGAAAGCCTGAAGGAACTGAAAGAAGCCGTCTCAGCCCTTCCGGAGGAAAAATATGATGCCGCAGGACTCGCTTCCGCGGCGGTTATGCTGGAGAAAGAATCAGCGGACAAACAGCCGCGGGATTTTCTTATAAAAGCGCTCATCGGTTATTTGGAGCAGGCCGGACCGCTGCACCAGCCGCTTGCAGCCGTTAAAACATTGCTCAAACTATAAAGAAAGAAGGAATCAGCTTGAATAAGAGTATTAAAACTGCACCATACAACCGCTCTGTCATTGTCGGGATTCTTTTGGCGGGAGCGTTCGTCGCCATTTTGAACCAGACACTGCTTATCACGGCGCTGCCGCACATTATGAATGACTTCAATATAGATGCCAACAAAGCGCAATGGCTGACAACGTCGTTTATGCTGACAAACGGGATTTTGATTCCGATTACCGCATTTTTAATAGAGAAATTTACGAGCCGCACCCTCCTGATTTCCGCTATGAGTATTTTCACGGCGGGCACCATTGTCGGCGCATTCGCCCCGAACTTTCCGGTGCTCTTAACGGCCCGGATTATTCAGGCGGCCGGCGCCGGAATTATGCTGCCGCTCATGCAGACGGTATTTCTCACGATTTTCCCGATGGAAAAGCGCGGCCGCGCCATGGGTATGGTCGGCTTGGTTATTTCGTTCGCGCCGGCGATCGGCCCGACGCTTTCCGGATGGGCGGTCGAAGCATTCTCTTGGCGGTCTTTGTTTTATATCATCTTCCCGATCGCAGTCATCGATTTGCTTTTAGCAATTATTCTGATGAAAAACGTCACGACATTACGAGAAACACAGATTGATATTTTATCCGTGATCTTATCGACCCTCGGATTCGGCGGGCTGCTTTACGGCTTCTCAAGCGCCGGTTCCTCAGGATGGACCAGTACTGAAGTGCTGACTTCGCTGCTTGTCGGAGCGGCCGCGCTGATTTTCTTTATCGCAAGACAGATGAAGCTCAAAAAACCGATGCTGGAATTCCGTGTGTTTTCTTTCGGGATTTTCAGCCTGACCACCCTGCTCGGAACGCTTGTTTTCGCGCTGCTGATCGGAACGGAAACCATTCTCCCGCTTTACACGCAAAAAGTCCGGGGCGTCTCCGCGTTTGATACCGGATTAATGCTTTTGCCGGGCGCGATTGTGATGGGGATGATGTCTCCGTTTATCGGCCGGGTGTTTGACAGAATCGGCGGAAAAGGCCTTGCGATGACCGGATTCTTCATCATCCTGCTCACGTCCCTGCCGTTTATGAATCTGACGGACTCGACGTCTCTCATTTGGATTGTCGTCGTTTATACCGCGCGGCTTTTGGGAACAGCCATGATTATGATGCCGGTGACGACAGCGGGAATCAACGCCCTGCCGCGCCACTTAATTCCGCACGGCACAGCCATGAACAATACCGTCCGCCAAGTCGGCGGTTCTATCGGTACGGCGCTGCTGGTTTCCGTGATGAGCAGCCAGGCCGCGCACGCCAATGCGTCAACTCCGGCAAACGCCGCCCTGCACGGCATGAATGCGGCCTTTGTCGTAGCCGCCTGCATCGCGCTGGCCGGCTTCCTCCTATCTTTTACATTGAAGAAAAAACCGCGTCAGCCCGAGCAGCAGGCCGTTACGCGGTAAACCAAAAAGAACCCGATCACGTATGTGACCGGGTTCTTTTTTTACTTCTCGATTCCGTCTTTTACTTCTTTCACCATTTGCGCCATGGATTCCAGGCCGCCTCCTGATAAATACCATGTAGCTGAATCAAGGTAGACAACATGGTTGTTTTTCACGGCTTTCACCGATTTTACATAATCATTTTCAACCACTTGTTTTGTTGAAGATTTTGTGCCGATCGCTGTTCCGCGGTCAACGACAAACATGTAATCAGGGTTTGTTTTGGCGATATATTCATAGGAAATGCTTTGTCCGTGCAGTGAGGCTTCGATGTTTTTGTCAGCCGGTTTGACGCCGAACACATCATGAATGAAGCCGTATCTTGATTTAGATCCGAACGCGCTGATTTTGCCGTCGTTCGCCATCACCACTAACCCGTTTTTATCCGTGCTGCTTGTTTTTTTCTTCAGATCGGCAATGGATTTGTCAATTTTCGCAAGCTTATCTTTCACTTCATTTTCTTTGTTGAAGATTTTGCCGATCACTTCGGTGTTTTGCTTGAATCTGTCAACGTAGTTTGTATAGTCATCATCAAGATAAATCGTCGGCGCGATTTTTGAGAACTCTTTATAAGAATCAGATTGTCTGTGGGCGATAATGATTAAATCGGGATCAATATCCGCGACTTTTTCAAAATCCGGTTCTTTTAAACCGCCGGTATTGGCGTATTTATCACTATTATATGAAGATAAGTATTTTGGAAGGTTTTGTTTCGGAAGTCCCGCCACGTGATCCTGTAAACCGAGTTCATCCATCGTATCCAGCATTCCGAAGTTGAATACGACGACTTTTTTCGGATTCTTCGGCACTTTGACTCCTTCTTTGTTCAGATCATCTTTGATTGTGATTGTTTCTTTTGATTTGCCTGATGTTTTGTCCCCGTTTCCGCATGCAGAAACAACAAAAATCGTAACTAGCGCAATGAATAGCAATGCGAATTTTTTCATGACTTTCACCTCATCTGGTTTTTAAGAAAAGTACACACCGATCCGCTGACTGTCAATCTCTTGAATCGGGATGGTCATATCATAAATATCTTCAAGCACGGAGGTTTCTATGATCTCCTCCGCCGGCCCTTCTTTGACGATCCGTCCGTTTTTCAGTGCGACGATATGGTCTGAATATACGGATGCGAAGTTGATATCGTGAATCACTACGACGACCGTTTTTCCGAAGTCTTCCACAAGCCGCTTCAACAGCTTCATCATTTCAACGGAATGCTTCATATCTAAATTGTTCAGCGGCTCATCGAGAAAAATATAGTCCGTATCCTGAGCGATGATCATCGCGATAAACGCCCTCTGACACTGGCCTCCGCTGAGCTGATCGAGGTATTTATCCTTTAAGTCATCCAGCTTCATATAACTGAGGGCCTGGTTGATATGCACCCAATCTTCATCCGTCAGTTTCCCCTGGGAATACGGAAATCTGCCGAAGCTGACCAGGTCTTTAATCGTCAGTCTGATATTGATTTGGTTCGTCTGCTTCAGGATGCTGATTTTTTTCGCCAGATCGTTGCTTTTACAGGCCCCGATCTCTTGCCCGTCGACCGTGATTTCTCCGGAATCCGTCTTAATCAGCCGGCTCATGATAGACAGCAGCGTGCTTTTTCCCGCGCCGTTCGGACCGATAAACGAGGTGAGCCTGCCCTTTTGAATGGATAGAGACGTTTTCTCAAGGACGGTTTTCCCTCCGTATTGTTTGCTTACATTTTTGACCTCTACCATGATTTATTCTCCTTTAACAGCAGATAGATAAAATAAATCCCGCCGGCAAAATTAATGATGACGCTCAGCGTCGTGGAAAACGTGAACACTTTCTCCACGACAAACTGGCCCCCGACGAGCGCGACGATGCTGATCAGGACGGAACCCGCGATTAAATACGTGTGCCTGTAGGTTTTTAAAAACTCTCTCGCCAGATTGACGACAAGCAGTCCTAAAAACATAATCGGCCCGACAAGAGCCGTAGAGACAGACACAAGAATGGCGACGACGATGAGCATCTGTTTCACAAGCTTATCGTAATCAATCCCAAGGTTGACGGCGTGCTCCCTGCCGAGCGACAGCACGTCAAAAAACCGCGTGAACCGCCAGACATAAATGCCTGTCAGAAGAAAGACAGCACCGGCAAATCCTAAAAGATCGGTGTTGATATTGTTAAAGCTGGCAAACATTTTGTCCTGAACAACCTGGAACTCATTCGGATCAATCAGCATCTGCATAAAGGATGACAGACTGTTGAACAGCGTGCCGAACACGACGCCGACAAGCAGAAGGAAAAACACGTTCCGCCCCTCGCCTTTAAACATGAGCTGATACAAAACGAGTGACAAGAGCACCATCAGCCCGACGGAGATGACGAAATTAAGATTTTTGTTCATCATGACGATATTCATTGAACCGAACAGGAACACGATGACGGTCTGAATGAGCATATACAGGGAATCGAGGCCTAAAATGCCCGGTGTCAGTATGCGGTTATTTGTAATCGTCTGGAAGATGACCGTTGAAAACGCGATCGCTCCCCCTGTGAGCATCATGGCAAGCACTTTGAAGCATCGTCTCGGCAGGGAGTATTCCCAATTGCCCAGTCCGTAGAACAGAAAGAATCCGATACATATTATGGCGAGCGCCGCCAGCAGCGTAATTTTTTTATTATGACTCATATGCTTTTCTCCTTAACAGCATATACAGGAAGATGCCGCTGCCGATAACACCGACCATCAGGCCGATGGAAATTTCGTACGGGAAGATGATCACCCTTCCCAAAATGTCGCAAAACAGCACAAAAACAGCGCCCAAGAGAGCTGTGTGAGGCAGGCTGCTCCTCAGGTTGTCCCCTTTGTAAATCGACACCATATTGGGAATGATCAAACCGAGAAACGGCAGCATCCCGACGGTCAGGATCACCAGTGAAGCGATGAGCGACACGATAATCAGACCGATATTGACGACGCGTTTGTATTTCAGGCCGAGATTGACGGAAAAGCTCTCTCCCATTCCCGCCACCGTAAATTTATCCGCATACACATAAGCGATGATCACCAGCGGGATACTCAGATATAAAAGCTCATACCGGCCTTTAACGACCAGTGAGAAATCTCCCTGCAGCCAAGATGACAGGTTTTGGATCAGGTCGTATTTATATGCGATAAACGTGGCGATTGAGCTGACGATGTTCCCAAGCATTAAACCGACGAGAGGAATAAAAATCGCATCATTGAACTTGATTCTCTCGAGGATTTTCATGAAAAGGAAATTTCCCGCCAACGCGAAAATAAAAGCGATAGACATTTTCACAAGCGGGCTCGCTGACGTAAAAAGCATTAATGAAATCAAAATTCCGAGCCTTGCCCAGTCCATCGTTCCCGCAGTCGTCGGCGATACAAATTTATTCCGGCTGATCTGCTGCATGATTAATCCGCAGATGCTCAGGCTCATGCCGGCGATGATAATGCTCACCAAACGCGGCAGCCGGCTGTCAAACAATGTACCTGCCTGTTCTTTATTTAAATGAAAAATATCCAGCGGCGACAAATCTTCTACACCGATAAATATAGAAGTACACGCCAAAACCGCCAGTAGCAAAAGTAAGTAACGTAGCTTCATGCTGCCTCCCTGCACCCATCACAAACGGTATGACTGATTGCCAAACAACTCCCATATATCCCCACTCGTAATGATTATCATTATCAACGACAACTATAATCTTATCATCTTTCCAAGCGCAGTCAATACAGTTTTGCTTTCAAAAACGGTCATCCGCGGGCCGTACACTAAATTGTCTTACAATCAGTCTATCAAGAATTTGCAGGATTTTCTATAACCTTCATTTGGCTGCTTATCATTTTTTGCACATGATGACACGCTTGCGGGAAACAAATCTGACAAACAGCGGCAAAATTCCTCCACGAAAATACAAATGTTCTCCCCACATAGAAAAAATCCTTGATTTACATGTTTGAAAGAGAGATAATAAAAATTAAATTTGTGAGAAAATTTAAATATTAGGGGATGTAAATCATGAAAGTTGTAAAATTCGGAGGCAGCTCTCTTGCGTCAGGAGCCCAGCTTGAGAAAGTGTTTCAAATCGTGACGGCTGATCCCTCGCGGAAAGCCGTCGTCGTATCGGCGCCGGGAAAACGCTTCTCGGACGATACAAAGGTGACGGATCTGTTAATCCGCTGTGCGGAGCATTATTTGCAAAATGGTGCAGCGCCCGAGCTTGCCGAACCGGTCATTGAACGGTACGCCGCCATCGCGCGTGAGCTGAACCTGGATTTCTCTATTATAGAAAGAATCCGCAGTGACCTATTCGCTCTCTTAAACAGCAGCAAAGCCAATCCCGATCAGTATATGGATGCGGTGAAAGCGAGCGGCGAGGACAACAACGCGAAGCTGATCGCGGCCTACTTCCGCCGGCAGGGCGTGAAAGCCGAATACGTAAGCCCGAAAGAAGCGGGGCTGTTTGTGACGAATGAACCCGGAAGCGCTCAGGTGCTCCCTGAGTCTTATGATCATTTGTACCGTCTGAGAAACCGTGAAGGCTTGATCATTTTTCCGGGATTTTTCGGTTACACGAAGGAGCATGAGATTGTGACGTTTTCCCGGAGCGGTTCTGATATTACCGGCTCCATTCTCGCCAGCGGCTTAAAAGCCGACCTGTACGAAAACTTTACTGATGTGGACGCCGTCTATTCCGTCAACCCGTCAATCGTGCGGCATCCGAAAGAGATTAACGAACTGACGTATCGGGAAATGCGTGAGCTCTCCTATGCCGGGTTTTCCGTTTTTCATGATGAAGCGCTGATTCCCGCTTTTCGGGCCGGCATCCCCGTTCAGATTAAGAATACGAATAATCCGGAGGCGAAAGGAACGCGCGTCGTCAGCAGCCGTGACAATACGAACGGGCCAGTCATCGGCATCGCAAGCGACACGGGCTTTTGCAGCATTTACATAAGCAAATATTTAATGAACCGGGAAATCGGTTTCGGCCGCAAAGCCCTTCACATTTTGGAGGAAGAAGGATTGACGTATGAACATGTTCCATCCGGCATTGACGACATCACGATCATCCTTCGGCACGATCAGATGGACTCAGAACTGGAACACAGGCTCGTCACCCGTCTGAAGCAGGAACTTCAAGCAGATGAAGTCACAGTCAGGCACAATCTGGCGCTGATTATGGTCGTCGGGGAAGCGATGCGCCATAATGTCGGCACAACCGCCAGGGCATCCAAAGCACTGTCCGAAGCCGGCGTCAACATCGAGATGATCAATCAGGGGTCATCGGAAGTCAGCATGATGTTCGGGGTGAAAGAAGAACAGGAAAAACAAGCGGTGCGGGCGCTGTATGACGAGTTTTTCGCCGGAGTCTTACTCCCATAGGACACCGCCTCTTTTTTCTCTTGTCCACTAATATCCCTTACAAAGCAGCTTCTTTTACATATTGTATGGTATAGACAATATGGAGGTGAAGCTCATGTCAGGATATTCTGGAATCAGCTCTTTCGCTTTGATCGTTGTTTTATTTATCCTGTTGGTTATTGTAGGTACTGCCTATGTTGGCGGTTTCTAAGCATCACTCCGTCTATATGAGGACGCTGCGGGTTTTGACCTGCGGCGTTTTCTTTTGTTTTCCGCCGCTGTCCAAGTCCGGCCGCGCAAAAAAAAGACTGCCGGGAACATTCCCGGGCAGTCTTTTCCTTTGTTCAGGTTATTTTCTTCTCACGTCATTCCTCTTTCAGCTACATGGAATTCAGCCTGATCTGTCTGGCCTGCACCTGTCACTGTAAAAATCGCGGCGGCTGCTAAACAAATAACAAACCATTTAGATTTCAATTTCATACAAACCCTCACTCCTTTGTATTTGTTTCCTTGCCTCTTCGACTTTCAGAAAATAGTCAGAAGAAATCTTAAAGCAATTTTGTTCATAGTAATATTTAGCTGCTTCTAGTGCTAAATCCTCTATATCGGCGTATAAATTTTTATCTTCCAGGTAACGGAAACATGCGCTGATTTTTTCCTCATCCGGTTTCGCCTGATACAGAGCCTGCAGCCATTCGAATTTTACCGTGTAAACGGGATCGTCTGTTTCTTTAGCATATTCATATCCCCGCTTGTGATATTCCGACGCTTTTTCTTTTTTTCCGAGTTTAAAGTAAATGAGTGTGATTAGGAAATATGCTTGAGGAAGAGAATTGACGATTCTTTGTGATTCAAATGTATCAACCGCCCGTTCAAAGTACGGAATCGCTTCGCCGATGCGGTCCTGATTGTAGTAGCACAGTCCGAGGTTATACAGCGCCCTCCCGACAAGCTGCGCTTTTTGTTCTTTTTCGGCCATTTGCAAAGCGTGCTGAAAATGTTTGGCCGCCTGTTCAAAGCGCCTTTCATCCATTAAATTGACGCCGAATACAAAATGGCATTGAATGATCCTGACGTTATATGTGTCCTGCTCTACGTAAATTTCATAAGCGTTTTTTATATGTATCAAAGAAAAATACGTTTGTTTCATATGATAATAAGCTTCGGCCACTTTAAAATAAAACTCCGCCCGTTCCACGTGGTCCGATACGAAGGCCAGTTTTTTCTCAGCTTGTTTATAATACGTAATCGCTGAGATAAATTCTCTTTTATCAAATTCAAACATGCCTTTGAAAAAGTTGACGTAATAATCGAGAAGCCCTTTGAGGCCGGCCTGGCTGTTATCAATGTTATCAAGAATTTCCGACAGGGTCGGCTGGTCTTCTATCTTCAGTTTTTCCAGCGGCTCCAAGTAGTCCAGCATCAGCTGATGGCGAAATTCCATGAGGGAATAATAAAGCACTAAGTTTGAATCAGGCTCCATACGGTCAAGCTCTTGTTTGATCTCGGCCTTCAAGATCTCCGCATCCGGCACGCTGAATGTTCTGATGTATCGATACCACTCGTTAATTTTCTGCCCGACTGCTGAAGAAGGAATTAACCCGCTCTTCATTCCTTCACCCTCCCCATCCAAGACCTGTTTACCAGTTATTTTATCACGTTTCCGTGTCTTTCCATCCCGAAAAACACGCAAACTTTGTTTCGGCAGAGCGCAATTTTCCGAGTGAAGATAAAACAGCCGGCAGCCAGACGGGACTGCCGGTTTCAAGATGATTCATGTATCGTATTCAGCGGAAGGCGGATTGTAAACGTCGTGCCTTTTCCTTTTTCGCTGGCAATATCTATCGTGCCCTTGTGCATTTCAACGAGCTGCCTGACGATGGACAGGCCGAGTCCGTATTCGCCGTATGCCGTATTCGTCCGGGACACGTCCGCCTTATAAAACCGCTCCCATATATGCTCAATTTCCTCTTTGGAGATGCCGATTCCGGTGTCTTCGATCTCAATCACCGTTTCTTTATAGCCTTCATACCCGCGCAGCGTGATGTCTCCGTTTTGCGTAAATTGAATGCTGTTTTTCGTGATATTGACGAGAATCTGGATCAGCCTGTCATAATCGGCGAACACTTTGACGCCGTCCTCCGCCTGAATCCGCAGCTGATTTTGTTTTTCCTCCGCCTGCTGATTGAGATGCTCTTTAATAATTTCAAACACCTCGATGAGCGGCAGACTGAGCTTGTCCAGTTTGATTTGCTGGGATCTGATTTTTTCATAATCCAAGTTTTCTTTCACGAGCCTGAGCATCCGCTTCGTTTCTTCACTGATCAGCGAGAAGCATTTCTCTTTATCTTTTTCCGGGATGGTGTTGCTGTTAAGCCCCTCCACAAGTCCGTTAATGGTCGTCAAAGGCGTTCTCAGCTCATGGGAGACATCGGCGATAAATTGGCGCCTCCGTTTTTCCAGGCGGTCAATCTGCTCTCTCGATTGCTTCAGATTTTTGGCCATGATGTTGAAATCGGACGCCAGCATGCCGATTTCATCGCCGCCGCTGTTCTTGAGCGAAATATCGTAATCCCCGGATGCCACTTTTCCGGTCGCATCCCGCAATGTCTGAATCCGCTTAACGTGAAATTTAGATAAAAGCCAGCTCAGCAGAATCGTGATGATAAGGGTGCTGATAATCGCGTAAATCATATAGCGGTTGACCTGGCTGATCATCTGCTCGACCCCTCTGACGGGAGACACGAGCAGCACCGCGCCTTTAAATTGATCGTTGATCAAAAGCGGTTTTGCGACAAGCGATACTTCCAAGCCCTCCGTATTAAAACGGTTCATCTCCGCTCTGATCTGAACGGTTTTCCCTTGCTTCAGCATGTGCCACTCCTTACTTTTGAGCTTCTCGCGCGGCGGCATATCGTCAGGAAAAAAGTAAGGCCGCTGATGTTCATCAAAAATAATAAACCTGGTCTCGCGCGTTTTTAACATGTCCTGATACGGATACAGGCGGCGCAGATCAAGATCGCGTCCGTTCAGCTCACTTGTGATCTGCTGGGCGTAAGAAGACAGCTCATCCACTTTATTTTGATACGCAAAATCTTTCACAAAGTGCGAAAACAGGGAAATGATAATGAAAAAGGCCAAAATCAAAATGCTGACATGGCTTAACAGCAGCTGATATAAGTATTTAATCCTCATCAAATTTGTATCCTACCCCCCACACCGTGTATAAAAACGGTTTTTCCTCACTGGACAGTTTTTTGCGCAGCCGTTTAATATGAACATCAACCGTACGTTCATCGCCGTAAAATTGATAGCCCCACACCTGCTCAAGCAGCTGCTCTCTCGAAAAGACCTGGCGCGGATTTTGTGCGAGATAAAAGAGCAGATCGAATTCCTTCGGCGTCAGATTCTCGACAGGCTTTCCATGCAGAAACACTTCCCGCGTCTTCTTATTGATTGAAAAACACGCCGTTTCGATCAAGTCGCCGCTTTTTACGGCCTGCCCCGTCGCCCGGTATCTTCTGATCACCGCTTTAATCCGCGCTACTAGCGTCAGCGGGCTGAACGGCTTGGTGACATAGTCGTCGGCTCCCATTTCAAACCCGATCACCTGATCAGACTCCGTGTCCTTTGCGGTCAGCATAATAATCGGCACACTGCTCGTCTCTCTTATTTTCCGGCAGATCGTCACTCCGTCCATAGATGGAAGCATAATATCCAGAATGACCAAATCCCAGTCCTCTTCCGTGAACCGCTGATAGCCTTCCACTCCGTCATGGACAAATTCGGCTTCAAATCCTTCTTTAAAAAAGAACATTTCCGTCATGGTGCATACGCTTATATTGTCTTCTATCATTAATATCTTCATTGGGTCCTCCGTTTATCTTGACGCTTTTACTTATAATAGCACCATTTTACCCGGATATTTTCGCGTTTCACAATTGTTAGTTTTTATTTCATCACCCGGAAATAGTTTGTTCATATTTTTTTCATACATTTCTCCTACTATATACATATCGGATAACCGGTTCTAAAGAAGGCTGGTTTTACAAGATCTGACACCCACACGGAGGAACAGACATGAACTTTATAAAAAGAGCCTTTTGGAGCATGAAGGCAAAAAAGGGAAAAACGTTTTTGCAGCTGGTTGTGTTTTCAGTGATTTGCATTTTTGTCCTGTCCGGTCTTACGATCCAGTCAGCGGCGAAGAAATCAAGCGAACTGGCAAGGCAGCAGCTCGGCGGGAGCGTCACACTCCAGGCTGACCGCCAAAAGCAAATGGCGCAGCAGCAAAAAGACGGTGAAAAGAGGACGTTTGAATCAACGCCGATTTCCGTCTCGGATGCCAAGAAACTTACATCTTTACAGCACGTTAAAAATTACAACTTCCTCACGACAGCATCAGCAAACGCAGAAAGCTTTGACGCGATAAAAAGCTCAGGCGAATCAGCCGATAACAGTTCCGGCGGAAGCCGTTTTCAAGGCGGCGGAAGACAGATGATTTCAGCGGATATTTCGGTCGAAGGCGTGCTCTCTACGGCGCTGCTTGATGATTTCACAGGCGGGAGCTCAAAAATCACTGAAGGCCGCGCCATCACAAAAACAGATGCGGACGCAAAAGTCGCAGTGATCAATGAAACGCTGGCAGATCAAAACAAGCTGAAGGTCGGCGGCTCCATTACAGTTTCCTCAGCAGCGGATGATTCTGTGAGTACGAAGCTTAAAATTGTGGGAATCTATAAAACAACATCATCAGGAGACGATCAGGCAGAGCATTTTTCATTCTTAAATCCTGACAATAAAATCTATACGCCTTACACCGCAGCTGCGGCGTTAAAAGGGTCTGATAACAAAAACAGAATCAGCTCAGCCGTTTATTATATGGATGATGCAAAATATATTGACTCATTCGTTGCCGCTGCGAAAAAAACATCTATAGATGATAAAACCTACACGCTGACGACAAATGATCAGGTGTATCAGCAAATGGCCGGCCCGATTGAAAATGTCGCGTCATTTTCTAAAAACGTGGTGTACCTTGTATCCATCGCGGGCGCGGTCATTCTCGGATTGATCGTGATGATGTCGATCAGGGAACGCAAGTATGAAATGGGTGTCTTGATGGCGATCGGCGAAAAGCGCTGGAAGCTCATCGGACAATTCTTAACGGAAATTCTGATTGTCGCGGTTATCGCCATCGGGATCGCATCCGTCACGGGCAGCCTTGTGGCGAATCAGCTCGGAAATCAGCTTCTTTCCCAGCAGGTCAGCTCAGCCGATGATTCCCAGCAGCAAACAAGCGGCTGGGGCGGAGGAGAAATGCCGCGGGGAGACGGCATGTTCGGTCAGCATTCATCCGGTGCAGATGTCATCAGTACAATGCAGGTAAACGTTTCGCTGAATGACCTTCTGATTCTCGGCGGGATCGGCGTCGCAATTGCCGTCACCGCCACATTACTGCCGTCTGTATCAGTCATGCGGCTTCACCCTAAAACAATCCTGACCAAGCAGGAATAAGAGGAGGCAGCATAATGAGCCTATTAACCTTTCAACAGACCGGCTACTGGTACCAAGATAAATCACAGCCGCTGTTTCAGGATATAACGATCAGCTTTGAAAAAGGGAAGTTTTATACAATTGCCGGCGCCTCCGGAACGGGAAAAACCACGTTTCTGTCTCTGGCGGGCGGCCTTGACACACCTAAAGAGGGAAGCATCCTTTATAACGGAGAAGACATCTCCAAAATCGGATTAACCAAATTCAGAAATCAATATGTCTCTATCGTCTTTCAATCTCATCATCTGATCCCGTATATGACGGCGCTCCAGAACGTCACAACCGCGATGGAGATTACCGGATCTAAGGAGAACAACAAAGATGCGTCCGCGCTCAGCATGCTGGATAAAGTCGGCATCACCGAACAGCAGGCCCGTCAGCGGGTGCTGACATTAAGCGGCGGACAGCAGCAGCGCGTTTCAATTGCGCGGGCTTTCTGCTGTGACACGGATCTGATTTGCGCGGATGAGCCGACGGGAAACCTCGACGAGGATACGTCAAAGGAAATCGTCCGGCTCTTTCAGGATCTGGCGCATAAAGACGGCAAATGCGTCATCATGGTTACGCACGACGAACAAATTGCCAAAGTGTCTGATATCAACATCCGCTTATCAAGAGGAAGTTTCACGGTCAAAGAAAACGGCACGGCCGTTTCCTGATACCGCGCCCCTGCCAGCGCAGACAGGGGCGCACCCTATATCCCCCTATTCAATAGAAGTGAACGTAAAAAGAGCCAGGGCTGCATCCCCTCGCTCTTTTTATTTATATCAGCTGTAAATAACGGTCAATATTTGATTGTCCGGCTGCTTTGATCAATTCTTCCGCCTTTTTCTCTTCTCCCGGCAAAGCGAGCCGGAGCTTGTCTTCAATGTCTTTTTCAGAAAGACCGTTTCCCGGCGCTCCCCTCGGACAGTCGATACGTGCTTCATAGACATGACCGCCGGAAACCGTGACCCGTACAATTGTAAAACGGCCCTTCGGAACGGCGTTGTCAGCCGGCTGAATTTGGTCATCGCAGCTGCGGTGAATCCGCTCAAATCCTTTTTGAAGGGATTGCGGAATCGGCTCGGATGTGAAATGTTCAACTGAAAAATCCTTACCGTGCAAAGCTAAGGTGATCACATATTCTACGCTGAACCGACCCGCTTCGCCTGTTTTCGGACGCCGTTCTGTCAATGCGGCGTCCCCGCCCGGCGGATAAATCACGTCAATCCGTTCCGTTTGGCCGAAAGTGAGACCATGTTCGGCCTTCAGCTTGAGAATGGCGTCCGCCGCATGATGGGCCGCCGAGCAAAACGGATAAACCTTAAACCAAAGTCCCGGACTCACGATCCGCCAAGGGTTTCCCCACCCGTTTACAAGCAGGGTTTCTGCCCGTTCAAGATCGCCGTACAGTCCGAAAAAACCTTTCTCCCCGTCGAGCGCATGAGCTGAGCCGCCGAAACCGGCCTTTGCAAGCTTTACGGCGAACACGCCGGCTTGAGCGGCCAGGCCGGCGTGGAGCGGCTTCATTTCTGTCCCGAATTGCACTCTCATGCCTCCGGAACGGGCAGCCGCAAACCCGATTGCTTTCTGTAATTGGGTTTGATTCAGATTCTCTGCGAATCCGACGGCGCATGCGGCCGCAATGGCACCTAACGTTCCTGTATTGTGCCAGCCTTTCTCGTAATGATCCCTTCCAGCTGACTCGCCGAGCCGCGCCATCACTTCGATTCCCGTCACATAAGCACCGAGAAAACGGCTCTTGTCTATCCGGCCGGCTGATGCGGCTGCAATCAAAGCCGGGAGGATGACCGCGCTCGGATGTCCTCTTACATCAGAATGAACATCGTCAAAATCAAGCGCATGTGCGATGAAGCCGTTAATGAGCGCGGATTGGGACGGCGTGGTTTTTTGATTTCTGCCGATAAGCGGCGCTATCGGCATCCCGCCTTCTTCTTCGGCCAGTTTTACCAGCTTTTCAACTCCTGTATCCCGTCTCCCCGCAAAAGCAGCCGCTGTAAAATCAAGCAGTCCTTTGCGCGCTTCTTTCATCGCTTCGGCGGATGTTTCCGGCACAGACGACATGACGGCCTGAGCAAGTCCGGCCGTCAGATTTTCCGTATTCATTCCGTCTGCTCCAATACATTGACGGCAAGCCGGGCGAAAAACTCAGCCGCTTTCGGAAGCGCTTTTTCGTCGAGTGTAAAGGCTGGATGGTGCCATTCTTCTGTTCCGTTTGTTCCCATCCAGACGAAGAAGCCGGGGATTTTTTCTTGATATAACGCGAAGTCTTCGCCGCCGGGCGACTGTTCTGCCCGAACGGTTTGAAGTCCGAGGCTTTCAGCAGTTTGTTCCGCCGCCTGTATGAATCGGGCGTCGTTCATCACTGACGGCAGGTAAGGAAACCAGCGGAAGTCAGCCTCTGCCCCGAATCCGGCCGCGATTCCTTCAGCAACCCGCTTCATATGTTTCGGAACAGCGTCCCGCGCTTCTTTTTGAAACGTCCGGACGGTTCCTTCCATTTCAACATGGTCCGGAATGACATTCCAAGAACTGCCCCCCTGAACTCTTGTGATGCTGACGACGGCATTGTGAAGCGAGCTGATGTTTCTGCTGACAATCGATTGCAGGCCGCCGATGATCTGCCCTGCCGCCTGAATCGGGTCAATGCTGTTGTCGGGGATTCCGGCGTGGCCGCCTTTTCCTTTCACGGTGATTTCAAAGCGGTCGACACTCGCCATAAGCGGGCCTTCTTTCAGACCGACCGTGCCGACGGGGAGGTCAGGTTTGTTATGCATGCCGAATATCGCCGATACACCGTCAAGCGCGCCGGCTTCAATGACCTGTCTTGCTCCGGCGGCGATTTCTTCCGCGGGCTGAAAAATAAACCGCACCGTTCCTTTCAGCTCATGCTTTCTCTCATTTAATAAGAAAGCCGTGCCGAGGATAGATGCCGTATGGAAATCATGGCCGCATGCGTGCATCACGCCGCTGTTGCGCGAAGCAAACGGAAGGTTTGTTTTCTCTTCGATCGGCAGTGCGTCGATGTCCGCTCTGACGGCGATGACGGGGCCGCTTTTATCTCCTTTGATTTCAGCGATCACTCCGGTTTGCAGTTTCGGCACATCAAGAACCGTGATTCCTTCTTCCTCCAGCCAGCGGCGGATTTTATTCGTCGTTTCGAATTCCTCGCCTGACAGCTCAGGGTGTTCATGAAGGTCGCGGCGGATATTGATTAAACGTTTGTTTAATGATTCATACGTTTCATTTGCCATTTCTTCTTCTTCCCTTCTTAGACAAGTTCGGCAGGCTCTCCCACTTGCTTAATGAATTTTTTCGTCCGTTCGTTCTGCGGATTGTCAAACAGCTCCTCCGGCGTTCCCTGTTCGATGATGCGTCCGTCCGCCATAAAAATAACTTTGTCGGCTACTTCACGCGCAAAAGCCATCTCATGCGTGACGATGATCATGGTTGTCTGTTTTTCGGCAATTGATTTGATGACTTGGAGCACCCCGGCTACAAGCTCAGGGTCAAGGGCTGAAGTCGGTTCATCCAGTAAAATCGCGTGAGGATCAACGGCCAAGGCTCTCGCAATCCCGATCCGCTGCTGCTGCCCGCCTGACATCGTAATTGGGTAGCTGTCCGCTTTGTGTTCTAAACCGACTTGCCGCAGCAGGTCCATACCGATCTGTTCCGCTTCTTTTTTCGGTTTCTTTTGCGCGGTGATCAGCGCCTCTGTCACATTTTGCAGGGCGGTTTTGTTTTTGAACAGGTTGTAATTCTGAAACACCATCGCCGTCTGCTGGCGAAGCTTGTGTACGTCTTTGCGCGAATAGGACGCTGCATTCAGCTTTGCATCGCCGATTTCAATGATGCCGTCATCCGGGCGCTCCAGCAGATTCAGACAGCGGAGGAGCGTTGATTTTCCCGAGCCTGACGGGCCGATGATGGCCGTGACTTCGCCGCTTTTGATCTCAAGATCGATCCCGTCAAGTACGGTAAGGTCTTTAAATGCTTTTCGAATATGTCTGACTTGTATCATCCTGAGCCTCCTCCTATGTGCGATAAGGCTTGCTGATCGCCCGTTCGAGCAGATCCTGCAGCACACTGTAAATAATCGTAAGAATCCAGTACATGACCGCGACGGCTAAATACGTCTCAAAATATTTGAGGTTGCCTGATGCGTACATTTTTCCTTGGGCGAACATCTCCATCACACCTAATGTAAAAGCGAGCGATGTTTCTTTTAACAGGCCGATAAACGTATTTCCCGTCGCGGGAAGCGCGTTTCTGACGGCTTGCGGGAAAATGATCCGTCTGTACGCCTGGGATTTTGTCATTCCGACAGACAGACAGGCTTCAAGCTGCCCCTCATCGACTGAGTTGAGCGCCGCGCGGAATATTTCAGCCAGGTAGGCGGCATTCTTCAGGCTTAGCCCGATAATCGCCGCAGTTAACGCCGTCATCTTGCTCATCCCGGGAAAGAGCTGAGGCAGGCCGTAATAAATTAAGAAAAGCTGCACGAGCGTCGGCACGCCCCGGAAAAATGAAATATACACCTTTGACAGCTGGTGAAGCACAGGAATACGATTTTTTGTGATAAGCGCTAATATAAGGCCGCCGATCACGGCAAATACCATGGCCGCGACGGCCATTAGTAATGTGATCGGCAAGGCTTCGATTAACGCGGGAAAAGCTGAAAACATAAATCCCCAATCAATGCTGTTCATTCTCGATTTTCACCGCCGTTTCTTATTGCTTTGCTTCCTTTGTGATATCTTCGTTAAAGTACTTTTCAGACAGCTTTTTCAGCGTGCCGTCTTTCCGCAGGTCTTCAATGGCTTTGTTTACTTTTTTGCGGATTTTATCGTGAGCCGCATCTTTCGCAAACGGGAAAGCGACTTTTTCATAGACAATCGGGTCTCCTGCTAATTTCAGAGGCAGACCGGTCTTTTTGATCTGGGCGATCAGGACGCTGCGGCTGTTTACATAGGCGTCAACCCGTCCGTAAGCCACGTCTTTCAGCGTGCCTTCTTGTGTTTCATATGTTTTTATGTTGATTTTTTTATCCGGGTCCTTGCTCTCAAGGTTTTTCGCGTGGTTTGAGCCCAGAACGGCCGCCACTGTTTTTCCTTTCAGATCATTGACTGATTTGATGTCTTTGTTATCGTTTTTGACGACGATTTGAGTGCCCGCATACGAATACGGTTCTGTGAAGTTATACGTTTTCTTGCGTTCGTCCGTGACAGCGACCTGGTTTGAAATGGTGTCGAGTTTGCCGGTCTGGAGCTCGCCCATCAGTCCGCTGAACTCAAGCAGCTTCCAGTCCAGTTTCATGTTGATTTTTTTCGCTACGGCTTCCATGACATCCACGTCAAAGCCTGTCAGTTTGCCGTTTTCTTTATATGCGAACGGATAGCTTTGTCCCGTGGCGCCGACATGCAGCACGTTATCGCCGCCTTCGCTTTCTTTTCCGTTTCCGCATGCTGTTAAGACCGCCAAAAGCGCGGCAGACAGCAGCAAAGCCCATGTTTTCTTCTTCATTGAAATCCCGCCTTTTCCTATTAAAATGTTAATCCTGCAATTGTTTTTTTAAATAGATGGTGATGTGGCCTTTTCCTAAATCCTTTTCGCCTGCGCGGACGTAGCCTTTCCGCTCGTACATGCCGATCAGCCACGGATGCTTGTCCGCTGTGCCCAGTGACACGAAAGGCGCTTTTAATGTATCGCGGAGCACTGTGTTCTCCAGCCACTCCAGCATGTCTGAGCCCGTCCCTTTTTTTCCGGTTTCAGGATCGACGGCGAACCACCAAATATGAGGGACACCGTACGGCCCGGGATTCGGCCCCCACGGCATCCGCAGAGAAATCGTCGCCAGAATCCGTCCGTCTTCCTCCAAAACGTAACAGGCGTTTTTCTGTATGTTAGTTAATACGAGTTCTTTATCCGCCGTGGCAGCGGCAAAATTGATGCCGAGCTTGCGGATCGGTTCATACGCCCGCAGTGTCAGTGAAAGCAGCTCATCAGCGTCTGCCTCCGTTGCGAGCCGGTATTGTCTTGACATGATGAGCCCTCCTTTAGTCGGCATATCGGTTTGCCGGTTTTTCCAGTCCGAAATGTTCTCTGAGCGTCGTTCCTTCATACTCTTTTCTGAACACGCCCCGTTCTTGTAAAATCGGAATCACTTTGTCTACAAAAAGAGTGAGACCTTCAGGCAAAAGCGGCGGCATGATGTTGAAGCCGTCACAAGCTTGTTTTCCGACCCATTCTTCCATCTTATCGGCAAGCTGTTCAGGCGTTCCGACAAAGATATGATGGCCTCTTGAACCCGCCACATATTTGTACAGCTCGCGGATGGTCATGTTATCGCGTTTGGCCATCTCCTGAACGAGCTTGAACCGGCTTTTAACGGCATTCGACGCATCCGCATCCAATTCAGGCAGCGGGCCGTCAAGCGGGCAGGCGGAAAGGTCGACGCCGCCCAGATAGTTTTGCAGAATGTTCAGGCCGACAGACGGAATGATGAGATCTTGGAGCTCTTCATATTTTGCCTGCGCTTCTTCCTCGGTATCGGCGATAACGGGAAAGATCCCCGGCATGATCGCGATTTTTTCAGGATCACGGCCGAAAGAAGCCGCTTGTTCTTTAATAGATTGATAGAATTCCTGCGCGGACTCCAAATGATTTTGCGCGGTGAAAATGACCTCCGCCGTTTTGGCGGCCAGCGCTTTTCCGTCTCCTGATGATCCGGCCTGAATAATGACCGGGCGCCCTTGAGGTGTGCGGGCGACATTTAACGGCCCTCTCACGGAGAAATATGTTCCTTTATGGTTCAATTCATGCATTTTGTCTTTATCGAAAAATGCTCCTGATTCTTTGTCACGGATAAAGGCGTCTTCCTCCCACGAATCCCATAATCCTTTGACGACTTCAACGAATTCTTCCGCGCGCTGATATCTGAGATGGTGCTCAAGATGCTTTTCGCCGCTGAAATTAAGCGCGGTCGATTCAATCGAAGATGTGACGACATTCCAGCCCGCGCGGCCGTTGGAAAGATGATCAAGCGATGCAAATTGTCTCGCGATATGGAACGGTTCGCTGTATGTGGTAGACGCGGTCGCCGTCAGACCGATGCGGGATGTGACCTGAGCGAGCGCCGACAGCAGCGTAAACGGCTCAAAGCGCGTCAGCACATTCGGATGTGATTTGCCGTCTATTGATAAACTGTCCGCCAAAAACAGCATGTCCAATTTCCCCCGCTCAGCTGTTTTCGCCAGTTCTTTGAAATAATCCAAATTCATGCTCGCGTCCGCCGGTGCCTGAGGATGTCTCCAAGAAGCGACATGATGGCCGGTGCCCGCGAGAAACACACCGAGTTTGATTTCTTTTTTCTTTGTCATGATGGATCTCCTTCTATTCTGAAATACGGTTCGGAAAATATTAACACTACTAAACCTATATTTCCTAGTAATTTTATAAGAATAAATCAAAATGTACAATTGTCAGGCAAGTTTGTCAATGCATTAAGACAAAAATCATGATTTTAAAAATAACCCGGCGCATCGGCCGGGTTATTTCTTCGAAACTGTATAGACGCTCCCTTTGACCTTTTTCTTAATAACGGCAATGATAAGCAGCAAAACGGGGAACAGCACTTGAAACGGAAGATGAATATAGATCGGCACAATGTTTAAGCCTTCATTCATGTGTTCCGAAAAATTGCTTGCGATGCTGATGGAGAGAATCAGCACCCCCAATCCGACCGGAAAGGCCAGCTGAGACGGATTTTTTTCTTTAAACAGCGTGGACACACCCACGACAACCGCATATGTAAAAAGGCTGACTTTGAAAAAACCGCCGATGACGAGCACGAGCATGAAAAAGACATCCAGCCGGTCTAAAAACTCTTCTACTTTAATCGTCTGTATGGTGCTCAGCAGCGGAAATTGAGAGCGGAGCATTAAGTTGACGTCCAGCACACAAATATTAATCGCCACTGACATCGCCAAAAACAGCCCGCTGATGATAATCGCCAGAAATCCGGTTTTCTTCACCTTTTTCCGATCTTTTAAATAAGGGAAAATCATGACAAACACGATTAATTCACCGAACGGGATGAACATCGTCTGTTTAAACACGGAATAAATGACCGTTCCTGCACCCTCCGCTAAAACGGGCTGGAGAAATCTGAGGTTTATCGTGCCTGAGCTGATAATGAGGATCAGCCCGACGGCTGTCAGAAAATACATAATGCCAAACAGCAGCTCGCCGGCTCTCGCTATCACTTCAATACCCTTTCTGACCGCAAATATCGCGGCGATCATCAGCATGGCATTCACAATTAAAAGCGGCGTGTCCTGGTAGGCGAAGGTGACAAGCATTTCGCCAAAATCCCGCAATACGCGGGCCGCGATATAAGAAAAATAGAGAATATAAAGAAGCGAGACCGCCCAGCTCAGATGTCTGCCGATCAGTTCGTTCATGTAATCTCTCGGAGAAGACTCAGGAAAAAATTGATACAGCGCCTGATAAACGTAGAAAAGTCCGAGACCGATAACGCACCCGAGAAGCACGGACAGCCATGCATCCCGCCCGGCCATCGTGCCTGGCGGGATCAATAACGAACTGCCCAATTCAAACAAAATGATCATAATAAACAGCTGACGCGTGCCGATTTTCGCATTTTCCATACGCTTCGCTCCTTTCTCCTCAAATCAATCATGCTCAAGCTTGTCTGAGAGAGGATTATTCCGCAAGCCCGTTCTTCTGATAATGACTTCCGTTTTGACATCTACGGGGAGATTGGGGAAATATTCTTCATCCCACTTCCCTTTGAACTTTTTCCATTTGTCCGGATGCTTCCGATAGATCAGGTCTCCGAAGCCGACGAAGTCATTCTTACGGGCTTTTATATCTTCAATTGATTTGGTGATATCTTTGTCAAGCTGCACGCTGAGCGCCTTTTGCATCGTCATCAGCACTTGCGGATCAGACAGATGGAAAGGGTATCTGACAGCGTCCACCAGCCCCTCGACCTGAGCATGCACGTGAATATGCGGTTTTCCGTTCGGAAAAGTGGCCGTCACCTTTGTATTCTGGCGGGTGACCTGCAGACTGATTGCGTGCTTCACATTCTTCCAATCCGCATTGATGAACGTATGCTTGATCCTATTGAGCAGCCATACAGCCCCCACACTGTCGTCATCCTCAATCCAGTAATCCAGCCTCCCATCCTTTTTGAACACCGCCAGTCCGTCCGCTGACAGCACTGCTTTCGGTTCAGTCGTCTGCGTATTTTCCATCGTAGGACCGGCTTTATCGTCTCCGTGCATTTCATAACCCGGAATAAACGGCGACCCGGCCGGAGAAGCGAGATCAATCAGAACGTCCTGAAGGCTGGTTTTAATGACTCTGCCGTATTGTTCCTGCGTGAAGCTGAGCGTCTTGTTCACTTTATTGGAAGGGATTTTATCAATCGGCGTCAGCACTTTAATAATGTCTTCAGCCTTGCAATTATGCGCGATCACCGCGGTTGCGGTCGTCCTGAATTCGGTGTCGCGGTCAAGATTGTCCAGAATAAAACTGAGCCCTTCCTCTTTCGCCAGCTTTTCACTGAACACCACGAGATTCGTATGCGCAAAATAGAGCCTTCTGGACACTTTCATCGAGCCTTTTCTCAAAGCTTCCGTCATATTGTCTCCGGACACCGAATAGACGGAAACCGGAGGCCGGTCTCCCGCTCCGCCGCCCTGCAGACCGCCGGCCACGTTTCCCGGATTGATAATTTGCAAGTGAAGGACGTATTTTCCCGTTTCGGTCCGGTCAATACCGATGGCGGAGATCACAGCCAAATCAGTCAGCTCCCTTTTATCCCAGCATCCGGATACAAACATAAGGGAAACCATCGTACAAAGGATAAGTATCCATTTACGTCTTTTCATTACCGTCGCCCTCTTCTACATCTTTATTAACCATTCCTCTGGATGTCTCCGGTTTCGGTCTTTGATGTTCCCCTTGGCGCCTGTTGTTTTCCTGCACGAGCAGTTCCGGCCTTTTTTCATCTGCCCATAACGGAGCGCGGAGGATGGAATCCTTCAGCCCGCCCGGGGTCAAAGGAGCGAGCGGGGACATATACGGAAAACCGAATGAACGCAGGCCGCACAGATGGACGAACATCATGATAATGCCCAGAATCAGCCCGTAAAATCCCATGACCGCCGCTGACAGAATAAAGAGAAACCGGATCAGCCGCGCGGATATCGCCATGTCAAAAGCCGGGGTCGCAAAGCTGGCAATCGCCGTCAGCGCGACGACGATAACCATGGCCGGGGAGACGATGCCGGCCTGTACGGCGGCCTGGCCGATGACAAGCGCTCCGACTATGGAAACGGCGGAGCCGACAACTCTCGGAAGCCGGACACCCGCCTCCCTGAGAATCTCAAAAGCCACTTCCATCGTCAGCGCTTCAATCACGGCCGGGAACGGCACCGTCTCCCGCTGAGCCGCGATGACAATCAGCAGCTGCGTCGGAATCATTTCCTGGTGAAAGGTCGTCGCCGCCACATAAATCCCCGGCGCCACCAGTGAAATGAAGAAAATCAAAACCCGCAGCACCCTGATGCTTGTGGCGATATCAAATCGTGAATAATAATCCTCAACGGATTGAAAAAATTGAATAAATAAGGCCGGCGCGATGAGAACGAACGGCGTTCCGTCCACGATAATCGCAAATCGTCCTTCCAGCAGATTCCCCGCCACGACGTCCGGCCGCTCCGTATGATATACGGTGGGGAACACAGAAAACGGCGCGTCTTCAATGAGCTGTTCAATGTAGCCGGATTCCAGAATGCTGTCGATGTCAATGTGCTTCAGCCGCTTGCGGACTTCCTTAATCAGCTTTTTATCGCAAATTCCGTTAATATACATCAGCGCGACATCCGTATTCGTTTCGTGTCCGATCTCCATTTTTTCAACCCACACATCAGGCGTTTTTACATACCTGCGGATCATGGAAATATTGGTTTGCAGAGATTCAGTGAATCCCTGGCGCGGGCCGCGGAAAGAGACCTGAGTGCTCGGCTCTTGAATGGACCGGTGCTCTCCCCCTTCCGTGCTGGCGATCAGCGCCTTGTCAGCCCCGTCGACAAAAATGAGCGTGCTGCCCGCCACCAGCCCGGCATAAAGGCTTTTCCATTTTTCTTCCTCTTTCACCCCGCCGATCGCAAGCGTTTTATCGTATATCAGGCAGACCGCTTGTTCCGGCTGAACGGACGGGATGTCGATTAAATCCTCCAGAAGGGATTGGCTGACAAGCTGTTCGTCTACCAAACCGGCGATATACACGATTGCGGCCGGAAGCTCTTCTTTTCCGATTTTCAGCCGGCGGATGACGACATCGGCACTGTTGCCGAACCTCTCAGACAGCTTCTTCATATTTTGCTTTAAGCTGAGGGAGATCGGCTCATCCCGCTCTTTGTCCGGCTGGCTGTCCGCTTCTTTTCTGCCTTCATTGTCACGGTCGTTTTGATCGGCTTTTTTTTGTTTCCTCTGCTTAAAAAATGGCGGCATATCGCAAAAAACCTTTCCTCGTTTTTTTCATATTCTTCCTGTACGGCAAAAGATTATGCACGGCGGAAAGTCTGTATAAGTTCTGCGTAATCGAAAAGGATAAAAAGGGAGAGTGATGCGCATGAAAATATTAGGGGTTTCATTCTTTTTGCTGACTGCCTGTCTGATCATTTCAGTAACGGTGGATATGCTGCAAGGTTTCAGTTTCTATGGAGCGGTTCAAAACAACCTGTCCGCTTTTAAATTGACCACCTTCTCAGAATGGCTGATGCTGTTTTTATTCGCCCTCTTTTTAATCAGAGAAATGATCGCTTTATATAAATCAGGTAAAAAAGATGCCTGACAGGCGCAAGGCTGTATTGTGTCAAAAAAGAACACATTCCTCCTTCTCTCGGAGTTCATGTGTTCTTTTTATTTTTCCGGCGCAGATTGTTCTCAGATGACGATATTTCCGCTTTCCGTATCTGTCGCGTGCTTCACAATGACGCCTTTGATAATGCGGTTGCCGATGATTTTAGTACTTGCGGAGGAGCTGGTTTGGATGGCGGAAGCAGAAGCGGCGGATAGGTTGTTGATGGTATTGCCCGAAACGAGGGAATTGGAGGCTCCGTTCAGATAGATGCCGATCGGGCTGCCCGCTGTTCGGTTGATCGTGAGCGTATTGTCTATGACTTCATGCGTGCCTGAGTTCAGATACACGGTAACGATAAGCGGTGATGATTCAAAGCGGTTGCTGATGACAGAGGTTCCCGAGGATGTTGAACTGAATACGGGATAGTTTTTATAGTTCTTAAAGAGATTGCCTTTGATGACAGCCCCGGCGTCATTTGTCACAGATACGGCATAGGACTCCGCGGCGCCCTGATACGCATTCGGAAGGAGCGTATTTCCTTCAATAACGGCATTTCCGCCTGTGACCCATATGCCCCGGCTGAACGATTTCAGCACATTTTGTTTTACAATGATACTGCCGGCCGACATGCTGATTCCGTCTGTCACCTGATTCAGAGTGTTATTCGTAAAGACGGCGTTCTCCGAAAGCGTCGCCCGCATCCCCGTGCTTCGTCTCGTTTCGGAACGTCCGTTTTCAATGACATTGCCGTCAACGGTCACATCTTCTGCCTGATAGACGGAAATGCCCGTATTTTCAAATTGATTAATTTTGTTGTGGGTGACGAGGACGCTTTTTCCCCTTACATCTATTCCGGTGGAAAACCCGGTAATCAGATTGTTGGAAATGACGGCACTGCTGCTGTCCTGTCCTTGTGACACACCTTGTCCGGCGACTGCGGTCCTTGAGCCGCCGTCTGACCGAAAGAAGACATTCCCCGTAATGACGGTATGCGCCCCATACCCGTAGCTGATTGTGTTATCGGAATGATTTCCTTCAATTAACACATTATATCCGTTAAAATTGGTGACTGAGCTTGCGGCGTTTCCGGAAAAGAAGTTGTTGCGGATCGTAATATGAAGAGCTTCTTCATAATCAATATCGCCTTCTCCGTACGATTCAATATCGATTCCGAATTTCGGAGCCGTTCCGTTCCCTTGCCCGGCGTCTTCAATCACGCATTCTTCCACCGTAACGGTATTGCAGCCGGTGATTGAAATGTTGTTCCGCCTTGACTGCCTGATCTCACAGCGGCGGATGGTCACCTGTTCTGAAGTTTCGTAATCACTGTTTGTTTTTAACCCGAGCGGGCTGACAATTATACCGTCTCCCGTAAAATCTGAAATCTTCACATTTTCGATCAGCACATTGCTGCTGCCTTCAATACAGATTCCAAACCCCCATTCATGGGTCGACCGCAAAGGGACATTGGTATACGTGTGTTCATCCCGTTCCCCGATGATCCGGCCGCCGGTGATGGTGACATTTTCACGCCTGCCTATATAGAAAGCCGAGTAGCCCCAGGAGCTGTTCGGCGCCACTTTAATCGTGCATTCCGGATCTAAAACGATGGTGAGATGGCTCGGCACGTTAATCCCGGCGTTCCGAAACGGCTGGCTTTTGTCCCCGCCAAGCGTGCCGTTGATTTTATACGTTCCGGGCGGAAAAAACACCGTATGACAGCCTTCGCTGACGGCTCTGGCCAAGCATTGGTTGATGGCGCCCGTCACATCGGTTTTTCCGTCTGCCGCCACACCGCAATCCGTAATATCCAATATACGATTCGGCAAGTGATAATCTCCTCCTTCCTCTCTTATTGTCATCTTATTCCGCCATATCCCGCTCCGCCTGTACATACTTTAAATTTTATTAAAAAAGTTTATAAAGATAGTTTAGTCAGATAATATAACAAAATAAGTCATTGGAATCAGGAAAATTCGTCTATATTCACCGTTTTAATATCTTTTCATTCTGGAATTTTTTGAATTCAGTATAAATTATATTGACACAAGTATTATATAAGAATATGATTTTTGTAATACACTTTTTTAAGAAAGGGTTGGCTCAGGTGGCATCTATTGATAAGGAATCTATAACAGAAACTGTGCCGCAACGAGGCTTTTTCGGTCATCCCCGCGGCTTGTTCACACTGTTTTTTACCGAATTTTGGGAGCGTTTCTCCTACTATGGTATGAGAGCCATATTGCTTTACTATTTATACACGGAAGTCGCTCATGGCGGTCTCGGCTTTGATAAAACGACCGCAGTTGCCATCATGTCCATATACGGATCTCTCGTATATATGTCGAGCGTCATCGGCGGATGGCTGGCCGACCGGGTATTCGGCACGGCAAACACCGTATTTTACGGCGGAATTTTAATTATGTTCGGGCACATCGCTCTTGCCTTCCCCGGCAGCACGGCGGCGTTTTTTACCAGCATGGCTCTGATCATTATCGGAACCGGCCTGCTTAAACCAAACGTATCCAGCGTTGTCGGAGATTTATATACGAAGGAAGACGAGCGCCGCGACTCAGGTTTCAGCATCTTTTACATGGGGATCAACCTCGGCGGATTGCTTGCGCCGCTAATTGTCGGAACACTCGGACAGAAATACAACTACCACTTAGGCTTCGGATGCGCCGCGGCCGGTATGTTCCTCGGACTGATTGTTTTCGCTCTTACGAGAAAGAAATACCTCGGCAAAGCAGGCTCCAATGTACCGAATCCGATTTCTAAATCATCAGTGATCGGCACGGGAATCGGAGTGGTCATCGCAGCAGCCGTTATTATTGTTCTGATTCAAACCGGCTGGCTGACGATCCAGCGTGTGATTGACACCGTCAGTATCCTCGGCATTGTCATTCCGGTTATTTACTTTATCGTGATGTTCACAAGCAAAAAAGCGACGAAAACGGAAAAATCACGGCTTGCGGCTTATGTTCCGCTGTTTATTGCAGCGGCAATGTTCTGGGCGATTCAGGAGCAGGGCGCGACGATTCTAGCTTTATATGCGGATCAGCGCACGAGACTTTCCTTTGCGGGCATGCATCTTGAGTCTTCATGGTTCCAGTCTCTGAACCCGTTATTCATCGTTATTTTCGCGCCGGTGTTCGCGTGGATCTGGATGAAGCTCGGCAAACGCCAGCCTTCAACACCGATTAAATTCGCGATCGGCATTATCCTTGCCGGATTATCATTTTTAGTCATGGTGCTTCCGGTTATGGGCGGAAGCGGCGAGCTTGTGAGCCCGCTTTGGCTTGTGCTCAGCTTCCTTTTGGTTGTGCTTGGTGAGCTTTGCCTTTCACCGGTCGGTTTATCCGTCACAACGAAACTTGCGCCTGCAGCTTTCTCAGCGCAGACGATGAGTATGTGGTTTTTAACAAACGCCTGCGGTCAAGCCCTGAACGCAAAAGTAGTCGGTTTGTTTGATAAGATTTCTGAAGCGGCCTACTTCGGCTCAATCGGGCTTGTTTCGATCATTCTCGGTATTATTTTAATTCTTCTGTCTCCCGTCATTAAACGGGCGATGAAAGGCGTACAATAAAAGAGAAGCCTGCGGAATCGTCCGCAGGCTTTTTTTGTGCGTCTATCGTTTTAACTCCTCAAGTGTTTCTCTCCATCTCTTCAGGACATCTTCCGGTTCGTGGAGCTGGATGGCCGGTCCTGATGTCAGATCCGCGTATTTCGCCCGATCTTCCTTGACGGTGATCACGCGGCAGCTGAACCGTTCCCGCTCGTGTTTCGCCTCTTTCAGCGGCGGAAGCGCCTTACATTCCAATGTGACGTAATATGCGGCTCCTCCGTGCCAGGCGATGAAAAGAGCTTGTCCCGAATGCAGCAGGCTTTTTACGGTCGTCGTGTTTTTCCATAAGGCGAGCCGGAGATTTGTTCTGCTCACGGCCGCGATTTCACCGGCGCTGATCATGGCCGCGTGCGGACGGCCTTCTTTTGTCACGGATTGGAGCACAAATGCGTCGTGCTGCTTTTTTTCAAGCTCCGTTCCGTCTAAAAGCGTGTAAAGCGCCTCCGGCAAGTGCTCCGTCAGCATTACGCTTTTCTTTCCGGGACAGCGGGAACATGTGTGGCCGTCTCTGTTTCTTTCGGATCGATTTTAAATGCCGGGTTGAATGCCGCCGGATTCGTGATGCTTTCCGGTTCACAGGATCTCCATGTAAAAAAGCAGGTTTGGCATTGGTATATTTCCCAAGCGCCTTTGACCGGCGATTGGCTGACGGTTTCTCCTTTTTGCGATTCACAGCGCGGGCATGTTTTCATAGTAAACTCATCCTTTCTTATTGATTCATTAAGTCCATCAGTTTTTGTTCCCACTCTTTCGTTGTCAGCGGGGAATCAAGCGGCTGCGAATAATGGCCTCTTGTTTCCGGCGCGACAGGCGTCGTGGCGTCAAGAATCATTTTGTGTGTCATCCCTGCCGGATCAGACCCCGGGTCAAGCGGAAGGACGGACAGATCAGGAATGATGACTGCATCGTGTTTCGGATGCATTTTCGTTGAGAGCGCCCACATGACTTGCGGCAGGTTAAACGGATCGACATCCTCATCCACGACAATGACCATTTTGCAGTAGCCGAGTCCGTGCGGCGTCGTCAGGGCGCGCATGCCGACGGCCTTGGCAAATCCGCCGTAGCGCGTTTTCGTGGAGATAATGGCGATCAGCCCGTGCGTATACATCGCATTCACGGCGACGATTTCGTTCGGATAGGCTTCCTTCAGCTGCTGGTAAAGCGGCACGCACGTATTAATGCCGATCATATAATCGCACTCCGTCCACGGCATGCCTAAGTATAAATGTTCAAAAATCGGATTGTTTCTATGATATACCCGTTTGATTTTGATCACCGGCATGCTGCGGCCGCCTGAATAATGGCCCGTGAACTCACCGAAAGGTCCTTCGTATTCCCGTTCTCCCGCAAGGATCTCTCCTTCCAGAACGACTTCAGCGCCCCAAGGGATGTCTAAATCAGACAATTTAGATTTAACGATTCTGTAGGGCTCCCCTTGAATCGCGCCGGCCATTTCATACTCGGATTGATCGTATAACAGCGGAGTTGATGCAGCCGTCGTAATCACCGGCTCACAGCCGAGCGCGATCGTAACAGGAAGATTCACGCCACGTTCTTCAGCTTGGCGAAGATGAATCGCAATATCATGCTGAGGCACGGGCTGAATGCCGAGGCGGTCTTTTCCCTTTACCTGCATTCTGTAAATACCGACATTCTGCTTGCCGAAATTGTCCGGATCTTCAAGATCGCGGGAAATGACGCACGCTTTATCCAAATAGTAGCCGCCGTCCCCCTGGTTGATTCTGAATAGCGGAAGGATGTCAAATAGATTGATATCTTCCGTTATTTCATTTTCATGAAACGGCGCGGTTTCTTCCCGTTTGACCGGCACCGGAAATGCATCGTACCGTTTGGCAAACTCAAAGAATTGTTCTTTAACAGGCGTATCTTTCGGCATGCCGAGCATCATCGCGTGATTCGGCCACGAGCCGATGACATTCAGAGCCACCTGCGCATCGTGATGTCCGTAAATATTGTTAAACAAAAGCGCAGGGGTTTTATCCCCGAGATTGCTGGCTGCACGCGCGGCGGCGCCCAGGTCCGGCTCCGGTTTTACCTCTTCGTTGACGGTTAAGAGCTGCCCTTCTTTTTCAAGAGCGGCGAGAAATTCCCTAAAATCCTGATAGGCCATTATCAGATTCCTCCTTTTTGTTTTTCAATTCCGTACCACCGTTTCGCTTCCGGCAGACGGATGCCGAACTGATCGAGCGTCCGGAACACAATATGGTCTATCAATTCATCCATGTCAGCCGGCTTGTTATAGAATGCCGGCATCGGCGGAAGAATGACGGAACCCATTTTTGTAAGCGCTAGCATATTTTCTAAATGGATTTGGCTGAGCGGCGTTTCTCTTGTCAGCAGCACAAGTTTTTTCCGCTCCTTCAGGATGACGTCAGCCGCCCTTGTCAGCAGATTGTCAGCCATTCCGGTGCGGATGCTTGCCAGTGATTTCATGCTGCACGGAGCGATGATCATCCCGTCCGTTTCAAACGAACCGCTTGAAATCGCCGCTGCCTGGTCTTTGTGAGAATACGTATAGGATGCGAGTTTCTCGACATCTTTTAACGTATAATCGGTTTCATGTGTAATGGTGACATTTGCCCAAGGAGACACGACAAGATGGGTTTCGATCTCCGCGGCTTTTAAATATTCTAAAAGCCTGATCCCGAATATGGCTCCCGTTGCCCCGGTCATTCCGATGACGAGCTTCATATTGACCCCTCCTTTACGCTTGAAATGTGGTGTCAAATCCATCATACTCCTGATATATCCATATGAAAAATATTCGTTAAATCTATGTATCATACCTTAAAGGTATAAAAGAAAGGAGCGAGCGTTCTCATGGATATTCGGCAATTGCGTTATTTCATCACCATTGCCCAAGAGCAGAAAATCACGACGGCCGCCAAAAAGCTCCATATGGCACAGCCGCCTTTGAGCCGACAGTTGAAACAGCTCGAAGAAGAATTGGGCGTCATTCTGTTTGACCGCAATAAAAAGAAACAAATGACCCTCACATATGAAGGAAACGTCTTTTTGAAAAGAGCGAAAGAGATTCTTCATAAGTTTGAGGACGCTATAATCGAGGTACAAGAGCTGAAGGAGGAGGTGGCCGGGACACTTGCCGTCGGGTCAACCATTTACTGCGCAGCGCTCATGCTTGAGAAAGTGTCACAGATGAAAGAGCGGTTTCCGCATCTCACCTTTAACATTTGGGAAGATGAACCCGTCTCACTGCTCGAGCTTCTGGAAACCCGGCAGATTGACGCCGCCGTCACCACCACCTTGATTAAAAACGACGGCATTGAATCGAAGGAGCTTGAAGACATTCCGTGTGTATTGGTGCTGTCCGAGCATTCAAAACGACTGTGCGGAGAAACGATTAAACTGAATGACATCGCCTCTTTGCCTCTGATCCTTTTGCGCACCGTCAATGGAAGAGGTGTGTATGACCAAGTCCTCCAAGTTTGTGAACAGTACGGTCTCGACCTCCAGGTTGTTTGTGAATGCCATGACTCCGCGACGCTCTTGAGCCTTGTATCATCAGGATTCGGCGCCACAATTCTGCCTTTGACGATGATTCCCGTCCATATGCGCTCGCATGTCAAAACGGTTATCATCGAAGACAACCCGTTTGTCATGACACCGGCCGTCATCTGGAGAAAAGACAGCTACCTGCCGAAGCCTGTCAGACAGTTTTTGGAATTATTTTGATCCGGAACACGATGAATTCCCGCTTATGAAAACCAATTACTTGACTCATACTAAAAAAAAGTTATCCTTTACAATTGGGAGCTATTTTTTCTCAATAAAACTACTCAGAAAAGTGGGGAATAAAGAAGATGAAAAAAGCATTATTCGCTTTGTTCATGATGGTCAGCATCGCAATGCTTGCAGCCTGCGGAAACTCACAGGACGGCGGATCTAAGTCAAAAGACGGCGATCTTTGGGCTTCTGTCAAGAAAAAAGGCGTACTGACCGTCGGTACAGAAGGAACGTACGAACCGTTTACCTTCCATGATAAAAAGACTGACAAACTGACCGGATATGATGTTGAAGTGATTCAAGAAGTCGCGAAACGCCTCGGTCTGAAAGCTGACTTTAAAGAAACACAATGGGACAGCATGTTTGCCGGTTTAAACGCGAAACGGTTTGACGTCGTCGCCAACCAAGTCGGCAAAACAGGCCGTGAGAACCAATATGATTTTTCTGATAAATACACAACGTCAAATGCAGTCGTCGTGACGAAAAAAGACAGCACGATTGCGAAAGAGGCTGATGTCAAAGGAAAAACAGCGGCTCAGTCATTAACAAGCAATTACAATAAATTAGCGAAAGAAGCCGGCGCGAAAATTGAAGGCGTTGAAGGCATGGCGCAATCCCTTCAGCTCATTCAGCAGGGCCGCGCTGATCTGACTTACAACGATAAGCTTGCCGTACTGAACTACTTAAAAACGTCCGGCAATAAAAACGTGAAAATCGCGTTTGAAGCAGGCCAGCCGCAGCAGACATATTTCGCATTCCGAAAAGGAAGCGGCGAACTTGTGACTCACGTCAACAAAGCGTTAAAAGAAATGAAAGAGGACGGGACTCTTTCTAAAATAGCGAAAAAATGGTTCGGCGAAGATGTTTCTAAGTAACATGCCGGAACCCGTGATTGCAACAGCCATTCCGTGGGATTTGGTGCAGCAGTCATTCTGGCCGATTCTTTCCGGGGGAATCTATTACTCGATTCCCCTTACCATTCTTTCCTTTATTTTCGGAATGATCATCGCGCTGATTACGGCGCTCGCCAGAATGTCAAATATGAAACCATTGAGATGGGTGTTCAGCGTATACGTATCAGCGGTGCGCGGCACTCCTCTTCTCGTTCAATTGTTCATCATTTTTTATCTGTTCCCGACATTTAATATTACGCTGGACCCTTTCCCAAGCGCAGTCATCGCGTTTTCATTAAACGTGGGCGCCTATGCTTCTGAAATCATCCGGGCATCTATTTCATCCGTGCCGAAAGGGCAATGGGAAGCCGGTTATACGATCGGCATGACCTATCGCAAGACATTATTCCGCGTGATCCTGCCGCAGGCGTTTCGCGTGTCCATTCCGCCATTATCAAATACATTTATCAGCCTGATCAAGGATACATCTCTCGCGTCACAGATTCTCGTCGCGGAGCTGTTCAGAAAAGCGCAGGAAATCGGCGCGCAAAACCTTGATCAAATCTTGGTCATCTATATTGAAGCTGCCTTTATCTATTGGATCATCTGCTTCTTGCTGTCAATCGTACAGCATGTGATCGAACGGCGTCTCGACCGTTATGTGGCCAAATAAGGAGGTTTCGATATGCTTTCCGTCAAAGGATTAAATAAATCATTCGGACAGAATGAAATTTTAAAAAAGATAGATATGGAGATAGAAAAAGGGAAAGTCATCGCCATTCTGGGACCGTCCGGTTCAGGAAAAACGACGCTTCTGCGCTGTCTGAACGCGCTTGAGATCCCCAATCGCGGCGAGCTGGCATTCTCCGATTTTTCAATAGATTTCTCCAAAAAAGTGAAGCAGGCTGATATTCTCCGCCTCCGCCGCAAATCAGGCATGGTCTTTCAGGCGTATCATCTGTTTCCTCACCGCACGGCGCTTGAAAACGTCATGGAAGGACCCGTTCAAGTGCAAAAGCGCGACAAGGAGCAAGTCAGAAAAGAAGCGATAGAGCTTCTGGAAAAAGTCGGACTGAAAGACAAAATGAATTTATATCCGTTCCAGCTTTCCGGCGGTCAGCAGCAGCGGGTCGGCATCGCCCGCGCGCTTGCGATTCAGCCCGAGCTGATGCTGTTTGACGAACCGACGTCAGCACTTGATCCGGAGCTGGTCGGCGAGGTGCTCAAAGTGATTAAGGATCTGGCGAACGAAGGCTGGACGATGGTCGTCGTCACCCATGAAATCAAATTCGCGCAGGAAGTGGCCGATGAAGTCATCTTCATTGACGGCGGCGTCATTGTGGAACAAGGACCGCCGGCCCAGATTTTTTCCGCGCCGAAAGAAGAACGCACGCAGCGGTTTTTAAATCGTATACTGAATCCTTTGTAGGAGCCGGAGAAGAAGCGAAACACTGATTTCGCTTCTTCTTTTTTTGGGCGGTTATGCTACAATGACAATTAATGAATGTTATGAAAGAAGGGACCTCTTTGAAGCGGGAATTCTTGATGCGCTGGACGTTTTATTTTGCCGGTCTGTTGATTTTGTCTTTCGGGGTATCGTTAACCATTAAAGGAAAAGCTCTCGGCATCAGCCCTTGGGATGCCTTTCATTATGGGCTTTTTCAGCATTTCGGGCTATCTGTCGGCCAATGGTCCATCTTGGTCGGCGCGGTCATCGTGGCTTTAACCTGCCTGTTCACGAGGACACTCCCGAAAATCGGCGCTATCTTAAACATGGTGCTGATGGGAATGTTTATTGATTTCTTCTCGTTTCTGCTTCCTGAGGCGCACGCTTTTTCCTTAGCGGCCGTGTTTTTTTCTATCGGATTGCTGCTGATCGGCTGCGGCGTCGGTATTTACGTATCAGCAGGGCTCGGCGCGGGCCCCCGGGACTCTCTGATGATGCTGATATCTGAAAAAACGGGCTGGAACGTGCAATGGGTGCGGAACGGCATTGAGCTGACGATTCTTGCCGCAGCCTGGGTGATGGGCGGACCGATCGGCGCCGGAACCATTATTACGGCTGTTTTGACGGGGCTGATTCTGCGTTTTTCTTTGCCGCAGTCCTCTAAACTGTTAACATACGCGATCTCCGGGCGGGCAACGTCCGTTCATTAAAAACAAAGCCGAAACGGTTTTGTTTTTTTATTTTCGGACAGCTTTCGTCTGATATGGTAGGATGGTTTTGACAATATTTTCAGACGGAGGATCTGGACATGAAGATTTACGGAGTATATATGGACCGCCCGCTTTCTGCAGGGGAAGAGGATCGGATGATGGCGGCCGTGTCCGCCGAAAAGCGGGAAAAATGCCGGCGCTTTTACCATAAGGAGGATGCTCACCGCACCTTGATCGGCGACATGCTGATCCGCACCGCTGCGGCGAAGGCTTACGGACTTGATCCGGCCGGGATTTCATTCAGCGTCCAGGAATACGGAAAGCCGTACATCCCCGCGCTTCCGGACATGCACTTTAACATTTCCCACTCCGGGCGCTGGATCGTGTGTGCCGTTGATTCAAAACCGATCGGCATAGATATTGAAAAAATGAAGCCCGGCACGATTGATATCGCCAAACGTTTTTTTTCGCCGACGGAATACAGTGATCTGCAAGCGAAACACCCCGATCAGCAGACCGATTATTTTTACCACCTGTGGTCGATGAAAGAAAGCTTTATCAAGCAGGCCGGAAAAGGGCTTTCCCTTCCGCTTGATTCATTCAGCGTCCGCCTCAAAGACGACGGCCATGTGTCCATTGAGCTCCCGGACGGACATGAACCTTGTTTCATCCGCACATATGATGCGGACGAGGAATATAAGCTGGCCGTTTGTGCGGCGCATCCCGATTTTTGTGACGGGATTGAGATGAAAACGTATGAAGAGCTGCTGTAAGCATAGAAAAAGGAGGGTATCCCCCTCCTTTTTTTGTCAGCCTGATATTTCCGCCTGTTTCTGCAGCTGCTTTGCTTCTTGATAAATTTCTTCGAACAGATCCGCGATGTATTCTTCTTCAACACATGAAAATGCGATTCGCAAATCGGTTTCATTAATGGATATCGTCCCGATTCCTCTCTTTTCAAGCAATGACACTCTTAATTCACCGGCGTTTATGTCTCTCAGCCGGACACACATGAAATAACCCGAGTTAAACGGATAAGGCGTCCATACGTCTTCATAGTGCTTGTTTTCTGCAAGAACGGCTTTCACTTTGTCAGCCCGTTTTTTCATGATATTATATTTCAGCGATTTTTCTTTCTCGTATTCCGGTGACTGCATCGCCCGCAGCATAAACGTTTGGGACGGATGCGGGGCGCTTGAAATCGTTCCCCTGATAATCCCTTTTGTTTTTTCCTCGAGCACGCGCAGCGCTTTTTCGCTTTTTGTGCTGTACGTAATAAAACCGACGCGGAAGCCCCACGCATAATTTTCCTTCGTCGCGCCGTCTATTTTTACGCAAAGCACCCGGTCGTGCACTTGGGCGAGTTTGCTGAAGATGGATTCCTGAATGGCCGTTTCATCGTAAAACAGATTGTAATACGCATCGTCTACGAGCACGACAATCTCTTTGCCGGCCTCCGCCGCCTCCAGGATCACACTGACGATTTCTGACGCTTCCTCTTCCCCCGGCGTATAGCCTGTCGGATTATTCGGGAAATTCAGCACGACAATCGCCTTTTCTTCCTGCTTTTTCAGCAGCTCGGACAGCCCCGCCGCATTAAAACGCCCATCCTGCTGAAAAAGCGGGTACGTCTCAATGGATGCCTTGCGCCGGACACCGAAAATAAAATTGTAATTTCCCCAATATTTATCCGGCAGAAGCAGCGCATCCCCTTCATTGACGAACAAGTCGGCGGCAATGCTCAGCCCGTGTGTTAAAGCGTTTGTCACGATCGGCGTGCTGATGTCTTTGCCGGCTAATGAAGGATTTTCGAGACGCATTTTTTTCAGCCATTCCTGTCTGAGCGGCTCTTTTCCCTGCGGCGGAGCATAATCGTAGATATCATCGGGGTTATAGGCGGACAGTGTCTCTTGAATATGGGAAAAGTGCATGGACTCGCCTTGTGAGGTGGCAATCCCGATCGTGGCATTATACTTTCCGGCCTTGGCTTTCGCTTCCGCCGATTGTGTCAGCACCCCTTTCGGATAAAACAACTCTCTGCCCAAATCAGAAAGCATATGAAGCACGTGCGGGTTTTCTTCAGATAATGTTCTGTTCAGCTCTTTTGCTGCATCATTCATGTACGACAATCCCTTCAAAATTATATTCCATCAAATCATAACATAAAATTTTTGATAAATGAGAAAACTCACGGGCAGATTTTGTTACAAAAAACAGACAGCGAATGCTGTCTGTCATATCCTATAACAATTGGCCTGCAGTGCTCCTGTTAATAATCTCATATATTCGTTCCGCCACTTTTTCAGTTTCACTTAATATGAACATGTGGCCGTCCGAAAACTCATGAAATACGGGATTGTCGGCCCATTTTTTCCATCCGTCCGCATCTTTGATACATTTTTTATCTTTCCGCCCGTTAAAAATATGGACGGGTGATTGAATCATGTGAGAATCAGACGGACGGAAGCTTTCAAGCGCGCGGTAGTCGGACCTGAAAGAAGGCAGGAAAAATGACATGACCTCCTTATTCTCCACTAACTCCTGCGGCATTCCGCCCAGCTCGATAATATGGGCGAGAAATTTTTCATCATCAAGATGAGACACTTTTTTCCTTTCAACATGCGGCGGCTGAATGGCTGAGATGATCACGGCCTGCGGGTAAATCCCCTCCCGCTCAAGCTTTTGCGCCAGCCTGAAAGCGACCATGCCTCCCATACTGTGGCCGAACAGGACAAACGGGCGGTCAGGATGGAGATTCAACTCCTGCTTGTATAAACTGACAAGCTGTTCAAAATCCTCAACGGCGGACATTTGATTTGTTCCGTGTCCCGGCGGTTCCGCGGCAAGCATCTCACACTCACCTTGAAGATAGGTGTGGAGCGGGCGGAATGATGCGGAATAGCCTCCTGCGAACGGAAAACAGATAAGCTGCGTTTTTTCCGTGGTATCGAACGATTTAAAGAGCTGGACCATTGGCGGGCTTCCTCCTTTTCTATCGTGAAGCTGTCAGCTTCGGATGTTCCTTCCTTAGGAATTCGAGCAAATATGCCGCATTCCTTTCGAGACATTCTCCCTGTAGCATTTCTGCGTGACTGCCGCAGCCTTTTTTCACACGGTATTCACCTGTCGTGGCTTCCTCCCACGAAGCGAGCCACGGCGGCATCGCAAAGTCCGGTTCTGACGTTAATAGATCTATATCCGCATTGACCGTGCCGGTGCTGACGGTATGCACGAAATAAGAATAAAACGCGTTTGTTTTTTTGGCGAGACCTTCTTTGACGGCTTCGTCATTCAGCGCTTCGTTATCCCGGTTTACCTTCATCAGCGCCTGGACATCGCTTTCTACGGTGCGGCCTTCCAAGTCGCTGACGCCTTGTTTTTTATAGGAATCAACCATGATCAGCCGCTCCACTTTACGTCCTTCGGCTTCAAGCCGTTTGGCCGTTTCAAAGGCGAGCGTGCAGCCTGCCGAGTATCCGAACAGCTTGACCGGTCCTTCCGGCTGGAGCTGATTGATCAGCTCTGTGTAGCGTTCGATGCGGTTGTCTTCCTCGATAAAATCAAACGCACAGATTCTATAGCCGGACAGCTGTTTTGCCAGCGGCTGGTACATCAGCCCGTAACCGAGAACCGGCGGGAACGCAAACAGTGTGTCAGACTGATTTTTATTCATGATGGTGAGATCTTTCATTCCTTTTTCTTCACCGTGAAGCAGATAACCGGCAATGTCTGCGATTGTCGTCGCTTCGAATAACAGCTGCACCGGGATGTCCGTACCGAGCTCTTTTTTAATGCGCGACGCTGCCGTCATCGCTTTTAAGGAATGGCCTCCGAGCGCGAAGAAATCATCATGAATCCCGATCTGCTGTCTGCCGAGAATCTCGGACCAGATGTGTGCAATCGTTTCTTCCGTCGCGTTTCGAGGCCCGATCCATTCTTTCGCCGCCTGAGCCTGATCCGGTTTCGGCAGCTGCCGTTTATTGACCTTCCCGTTTGTCGTTAAAGGAAGCTCTTCTAAGAAAGTAAAGGTTTGCGGCACCATGTAAGCAGGAAGCTGTTTTTTCAAGTGCCTCTTTACGTCTTCAGCTGAAAGCGGCGTCCGGTTCACGAGATAGGCGTTGATTGATGCATCTCCGGACTCATGGCGGTCTGCAACAACGACCGCATCTTTCACACCCGGGTATTCCTGCAGCTGCTTTTCGATTTCTTCAAGTTCAATCCGGTGACCGCGTATTTTGACCTGGTCGTCAATACGCCCGGCGTATTCAATCGTTCCATCCGGCAGCCAGCGTGCTAAATCCCCTGTGCGGTAAAGCGTTTCTCCCGGCTTGAACGGATTTGGGATAAATGTTTGCTTCGTCAGGTCGTGACGGTTCAGATACCCTTTTGATACACCCATTCCGCTGATGCACAGTTCACCGACAGCTCCGAACGGCTGAAGCTGGTTTTGCCCGTTAAGAATATAAATACTTGCATTGCTGATCGGCTTTCCGATCGGCAATGAGGAAATGGAATCCGGTATATCATGCACGACGTGAGCTGTCGCAAACACCGTTCCCTCAGTCGGCCCGTAGCAATTAATCAGCTTGCCAGGCCCCATGATCTCAAGCGCCTTTCTGACGTGAGGCACAGACGCGCGCTCACCCCCGAATAACACACAGCGGAGCCCCTTCAGCCACTCCTCTCCCGCATCGGTGAGAAGATTAAAAAGTGCGGTTGTCGCAAACATGACATTGACATTCTCCTGCCGGATCAGATCAGTGAGCCGTTCTGTATCAAGCAGTGTATGTTCATCTGCGATAATGAGCCGTGCCGCATTCAGTATTGATGCGTAGAAATCAAAAGTAAATGCGTCAAAGGCATAATTCGAAACAGATAAGAACGTATCTTGTTCAGAAAATGCCATGTAGTCTACATGCTTGACCAATCCTTGTATATTGGCATGAGTGGTGATATTGCCCTTCGGCTTTCCGGTTGTGCCGGACGTATACATAATATACGCCGGATCATCGGGATCAATTGCGGCTGCAGGATCGCTTGCCTGTTCCTCAAACCGTGCTTGATCATCGATGATGAGTGTTGTTCCTGTATACGGCAGCTGAGCCGCTTTTTCTTTCATCTCCTGATGTGTCAGCAGACAGGCAGCCGCACTGTCAGTCAGCATATACGAGATTCGGTCCTCCGGCAGCTTCGGATCAACCGGCAGATAAGCCGCTCCCGCTTTTAATACGCCGAGAATGCCGATCACCAGTTCAAGCGAGCGCTTCGTGTACAACGCGACAACGGTGTCTTTACCCGCACCTTGTTTTTGCAAACGGCGCGCAAGACGGTTCGCTTCCTCATCTAATTCGCGATAGGAAAGAGTCTGGCCGGAATACGTAAGCGCCGGTGCATCAGGATTTACATTCACCGCTTCCTTGAACCAATCCGTCAGAGGCTTCGCCTGATGAGTCTCAGCCGGCGGGTTTAAGCCGGTAAGCAGAAGCTCTCTTTCCTTTTCATCAACAAGTCTGATCGTATTGACAGGGTGATCCGGCTTCTGGATGAGCTGCTGAATCGCTGTGAGAAGCTGAGATTTTAAGCGCAGGATAAACGCCTCATCAAACACATTCCCGTTATAGGCAAGCTTAATCAGCATCTCATCACCTGGAGAAGCCATCAGGTTGAGATCATAATTCGATTTCTCAAAAACATGGACGTCCTCCATATCAAAGCCGTTTTCACTGTTTTCTTCATTTTTTGCATCCTGAAGCGGATAATTTTCAAACACAATGATATGATCAATCAGCTTTGGCTGATCGGCCTGGCTTTGGATGTCATAGAGCGGCACATATTGATGAGGCTCAGACTGCAGCGATTGCTCCTGCAGCTGCTTGAGCAAGCCGTTAAATGTAGTATCCTCAGACAGCTTCACCCGCCTCGGAACAGCATTGATAAACAGCCCGACCATATGTTCAACGCCTTTGATTTCTGCGGGACGCCCGGAAACGACTGTGCCGAAGATCAAATCGCCGGACTGCTGGTAGCGGCTGATTAATACACTCCAAACCGCCTGCAGCGCCGTACTCAAAGTGGTATGCTGCGATTTTGCAAGCTCGGTAAATGCTTTTGTTTCCGCCTCCGGCAGTGAGAAGAGCAGCTCTTTCGGCTCATAGCCGTTCTCTTGTTTCTTTCTTTGCTCCGCAAATGTCGTTTGTCCTTCAAAATCTTCTAAGTACCCGCGCCAGTAATGCAGTGATGCTTGTTTATCCTGCTTTTCAAGCCACTTGATATAGTCTTTATACGGTTTGACCGGCGGCAGGCTGTACGGCTTTTGTTCTCGCAGGGCATTGTATACCTTAAACAGATCCTGCACGACGATGCCGAAGCACCAGCCGTCCAAAATGATGTGGTGGTAGCTCCACACCCATTCAAAGCTTTCTTCCGATTTTTTAAAGATGGCTGCCCGCATCGGAATATCCCGCGTCAAATCAAAGCCCTTGATCTTATCCTGTTCTTTGTATTCATTAATTTTGGATGCTTGCTCGCTGCCCGTTAAGTGTGTCAGATCGATTTCTTCTATCTGAAACTGCCGTTTTTTCAATACGACTTGGACCGGCCTTTTTACTTTTTCGTGAATGAACACGGTACGAAATACATCGTACCGGTCCATGATCACATTCATGCTTTCTTCAAGGCATTTGATATTCAAGCTGCCTTTTACTCTCATTGTCATTTGTTCGATGTAAAAGCTTTGGCCGGGATTCAGGAGAGTATGAAACAGCATTCCCTCCTGCATCGGCGACAAATAATACATGTCCTGAACTTGATCTTTTTTGAACTGGCTCATCTGCTCCGCTCCCCCCTTCTGTTAACTGTTTTTGTCACGTTAAATTCTCCTCAAGCATGTCAAAGATGTCTCCCATTTCATCCATCTCAAGATCCTGCGCGCTGAAATCGCTCGGCGTAAATTCTTTCTCCTCTTTGGCCGTGCAATGGCGGATGATCATTAAAAGATTGTCTTTAAACCGCTGCATCTGTGTTTCGACGGTGCTTCTTTCATATTCTTCCTGATTGTATGAGCAGGAAATGACGAAGCGGCCGCCTGTAACCATCCCGCTGAAGCTCAGTGCGTATAACGCCTCTGACTCTTCGCTGACTTGACGTCCCATATCATATGGAGACGGCTCAAACCATTCCGTTTTCACTTCATTGTCAAACTGCCCCAAGTAGTTAAAACTGATTTCAGGCGCGGCGCCTTTTTCTGTTTCATCGGATGACAGATACCGGAGAATCCCGTATCCTACACCTTTAGCTGGAACGCGCCGCACTGTCTCTTTTACCGTTTTAATGACGGAAGAGACGCCGTCTTCCTTGCTGATCTGCAGAATCAACGGATATTGGGCCGTAAACCAGCCGACCGTCCGTGAAATATTGACATTCGGTATGATTTCTTCCCGGCCGTGTCCTTCTAAGTTGATGCCGACTTTGCCGTTTTCCGTCCATTCACCGATCGTTAAGCCGAGCGCGCTGAGCAGAATGTCGTTGATTTCCGTTCCGTACGGATGATGAACATCTGTCAGCAGCTGTGCTGTTTCTTCCTCAGTCAATTCACATTTCACGGCCGCCGTATGTTTGACGAGCCGTTTGTCCGGATCATGGTCTTTCGGCAGCGGCCGCAGTTCTTCCGCATCTGCCTGCGCCCAATAATCCGCCTGCTTTTTCAGCTCTTCTGATTGCGCAAACGTGTTCAGCGCCTCCGCCCAATCTTTAAAGGAGTGGGTTTTTTGCGGGAGGACGATGCTGTTTTGCTGCTGCGCCTGTTTATAACCTGAAGCGAAATCCTCCAGCAGAATTCTCCATGAAACCCCGTCCACGACGAGATGGTGAACCGCGATTAACAGATGATCGCCTTGTTCTGTCCGGTATTGCTCCGCTTTTAACAGCGGGCCGTTCTCCAGATCAAGACTGCCCTGAAGATGATCGGCAAGCCGCTGAATCTGGCTTTTCAGCATATCCTCGTCCGTTCCGTACAGATCAACGATTTCAAAGCTTGCCTTGCATTCTGTGACAGGGAGGTATGTCTGAATGATGCCTTCCCTTTCTTCACGGTAAACCATGCGGAGCGCATCATGGTGTTCAATCAATGCTTGCAGGGTTTTTTCCACCAGGTCCGGATCAAAGCCGTCTTTCGCGTGAAGCATGACGGATTGGTTCCAGTGGTGTTTGTCCGTGAAGTTTTTCTCAAAGAACCAGCGCTGGATCGGCGTTAACTCCGCTTCGCCTTCGACAGGTCCCTGGTCGGCCTGCTTGCCTTCCGTCCGCTCCACATAGGAGACGAGCTCTTCGATGGTCGGGTGCTGGAAGAGATCCTTCATTTCCAGCTTGTAGCCGTGCTGGTTCAGGCGGCTCGCCATTTGGATGCCTTTGATCGAGTCGCCGCCGAGGGTGAAGAAATTATCGCTTACGCCGATCTGATCAAGACCGAGCACTTCCTCCCAAATGTCGGAAAGCAGCGTCTCCATCTCCGTTTCCGGCGCTTTGTAAGCGGCGCTTCCCGCTTCAATGTCCGGTTCCGGCAGGGCTTTTTTGTCAATCTTTCCGTTTGCGGTGACCGGAAGCTCATCCATCTCCACCCAGAACGCCGGCACCATGTAGTCAGGCAGCGTGTCTTTCAGCGCGGCTTTGAGCGCTTCAATATCGTCCTGCTGAGGCGCGACATAGGCGCAAAGCGCGGTATTGCCCGCTTTGTCTTCCACCGCCGTCACCGCTGCGTCATGAACGTCCGCAAGCTGGGCGAGGCGGACTTCGATTTCTGAAAGCTCGATCCGGTAGCCCCGCACTTTGACCTGCTGGTCAATACGCCCGATGTATTCGATGCCGCTCTGCGCGTTCCATTTGACGAGGTCGCCGGTCCGGTACATGCGCTCGCCGGGCACGAACGGATCTGCGGTAAACCGCTTCGCCGTTTCTTCCTCACGGTTCAGGTATCCGCGTGCCAGACCGCGGCCGGCCACGCACAATTCACCGGCAATGCCTTCCGGCTGCACCTGATCGCCGTCGCCGAGAATATAAGCTCTCGTATTGGCAATCGCCCGTCCGATCGAAAGCGATCCTTCCTCAGGATTGATGACGCCGCTTGTCGCGACGACGGTGTTTTCCGTCGGGCCGTAGTTGTTGACGATCGTGTACGGCTGTTTCACCGCCCGCTTCAGCTTGTCGCCGCCGACGAGAAGCATGCGGAGAGAGGTATTTTCCAGCTCCATAAATTGTTCGGCCAGCTGCGTCGGCAGGAAAGTGATGGTCACGCCGTGCTCCTCGAAATAGTGATTTAAGCGGGTGATATCCAGCCGGATCGCTTCGTCAATGACGTGAAGCTCCGCGCCGATGGTCCATGTCGGGAACATCTCCCAGATGGAGGCGTCAAAACCGAAGCCCGCGTATTTGGCGCTTTTATCATCCGCCGTCATGGCGAATGCGTCGTGATGCCAGAAGCACAGGTTCACCAGCGCATGGTGTTCGACCATGACACCCTTCGGCTGTCCGGTCGTTCCTGACGTGTAAATCATATAAGCGAGATGATCCGCCGTTGTTTCAGTCTGCGGGTTCGCTTCATCGTTTTCATCAAGCGGCAGGCTCAGAATGGAGCGTCCGCCGTCAAGCAGGATCGTTTCTCCTGTGTAGCCATCCGGCACGTCCAGCGCTTCCTGTGTGAGAAGAAGCTTGGCGCCGCTGTCCTGCAGAATGTAGCTGATCCGCTCTTGTGGGTAGTCGGGGTCAATCGGCACAAATGCCGCGCCCGCTTTCAGGACGCCGAGTACGCCCGCGGCCATTTCCAAGGACGGTTTCGTCAAAATGCCGACACGTTCGTCAGCCGTGACGCCGCAGTCTATGAGAATGCGCGCGATCCGGTTCGCCCTTGCGTTCAGCTCGCCGTACGTCCATTTCGCGCCGTTATATGCCGCGGCCGGCCGGTTCGCGTAGCGGGCGGCTGTTTCTTCAAAGAGACGGTGAACCGTTTTGTCCTGCGGCACAGAGAGTGTTTTTCCTTTCCATGCGTCAAGGAGGGCTTGTTTTTCAGCATCGCTGATCAGTGAAATCTCAGGCAGCTTTCTGTCCGGGCTTTCCGCCGCTTGCTTCAGAATCCGCAGGAACCCGGCGCTCCACTTTTCAATGGTTTCTTTTTTAAACAGATCAGTCGCATATTCAAACTGAAGGCCGAGACCTTCTTGATCCGTAAAGCCGCCGAGTGTCAGATCGAATTTCGCCGTGCCTTGGTTTGACTCATACGGAGTGATGCGCAGGTTCTCCAGTTCCAGTGTTTCTTTATCCGGATCTTCTGTCGTCACCATCACCTGGAACAGCGGGTTGCGGCTCATATCTCTCGGCAGGTCAAGCTTTCCGATCAGATCCTCAAACGGATAATCCTGATGCGCCAGCGCGTCGAGATTGGTTTGTTTCACCCGTTCGAGCAGCCCGGCGAAGGTCTGCTCTTTTTGCGTTTCATTGCGAAGCGCAAGCGTATTGACAAACATCCCCGGCATTTCCTGAACTTCGGCGCTCGTTCTTCCCGCGGTCACCGAACCGATAATGATATCGCGCTGTCCCGTGATTTTGCTCAAAAAGACATGGAACGCGGCGTGAAGCACCATATGAAGAGTCGCTCCCGATGATTCCATTAATTCACGCACCGCTTTTTCCGTCTCACGCCCCGCTCTGAAACGGACGGATTGTCCTTTAAAACTTTGAACCGGCGGACGCGGAAAATCGGTCGGCAGATTCAATTCAGGAAGCTCGCCGGAAAATGCCGAGAGCCAATAACGCTCATGGTCTTTCATCCGTTCGGCCTGCCCGGGTTCATTCTGCCAGACGGCGAAGTCTTTATAGTGCAGGTTCGGCGACGGCAGACTTCCGCCTTTGTAAAGGTGAGCGAGCTCTTTGACCAGCATGCTCCTGGACACGCCGTCGGCAATGATATGATGCATATCCAGCAGCAGCAGGTGTTTCTTTTCATTCAGTCTGACAAGAGCGGCCCGAATGAGCGGAGCCGCGCTCAGATCAAACGGCTTAATGAATGCCTGAATGATAAGATCCGCCTTCTCCTCGTCCGCTGCTTCAAAGATGTGCAGGTCAATGTCAGCCTGTTCTGCGATCTGCTGCATCGGCTGGCCTTTTTGATCGATAAAGGACGTCCGCAAAGATTCGTGGCGGTTGATCATCTGATTGAGCGCTTTCTGAAGCCTTGAAATATTGACTTCTCCTTCCATCAGAAGAACGGACGGCATATTATAGCTGATTGTCTCCCGATCAAGCTGGTTCAGAACGTACATCCGTTTTTGGGCGGATGATAACGGGTACGCGTCTGCACTGTCTGCCGGTGTGATCATCCGATATCCCTCAGATACCGCCGATTTTTCGATATATGCGGCAAGCAGGCGGACAGTCGGCTGTTCGAACAGCGCTTTTAACGGAACCGTTTTGTCCAGTTCAGCCTGAATATTGGCGAGGAGCATCATTCCTTTTAAAGAGTGCCCGCCGTAATCGAAGAAATTATCGTCGATGCCGAGCGTATCCGTACCGAGTGTCTGTTTCCAAATGCGGCACAGCTTTTCCTCCAATTCCGTTTCCGGCAAGGCTGAAGCAATTTGCGCCGTTTGGCTGACGCCCGGTTTCGGGAGGGCGTTTTTATCGGTTTTTCCGTTGGCTGTGAGCGGAATGCGGTCTACCTGTACGAAATAGGCCGGAATCATATGAGACGGCAGTGTTTCGGAAAGCCGTTTGCGAAGCTCAGAGCCTTTCAGCTCGCTGTCGGCTTTATAGTACGCGCACAGTTCCGGCAGCCCGCCTTCGCTGACTGCGAGAACGACCGCCTCCTGAATGCCGTTTACGCTTAACAGCACGGTTTCAACCTCTTTTAATTCAATGCGGTAGCCCCGGATTTTCACCTGATCATCCGCACGGCCGATAAATTCAATCGTCCCGTCAGGAAGCCTGCGGACGATATCTCCCGTTTTGTACATCAGGCTGTCCGGTGAAAAAGGATTTGAGAGAAATTTCTCCGCCGTCAGCTGCGGACGGTGAAGATATCCTCTGGCAAGCCCCTTCCCGGTAATATAAAGCTCGCCGCTTGCGCCCGGAGGAACGAGCTGCATTGCACCGTCCAATACAAGCGCGCCGGTATTTGCGATCGGGCGGCCGATGACGGGACGCTGCTCATATTGATCAAGACGCTCCATATTGATCCGTTCCGCAATGGCGCCGATCGTCGTTTCCGTCGGCCCGTAGTGATTGATGAAGTCGGTATGGGCGTATACGGCATGAAACTTGCGGACATCGGACGTGATGATCTTTTCTCCGCCGAGCACCACTAAACGAAGCGGGCTGAAACGGCGTTCTGACGTAAAACGGGCTGTGTTGACGATCATATGGAACAATGACGGCGTCAGTTTCATATACGTAATGCCGTTTTTCTGTATAAACTCACCAAGCTGATCAGGTGCGGTGTACGTCTCTTTCGGCACAATGTGCAGCTCTCCGCCCGCCTGAAGAATCGGGAATATGGCCGTATAGCCGAGATCAAATGCATAAGAAGACAGCAGCACGGATTTGTCAGCTTCGGTCAAACCGGCTTCACGGCTGAACCATGTGACATAATTGATTAGATTGCGGTGCTCCAGCTGGACGCCTTTCGGTTTGCCCGTTGTTCCCGAGGTATAAATGATATAGGCAAGCCGGTCGGCGCCGGGCTCCGTTTCAAGCCGGTCGGCGCTTTCGTTCTGCCATTCTCCGTCTTCCATTACGACCGTTTTTCCTTTATAAACGGCGGCCGCGGTCATGTTTCTCTCATTGACGACCAGAAGCTTCGTTCCGCTGTCTTCGAGAGAGTAGCGGATTCTCTCTTCAGGAGTCTCCGGATCAATCGGGAGAAATGCCGCTCCGGCTTTCATGACGCCGAGAATCGCGGTAATCAAGTCGGCCGAACGATCCATCATAATGGCCACGATGTCCTCACTGCCCGTTCCGCAAGCCTGAAGGTGTCGGGCAAACCGGTTCGAGCGTTCATCAAGCTCACGATATGTCAGACTTGTTCCGCCCGCAACCGCCGTGAGATCAGGCGTTTTTTGCGCTTGCCGTTCAAACAGCGAAACAAAAGTGCCCTCAGGCAGATCCGCTTCCGTCCGTTTTTCATCAGAAAGGAGCGCTTCCCGCTCAGGAGCGGACAGCAGGCTTGCGTCGGCCAGCTGAATATCCGGATTTTCGGCGCAGGCTTTAATCAGATTGACAAAATGAGCGCTCCAGCGGCGGATGGTTTCGTCCGCAAATAAGGCTTTCGCGTAATCAAAGCTCAATCCGACCTCTTCTCCGCGCTCAGCCGCTTCTAAGGAAAGATCAAATTTAGCGACATGATGATGCATGGAGTAAGAAGAAATCTCCAAATCTCCGAGCCGCAGGGCCGGGATCTCCATGTTCTGCATATTAAATAACACGCTGAACAGCGGACTCCGGCTTGTGTCCCTCGTTAACGGCAGTTTTTCAATTAATTCTTCAAGCGGATAGCTTTGATGCTCAAAAGCTTGAAGGCTCGCCGTTTTCACTTCATCCAGAAATTGCTTGAACGTTTTTTTGCCGGCAGGATGCGACCGAAGCGCAACTGTGTTGACAAACATGCCCGGCACGTCTTGGAGATCAGGATGCTGTCTTCCGGCCGCCGGAGACCCGACTATGATGTCTTCCTGCCCCGAATATTTGGACAGCAGCACTTGAAAAGCGGCTAACAAGAACATGTACATCGTCGTATCCGTATCAGCCAGCAGCTTCTTAATCTGCGCCGTCACCTGTTTATCAAGCCCGAAGATGACGCGTTCCCCTTCAAAACTGCGCTCGGCAGGACGCGGGAAATCAAGCGGCAGATCCAGCACCGGCAGATCGCCTTTGAACGTATCAAGCCAGTAAGCTTCGTGCTGATCAAGATTTGCTTTTTCACGCTGCCAGACTGAAAAATCCTTATAATGAATCTTTGGCAGCTCAAGCTCCGTGCCTTGATAAAGCTTCGCAAGATCACCGATGAAAATGCCCATTGAGCTCCCGTCCGTAATAATGTGGTGCATGTCAATCAGCAGAAGATGCCGGTCTTCTTCAAGCCGGATCAGCTTCGAACGGACCAGCGGCGCACGATTGAGCGCAAACGGCCTGATAAAGGCTTTTGTCAGCTCTTCTGCATCTTCTTCCCGGCCCTCGGCGGTTTCAAGCTCAAACGACACATTTTTATGAATGGTCTGCACGACTTCTCCATCTGCCATGTCAAACGACGTACGCAGTGTCTCATGACGGTTGATTAATGCCTGCATGGCCTCTTCAAGACGGTTTTTGTCTACTGATCCTTCCAGCAGAAGTACAGCAGGGACGTTGTAGCTCGTGCTGGCCTGTCCGAGCTGATTAAGGATATACATCCTGCGCTGTGCTGAGGAAACAGGATAATGCTTCTGATAAGGCGCTTGTCGGATCGGTTCAAACTGCTGTTCCTCCTCGCTCTCATTCTCCAAATAATGCGCAAGCTCCTGAATGGTCGGCTTTTCAAATAACACTTTAATCGGCACTTCTTTTTGAAAGTGCTCCTGGATTTTAGCGGTCATCATCATAGCTTTTAAAGAATGTCCGCCAATCGTGAAGAAATTGTCAGTCACACCCGCTTTTACACCGAGAATGCCTTCCCAAATGTCCGCGAGTTTCTGCTCCGCTTCCGTTTTCGGCGCTTCGTATTCTTTTTGAACGGCTTCAGCCTGAGGCTCAGGCAGCGCTTTTTTATCAATCTTTCCGTTCGCCGTCAGCGGAAACTGATTCATCTGGATGAAGTGCGCGGGAATCATGTATTCCGGAAGTGATTCCGAAAGCGTTTTGCGCAGGTCTTCCGGCGAAAGGGCTTGGTCTGCGGTAAAGTAAGCGCAGATTTCATTTTCATCCGCTTTATTTTTCCGGATCACAGCCGCAGACTCCGTCACATTCTCCGCCTGGCTGATTTTCGCCTCAATTTCGCCGAGCTCGATTCTGAAACCGCGGACCTTTACTTGGTTGTCAATTCTGCCGAGAAACTCGATCGTGCCGTCCGGAAGCCACTTCGCCAAGTCCCCCGTCCGGTATATCATTTCATCCGGTCTGAACGGATCGCGGACAAACTGCTTCTCCGTTAATTCAGGCAGATTCACATAGCCTCTTGCCACTCCGCTTCCGCCGACGCACAGCTCCCCGGGCGCGCCGATCGGCTGGAGGTTGCGGTTTTCGTCCATAATGTACGCAGTGGAATTTCCGATCGGCTTCCCGATCGGGATCGAACCGTCGTAGTCCTGATCAATGAGAAAACTCGTCGAAAACGTCGTATTCTCCGTCGGCCCGTAGCCGTTCCAAAGCGACAGCTCCGGTGATGCCTTCCTCACTTTGCTGACGATATGCGGCACAAGCGCGTCACCGCCGATGATGAGGTGCCGGAGCGTGTTAAACATGCCCGCATCCTTTTGGGCAAGCTGATTAAACAGCGGAGACGTCAGCCACATGGTCGTGATCCGCTGCTCTTTCAGAAATTGGGCGAATCGTCCGGCGTCAAGCAGTGTCTCTTTTTTCACCGGGTGCAACGCGGCTCCGTTCAGCAATGCGCCGAAGACTTCGAAGGTTCCGGCATCAAAGCTGACGGCTCCCGTTTGCGCCATCCGGTCTTCTTCATGAACCGGCACGTAATTCGAATGTTTGACGAGCCTGATGATATTTCTGTGTTCAATCATGACGCCTTTCGGTTTTCCTGTCGATCCGGATGTATACATGATATACGCCAAGTCGTTGCCGCCGGCCGGGAGATTCAAGTCTGTTCCGCTTACCGTTTCATCCGCGCTTTCATTCAGCATGACAATCGGGACTTGCAATGTGCCCGCTTGTTCTTGATAGTCCTGAACTGTCAGCACGAGCCGAATCGAGCTGTCTGCCGCCATAAAGCGGAGACGGTCCTCCGGAAAAGCCGGATCAATCGGCACATAGGCGCCGCCTGCTTTTAGGACGGCAAGCATTCCGATAACGGTTTCCGCAGACCGGTCGTTCATAATAGCGGCGGTCCGGCCTTTTTCCAGCCCGCTCTTCACAAGGTGTCTCGCCAGGCGGTTGGCCGCTTCGTTCACTTCACGGTAGGTCCATTCGCGTCCCTCTTCTTTTATCGCGATGCTTGCAGGCGTCCGGTTTGCCTGTGCTTCAAACAAACGGTGAACGGCCTCCTCTTCCGGAAGCGCCGTTTTCGTATCATTGAATATCTCAACAATCTGCCGCTCTTCTTCGCCTGAAACAAGGCCGAGTTCCCGCACGGGCGCGTCAGGCGTTCCGACCGCCGCTTTCATCATGCGGGTCAGATGGTGCGCCGTTCGTTCGATGGCATCGTGTGCGAAAGCCGCTCCGTTGTATTTGATTTTGACAGTCCACGTTTTTCCCGGATACACGATGAGATTGAAATCAAAGCTCGTCTGCTCAAAAGCATGTTCAACTTTAATGGAAAAGCCGAGTCTTTCCTCCATGCCCCCGTTTTCCAGCTCTTTGTCCAGCGGATAGTTTTCAAACGCGACCAAATGATTCAAGAGGCTGCCGTCCAGAGCGGAGCGCTTTTGAATGTCATAGAGCGGCACATAATCATAGCGCTCGGCTTCCACGGCGTTTTTCTGAACTGCCGCCATCACGTCAGAAAAGGCTGCATCTTTGTCAATCTTGATTCTGACAGGAATCGTATTGATGAACAGCCCCGCCATCGTTTCAATGCCGTTGATTTCTGAAGGACGGCCTGATACGACGGTGCCGAACACCACATCGTCTGTATAGTTGTATTTGCTGAGCACCGCACCCCAAACGGCCTGAAACAGGTTAGGCCCCGTGACTTGATGCCGGTTGGCGGTCTGCTGAATCTGCGCGACCAGCTCTTCATCCCAGACAAAAGAATATTCTTCATTTTGGTAGTCTTTCTTTTCTGGTGCCAGACGGCCCGGGAGCAGGCTCGGCTGTTCGAAATCCGCCAGGCGGCTGCTCCAATATTGTTCCGCCTCCTCATAATCCCTGCCTCCGAGCCATTTGATATAGTCAGAGTAAGGTTTGCCCTGGCTTCCCCCGGCGGGCCGGCCGGCACGAAGCGCTTCATAGTTTTGAAACAGGCTTTTCATCAAAACGCCCATACTCCAGCCGTCCATGACGATATGATGATTGCTCCAGACGAGATACAGTTCCTTCTCACTGAGCCTGAACACCGCCGCTTTAAAGAGAATATCCTTCGCCAGATGAAAGCCCTGCTGCTGCACATCGCGTTTATAGCGTTCAATATATTCGGTTTGGCGCGCTTCATCTAATTGACTGATATCTTCATAGTGCACCTTCGTCTTCCGCTCTGCTAATACGACTTGGCGCGGTTTTTGAAGCTGCTGGTGCACGAATACCGTACGCAGGATGTCATATGTCCGAATCAGCTCATTGACGCTTTTTTCAAAAAGCTCAAGCTGAAAGCTTCCGTGAATCCTAAGCTCTAATTGTGTGAAGTAGGAGGAAGAATGCGGATCAAGCAGCGCATGATACAGCATTCCCTCCTGCATCGGTGTGAGTGCATACACCTTTTGAATCGATTTTTTGCTCATATGTCACCTCTGTCTTTTCTGTTAGAGAATTTCCATTAATTTATCAAGTTCATCAAGCGTCAGATCATCATCGCCAAGATCGCTAGGCGTAAGCTCAGATCCGTCTTGGGCCAGGCAGTGATCTATGATTTTCAAGAGGTGCCCTTTAAAGCTGTCACTGAACGATTGAATGGTTTTTTCATGAAATTCGAGAGAATGATAGGCAAACGTCATCGTCATCTGCCCATTTTCTATAAATCCGACAATATCAAGCGCATTCGGCTTCTCTGTGTCAGGGCTCAGCGATTGTCCTGACGGCATCCCGGATCTTGTAAATAAGCCGGAATCCGACATCTCATTAAACTGGCCTAAGTAGTTAAAGCTGATATCCGGATCAATCTCAAATGAAAGATTCTCTTTATGCTCAGGCGCCGTTACATAACGCAGAATGCCGTAGCCGACTCCTTTGTTCGGGATGTGTCTGATGTCTTCTTTCATTTGTTTCAGCTGATATGAAAGATCGTCGGCGTGCTTCATCTCAAGGATCATCGGATACATGCTCGTAAACCATCCGACCGTCCGGGTGATATTCAGGCCGTCAAGAATGTCTTCGCGCCCGTGGCCTTCCAAATGAACGCCGATCGTGTCTTCACCCGTCCACTCTTTCAGCGCCAGTCCGAGCGCCGTGAGCAGGATGTCGTTCATTTCCGTATGGTAGGCTTCATGTACGTTTGTCGTCAGCTGTTCAGTTTGTTCAGGCGTCAGAGAGAAACTGACCGTTCTCGTATGTCTCATGCGCTGATCGCCAGACTGCCTGTCTTTCGGAAGCTGAGTGCATACCTCTTTCTCCTCAAGCTCCCTCCAGTAATCCGCTTCTTTCAGAAACGCCTTCGTATTTGCGTATTCTTTGATTCTCTCAGCAAATTCGGCGAATGAATGTGTTTTCGGAGGCAGCGCCGGTTCATTGCCTTGCTTCAGCTGCGTATAAACGGACGTGAAGTCCTCCAGTAAAATCCGCCAAGATACACCATCCACGACTAAGTGATGGATTGCGAGAAGAAGGTGGTCTCCATCTTCAGCCCGGAAGAGCCCGGCCTTCAGCAGATGTCCTGTTTCCAGTGAAATACTGCTTTGAAGACGGTCTGCTTCCCGTTCGATACGGTCCTCATGGTCTTCAGCAGGTCCGTTCAGCTCAAAGACGTTCAGTTCAACAGACGCATCCTCAAGCCCTCTGTAATACGGTTTTTGTTCACGATAAATCATCCGGAGCGCATCATGGTGCACCGTCAGGACATGTAATGTTTTTTCTGTTATCTCCGGATCAAAGCCGTCTTTCGCATGAAGCATGACGGATTGGTTCCAGTGGTGTTTGTCCGTGAAGTTTTTCTCAAAGAACCAGCGCTGGATCGGCGTTAACTCCGCTTCGCCTTCGACAGGTCCCTGGTCGGCCTGCTTGCCTTCCGTCCGCTCCACATAGGAGACGAGCTCTTCGATGGTCGGGTGCTGGAAGAGATCCTTCATTTCCAGCTTGTAGCCGTGCTGGTTCAGGCGGCTCGCCATTTGGATGCCTTTGATCGAGTCGCCGCCGAGGGTGAAGAAATTATCGCTTACGCCGATCTGATCAAGACCGAGCACTTCCTCCCAAATGTCGGAAAGCAGCGTCTCCATCTCCGTTTCCGGCGCTTTGTAAGCGGCGCTTCCCGCTTCAATGTCCGGTTCCGGCAGGGCTTTTTTGTCAATCTTTCCGTTTGCGGTGACCGGAAGCTCATCCATCTCCACCCAGAACGCCGGCACCATGTAGTCAGGCAGCGTGTCTTTCAGCGCGGCTTTGAGCGCTTCAATATCGTCCTGCTGAGGCGCGACATAGGCGCAAAGCGCGGTATTGCCCGCTTTGTCTTCCACCGCCGTCACCGCTGCGTCATGAACGTCCGCAAGCTGGGCGAGGCGGACTTCGATTTCTGAAAGCTCGATCCGGTAGCCCCGCACTTTGACCTGCTGGTCAATACGCCCGATGTATTCGATGCCGCTCTGCGCGTTCCATTTGACGAGGTCGCCGGTCCGGTACATGCGCTCGCCGGGCACGAACGGATCTGCGGTAAACCGCTTCGCCGTTTCTTCCTCACGGTTCAGGTATCCGCGTGCCAGACCGCGGCCGGCCACGCACAATTCACCGGCAATGCCTTCCGGCTGCACCTGATCGCCGTCGCCGAGAATATAAGCTCTCGTATTGGCAATCGCCCGTCCGATCGAAAGCGATCCTTCCTCAGGATTGATGACGCCGCTTGTCGCGACGACGGTGTTTTCCGTCGGGCCGTAGTTGTTGACGATCGTGTACGGCTGTTTCACCGCCCGCTTCAGCTTGTCGCCGCCGACGAGAAGCATGCGGAGAGAGGTATTTTCCAGCTCCATAAATTGTTCGGCCAGCTGCGTCGGCAGGAAAGTGATGGTCACGCCGTGCTCCTCGAAATAGTGATTTAAGCGGGTGATATCCAGCCGGATCGCTTCGTCAATGACGTGAAGCTCCGCGCCGATGGTCCATGTCGGGAACATCTCCCAGATGGAGGCGTCAAAACCGAAGCCCGCGTATTTGGCGCTTTTATCATCCGCCGTCATGGCGAATGCGTCGTGATGCCAGAAGCACAGGTTCACCAGCGCATGGTGTTCGACCATGACACCCTTCGGCTGTCCGGTCGTTCCTGACGTGTAAATCATATAAGCGAGATGATCCGCCGTTGTTTCAGTCTGCGGGTTCGCTTCATCGTTTTCATCAAGCGGCAGGCTCAGAATGGAGCGTCCGCCGTCAAGCAGGATCGTTTCTCCTGTGTAGCCATCCGGCACGTCCAGCGCTTCCTGTGTGAGAAGAAGCTTGGCGCCGCTGTCCTGCAGAATGTAGCTGATCCGCTCTTGTGGGTAGTCGGGGTCAATCGGCACAAATGCCGCGCCCGCTTTCAGGACGCCGAGTACGCCCGCGGCCATTTCCAAGGACGGTTTCGTCAAAATGCCGACACGTTCGTCAGCCGTGACGCCGCAGTCTATGAGAATGCGCGCGATCCGGTTCGCCCTTGCGTTCAGCTCGCCGTACGTCCATTTCGCGCCGTTATATGCCGCGGCCGGCCGGTTCGCGTAGCGGGCGGCTGTTTCTTCAAAGAGACGGTGAACCGTTTTGTCCTGCGGCACAGAGAGTGTTTTTCCTTTCCATGCATTGAGGAGGGCTTGTTTTTCTGTTTCATTCACCAAGGAAAGCTCAGAAAGCTTCGCAGCCGGATTTTCCGTTGCGGCTTTTAACAGTTGAAGCCAATAATGCTTCCACGTCTCTGCCGTTTCCGGTTTAAACAGCGCGGTGTTATATTCAAGCACAAACGTTAAGCCTTCGTCTGTGTCCTCAGCCGTCACCGTCAGGTCAAACTTGGCTGTTTTTCTGTCAAACGGGTGGTGCTTCAGCTCAATTCCTTCCATGACCAGATCTTCAGCATTTGCATTTTGCATTGAGAATACCGCATCAAACAGCGGATTTCGGCTCGTATCACGCTGCACCTCAACCTTTTGCAGAAGGTCTTCAAGCGGATAATCCTGCGCGTCAAATGCATGTAAAGCGGTTTGTTTCACTTCTTTAAGATAATCCGTGAACGTTTTGTCCGCTTCCGGATACGTACGAAGCGCGAGTGTATTCACAAAAACACCGATGACGTTTGCGAGATCCGCATGTGACCGTCCCGCAACCGGCGAGCCGACAATGATGTCATGCTGTCCGCTCAGTTTTGAGAGAAAGGCGCTGTACGACGCCAGGAGCACCATGTACATGGTAGAATCCGTTTGTTTCGCAAGACTGCGAAGAGCCGACGTCTGTTCCTCAGTCAGAGAAAAGACCAGCTTGTCTCCTTCAAAGGTTTGCACGGCCGGACGGCTGTAATCAGCCGGCAGCGTCAATACCGGAAGCTCGCCGTCAAGCTCCCGAAGCCAATGCTCCTCCTGCTTGCGGTACTGCTCTGATTGAATAAATTTCTGCTGCCATACCGCATAGTCTTTATAATGAATCCGCAGCGGCTCAAGCGTTTCGCCGCCATACAAGCGGGACAGTTCATCTATCAGCACGCCGACTGAAGCGCCGTCCGAAATGATATGGTGCATATCAAACAGCAGCAGGTGGTCATGTTCAGCCAGCTTGACCAGCCCCGTTCTGACGAGAGGAAGCTGATCCAGACGGAACGGCCGGATAAAGCTCTGAATAATCCGTTCAGCATCTTCTTCAGAGGCTTCATAATATTCCATGTCGATATAAGCTTCCGCCCATATACGCTGAACCGTTTCTCCATCCTTTATGTCAAATGTCGTTCTGAAGGCTTCATGGCGTTCTGTCAGCTGTTTCATGACGGATTTCAGCTTTTCTGCATCAAGCTTTCCTTTTAAACGGAGCACAGACGGCATGTTATAGCTTGTTTCAGCGCCTTCCAGCTGCTGAAGCACGAACATCCGCTTCTGCGGTGAAGAAACCGGATACGTTTCCCGCTCGGCAGCCGGTGCGATGCTCTCAGCCGCCTTCCGCTCAGCCCCTTCAATCAGCTGCGCGAGCCCCGCAGCCGTCGGAGAAGTGAACAGATCCTTTAAGGTAAGCTGCACGCCGAATGTCTTCTGGATAAGGGCCAGCAGTTTCATCCCCGCTAACGAGTGGCCCCCGATCTCAAAGAACTGATCATGGACGCCGACCCGTTCCATTTGCAGCACCTCAGCCCAAATATCCGCCAGTTTTTGTTCTGTTTCATTGCGCGGCGCCGTATATGACACGGCATTCGCTGCGGTCACATCCGGCATCGGCAGCGCCCGCCTGTCGATTTTTCCGTTCCCTGTAAGAGGCAGTTCATCCAATTGAATAAAGACGGACGGAATCATATAAGCCGGAAGATCCTTCGCCGTATGCTCCCTCAGCTCCCGGGAAGATATTTCCCTGAGGCCGACAAAATACGCGCAAAGAAGTTTGTCACCCGCGCCCTGATCCACAGCGAGCACTATGCATTCCTGAATCTGATCATGGCTTTGAAGCTGATGCTCAATTTCGCCAAGCTCAATCCGCTGACCGCGGATTTTCACCTGATGGTCGATGCGTCCGATAAACTCGATATCGCCATTCGGAAGCCATCTGGCCAAGTCGCCCGTTTTATACATCCGTTCACCTTCCTTAAACGGATGCTTTACAAATTTTTCTTCCGTCAGTTCAGGACGGTTGTAGTAGCCTTCTACGAGACCTTCCCCGCTGACGCACAGCTCTCCCGCGATACCCGCCGGCTGAATGCGTCCGGCTGAGTTCATAATAAAGACTTCCGTATTGCTGACCGGTTTACCGATCGGAACGGAGAGCGTATCCTCTTCAATGACATCCACCGGATGGTATGTCGCAAACACCGTGCTTTCCGACGGACCGTACATATGAAGCAGTCTTCCTTTCCCGACTGCCGCCAGCGCCTTTTTGACATGTTCTACAGACGCTCTTTCGCCCCCGAACATGATTTTCCGAAGCGTCGTCAGACAGGACGGCTCCATATCAACAAGCAGGTGGAACAGGGCCGTCGTAATCATCAGAATGCTGACGTTCTCCCGTTTGATCACACGGGACAGGCGCGACATGTCCAGCACCGTATCTTTCGGGACGATCACAAGCTTTGCACCGTTTAACAGCGAACCGAACATATCAAACATAAAAGCGTCAAAGACGTAGTTTGACAGACCGAGCACTGTGTCCTCTTCAGAAACGGTCAAATAGTTCGTGTTTTTTACCGTCCGCAAAATGTTGGCATGTGTGACGATGTTTCCTTTCGGCGTTCCCGTCGTGCCTGATGTATACGTGAGATTGGCAATCGTTTTGGAATCAAACGGCAATGCTGGATTGCGAGAGTCCTTTTCATAGCTCGCCTCATCATCAGCAAGCACAATGACGCCTTGAAAACCGGCCTTTTCCGCAAGCGGCTTGAGGCTTTGCTGAGTCAGGAGCACATTCGCCCCGCTGTCGCGGAAGAAATGCTGAATCCGCTGAACCGGATGCTCAGGATCAATCGGCACATAGGCGGACCCCGCTTTTAACACAGCCATAATGGAAACAATCATGTCCATTGACCGTTCACATAAAACAGCCGCGGTTTCCCCGCCGCCTCCGACCGAAAGAATATGCCGCGCAAGCCTGTTGGCGCGTTCATTCAGCTGCTGATACGACAGAGTATCCCCTTCGAACTGAAGAGCTGTCCGGTCAGGGTTCTTTCGGGCCTGTTCTTCAAAGATCTGCACGATCGTTTGCTCTTTCGGGTATGCCGTGCGCTCCGGATTGAACCGCTGTAATTGGTTCAAAGCCTCCCGTTCAGAAAGCAGATCATATTCGCTGATTTTCGCATCCGGATGAGCTGCCGCACTCTCCAGCAGACGGACATAGTGCGCAAGCATGCGATCCGCAGTTGAGCGCTTAAACAGCTTCGTGCAATAATCCAAATCGAGCGCAATGCCTTCCGCTGTTTCCCGGGCCTGCATTGTCAGATCGAATTTGGCGATATTGAAGTTGGTTTCATGAAGAGACAGCGTCAGGTTGCCGATCTCCGGAATTCCGTCCGAAGCATTTTGCAGACTGAACATCGTGTCAAATATCGGATGCCTGCTCATGTCCCGGGGCACGTTCAGCTCCTCGGTCAGCCACTCAAACGGATAATCCTGATGGGAAAACGCGTCCAGCACCTGTTTGCGCACATGACCTAACAAGCCGGCAAATGTCTGATCCTGCTTCACGGAGCTTCGCAGCGCAAGCGTGTTGACAAACATCCCGATAAGCCCCTCGGTATCAGAGTGATTTCTTCCCGCTGACGGTGTTCCCACGATGATGTCTTCCTGTCCCGAATACTTAGAAAGCAGCGTATAGTATGCCGATAACAGCACCATGTAAAGAGTGGCTCCGTTTTTCTCGGCAAGCTTCTGCAGCCGTTCCCGCAGCATTTTCGGCAGCTTGGCGGACACGCGGTCACCTTCAAAGCTTTGCACCTGCGGCCGCGGATAATCAGGGAGCAGCTGAAGCACCGGCAGTTCGCCGCTGAGGACTTCTTTCCAGTACGCCCGCTCCTTCTTGTAGCCTTCTTTCGCCCGTTCCGCCTGCCATACGGCATAATCTTTATATTGAATGCGCAATTCAGGCAGCTGATTTCCGCCGTAGATGTCAGCCAGTTCCTTCAGCATGATGGAAATAGACACCCCGTCAGAAATCAGGTGATGCATATCAAACAGCAGCATATGGCGATTGTGACCGAGCGTTTGCAGGCCGATTCTGAACAGCGGCGCCTCAGATAAATCAAAACGGCGCACAAAGTCCTTCATGACCTGTTCATTCGTTCTTCCGCGCGCTTCGATCATTTCAATATGAAACGGAACATGTTCGTGAACCACCTGTCTCGGCGTGCCGTCCTCCGATTGAAACGATGTTCTCAGCGCTTCATGCCTGCTGATTAAGGCAGAAAATGCACGCTCGAGCTTTTCAAGGTCTAAAGCGCCCTCAATCACGGCCGCAGCCGGCATGTTATATCCGACTCCCGCATCTTCAAATTGGCTCGCGATATAAGTCCGCTGCTGAGCGAGCGAAAGCGGATAGCTCGCCTGCTTCTCAGCCGGCTCAATCGCCCTGAATGCCGGTCCTTCGTTTCGGTTTTCCGCATAATCGGCAAGCGCCGCAATCGTCGGATGCTCAAACAAGTATTGCAGCGGAATTTCAACGCCCATTTGCTTATGAATTTTCGTCAGAAGCGTCATTGCCTTTAATGAATGACCGCCTGACTCGAAGAAATGATCATAAATACCCGCCTTGTCCATTCCGAGGACTTCCTGCCAGATGACGGTGAGCGTTTCCTCCGTTTCGTTTCTCGGCGCCGCATATTCGGATGAGCTGACAGCCTGCACATCAAGCGCAAACAGCTTTTTGCGGTCCGCCTTCCCGCTCGGCGTGAGCGGAATTTCGTCCGTTTTTGTAAAGTAAGCGGGCACCATGTAATCAGGAAGGTGCTTGGACACATACTCCCTGTACTCGGCAGGGTGAAACTCGGTTCCTTTTTCCTGAACGATATATGCGCAAACATCTAAGCTGCCCTGCTGATCCGGCCGTGCCAGCACGACGGCCTGCGCCGCCCCCGGAGCTTTTCTGAGCACCGTTTCAATTTCTCCCAGCTCAATACGGTAGCCGCGGACTTTCACCTGATCATCTTCACGTCCGATATATTCGATCGTCCCGTCCGGCAGCCAGCGCGCCATATCACCCGTGCGGTACATGCGGCCGCTTCCGTTAAACGGATCTTGCAAAAACTTCTCTGCGGTCAAATCCGGAAGATTTAAATAGCCGCGGCCTACACCGTCACCCGCGATATACAGCTCACCGGCCGTGCCGTCGGGCTGAAGCCTCTGGTGCTTATCCAATATATACAGACGGGCGTTGCCGAGCGGTTTTCCGATCGGAACGTACGCCGCCTGTTGATTCATTCCGTTATCGGCTGACACCTGATGCACGGACGCATCTACGCACGTTTCTGTCGGCCCGTAGACATTCGTCAGACGCGGCGCCCTGCCCGATTGATGAAAGAGGTTCATCAGCTGTTCAGCAACAGCGGCGGACAGGCCCTCTCCCCCAATGAGCATGTGGCGCAATTCAATTCCGCTGACATCTCCCGCCGCAACCATCATCTGCAGATGCGCAGGGGTTCCGTCAGTGGCTTCAATCCGGTTTTGACGATAATAGTCCAGCAGTGCCGAGCCATTCGTTACAGTCGTTTTCGGCACGATATAAAGCGTCTGTCCCAAAAGAAGCGAGGCAAAAATCTGTTTGACGGACGCATCAAAATGAAACGGAGCCAAAAGCGCCATTCTTAATGTCTGCTCACCGCATTGATAAATCTCCTGCTGCAGTGATTGCACCAGATGATGAACTTGCCGGTGCTCAATCATCACGCCTTTCGGCCGCCCCGTTGTACCTGACGTGTAGATGATGTAAGCCAGCCGGTCTGATTGTGTACTGACACCGTCCGCAGCCGTTTCAAACTGAACAGCCTCGTCAAAATCAATCCGTTCGGCATCCGCTGCAGGCGCCTGTATTCCGGCCTCTGTCAGAACAGCCTTCGCTCCGCTGTCCTCCAAAATGTACTGAATCCGATCCGCCGGAAAGTCAGGATCTATCGGCACATAGGCGCCGCCCGCTTTCAAAATTCCCAATATTGCCGCAATAACACGCTCAGAACGGCCAAGCAGCACCGCGACAGGAGAATCGGCTGATATCCCGGCTTTAAGAAGGCGTCCGGCAATTCGGCCTGACTGTTCATGCAATGTGCGATAGGACAATGTTCGGCCTTCATACACCACCGCCGGTTTGTCAGACAGTGACTTCACTTTCTCTTCAAACAGCCCCGGTATCGTCATCTCCCCGCGGTAATTCACCGGATTACCGGAGGCCCGTGTCAGCAGCCGCTCTTTCTCGGATTCAGAAAGAAGAGTAAGCTCATCAATTATGCGATCAGGAGATGAAATCGCATCTTCAATCAGCGTGATCAAACGTTCAGAAACAGATACAATCTCCTCTCCCTTGAATATGTCGCTGCGATAGTCAAAATCAATCGTCAATTTCCCAGTGTCCCATCGTTCCTTCACATGAATCGAAATATCATTTGTACCGCTTCCGCTGAAAATAGGGTCTGTCAGGAAGGACAGATTCTCTTTTTTCTGCCACTGCATCACCTGGTACTCCAGAGCCACCGTAAACAATCTGCTCAGCGAACTTTTCGAAGCGCGCAAATCATTGACAAGCAGGTTATACGGATACTTTTGGTGGCGGAGAATTTTCATCAGATCCTTCATCCGGCCTTTAACGAATTCCAAGAACGACTGTCCTCCGTCAACGCTTGTCCGCACAGGAACCGTAGATACGAACATCCCGAGCATCTGCTTTTCTTTCGCATTCGTCCGGTTTCCCATAAACGTACCCGTGACAACGTCATCCCGGCCGGTCACTTTGTAGAGATAAGTGATCAAAGCTGATTGGAACAGAGATAGTACGCTGACTTTATGCTCCTCGCAGAATGAATGAATGCGGCCGTATAAGTCGTGAGGAATTTCTTGAGAAAACCGTTTCGCATCAAGACCCGCATCTGTCCGGCTCCGTTTCAGGGACACAAGCTCCGGCACGGTCTCAAACTGCCCGTTCCAAAAATCCCGATCCTTTTTAAACCGCTTCGACTGCACATATTCCTGCTCAGTCAGCACATGCTCGATAAAGGAAGGAATCTCCGTCTGTTCCATACTTGCTCCGCCCGAAAGCTCCAAATAAATATCAGTAATCGCATTGCCCAGAATCGTCATGGAAATCCCGTCCGAAATAATGTGATGCACATTAACGTAAAACCAGACCTCATTTTCGCTGATGGTATACACAGAAAAACGGAATAAATCCTGATCATATAACGCCAGAGGCTTGCCAGCTTCGTCACGTCCCCATTTTGACAGCTCTTCCGCAGAGCAGCCGGCTTGCCTGATGTCTGTATGTTCGATAGTCAGCGGACGGTATTCGCTCACATATTGAACGGGCTCCCCCTCATCATCAAGCCGCAGACGGATTCTCATCGACTCATACCGCCGGACGAATTCCTGTATCGCTTTCTCAACGTAATGAGCCTGTACGCCGTCATCAGAAATGAGTTTCCCGAACCCGGCAAGATTTGAAATACTTGTGTTCGGATAGAATTTTTCTGTATACCAGATACGTTTTTGAGCATTTGTTAAAGGATAAAAAGTTATTTCCATATGTGTGCGCCTCCCCTTTTTAAGATAAAATTGTCAATTCTCCCTTAGAAACAGCCTCCCTCAATGTCCCTAACTCATTATCAAGCCAAAAGAACCACTTACCTCCAAAACGATCCCGATTCAATCACCGCCGAAATCCGCAATCCACTCACCCGCACAGTCCGAAATGCGGCTCAAATTTATGAGAAATCAAGACAAGAATCCAATGTTTGTAAGCAACAGGGTTTACCTATTTCTTCATGAATTACTATATATCTACTTACGTTCACTTTATATGAAATTATTGTTTTTATCACCGAAAAATGGGTGAAAAGTTTCATTCGGCACACCGAAAAAAATTCCGACAATTCCAGAGGGTATTTTGCGGCATCCCGCAATTTATTTTTAAAAATATTATTTATGTAAAATTAAAAATCTTTAAACTATAGTATAAATCTCTCGAATATCCAGTTATGGCAGAATGAAAATAGTTTTCATATATGAGCTGATGGGGAAAAAACAGCGCAAGAACCGAAACAGGAGATTTAATCGTTCGCAATATGATTTCATTAAACCGCAAAAAAAGCACTCTATTTTACATAGAGCGCTTCAAAAAGATTCCTTTATTGCAGTTTTATCAATGTTGATTAATTCCATATATTCTTTTCCCCACTTATACATGGCGTCCAAAATCGGCATAAGGGTCTCTCCTTGCTCCGTTAATGAGTACTCCACTTTCGGAGGGACGACAGGGTAAACTTCCCTGTGAACGATCAGATCCTGCTCCAGCTCCCTGAGCTGATTCACAAGAATTTTGTGCGTAATATCCGGAATTAAAGCTTTCAGCTCATTAAACCGCTTTGTTCCTTCTTTTCCCAGGTGCCACATAATCAGCATTTTCCACTTCCCGCCTATCACGGCAAGCGTCAATTCCTTTTCGCAATTAAACGTTTTCTCATCCATTCGGCTCACGGGCCATTCTCCTTCCTCTTACTTTTTGTACGTTCATCATCTATTCATACACGCTTACTTTTTTACACAACTTTCATCAGTTTATACTACCACGCAGTTTTGCTGAAACAAAGCGCATTGCCTGCGGGGACAGTATCCTCAAAGTAACTATTAGACTTCAAAGTGCGTACTTCTCAACATGCGGGGCACTCTATAGAATGTAAATACATGAAAAAGAGGAGTGGATATAAAGTGGAATTACAGCTGGCATTAGACTTAGTGAGTATCCCGGAAGCAATTGAACTTGTGAAAGAGGTCGAACAATATATAGATGTTGTAGAAATCGGCACTCCCGTTGTCATTAATGAAGGCCTGAAAGCCGTACAGGAAATGAAATCAGCCTTTCCTCACCTGAAAGTGCTTGCCGATCTTAAAATCATGGATGCAGGCGGCTACGAGATCATGAAAGCGGCAGAAGCGGGCGCCGACATCATCACCGTTTTAGGAGCGACAGACGACTCAACGATCAAAGGGGCGGTTGCCGAAGCAAAAAAACAGCAGAAAAAAATTCTCGTCGACATGATTAACGTAAAAAACCTTGAAACACGGGCAAAAGAAATTGACCAACTCGGTGTTGATTATATTTGTGTTCACACAGGTTATGATCTTCAAGCAGAAGGAAAGAATTCATTCGAGGAACTGACGGCGATTAAAAAAGCGGTCAAGAGCGCTAAAACCGCAATTGCCGGAGGCATTAAACTTGATACGCTTCCTGAAGCCATCAAACAAAACCCAGATTTAATCATTGTCGGCGGAGGCATTACGGGAGCTGACAATAAAGCGGATGCTGCTGCTAAAATGAAACAGCTGATTTCACAAGGATCATGAAAACGACTGAATACTTACATGAAATACTCCATGAAATATCCCGCACCGCAGCATTAATAGCCGACAGTGAAGCTGACAAGCTTGCAGATCAGATTTTATCGGCAGATCAAATCTTCACGTCCGGAGCGGGGCGTTCCGGCTTTATGGCTAAAGCGTTCGCCATGAGGATGATGCACATCGGCCTGAACGCTTACATCGTCGGTGAGACGCTTACCCCTCCCCTCCAAGAAGGCGGTCTCGTCATCATCGGCTCAGGCTCAGGCGAAACAAAAAGTCTGCTTCATACAGCTGAAAAAGCCAAAAGCCTTAACGGCATCATCACTGCATTAACGATTAACCCCGATTCAAGTCTCGGCAAACTTGCGGATCTTACGATAACGATTCCCGGCTCTCCTAAGGAAGAGACCGGCGGAGACAGAAAGACGATTCAGCCGATGGGTTCTTTATTCGAACAAACTCTTCTGCTGTTTTACGATGCGGTTATTCTAAAAATCATGGAGAAAAAAGAACTGAATTCAGCAGACATGTTTACAAAGCATGCGAATCTGGAATGATTTACTGACGGCCTTCTTATCAGATGGCCGTCTTTTTATCGTCTTGTTGCGCACGGTCATGCAGGCCAAGGTTTTCGGGTCGGACACTCGCAGACGAAGATATCCTGCCGGTGAGCTTATCGCTATAATAAGTCAATTGACGATACGGCCGCAACCGTTCATTTCTGAATAGGGAAACGGCAAAAAACACTTTCTGATCGGATATTTAATGAATAAAATTGATTTGTGCGGATGGTTTTACAGATATTCAGCTGAATTGCGGCTGAGAAATATATTTTAACAGCTTTACAGCCGGCCGATTCTGCTTTATTCTTGGACCAGCTTTACAGCAATTTAAAACTGGAGGTGATTGATACTCTTGAAAACATTAAAAGCACTGCTGCTTGTTCTTATCATCATTGCCGGAGCAGTCGCGGCCCTGATCAAGGGTGATCTTTTCTCAGATAACGAGCAGACCGTTCAGAAGAGTGATTACGACAAAGTAATCCTATTTCCGTCCGATCGATATCCGGAAACAGCAAAGCATATTAAGGACGCGATAAAAGAAGGGCATTCCAGCATATGCACCATTGACAGAGACGGAGTACATAAGCGGCGTGAGCAATCTCTTAAACATGTGCCTGTCAAAACGGGATACGATAGGGATGAATGGCCGATGGCGGTTTGTAAACAGGGCGGAAACAATGCCTCCGTAGAATATATTTCTCCGGCAGACAACCGCGGAGCCGGCTCTTGGGTCGGACACCAGCTTACCAATGATCCCGACGGAACGAGAGTATTATTTAAAATCAAGTAAAAAAACAGGAGGAACAGCGCATTGAATAAATCATGGAAACCGCAAGAACTGGCCATTTCTTATCATCAATTTACAATCTTCCAAAAAGATTCAGAACCGCCTGTTATCGATTGGACCGATGAAGCCATTGAAAAAGGATATGCGGAAGCTGACGGAGCTGTTTCATTCGAAGCAAGGAGAAATACGAGGGCATTTATCGTCTTCAGGCTTAACACAAGTGAACCGGTACTATCCTATGAGAAAAAAGCGACTGTTCCCTTTGAGGCTGTAAAAGATGGAATTGAGATTGAAAGCGTGATGTCAAAGCGGCTTTTCTTTAATATTCCGAAAGGCCGATACAGCCTTACCTGTTATTCAGTGCCTGCCGAAATATCCGATCTTCATGCGGATACGTATATTATTGATGCAGACGCAATGTAAAAGAAATCCCTGAGAGAATCATATTTCTCTCAGGGAACTTTTATAAACTTTTACCGTTTGTTTCAATTACATTCTGGTACCAATAAAAACTGTTTTCCTGATCCGTTTCAAGTCTTTTTCATCTTCTTCATCTCGATTGATATACACAAAACCGTAGCGTTTTTGATAGCCGTTCAGCCAGCTTAAACAGATCCGTGAATGACCAGCTGCAGCAGCCGATGAGATGAACTCCGTCACTAATAGCCTCTCTGCACAGTTCACCCATACTGAAGGTCCTTTACCGTCTTATTCTAAGCTCCTTCAACCTGATAGGCAGCCGAAGCTGACCCCCATAGAAATGTATCAGGGAACAGACCCTGTTTTTTATGTATCATGTGTTTCATCCTCCTGATGCATATGATATTGATATCATACGTTTTGAAACGCATTTCAGAGCAATCCCGATAAAAACAAAAAAGCATCCGGCTTGCCGGATGCTTAAGAATGATGATGCCGCTTTTCCAATTTATGAGGCGGAGGCTTCGGGACAAAGCCATTTTGTTTCATCATATTAAAGCGCCTGTCCATATGCTGTTTAATATGTTCTGCTTTTTCTTTCGGCAGGACCCCGTACTCAACATATTTGGATATGACATGTTTGCGTTTTTCGAGCACTTCTTTTTCAAGTGATTCAATTTCTTTTTTCTGCTGTTCCGTGAGTGACATTGTTGAAGGCATTTTTGTTTCGGCGTGTGCCGGCATTGTGAAAACCATTGCTGTAATGAAAAACGCAGCTAAAGACAATGCAGCTTTTTTCATGACTCTTTCCTCCTTTAACGTTTGTTATATGTTGCTCCCTCATCCATTTTTTATGCAAAAAAAGAGCGAAATTATTCGCTCTTTTCAATCGATTCGTCCGGCAGTGCGTATGTGACATACGTTCCCGCTACAAAATCGTGGATTGACCGTTTGTCTTCTCTCATTCCGACCATGAATGCGCTCACGATCACACCGATTCCAAACGTCACGCCATATATCAGGCCGCCCACAAGCACTCTCAAAATCATAGTAAGAAAGCCTACCTGGGTTCCGTCTTTTTTGACGATGCGGATACCGCAGATCTTTTTGCCGATAACATAGCCGTTCCAGTATACAGGGAGCAAAATTCCATAAAGAGTCAAAATGATGCTGATCATTGCGCTCTCATTCGGGTCTTTTCCTGTTGCCAGCATAAAAATAATCGCCAAAGGCACTGAAGTAATTAAATAGTCGAGTACAACGGCTCCCAATCTGATCCAAAATCCCGCCGGTCTGTAAATATTCATCATGTTTCCCCTCGCTATGGCTTCAAAATCACTTTAATGTTGCCATCTTCTTTTTTGTCAAATATATCATATGCAGCAGGAGCTTCCGCAAGACTCATTTTGTGTGTAATGATATCCGTCGGATCAATTTCATTTTGTTCAATCATTTGATACAGCATCGGCATCAGATGAATAACGGGTGCCTGGCCCATTTTTAAAGAAACGTTGCGTGTAAAAAAATCACCGAGCGGAAAGCCGTCCGCTTCAGAAATGTATGCGCCCGTGAGCTGCACGGTTCCGAACTTCTTAACGGCTTCTGATGCTGTAAGAATCGGGCTGATCGTTCCGAACTGATTCGGTTTTTGCTCTGCTTTTTCTTTTGAAAGCGGCGTGCCGTCCATTCCGACACAATCAATCACTACATCCGCGCCCCCTGACGTTTGTTCGTGCAGCAGTTTCCCGATCTCATCATGTTCTGAAAAATTGAAGGTCTCTGCTCCGTTTATGCGTCTCGCATGTTCAAGGCGATGCGGGACTTGATCAACTGCGATAACCCGTTTAGCTCCTTTTTTCCAGGCGAATTTTTGCGCCATTAAGCCGATCGGACCTGATCCCAAAATAACGACTGTATCTCCTTTTTTCACTCCGCTGTGCTGAACGCTCCAAAAGGCGGTCGGCATGACATCTGACAGAAGCAGCACCTGCTCATCTTCAAGCTCACTGTCTGCCGGAACCAGAAAAGAAGAGAAATCAGCAAAAGGAACACGTAAATATTCAGCCTGCCCGCCGGGATAATTACCGTTAAACTCCGAAAAACCGAATAAACCGCCGGCATCTGTATGAGGATTTGGGTTTGATTCATCACACTGGCTTTCCATCTGGTGCTTGCAGTAATGACATTCTCCGCAGCCGATGTTAAAAGGAATCACGACCCGGTCGCCTTTTTTCAGCTTTTTGACTTGACTGCCCGTTTCTTCAACGATTCCCATCGGCTCATGCCCGACAATATAACCCGGATCGGCGGGTATTCCGTTTTTATATAAATGAAGGTCTGAACCGCATATCCCGGTTGCGGTGATTCGAACGATGACATCTCTCTCATCTTGAATGGCGGGTGCCGGGACTTCTTTCACTTCCATATGTTCTTTTCCTTGGTATGTCAATGCTTTCACACTTGGTCAGCTCCTTTTTCATCACTCCTTCCCTTTTCACCTGCTTCTAAACTTGGCCGGTATGTTATTCGGCCCGCTGAATATCCCATTGAAAAGGATCTTCAAGCTGCGACCAGTCGGAATCGAACTCAGACGGCGTGAGCAGGCACTGATCCAATTCCTTTGTAATGGCGGCTTCATCTAAATCTGTTCCGATAAACACCAAGTTCGTATGACGATCTCCGAATTGGTCGTCCCAATCTTCCAGAATCTCCGGTTCCTGCTTTTTGATCTGCTCCTGCTCAAGTTTCGGCATTGCCGCCACCCAATAAGAAACAGGCTCAATCGAAACCGCCGGACCCGCCTGAGACATCAGCAGCGCAAGGCTGTTGCGGGTTGCGCACCAAACAATTCCTTTTGCGCGCACAATGTTGTCAGGCATTGATTGATGCAGCCAGCTGTCAAAACGAACGGTATGAAACGGCAGACGCCGCGAGTACACAAACGAAGTGATGCCGTACTCTTCCGTTTCCGGAGTGTGCGCTTCATGACCTGCCGTCAGTTCCTTTATCCATCCTGCTGATGAACTCGCTTCCTCAAACTCAAATAAACCGGTATTCAATATGCATTCGGCGGGCACTTCTCCGCGAACGGACCGGATCAGTCTGGCACGGGGCTGTAATGCGCGAAGAACCGTTTCCAGCTGTTCAAGCTCTTTTTCGCCCACCATGTCGCATTTATTTAAAATGAGCACATCACAAAACTCAATTTGGTCAATTAATAAATCGGCAATCTCCCGTTCATCCTCTTCTCCCGCCGCTTCCTTCCGGTCAAGAAGGCTGTCACCGGACTGGAAATCATGCCAGAAGCGGTTTGCATCCACCACGGTCACCATTGTGTCCAGCCTGCAGAATGTTGTCAGATCAATGCCCATTTCTTCATCTATATAAGAAAATGTCTGGGCAACGGGAATCGGTTCGCTGATCCCTGTTGATTCAATGACAATATAATCAAACCTGCCGTCTTTCGCGAGTTTCTCAACTTCGACTAATAAATCTTCACGCAGCGTGCAGCAGATACAGCCGTTGGATAATTCTACTAGTTCCTCATCCGTCCTTGACAAACCGCCTCCCTGCTTCACCAAGCCCGCGTCTATATTTACTTCGCTCATGTCATTGACGATGACGGCAATTTTTAAACCGTTGCGGTTTTGTAAAATATGATTCAAAACGGTCGTCTTTCCGGCACCAAGATAGCCGCTCAATACTGTAACCGGAATTTTTTTCATATCAATAGCCCCCTGATAAAATAGAATGATTACGATTTATATCTCGCAACTGCCTTATTTTCATCATGATGTACATAGTTTTAAATCGTAATCGTTACTATTTATTTTGATGTATTCTCCGTTTAAAATCAAGTAAAAGTCAGACACATCACACGTTGTTTGTCCCCATCCATTGGTCTGACACGCAAAACGTCAACGATTTAATTGGTGAAGCCTTGGATCCGGACTGTAAAATGCCCGGTTTTAAGATGTGTGCGGTACGAATCAGCCCTATCTAATTTTCATAAAATTTTTAGATTTTTTCGTATTTTTTGTTACATTTCATAACATGCATCTTAAATATTTGTTTTTGCTGTGCTACGCTGAAAAAAACAAAGATAAGGAGCGGATCATCTGATGGGAAAAAAACAGCTAGTCCTTGTTGGAAATGGAATGGCCGGGGTAAGAGCGATTGAAGAAATACTGCGTGTTTCAAAAGACGAATTTGAGATTACAATATTCGGGGCCGAACCTCATCCCAACTATAACCGAATCCTTCTGTCAAAAGTGCTGCAAGGCGATACCGACATTCAAGACATTACGTTAAACGATTGGAACTGGTACAAAGAAAACAACATTCAGCTGTATACCGGTGAAACAGTCATCAAAGTCGACACGGAAAACCAAACCGTCATCACCGATGCAGACAGAATCCAGCCTTACGATGAACTCATCCTGGCGACAGGCTCTGTCCCTTTTATCCTTCCGATTCCGGGCGCAGACAAACAAGGCGTCACGGCATTCCGAGACATAAAAGATACCGACACGATGCTCGCCGCGTCAAAACAATATAAAAAAGCAGCCGTCATCGGCGGAGGACTGCTGGGTTTGGAAGCCGCGCGCGGACTGCTGAATCTCGGCATGGACGTGTCTGTCATCCACCTCGCCCCATTCCTGATGGAGCGCCAGCTTGACGCAGCGGCGGGACGCCTGCTGCAAAACGAGTTAGAAAAACAAGGCATGACCTTTTTCCTTGAAAAACAAACCGAAGAAATTCTCGGTACTGACCGTGTCGAAGGCGTACGCTTTAAAGACGGCACAAGCATCAAAGCTGATCTGGTCGTCATGGCGGTCGGCATCCGCCCGAATACACAGCTTGGCACAGAAAGCGGCATCCCGGTAAACCGCGGAATCATTGTCAACGATTATATGCAGACTGAAATTCCGCACATTTACGCGGTCGGTGAATGTGCCGAGCACCGCGGAATCGCATACGGTCTTGTGGCGCCGCTCTATGAACAGGCAAAAGTGCTGGCCAAACATATTTGCGGCATTGAAACAAAACCGTACGAAGGCTCCGTTCTCTCCACTCAATTAAAGGTATCAGGCGTCGAGGTCTTCTCTGCCGGCGACTTTGATGAATCAGAGGACAAAAAGGCAATAAAAGTGTTCGATGAACAGGACGGCATTTATAAAAAAATCGTCCTGAGGGGCAATCAAATTGTCGGCGCTGTTTTGTTCGGAGACAGCAGCGAAGGCAACCGCCTGTTTTCTATGATTCAAAAAGAAGCAGATATCTCTGAAACCTCCAAAATATCAATCTTACAGCCTCTTGATCAGGAAGCAGGCGCAAGCATGACCGCGGCGATGAGCGACGATGAAATCATCTGCGGCTGCAACGGCGTTTCAAAAGGTGCGATTATTCAAGCCATTCAGGAAAAAGGCTGCACATCAACGGACGAAATCAAAGCATGCACCGGGGCATCCCGTTCCTGCGGAGGCTGTAAACCGCTCGTAGAAGACATTCTTCAATATACACTGGGCTCAGAATTTGACTCATCCGCGCAAAAAGAAGCGATTTGCGGCTGCACCTCACTGTCGAGAGATGAAGTCGTAGAAGAAATCAAAGCCAAAGGGCTCTCACATACAAGAGAAATCATGAACGTGCTCGGCTGGAAAACGCCGGAAGGCTGCTCCAAATGCCGGCCTGCCCTCAACTACTACTTAGGCATGATTAATCCGGCTGCATACGAGGATGACAGAACATCCCGTTTTGTGAACGAACGGATGCACGCCAATATTCAAAAAGACGGAACATACTCAGTCGTTCCCCGGATGTACGGGGGCGTAACCAACTCTCAAGATCTCCGCAAGATCGCCGATGTCGTCGACAAATATGAGATCCCGCTCGTTAAAATGACCGGCGGCCAACGAATTGATCTCATCGGCGTTAAAAAAGAAGATCTGCCGAAAGTATGGGCCGAGCTTGATATGCCGTCAGGCTACGCGTACGGAAAAACACTCCGCACGGTAAAAACGTGCGTAGGCGAACAATTCTGCCGCTTCGGCACACAAGACTCCATGGCACTGGGTATTGCGCTTGAGAAAAAATTCGAAGGGCTCAATACGCCTCATAAGGTTAAAATGGCCGTGTCCGCCTGCCCGCGGAACTGTGCGGAATCAGGCATTAAGGACCTTGGCGTTGTCGGCATCGACGGAGGCTGGGAGCTTTATGTCGGCGGAAACGGCGGAACCCATTTGCGCGCCGGTGATTTGCTGATGAAAGTAAAAACGAATGAAGAAGTCTTAGAATACGCGGGTGCTTACCTTCAGTACTACAGAGAAACGGCAAACTATCTGGAGCGGACATCCGCATGGCTTGAGCGCGTCGGTTTATCTCATGTCCAATCCGTATTAAACGATCCGGAAAAACGGCAGGAGCTCAACGACAGAATGAATGAGACACTCTCTGTCCACAAAGATCCGTGGCAATACTTCCTTAAAGATAAAAAAGCTTCTAAAGATCTATTCGAAAATGTCGTCACGACTTCATAAAACAGTAAGGGGGAACGGACATGGTTAATAAAGATATGACAAAGGTTTGCATAGGCAATGTAAACGAATTACCCGAGGAGTTAGGAAAAACCGTATATATAGAAGATAAAGAGCTTGCCGTATTTAAGCTTTCTGACGGGAGCGTCCGCGCCGTCGAAAACCGCTGTCCTCATAAAGGGGGCGTCCTGGCTGAAGGCATCGTCAGCGGAGAATACGTCTTCTGCCCGATGCATGACTGGAAAATTTCCTTAGAAGACGGAAAAGTCCAAGAGCCGGATCATGGCTGTGTCAAAACATACGAAACACTGATCGAAGGAGAGAATGTATACCTCCTGTATTGATCAAAGACCGGATCACTTTTCCAAGTGGTCCTTCATTTTTTAAATTGCTGAAGGGATGACGCCATCATGAAAAACGGAATCGTATACTTTGTCGGTGCCGGACCAGGAGACCCGGGGCTGATCACCGTAAAAGGAAAACAGGCTCTGGAGAAAGCGGATATCATTTTGTATGACCGGCTCGCAAACCCAAAGTTTCTAGAATACGCCTCACCGGACTGCCGGTTCATTTATTGCGGAAAGCTGCCCGACCGCCATTTTATGAAACAGTCTGAGATAAATGCCCTGCTGATAGAAAAAGCGGCGGAGGGCTACACCGTCGTCCGCTTGAAAGGCGGAGATCCAAGTGTGTTCGGCAGGGTCGGCGAAGAAGCAGAGGCGCTTCATCAGCATGGCATCCGCTACGAAATGGTGCCCGGCATCACCTCGGGAATTGCAGCGCCGCTGTATGCGGGAGTCCCCGTCACCCATCGTGATTTCGCTTCGTCCTTCGCGATGATCACCGCTCATGATACATCATTGCACGGCAGGCCGAATCTCGACTGGGAAGGGCTTGCCCGAAGCGTTCAAACGCTTGTGTTTTACATGGGCGTTAAAAATCTGTCATTTATATGCAGGAAGCTTATGGAGTACGGAAAATCCCCTTCCGTTCCCGTACTTGTCATTCAATGGGGGACGTGGGGGCGGCAGCGGAGCGTTAAAGGAACGCTTCAGGATATCCATGAAAAAGTTCAAAGCCAAAACATCACCAACCCTGCCATTATCGTCATCGGTGATATTGTCAATTTTCAAACACACAGCTGGTTTGAAAGCAAACCGTTCATCGGACGGCATATCATGGTGGTCACTCATGGGGATGATGAACATACATTGACAGACAAGCTGCGCGAGTATGGCGCCGATGTTATTGAATGGCCGAAGCGGATCGTTAAAAAAATGCCCGCAAACGAAAACATCCTGAAACAGATCAGCACCTTTGAACAACTATTTTTCACATCACGCCTTGCGGTATGCGAATTCTTTGACACACTGGCTTTCAAGCAGATCGACATCCGCCGGGTGACCGCATGCCTGAATGCAGCGACCGAAGCCGCAAAGACGGAACTGACAAAACGGGGCTTTCTCCTATCCGAATGGCAAAATGTTTCTCCGCATTCTCTCATTGTAGGGAGCCGTCAAGCAGCAGAAAACTTGCCAGACTCAAAAACATGCCCGTTTTATATCACCCATGAACATATCGCGGATGAGCGATTCACTTCCATGATCGAACGCACGATCAGTGAGTCACCTCTGCAAATGATTATCTGTACGGGCAAAGAATCCGCTCAGCATTTGATCAGCGCCGGAAAACAAATCGGCATATCACCGAACCCGAGAGGAAACCGCCCTCCCGTCATCTGCATGGGCAAAGACGTCCCCGCCGGCTGCGGGTTTACCGCCGTGAAAAATCAGGAACAGTTATTTGCGTTTATACGAAATGAAATGAAAGACATGCCCGTTCACAGCTGATACGCCGGAATGCTTTTCTGACCCCCGGGCCCAGCATCGGGGGTCAGCCCTTTTTTATTGTGTCACCAATTTTTTATGATGAGTCGAATACATCGCCATCTGATCCGCCTGCGGGTCCAAATAGGCTTTGGCGCTGTTCACTGCGGTCGGGCCCTCCGTGAAACCGCCGGCAATCAGTCTGAGCTTGCTTTCATAATGGGCGGCGTCACCGGCGACAAACACGCCCGGAAGATTCGTGCGCATATGCCTGTCAGCTTTAATCCTGCCTTCTTCTATCTCAAGCCCCCAGTCCTTCATCGGACCGAGATCAATTTTAAACCCGTGGTTGATAATGAGCTCATCAAGCTTGATGACTTCAGAAAGTCCGGACTCAGTTTGGCAAACGGTGACGCTCTCGATCCGTTCCCCGGTGCCGTTGAGATGCTTCAGACGATACGGCGCAAGCACCCGCACGGAAGACCGCTTCATTTTCGCCACGCTGCTTTCCAAACCGCCAAACTCCTCACGGCGGTGCAAGACGGTAACAGACGCCGCAATCGGTTCCAGCTCATTCGCCCAGTCAACCGCGGTATCTCCCCCTCCGGAAATCACGACATGCTTATCTCGAAACGCATCAAGCTTCTCCACCTTATAATGAAGGTTCTTTCCTGAATAACGGCTCGCATCCGCGCTGTCAAGTTCATTGACCTCAAGCGTCCCCATGCCGACGGCCAAAATCACCGTGCGCGTATAGTGCTTTTCCCCTTCGGAACTTTCCAGCACAATGGTTCCGTCTTCCAGCCGTTCAAATCCGGCCACCCGCTGATTCAACACGATATCCGGCTCAAATGTCGCCGCCTGCTCCTTCAGCTGCTTAATCAGCTGTTCCCCGGCAATCCCGGGTATTCCGCCGATATCACGGATGATTTTTTCAGGAAAAAACATAGACACCTTTCCCCCGAGCCGCGGCAAAAACTCGATCACTTTCGTTTTCAGCTCCCGCATCCCGCAATAAAAAGCCGCAAACAGGCCGATCGGGCCTCCGCCTATAATCGTGACGTCGTACACCTCATGATTTTCCGCCATCGTTCTGCCTCCCGTTTATATCTATACTTCATACTTTTTTAATTGAGAATCAATATCAATGAAAGTATAACATATATTGAGGAGCAGTGTTTATTCATTTCTCATCTTGAGGGAAAGGAGTGATTCAGAAGTGAGGTTCTGAGATTGATAAGCGGGAAGGTATTAAAACTGAAACCAGTACGGCGACTGGTTTCTTTTTTATCTCTTTTTCATCAGCATGATATCGAGATACAGCTGGCACCTTGTCCTGAAGTCGTTTAAATTAATTGATGTCATGTCAAGAATCTGTTTGATGCGGTAGTTCAATGTGTTTTGATGAATAAAAAGCTGTTCTGCGGCTGGTTTTGTTTTGCAGTTATTGAGGAGATAGATTTCTAACGTTTTCAGCAGTTCGGTGCTGCTTTCTCTGTCTTTGGCTTTTAATAACGCTAAATCATCGTTTACATATTCCAGTGAGGCGTTTTTTTCTTCGATGCTTTCAAGATAGCGGTAAATCCCGAGCTTACTGTATTCGTACGGGATATTTTCCTGGTTTCCGGTAATTTCGGCAGCCTTTATGACTTCAAGGGCTTCTATATAACTTTTGCCGAGCTTCAGGATGCTGCTGTATTCATTGCCGATTCCGATATAGATGGGAGTGGGGATCTTCTGAAAGTGAAAATGAGTCAGCAGTTTGTGGATGAATTCAGATGCTGCCGAAGTGCCGGAGCTTTTTTGCGAGAAGCTTGCGACGACGATGACAATATTGGAATCAATGGTTAAGACGTGGCTGACTTTATCCCGCAAATTCAAGTACGATTTGATATTTTCCTTTACATCTTCGACTGCCTCCCCATCCCCATTCGCTGCGTGCAGGACGACTACCGAAAAAACCGACGGCAGCACGGCGTTCATCTTTTCCGCTTCCCGCCTGAACTCCTTTTCAGAGGAGAATTGCTGAAAGATCGCCCGTTTCACCAGGTCTTCCGCTCTCTCTTCTTTTTCCTGTTTCAGCCGGTTCGTTTTGTAGATGATTTTTCCGACATGGAATGAAGTTTCATATAAAAAATCAAGCTCCTCGTCCGTCAAGTTTCGGTCGAGCTCCTGAATCCAGATGTAGCCCATCACTTCCCCTTTATGTTTTGCGCTTACAACCACTCTCTGATTCAGTCCGATACTGTCTATTTTTTCGACACGGAACGGTTCAGGAACGGTTTTCAGCTTTTCGATCACCCCGTCCTTCAGAAACCTTTCAAAAATCTGCACGGGGCATTTTTTTGAGAATATCGTCTGCTGGTTGGCGGAGTCGAAGTGATTAATGTAATAAGAATTATAGGCAAGCAAAAAGAAATCCGCGCTTTCCAGAATAACGGGCTTCTGCAATTCATAACTGATGAAATCAATTAATTTATCAATGTCCGTAAATGAAAAAACTCTCTCTAAAAGCTCTTCCATACCTATTTCTCCTATGCTCTTTTTATCTTTATCATACTCTGAGGGGTGACTTTTTGTATAGAAAAAAATTCATATACTCCCAAAACGGAATGATCCGAAAGCCTGTATCGTGAAAAGAGGAAAAAGGGCGGTCCCTTCTTCCTCTCGTTCCTTGCTTTTATTGAGAAAGTGTATCACGGTAGTCATGAAACTGATCTGTGACATCTTTTGACGGAGCCTGTGTCAATAAGCTGACGACAAATACAGCGGCAAGGCTTACAGCAAAGCCCGGAATGATTTCGTACAAAAAGTCTGAAAGACCGGCATTCGCCCAAATGATTACGGTAATCGCTCCCGCAATCATGCCGGCGAGTGCCCCCCATTTCGTCATCCGTTTCCAAAATAAACTGAGCAGTACGACCGGCCCGAATGAAGCGCCGAATCCCGCCCATGCATAGCTGACAAGACCAAGTATCGTGTTGTTTTTCTCCCAGGCGAGCACCAAAGCGATGATTGACACCGCAAGCACTGCCATTCTCCCCAGAAATACGAGTTCCTTATCAGAAGCTGAACGCCTGAACATGGACTTATACAAATCCTCTACTAAAGAACTGGACGTAACGAGCAGCTGAGACGAAATCGTACTCATAATGGCCGCTAAAATCGCAGAAATGAGAAATCCCGTAATAATCGGGTGGAACAGAATGCTGCCGAGCTGAATAAAAATGGTTTCCGGATCAGCCAGCTTCAACCCGCGCTGGTGGTAATACGCGATTCCCGCAAGACCCGTAAACAGCGCGCCGAGTGCAGACAAAATCATCCATCCCATTCCGATCCGTCTGGCGCGTTTGATCTCTTTCACGGATGTGATCGCCATAAAACGCACAATAATATGCGGCTGCCCGAAATAGCCGAGCCCCCACGCAAATAAAGAAATAATGCCGAGGACGGTCGTCCCTTTGAACATATTAAACAGTTCCGGGTTGACGGAACGGATATCGGCAACGGTTTCCCCCGGGCCGCCCGTATGGAAAATCGTCACAATCGGCACAAGAATAAGCGCCGCAAACATAATGATCCCTTGAACAAAGTCCGTCCAGCTTACCGCCAAAAAGCCCCCGAACAAGGTGTAGGCGACAACGACGCCTGTCACGACCCACAGTCCCGTGTGGTAATTCAACCCTAAAATGCTGTTGAATAAGACACCTCCGGACACCATGCCGGATGATACGTAAAAAGTGAAAAAGACGAGAATGACGAGACCCGAAAACAGTCTGAGAAGCTTCGTATGATCACCGAAACGGTTTTCAAGGAAACCCGGAATGGTGATGGAATTCCCCGCTTTTTCGGTATACGTTCTCAGTCTCGGCGCGACGAAAAGCCAGTTCGCCCACGCCCCGAGCACAAGTCCGATTACAATCCAAGCGCCGCTTAATCCCGTTGAGAACATGGCGCCCGGAAGCCCCATCAAGAGCCATCCGCTCATATCCGCCGCTCCCGCGCTGAGCGCTGTGACGGCAGGGCCTAAAGAACGCCCCCCGAGCATGTAATCCGTCAGATTTGACGTCCGTCTGTAGGCGAAATAACCGATAAACAGCATGCCCGCCATATAAATACAAATGGAAATAATCAACTGAATGTTTGCTATGGCATTTCCTCCTCCGCTTTATATGTTTATGGTGAAATGGACACCCCCCGCGAGGAGGATGCCCATTCAGTCCCTCTTAAAACATTTCACTGATTGTTTTCGCCTGCATGTGGAGGGCCAAATAATCCGGGCCGCCCGCTTTTGAATCAGTGCCGGACATTTTGAAGCCTCCGAACGGATGGTAGCCGACAATCGCTCCCGTACAATTGCGGTTGAAGTACAGGTTGCCGACATGGAATTCCTGTTTCGCCCGTTCAATATGTTTGCGGTTATTTGTAATGACCGCGCCTGTCAAACCGTATTCAGTATTGTTGGCCACTTCCAGTGCTTCATCAAAGTTTGATACTTTAGAAAACGCCACGACCGGCCCGAAGATTTCTTCCTGCATGAGTCTGGCTTTCGGATCAAGGTCAGCGAAGATCGTCGGCTTGATAAAGTAGCCTTTTGAATCATCTCCGGTGCCGCCGCTTACTAAACGGCCTTCTTCTTTTCCGATTTCGATGTAGCTCATGATCTTGTCGTAAGAACCTTGGTCGATGACAGGTCCCATATACACGTCAGCGCTGTCAGGGCTTGCCGTCACTTTTGATTCAGTGATTTCGATGACGCGCTCTAATACTTGATCATACACTTTTTCATGGACAACTGCACGTGAACCTGCAGAACATTTTTGTCCAGCGAAGCCGAATGCTGATGTAAAGATGGATTGAGCCGCCAATTCAATGTCCGCGTCCTCATCGACAACAACCGTATCTTTACCGCCCATTTCAGCGATAACACGCTTTAAGTGCTGCTGGCCCGGCTGCACTTTCGCCGCGCGTTCGAAAATTCTCGTACCGACTTCACGTGATCCCGTAAACGTAATGATGCTTGTTTTCGGGTGATCGACGAGATAGTCTCCCACTTCCGCTCCGCTTCCCGGCACAAAGTTGACAACGCCCTTCGGAAGGCCTGATTCCTCAAGCACTTCTACGAACTTCGCCGCGATGACCGGTGTCGCGCTTGCCGGTTTAAGAACGACCGTGTTGCCCGTTACGATCGGTGCCACCGTCGTTCCCGCCATAATCGCAAAGAGGAAGTTCCATGGCGGAATGACGACCGTTACGCCGGTCGGTGTGTAGACATATTGGTTCTTCTCGCCTTCGCGGCTGTTGACCGGCTTGCCTTTTGCCAATTCAACCATCTGGCGCGCGTAGTATTCCATAAAGTCGATGGCTTCCGCCGTATCCGCATCAGCTTCGTTCCAAGGCTTTCCCGCTTCCTTGACGAGCAGGGCGGAGAATTCGTGCTTTCTGCGGCGGACTTTGGCAGCCGCGCGGAACAAAACGGCCGCTCTTTCTTCAGGGGATGTGTATCTCCACTCTTCGAACGCTTTCGCAGCCGCTTCAATCGCCTGCTCAGCGTGCTCCTGGGACGCCTTTGACACTTTTCCGACGACTTCTTCTTTGTCTGCAGGGTTAATGGATACGATTTTCGCTTCCGTCTCTACCTTTTCACCGTTGATGACGAGCGGATAATCTTTTCCCAGATACTCATTTACCGTCGCAAGCGCTTTCTTAAATTCTTCAACGTTCGATTGATCTTGGAAATTCGTGAATGGTTCGTGTTTATAAGGTGTAGTCATTGTCATCTCTCCCTTTTTTACTTCTTAGTCATTCCTTTAAAGGCGAATGCGATGTTTGAGGGGCGTTCGGCGAGCCGTCTCATGAAATAGCCGTACCAGTCATCCCCGTAAGGCAGGTAGACTCTCATGCGGTATCCTTCTTCCACCAGGCTGAGCTGGGTTTGCGAGCGCATGCCGTACAGCATCTGAAACTCAAAACGGTCGTTTGGAATGCCGTGCTCTTCGGCAAGCTGTTTTGTAAACTCGATCATTTTGTCATCATGCGTGGCGACTGCCGTATAATGTCCTTTTAAAAGCTGTTTGCGGATGAGTCTTTTATAATTTTCATCGACGTCGCTTTTTTCAGGATAGGCCACCTTTTCCGATTCTTTATAGGCTCCTTTGACAAGCCGCAGAAACGGATTCAGCGGGCTGAGGTCATCAAGATCCTTCTCCGTTCTGTACAGATAAGCCTGCACCACGGTGCTTACATATTCATACCGGCTCCGGAAGTCTTTAAAGATATCCAGCGTTTTCTGGCATCTCGTTTCATCTTCCATGTCAATCGTCACCATGACTTTATGTTTTTCAGCCGTCTGGAGGATTTTCGTCATATTTTCATAGACGAGATCGAGATCTATATCAAGACCTAAAGACGTCATTTTTAATGACACTTGGGAATTCAGCTGTTCATCAGCAATTAAGGCGATGGTCTGCATGCACTCCTCGGTGCGTTCTTTCGCGACGTCACCGCTGTTGACAAATTCCCCCAAATGATCGACAGTAACTGACAGCCCCTGGCTGTTCAAATGTCGGATTGTCGGGATAGAACTGCGGAAATCCATTCCTCCGATGATTTTGCCGGCTGCCACACGGCTTCCCCAGCTTCGCGCCATCTTATTGAGAAAGCTGCTCTTGGATAAAAATAAGAAAAAATCTCTTGTAATCACTTCCAACCTTAACACCCCGCAATCTAAGAAGTATTTGTATGAGTCTATTGTAAATGGACAAAACATCCTCTCACAATATTCTAAAAATACAAAGATTCTGATAAATTTTTGTGGTTTTACCACAATCAGCTTCTTAGATAGCAGGCGGATTATGCCGAAAAAAGGCGGACGGAAATGACGGCAATCGTCAATTTCCGCCTTTTTCCCCCCACGCCTCTTCGACGGTCTGAATCAATAGCTGATTCAGTTCCTCCGTTATGTCAGGTTTCGGTGTTTTGATCGTTTTGACATAGTGCCCGATGCGTTCTATTTCTTCTTCTATAAAACCGTGAATGATCGTATTTCTCGGTTCCGGAGCCAGCTCCTGACCGCTTTTTTTCCTTGTAAGCAGTGTATTGATTTCAGAAATGAGCGCTTCATCCGTCAATAAGGCATCGGCCAGTACGGGAAATGACATCGGCGGTACGGAGCCGAACGTTTCAATCCATCTGCAGGCAAGGAGAGGACGCAAAACATAAAAATACTTTTTAATCTTCACTTCACTGCCCTGCAATTCCGTTTTTTCATTCCGTTTTGCCATATTGAGATAATGATAAATGCCGGCTTCAGGCGAAAAGGCGCGGATTTTCAGTTTTCGAAGCTTTTCAGCCGCTGAGAAAGCTTCATAATAGATCATCTCAGAAGAGAGCCATTCCAAAAGAGGCGGATTTGATTTTTTAAAAAGCCGCAGCGCTTTTCTCAGTTCCCAGCCGCTGATGTCAAGCATGTCATGAATCGGCTCTTCTATGACATCCCTATGCGGTTCGATCGAAAAGTACCATTCTTTTTTCGGCACATAGAGAAACCGCACATCGTAGTCGCTGTCGCTTGACGGAAATCCCCATGCGCGGCTCCCTGATTCTACGGCGTAAAGCACCTTGACGCCGTGCTGTGCTTCAATTCGTTTTAATTCTTCGATGATCCTTTGTTTCATCTGTATCCGTCCTTTTCCGTGATCATTCCTGAAAAAAGCCCAAGTACTTGGGCTTTTCGCTGTCGTCAGCCTTTCAGATGCGCTTTCAGAAAGGCCAGCTTTTCCGTATGGAAAGAAGGTATGTATTCATGTCCGAAATACCGGTAAACCTTCAATTCTTTTTCCGTTTCCAGATGATTGTAAGCGGCAAACACCGTCGACGGCGGAGTCACGCGGTCAATCAGCCCGATAGACATGAGCACCGGAACTTTTACGCGGTCCGCCAGATTCATGATATCAAAATAGGCCAGTGTATTCATCGCGGCCTTCTCCGTCTCAGGGCTGCCGTTCTTTCTGAAAAAGGAGTTAATCTCAAGATACGGCTCATCAAGAGCGACATCAATGGCCCGCTCAAAATTGCTTAAATAAGGATAATCGGCCGCAACCGCTCTCGGAATGTCAGATAGTGCCGCCGCGGCGATTGAAAGTCCGCCTCCCTGGCTCCCCCCGATGACGGCGATTCTCGTCTCATCCACTTCATCAAAGCCGCTGATGACTTCCAAAGCCCGGACGGCGTCTAAGTACACGCCGCGGTAATAATATGTATCTTTATCTAAAATCCCTTTCGTCATCCAGCCGGGAACGTGTCCGTGCGGTGAAACGCTTGTATCTGTGCTGCTGTGCTGGCCGCGGACAAGCATGCCGAACGCGGCATATCCGTGAAGCGCCCAATTTACGATGTCATGTATATCCCCGTCATAGCTCGCGTTGTAGCCGTGATATTTCACGATGGCCGGATGCGGTCCTTGCCGGTCGGGAACGGCGTACCATCCCTCAATTTCCGCCTTGCCGAAGCTTCGGTATGTCAGCCGGAATACTTTCACGCCGTCAGCCGGGTAGCTTTCAGCCGTCAATTCAGGCTTTGCCTCTACCTTTGCAAGCTCATGTAATGATGATGCCCAAAAATCCGAAAAGTCATGAGGAGCGGTTTTATTTGGTTTATAGGTTTGCAGTTGGTCGAGCGGCAAGTCGTATAATTGCATATCCGATTATTCTCCTTTGTTTTATAAGATTTAATTTTCTGACTCTATCTTAACACGATTTTACACTCATTTTCTAAACATTTTAATAAACGTTTGTTTAAAAGAAAACAAAAAAGCCGTACGCTCACAGCGTCACGGCTCTTTTTACATCGGCTGATACAGATCCCAGCCGATTTTTAACGTTTCTACGATATAATCGGCGATTTCTTCTGGTTCCAGATTATCCGTCGCCACTTTTGAATTATGTTTATCATAGATGCTTTGGCGCTCGTTAAAGAGCTGCTGCATTTCATCCATGGAACGGTTATGCAGAACGGGACGGCTTTCAATCAGCAGGTCAGCCCGCTGCTTCCAATTCTCCCATGATAAATCAAGATGGAGCACGAGACAGTTTTCAAGGCAGCACTGTCTGATTTCCTCTTGTTTAAACGAACCGCCCCCAAGTGACACGATCTTGAATTTCGTATTGCGGCAGATATCTAATATATAATCCTTTTCGGTCTGACGGAAAAAGGCTTCACCTTTTTTCTCAAACATTTCAGGGATGGACATATTGAAATCTTTCTCAATCTGCAAATCAATATCAATGAAGTCTCTGTATAATTTCTTAGCGACCAGCTGGCCGATTGTTGTCTTTCCGACACCCATGAATCCGATCAGTACGATGTTTCTTTCTCTTACGGGAATGGCACGTTTTGCGTTCATCTTCGGCGAAATCCTCCTAAGAAATGAAAAAGTTATGTTTATTATATGATAACCCAATATTGAAATATAGAGATAATGCAATGAAAGAAAACCCATCCTTTATAAGAAGAGATGAGTTTTTCTTTCTATCGGAGCGTAATGCGTTCCACCTTTCCGACAATGAAAATATAAGAAAATGCCCCGATAAATGCGACAGCGCCGACAAACAGAATCGCTCCGTTATATGAACCGGTCGCAGAGACGATAAACCCGATGATAAGCGGCGTGATAATACCGGCCATATTGGCGAAAAAGTTAAACACGCCCCCTGCCAATCCGATTGTCTCGCTTGGCGCCACTTCACTCAGCATCGTCCAGGAAATATTGGACATGCCCTGCGCAAAAGAAGCAATGGATAAGATCGCCAAAACCGCCGGGGAAGAGTCCGTAACATTCGCGAGCACGATGGAGCCCGTCAGCAGAAGACCGAGGATAACGGGCGTCTTTCGGGCAACATTCACTGATACGCCCCGCTTCATCATGCCGTCAGACCAAAATCCGCCGAACAATACGCCGAAAAAGGCGGCGATATACGGGATTGATGCGGCGAAGCCGACTTTTAAGAAAGCCATGTGCTTTGCCTCCGCCAGATAAGTCGGAAACCATGTCAAAAAGAAGAACAGCGTGGAGGCTACGGCGAATTGGCCGATATACAAGCCGACAAGCTTGCGGTATTTAAGAAGCTGGACGAAATCCCGCCACGTGATCCTGCCGGCTGATTCAGACACCTCTGTCAGTCCGCCGCCTTCTCTAATATAATCAAGCTCTTCCCGGTTCACTTTCCGGTACCGATTCGGCTCGTGATACATTTTGAACCAGAAAACGGAGAAAACAAGCCCGAGCACGCCTGAAGAAATAAAGACGGCGCGCCAGTCAAATGCCGTTAACACCCAGAATAAAACCGGTGTGGCGAACGCCAGTCCCACATATTCCCCCGCCGTATAAACACCCGTGGCAAAGGCGCGTTCCCGCCTTGGAAACCATGTCGTGACAATCCGGTTGTTTGCCGGAAACGCAGGCGATTCAGCCAGCCCGATAATCAGGCGGCAGCCGAATAAAAATCCGAAACTGGCTGCAAAAGCCTGCACTCCGGTGAAAACAGACCAGATCATTAAAGAAACGCCGTACGTCCGTTTTGACCCGAATTTGTCCAAAATGAGCCCGCCGGGAATCTGCATACCCGTATAGGTCCAGCTGAATGCGGAAAAGACGACGCCCAAAAGCGCGGGGCTTATGTTCAGCGATGTCTGAATGGACGGGGCGGCGATGGATACACTGGCACGGTCTATATAATTAATCGCAGTGATAAAAAACAAAAGAAACAGTATCACATAACGAGCGCGAGTCGGTTTATTGCGGACGGGACTGAAGTCCGTCAGCTCCGTTTCATTTTTCAATGGCTTCTCCCCCCTTACTCGAATGAAATTAATTGTACAACACTTCGGTCAATTATTTAATACTTTGACGCAAAAAAGCGCTAAACAATTTGTGCGCCGCACTGACACTCCGCTTATAAAAGTGTCTGCCCTTTCCACCTGTTTATCCGTATCTCACCCGGGGAAAAGTACACATATGATAGACAGTTACGGGAGGATTACCGATGAAACTGAGTTTTTGCACGACAGGATTTAAAAAAAAGCATATTTTCGACATCATTTCTTTCGCGAAGGAGCACTCCTTTGACGGAATCGAACTGTGGTACGGACACGCTAAACAATATATAGAGGAAATCGGCCCGCTCGACAGGCTTGATCAGCAGCTTCAGGAGGAAGGCCTCGGGGTGCCTGCCGTCAGTTTGTACACTGACTTCGCCGCTCAGGATGAAAGGCAGGCGTTAAAGGATGTTCAAGGGGCATTAAGCGCGGCACGACAGCTGCACAGCCCCTTGATCAGAGTCTTTGCTGGCAATCTTCCTTCGCATCGGACGTCACCGGAAAAGTGGCAACGTGCGGTTGATCAATTTCAGCAGGCGGCACGGCTCGCAGATGACTATGAAGTCGATATCGGGCTTGAGATTCATTACGATACGTACGCGGATACACCGGAGGCGGCACTGGCATTTTTGGAGGATGTCGGACATCCGCGGGTCCGCACCATTTTTGACGGCTCCAACCTACACGTCAATCACGTTGACCAAATGTCCGCTTTAGAAAAGCTGTATCATACCGTCAGCCATATTCATCTGAAAAACTATCACTGGAATTTTGACAACTGGTATCTCAGCAAGCCAACTCCGATTTTCCAAGGAGATCTCGATCAAAAAGCATTTTTAAAAGAGCTGATGAACAGACAATATGACGGTTTTGTTTCTCTTGAGTATTTTGGAGAACATGCCTTTACGCATATAAAGGAATCGCTCCGGGAATATACGTCTGTTTTTTCCCGCTGACTCTTCGATCGAAGGGTCTTTTTTTTGTATCATATAGAAAAAGGGGGATATCATGATGATCATTTGGATAAATGGGGCTTTCGGTTCCGGAAAAACACAAACAGCGTTTGAACTGCACAGAAGACTGAAACCGTCTTACGTATATGATCCTGAAAAGATGGGGTTTGCGATGCGTTCGATGATACCGCCGGATATCGCTGAAGATGACTTTCAAAGCTACCCTCTGTGGCGGGAATTCAATTACAGCATGCTTTCCTATTTGTCAGATACATATCAGGGCATCATCATTGTGCCCATGACCATTACGAACGATCAATACTTCCATGACATTATCAGCAGGCTGAGACAGGATGGCCGGACCATTCACCACTTTACCCTGCTGGCTTCAAAGGAAACATTGCTGAAACGCCTGCGCACCAGAGCGGAAGGAAAAAACTCCTGGGCCGCAAAACAAATCGACCGCTGTATCAACAGCCTGTCTGATAGCCTCTTCGCAGAACATCTCCATACAGACCAAATGTCTATTCAGCAGGCCGCAGAAACGATCGCTGCCCAAGCAAATCTGCCTCTTGAGCCTGATTCGAGAGGCAGCCTTCGAAGATTTACCGACAAATTAATGGTGAAGCTGAATCATATCCGTATCAAATAAAAAAGCGTTTTGAAAACATGTCCCTGACCCATGCAAATGGATCAATAAATAAAAAGTCCCTCCGAAGGTTTGTTTTTTCAAATTAAGAAAAAAATTTTAGAAACATAGAAGGAATTATATGGATAATTGTCTAATTATTAACACTGTAATACATTTCATTTGAAAAGGGAGTGTTCGAAATGAAATTCAAAAAAGTGTTAACCGGTTCTGCGCTGTCTCTTGCCTTACTGATGTCTGCCGCTCCTGCCTTTGCCGCATCACCAACAGCATCCGCATCCGTGGAAAATAGCCCAATCTCAACGAAAGCAGATGCCGGCATTAATGCCATCAAACTCGTTCAAAGCCCTAACGGCAACTTCGCTGCTTCTTTCGTTTTAGATGGAACAAAGTGGATTTTCAAAAGCAAATACTATGACAGCAGCAAAGGGTATTGGGTAGGGATTTATGAAAGTGTAGATAAATAAAAATGAGATAAACAAAAAACCTCCCTTTCAAAAGGGAGGTTTTTTCATTCTATTTCCACCAATCATCAAACATTGATGCCGGCACCTGGCGCTTGTGCTCCGTACTGAGGTAGCGTTTTTCCAGCGCCTCAATCACTTCGGAAGAAACATCCTTGCCTTCTAAATAATCATCAATGTCATTGTATGTGATGCCGAGTTCGGTCTCATCCGTCTGCTGCGGTTTTTCATCAAGCAGATCGGCCGTCGGTAATTTCAAATACAGGCGTTCCGGCGCGCCGAGTTCTTCTAATAAACGTCTGCCCTGGCGTTTCGTTAATCCGGTCAGCGGCAGCAGATCAGCTCCGCCGTCACCGTATTTCGTGAAGAAACCGGTCACCGCCTCGGCCGCATGGTCGGTTCCGATGACAAGCAGCCCCTCTTGTCCGCCGATGGCATATTGAGCGATCATTCTCATTCTGGCTTTTACATTTCCTTTGTTAAAGTCAGACAGCTGATCGCCCGTGTCTTTTTTATACTGATCAGCGAACGCGCTGACAGCGGACTTAATATCAAATGTCCATGATTTATCAGGTTTAATGAATTTGAGCGCCAATTGGGCGTCATCCTCATCTTGCTGTGTGCCGTGCGGAAGGCGGACGGCGATAAATTCAGCGTTTCCGCCTTCTTCTCTGATGCTTTCAGCCGCCAACTGGGCGAGGCGTCCCGCAAGCGTGGAATCCTGCCCCCCGCTGATGCCGAGCACAAAGCCTTTGGCACCTGTTTTTTTCAAATATTGTTTCAGAAAGTTCACTCTGTCCTCAATTTCTTGTTTCGGATCAATTGAGGGCTTTACATGGAGATCATTCATAATTTGTTTCTGGATGCTCATCCCAATCACTCCTCCTGCATTGTTTCTTTATGATCCATTTCCCGTTCATGCTGAAAATGAATCATGCCACTATGTACGACTCTCTGTTAAATATAGCACAGGTGCAGATTTTAAGTGAATCAAATACACCGGGATCAGCTGATTTCCACCCGCAGCGCCGTGATGCTGTCTCCGTTGCATTTTCCTTTTTCGATCGGACAGGATGAAAACGCGACGACGAGATCCATTTCCGCACGGAGCCGTACATAATCACCCGCGTCAGAAAGAGGGGTTTCGACTGATAAGTTCCCCTTCTCATCGAGCACCGTGTTCATAAAGATGGCAAATGGGTAATGCATATGCGGCCGCGGCACCCCGAACGGTTCAAGCGCCCCGCTCATATTGTCATAGCACGTATCCTGGAGCTCGTCTTTATGCTTTCCGTATAAAAGCCTGTTCATATCCGGACGGCAGGCGGGAAGCAGCAAGTCGTGCTTGCCGACTGTATCCTCAATCAGCGTCAGCATCGGCTTGTATAAATTCGAATAAATATGATCACCCGTTTTTACATGAATGGACTGATTGGCATCGATCGTCGCGCCCTGATCAAGATGTTCATAAAAGTCCTTGGCATGATACGCCGTAAAATCAGCCACCTGCTGTCCTTCCACATCGACAACTTTTATAATCTGCCCTTTGTGAACCTTCAGGCCTAGCCCTTTTTTCGGCGGTACGATAAATTGCTGTGTCATCAGACTGCTCCTTTTTTTCTTCTATTATGAACCCCGGCCGTTTGTTTCATGTAAAGCAATTTATTGGATGTATATTCCCCTTCTGACGGCCGCAATCTAAGCTTTGATAAAGGGGTTGAACTTCATGAGTAAATCACAGGACCAGCCTAAAGGGAATCTCGCTTGGTGGCAGCTCTCCTTAATCGGCGTCGGCTGCACAATCGGGACGGGCTTTTTTCTCGGGTCCAGCATCGCTATTGTCAAAAGCGGATATTCCGCGCTGATCTCATTTCTTATTGCCGGGCTTGGCACCTATTTTGTCTTTGAGCAGCTCGCGAAGCTCTCGGCCAAACAGCCCGAAAAGGGGTCTTTTTGCGCGTATGCGAGAAAGGCTTTCGGCACTTGGGCCGGTTTCAGCAACGGATGGGTGTACTGGTCGTCCGAGATGCTGATCACGGGAAGCCAGCTGACAGCGATCTCGCTTTTTACGAAGCATTGGTTTCCGAATGTGCCGCTGTGGATTTTCGCCTCCATCTATGCGGTGCTCGGTCTTTTGATTATATTTACGGGGCTGTCCGTTTTTCAAAAAACGGAAAATGTGCTCGCTGTTGTCAAGACGGCGGCGATTGTTATGTTTATCGTGATCGCCATATTGGCGCTGTGCGGTATATTTTCTCATAAACCGGATGTGCAGGTGCCGAACGAATCAAAGGATTTGTTCCCGCACGGAGCGATGGGGCTATGGACGGGACTGATTTATGCGTTTTACGCCTTCGGAGGAATTGAAGTCTTGGGGCTGATGACCGTGCATTTGAAAAAGCCGGAGGAAGCCTCAAAATCAGGCCGGCTGATGCTTGCCGTTCTTGCGGTGATTTACGTCATTTCTCTCGGCCTGGCGCTGCTGTTAGTGCCGCTGGGCAAATTCACCGAACAGGACAGCCCGTTTATTACATCGCTGAAGGGTTTTCATTTAGATATCATTCTTGATATTTTTAACGGGATTTTTATTATTGCGGGATTTTCCACGCTCGTCGCCTCGCTGTTTGCCGTGACGACATTGCTTTGTACGATGGCAGATGACGGAGATGCGCCGAAATGCTTCAGATTAAAGGAAAACAAAAAAATCTGCTGGCCCGCGCTCGGATTGACGTTTGCCGGACTCATCGTCTCCATCATCCTGTCATTGGTGCTGCCGAAAAACATATATGAACACATGACAACCGCGGCGGGCCTCATGCTTCTTTATACGTGGCTGTTCATTTTGTTCTCGGGCAAGAAACTGCTTGAAACGACAAAGATGGGAACCGTACAGATTGTTATCGCCCTTGTGCTGATTGTCGCGGCCGTCTCCGGGACGCTGTTTGAGAAATCGAGCCGGCCCGGTTTTCTGGTCAGCCTTTGTTTTCTCGCCGTCATTGCGATCGTGACATGGATCGTACAAAAAAAGCAGGGACACAGCCCTGCCGGATCATAGCTTATTTCGTCGGTTTAAACAGTCTCTTCAAATAAGAAAAGGGACACTTTGACACTTGCGTCTCATCATCACGGAGGAAATATTGCTTCCATTCTAAATTGTCTTTTCCTCCGTACCACCCCAATCGGGGATGAAGAGGGGCTTCGTCATATGCCTCTAAACGTTTTCTGATCAGCCGGCTCATGTTTCGTCCGAACGCGGTTGAATCATTTAATCCTTCAAAAACCCATCTCGGCTGAAACGCGAGCATAAAAAACGGGAAGCTTCTGCTTTGTCTCGCTTCATGCGCAGGCGTCGCGCACAGAATAAAATACGGTTCGCCGTCAAAGCAGAACTCCCATTTATAATGTTCAGGGTCTTCCGGCATGTCTTCCGGCCAGTCTTTCGGGTCGCAGCCGCTCAGCCGGTTTAAAAAAGACCAGAACAGCTCTTCATACGCCTCAACGGAATAATGCTCAGCTAAATCCTCAGGCGTATCAAAAATCACAAGCAGCGACGCGTATCTTCCGGTATTCCTTGAGATCTTTCCGTACTCAGACAGCAGCATCCCCACTTCCTCCGGGGTTCCCTCTTCGCGGGGATCACCCGCAAAGGATATCCGGAGCTGATCTGTCAAAAATCCCTGACGTCCGGGAATGCACGGAAACGTATCCGCTTTATCGCCTACTTTTTCTGATAGAAGCTCAAAAGCGATTCTCTGCCAATTTGGCAGATCCAATAACTTTTCCTCAAGGCAACTTTTTGTGTACAGCCCGCTTGCCATCGGCCCACCTCCAGTATCGTCATGATACGTTATGACGGAGACAGGCGATGGGTGACAGTCCTTCTATTTATGAGATGAGCATTTGAATCCCCTGCCATCCGAAATAAAACCCGAAAACGATCAAAGACACACCCGCCGCTCCCGTCAGCCAGCGGAGCGCTTTTTCATGAAGGAGATTTCTGAAAGTGCTCGCGGCGACCGCCATGCAGAAATCCCAGATCAAAATGCCGAGAAGAATGCCGGAGCTGTAAATCAAAAGCTGATTTGCATCGAAGGATTCAGCGGTTTTGGCGAGAATGCTCCCGTATATGCCGAGCCAGAATAAAATGCTCAGCGGATTGGAAAGAGAAATAAAAAACCCCGCGCCGAAAGTTTTGTAAAAAGCCGGTTTTCCTTTTCCGCTTCTGACATTCATGGCTTCCCTTATATTTTTTAACGTTTCGACTCCCGTGTAGGTCAGCACGAAAAAACCGAAGAGCCACAAAAACGTTTTTACAAAAGGAGCGGTCAAAAATTGAGACAGCCCGAAATAGATCAGAATCATATACAGCCCGTCTGCGGCCATGGCGCCGAGACCGAAAATCCATGCATGCCAAAAGCCGTTTTTGATGCCTTTGTCAATTTGCGCCGCATTGACCGGTCCGACAGGTGCTGACAATGACAGCCCGAGAACGATGTAGCTTAAAAAGATGTTCATTGGCTTCCCCCTCATTCATGCAACTTGTACAAGTTATTCATGAATGGGCCGTGCTATGATACATTATTTTAATTTCTCAAGCTCGTCTTCCATCATGTCCGTCGCTTTTCCTAAAAAATCGAATATCAGCCGCAGTTCTTCTTCTTTATATTGCCGGCAAAGGCTGATCGTGGACTGGGATAAGGAGCTGAATAATTGCTTCACATTCGCTTTTCCGGCTGTCAGCGGCACGATGATCACCCGCCGTTTGTCTTCGGGGTCTTTTTTCCTCATGACATATCCCGCTTTTTCGAGCCGGTCAATGAGCGCCGTTACCGAACCTGTGCTGAGGCCGGTTTTTTTCCCGAGCTCGCCTGCGGTCATCGGGCCTGCTTCATTTAAGATATCAGCTGATTTCAAATCGGTCGGAAACAGACCGAGAGATTGAGCGGCCGCCTGATGAAACAGGATCGTCCTTGTGGCCATCTTCCGGAATAACTGTATGGCGGTTTCCTCCGTCTCGCTTCTGGTATTTCTTGTTGACAACTGACAGGCCTCCCTATAAAATCAATTTATCTTGACGATCAAGATAATTTTCGGCAAATCTAATATGATCATAGCAAATTTAATGATCAAAAGTAAGTATGGGAGGAAAAAGCATGGAACAAACAGCCGCGAAGGACGCCTCGACGAAGTTTGTCGTCATCGGTCTTTTGCTGGGCATTTTAATGTCGGCTATGGATAATACAATCGTTGCCACTGCGATGGGAAATATCGTGGCGGACCTCGGAAGTTTCGATAAGTTCGCGTGGGTGACGGCATCATACATGGTAGCCGTTATGGCCGGTATGCCGATTTACGGAAAACTGTCCGATATGTACGGACGCAAGCGTTTCTTTTTATTCGGTCTTATTCTTTTCTTAATCGGATCTGCATTATGCGGAATCGCTCAAACAATGGATCAGCTCATTATTTACCGCGTCATTCAGGGAATCGGCGGAGGCGCGCTGATGCCGATCGCCTTCACGATCATTTTTGATTTATTTCCGCCGGAAAAACGCGGAAAAATGTCGGGCATGTTCGGTGCCGTTTTCGGCCTTTCCAGCGTTCTCGGGCCGCTTTTAGGCGCGCTCATTACCGACTCCATCAGCTGGCACTGGGTGTTTTATATCAACGTGCCGATCGGTATTTTATCATTGTTTTTCATTCTTCGTTATTATAAAGAATCCCTTGAACACAAGAAGCAGAAAATCGACTGGGCCGGCGCGATTACGCTGGTGGTTTCCATTGTCGGTCTGATGTTCGCTCTTGAGCTCGGCGGAAAAACGTATGATTGGAACTCCGTGCAGATCATCGGTCTGTTCGCTGTGTTCGCCGTGTTCTTTATCGCCTTTTTTATCGTGGAAAGAAAAGCGGAAGAACCGATTATCTCATTTTGGATGTTTAAAAACCGTTTATTTGCCACGGCACAGATTCTGGCGTTCCTTTACGGAGCCACATTTGTGATTTTAGCGGTGTTTATCCCGATCTTCGTTCAGGCCGTGTACGGAAGCACCGCGACAAGCGCGGGCTTTATTTTGACACCGATGATGATCGGTTCTGTTATCGGAAGTATGATCGGCGGAATTTTCCAGACGAAAGTGCGGTTCCGCAATTTAATGCTGATTTCCGTGGTCGCTTTCTTTATCGGAATGCTGCTGCTTTCCAATATGACACCGGATACGGCGCGTACGATGCTGACGGTATTCATGCTGATCTCAGGATTCGGCGTCGGCTTCAACTTCTCACTGCTGCCGGCTGCGTCCATGAACGATCTGGAGCCGCGTTACCGCGGAAGCGCCAACTCAACAAACTCGTTTTTGAGATCATTCGGTATGACGCTCGGTGTGACGATTTTCGGGACCATCCAGACGAATGTGTTTACCAACAAGCTCACAGATTCATTCAGCGGCATGAAAGGAGCGGGCGGCGCGATGCAGAACATCGGAAATCCGCAGGAGATTTTCCAGGCCGGCACGCGCGCCCATATTCCGCCGCACATTCTGGATCGCATTATTGACGCCATGTCGCAAAGCATCACATATGTATTCACGCTTGCGCTGGCGCCGATCGTCATTGCGGCCGTTACCATTTTGTTTATGGGAAAAGCGAGAGTAAAAACCTCTCAGGAAATGGCGAAAAAAGCGAATTAAAAAAAGCAGTACATGGCGTTTGTCATGTACTGCTTTTTTGTTTACTCCGCGAAATGCGGAGCGAGAATGTCTTTCAGCACGTTTGCGCTATGGTTGAATTGACGCTGTTCTGTTTCATTCAGCTCAAGTTCCGTCACACCGGCGATGCCGTTCCGATTGACGACAGCCGGAATGCCGATAAAGACGTCGTTTACACCGTATTGCCCGTCCAGATATGTGCTGACGGTTAAAATACTGTTTTCATTACGCAAAATCGCTTTTGTGATGCGGGCGAGGCTCATCGCCACTCCGTAATATGTCGCGCCTTTTTTCTCAATAATATGATAGGCGGCGTTTTTCACATCGTCCACGATCTGATCCAGCTCGTCCTGTTTGTAAGCTGCATTTTTCTCCAGCAACTGCTGCACCGGCACTCCGCCGATATTGGCGTGACTCCATACAGGAAGCTCGGTATCGCCGTGCTCGCCGATAATGTGGGCGTGTACGTTTTGCGGAGCGGCTCCGAAATATTCACTCAGCATATAACGGAATCGCGCAGAATCCAGTGTCGTGCCGCTGCCGATGACGCGTTCTTTCGGCAGACCGCTGAATGTCCATGTCGCATAAGTGAGAATGTCGACCGGGTTTGTGGCAACGAGGAAGATGCCGTCAAATCCGCTTGCCATTACTTCACCGACAATGCTTTTAAAAATGGCGAGATTTTTTTCGACCAGCTCAAGTCTCGTTTCGCCCGGTTTTTGATTGGCTCCGGCACAGATGCATACGATATCGGCATCCTTGCAATCTTCATATGTTCCGTAAGACGTTTTCACCGGATGAGGTGCAAATGCCTTTCCGTGATTTAAATCCATGACATCGCCCATGGCTTTTTCTCTATTTACATCAATGATCACAAGCTCATCTGTGATCCCTTGGTTAATTAACGCAAATGCATAACTGCTTCCAACAAAACCTGCTCCGATTAATGCTACTTTGTTCACTCGTTCGTTCATCATGTATGCTCATCCTCCAGTGTTTCGTGGTGTCTGTTTTTAACTTGTGAATAATTTCACATTTATATTGTGCAACACTTCACAAACTTTTGCAAGAGAAAAGTTTGATTTTTGGACAAAAAATATCGATGATGGTTTCCAGATTGTTGACAACATCCTAAAACGGAACCGTTTTAGGATGTTGTATCTTTTCAGCGTGATTGAAGACGTGCTGTCCTTTTCCCAGAAGCGAGGGTTTGCCGGCACGCTGATGTGATGATAGCCCTATCCATTAATGCGGAAGATAACCGTTTAAACCGGAGTTGTTATACAAACCATTCTGCACATAATCAAATCCGGGCTGGTTCTGCCCGGGCACTTGGGCGCTGCCATTGTTAAAAATCACTTTGGCATTGGCCGTATCCGCATTCGCAGGCAGCGTCAGCGTGTAAATTCCATTTGCATTCTTAGTCATTGCTTTCCCCGGCCACGATCCGGTTAATTCTATGGCCCCGCCTCCATCATGTTTGTAAATATAAGCATTTACCTGGCCCCAATGATCCGGATTTTGATAGCCAATGATGTTGGTTTGGGCCGGGTCTTTTTTGACAAACGTGTATTCTTGGGTTCTCGCTGCACCCTCGCCGTTCGTTCCGGTTAACTTGATGTTGTATGTCGTGCCGATTGGATCTCCTTTCCCGATCGTTAATCGGTCTCCATCCTTAAATGCTGTCTGCTGCCCATTATTGATTTGGTAAACGGCTTTTGTTGTTTTCGCATTTGCACGCAGGGTGACCGTCAGCTGATCATTGAAAGAATGGACTGCCCCCGTTTGGTAATTCTCAAGAAAGACCTGAGGCGCATTTCCAATATCATCAGAATAAAGAACAGCCGCGGATCTGGCATTGATCGTACCTGTCAGTTTGCCGTTCGCTACTTGAAATGAACCGGCGCCGGCCCTATTATCATACCTGCCGTCAGGCAATTTCGTTGAAGTATTGACGGTGACAGAAGACGATCCCGCATTAGCCAGCACAACGCCTTTTGAGCCGCGCTGATTCATCAATATTTGATTGTTCCCATTCGGATTCGAGAGTTCCTCAGGCTGCCCGGCCATTACATTGTGAAATTGATTGACCGCAGTGATCGTCTGATCTTTAAATAAGGCGCTCCCGCGATCTCCTATTTGACTTTTTCCAGGAAATCTTACACCATTTCCTCCGCCCTCAGGTCTGGAAAAGAAAAGAGGCGTGCTTCCTGAGCGGGAACCAATCACTGCCCAGCCTAAACGAATATCGTCATCACTCATCCATGTGGACTCTTCCTCATCATTGGCATACGTATCATGTGATTCCACCCATGTGACCAACTTGTCCGCAGACACGTCAGATGCATAATGGGAGATATTCGACACACTCAGATTACGGTTCTTTAAAGCGGATCTGATGGAATGCCCATAGTTAGAAGCCGTCACATTCATATAATTCGCATAAGCAGTATCTCTGGACGCGCTGTCTTGCAGGATTTCTCCGTATTGGAACTCCGCCGATGTATTTGTGATATTCGGCCAAAATCGGCTGCCGTAATTCCCATCATCCGGAAGCTCTATATGCTTGGCGGCATCATAGCGGAACCCGTCCGCTCCGTCATTCAATGCTCTTTCCAAGAAACGTTTCAGATAGGTTTGCACCTCAGTATTCTGTGTATTCCAATCATACAGCCCAAGCAATGAATTTTGAGTGACGTCCCACCTGTCCGACCAATTTTTAATTTGTGTGTTTCCATGGGTCCAGTTTGGAATACGCTTAATCTCGTCAGAAATCGCGGCGTAATCGCTGGTGGTATGATTGATAACCGCATCAACAATGACTTTTACGCCATATTTTTCCGCGGCTGCACACATGTCCTTAAATTCTTGTTCAGTGCCTAAGTAACGGTTGCCGATTTGGTACGATGTCGGCTGATACAGCCAGTACCAGTTCCTCATGCTTTTATCTCCTTGGTTCCCTTCCTTTACTTGGTTAATCGGAGACGTCTGAATGGCTGCATAGCCCGCATCACGAATCTCTTTCATATTTTGTGTTAACGTATTGAACGACCAATTCCAGGCATGAAGGATGGTCCCGTTTTTGACCGATGACGCGGCCACCTCATTCGATTTGTTTGCAGTTTCAGCGTTTGCAGCCGCCGGGCCTGACAAAACCAAATGAAACAGCAATAAAAATCCGGCGAATAACGGCAGTAAAGAGGTTTTGAATCGTTTTTCAAACATTTTTGACACTCCTTATTTCATTTTTGAAGACTGACTGCGGAGTCAAAAATTCCTCTTACTCTTTCTTCAGCTCCTTTCAACTGTTGTGAAGACTGGAGAATTCTGTTAACGCTTACATTTCAACTTATCATACTCTCTCTATCAAAGCAACGCGGCAGAGTGAATTCAAATCTATATTCCTATCAATTAAAAAGACTTCCCGCTTTCAAACAAAAAAAGAAACCACCTGTCAAGATGATTTCTTTTTTATTTCTTTTATCGCTCTTCTGTAAGACAGCTTCACAATGACATACCGAAGCAGAAACAGAATGCCTCCGCAGACGATAAAAAGAAAGATCATTTTCAGCCAAGCAAAGAATGTATGGGGAAACCCCCTGTCGTACATCGTAAGCGCCGCCACCGCAAAAGTGACTGCTATTGAATCTATCCGCTGCTGCTTCACCCGCTTTTTCAGTTCTTCTTTGGTGTCTATTCTCGGCATGAGCATTCCCGACGCTCCCGCCCTGATGCAATAATAAACAATTATAATGAAGAAAACCGCCAAGCTTCCGGCCCATTCCCTAAACGGACAGTTCAGAACAAGTCCGCGTACGATGATGTCAAGCAAAGACAGTGTGCCCACAAGCATTCCGACTTCTGACCAAATCATTCGTTCTTTCTCTTTCACACTCTCACTCTTTCCATTCACGTTTGAAAGTCTGTTCCGACGCTGATTCATGACTTCCTCCCGTACTATTAAGAATGGCTTACAACTCCCATTATATCTTGCCGATTCATAATGATAAACCGAAATATCATTGACAAAAATGTTAATAAGGGCCCCAATTGATCAGGACGCCTATGCAGATAAACACAAGGCCGATGACAAACCAAATCAGCGCCAGCGGAATCATGAAGCGAAGCCACTTTACGTACGGAATGCCGCTGGCAGCCAGTACGGCCATCAGAACGCCGGAAGTCGGATTGACACAGTTTACGACGCCTTCCCCAAGCATGACCGCTTCAACCGCGACCTGTCTCGTGATGCCCATCAGATCGGCAAGCGGCGCCAAAATCGGAATAAATACGACCGCCTCCCCTGAGCCCGATGATATCAGAAAATGAAGCAGGGCGCTGGAAATATACATTCCGATTGCGCCTGCCATCGGGCTGAAACCGTGCAGCAGTGACGCAAGTCCATTGACTACCGTATCAAGCAGCTTTCCGTGTTCCAGAATAACGGAAATGCTTCTCGCCATTCCGACGATCAGCGCGCCGTAAACGAGCCCCTGACAGCCTGTAATAAACGTTTTTGCGATATCATTTGCCGCCATTCCCGCAATCAGGCCTGACACGATTGAGATAAAAATGAACACGGCGGCCATCTCTGAATCAGACCAGTCAAGAGTAAGCGCGCCGTATAAAAAGCCGGCAAGCGACAAAGCCGCGACAGCCAGAATCAATTTATGGCGGACGGTAAACGGGACTGGCTTGTCCTCCGGATCTGAAGCCTGCGGGATTGAACCTGCTGCCGGAAACCAATCGTTCCCCAGCAGACTGGCGTCCTTTGCTTTTCTGAGCCTTCTCGTATACCGATAAATATATAAAATAGATGATAGCAGAAAACAAATGTAGACGGCAATCCGCAGGCCGATGCCGGAAAACAGCGGCAGCTCCGCGATGCTTTGTGATAACCCGAGCGGTGAAGGTGATAAAATCGTCGCGTTAAACCCGGCATAACAGCCGATATAAATGACGGCCGCTCCGGCCACGGCATCCCATTTCAGCGAACGGGCGACGATCAGGCCGATCGGAATAAAACCGATCACGGAATTAACGACGATGCCGGTTGTGCCGAGGATCGAAAATAGAGATCCGACAATTGCAATAAACAGCAGCTGTTTGGTGCGGAACGTACTGATGACATTACTGATCAATCCATTGATGGCGCCCGTTTTCTCCAAAATCGCAATGGTGCCGCCCGTAAACAGGATTAAAAAAATAATCGGCGCGGAACTTGTCATCCCTTCCTGAATCGCGGTAAAAAAAGCGATCGGGCTGACAGGAGACTGGTCTAAAGAATGATAACTTCCCGGGACGGCGGACGTCACACTGCCCTTTGTCACCCTGTCAAATTCCCCCGCAGGAACGATGTATGATGCTATCGCGCATAGTAAAGCGACAATGAACAGCAGCACATAAGCATCAGGCATCACAAACAATTTCTTCTTTTTCAATACAGGTTCGGCCTTCGGCACAGCCATAACATCACCATCCCGCTTTAAATTTATAAACTATTCAGAAAATACAGATATGTGCTATATTATATACAGACCGATTGCCTGTTTTCAATATCAAAAAATAAAAAACAGACAGCTTTTGAAGGAGGACTTACGGCATGAACAGACTCACAGAGCATGAAAAGCAAGTCATTATGGACATTTTTGACCACCTGCACGCCAATCCCGAAGTAAGCTGGAAAGAATATCAAACAACTGAATATCTGACTGAAAAACTGAAAGAGGCCGGCTGCCGAATCCGTACGTTTGATGATTGCACCGGTGTTGTCGGCGAAATCGGAGAAGGCTCGCCCGTTGTGGCTGTCCGGGCGGATATTGACGCGCTGTGGCAGGAAGTGGACGGTGTCTTTCAGGCGAACCATTCATGCGGACATGATTCACATATGACGATGGCGCTCGGCACGATGATGCTTTTAAAGAGTCAGCCGAAGCTTCCGAAGGGCACCATCCGCTTTATTTTTCAGCCGGCTGAAGAAAAAGGCGGCGGAGCGCTGAAAATGATTGAAAAAGGCGTACTGGATGATGTTGACTTCTTATACGGCGTGCACGTGCGCCCCGTACAGGAAACGGCAAACGGCCGATGCGCACCGTCCATTCTGCATGGCTCAAGCCGGCATATAGAAGGCCTGATTATCGGAGAAGAAGCCCACGGCGCGAGACCGCATCTCGGGCTTAACAGTATCGAAATCGCCGCTCTTCTCGTCCAAAAACTCAGCTTCATTCATCTTGATCCCGGCATCCCGCATTCCGTGAAGATGACAAAGCTTCAGGCAGGCGGAGAAAGTTCCAATATCATTCCGGGAAAAGCATCGTTCAGCCTTGATCTCCGCGCACAAACCAATGCCGCCATGGAGAAATTAACCGCCGAAACCGAAAGAGCCTGTGAGGCGGCGGCTGCCGCATTCGGCGCAAAAATCGAACTGCAAAAAGAACACAGCCTCCCGGCAGCCGAGCGAAACAAGGAGGCGGAAGCCATCATGGCATCTGCGATCAGCAGCATTCTCGGAGAAGAACATGTGGATGAACCTCTTGTGACAACCGGAGGAGAGGATTTTCACTTTTACGGGTTAAAGGTTCCGAACTTGAAAACGACGATGCTCGGCCTAGGGTGCGGCCTGGAGCCTGGACTTCACCATCCCCAAATGACATTTGACCGAAGCGCCATCTTTACTGGCGCTGAGATATTAACGGACGCCGTCCTCAAATCGTTTGAAGCATAAAAAAAAGCAGCCCGTTACAGGGCTGCTTTTCTTCATTACTTCTTCAGATCTTCAATTGAATTGACGTTTTTCATGTACTGAGGAACGACCAAACCCATCTTGACGCCTGTCAGACTCGTTCCTACATCTTCATATTTGCCTTTATATTTAGACGCATATGCCTTATGGGTATTCGGAAGCCAAGCAGACAATGACGCATCCGCGCTGCCTGTCGCAATCGCAGTCCACATCGGTCCTGCCTCCACTTGCGTCAGCTTCACGTCATAGCCGAGGTCTTGAAATACTTTTCCGATTACATTCGTACTTGCGATTTCACTGTCCCATGCCACATAAGCCAGGTTGATTTTATCCCCTTTGACTTTATGGGCGCCTTTTGTCCATTGAGCCACTTGGTCTTTATGTTTTTTCACATAATCAGCTGCGGCTTTGGCCGGCTTTTCGCCTTCCTCAACGGCAATCATGACTTCTCCCATATCGTCCTGCGTCCATTTGAACTGGCTGAGAACTTTGGCCGCGTTAGGCTGTTCCTTACTGAAGCCGGTTCTTGTAATCGTATGAATCTGCTCGGCAGTTCCGTACGTTTTTTTCGGATCATCAAGGAACTTCAGCTTGTATCTGGAGAACATCCAGTGCGGCGTCCAGCCCGTTACGATGATCGGCTTTTTCCGGTCATATGACTTCTTCAATGTCGCCGTCATGGCGGCACTTGACGCCGTGATGACATTCCAGTCTTTCAATCCGTAATCCTTCACGGCCTCATCCGTCAGGGCCATGATCCCCGATCCCGGATCGATACCGATAATGGTTTTGTTCACCTGGTCCGCAGCCGTTGCCTTACCATCAGGCTGCGAACCGCAGGCAGCCAAAGAAAGAGCCAGCGCAGCGGTAACGCCGACACCGATGATTTTCTTAAGCATCAGGCATTCCCCCTGCTCTTCTTCTTCACTTTAATGTTTTGCGTGATACGGTCGAGTGTAATCGCTACGATAACGATCGCGATACCCGCTTCCACTCCGACACCGGTTTTCAACTGTGTCACGGCGCTGTATACTTCAGAACCGAGGCCCGGCGCACCGACCATGGCCGCGATAACGACCATTGACAAAGCAAGCATGATGCTTTGGTTAATACCGGCAAGAATTGTTTTTGTGGCAAGCGGAAGCTGCACCTTGAACAGACGCTGAGACGTCGTTGAACCGAATGCTTCCGTCGCTTCAATCAGATCAGCCGGAACCTGTTTAATACCGAGAACCGTCATGCGGATCGTCGGAGGCATCGCGAAAATAACAGATGCCACAACGCCTGGCACAACCCCGATATTAAAGAAGAAAATTGCAGGCAGCAGGTATACGAAAGCCGGCATGGTCTGCATTAAATCCAGAATCGGTGTGACAATGCGGCGGACTGTTTCTTTCTGAGACGCCCATATGCCGATCGGAACCCCGATAATAATGGAAATCAAAACAGATGTGACGACAAGCGCCAACGTTTGCAGCATCGGCGACCAATAACCCAAATAATCAATAACAAGGAATCCGATTAACGTAAAGAGTGCAATTCCTCTCGTACTGATCCACCAAGCGAGAGCTGCAAAAATAACAGTCAATAAAATAGACGGGATGAAACCCAAACCGCTCACAATCGCGTTTACGAAAGCGGCCAAACCGTTTGAGATTCCGTCAAAGAAACCTCCGAACGTCATGGTAAGCCAGTCAACAAACCGGTCAACGATATCTGCTAACGGAATTCTAGGCAATCTGTCCATTTACTTCACCCCCTGAACAGAAGAATCCTGAGCTTGTTCAGCAGAATCTTCAACATTTATATAATCGTTATTTCCTGAAAGCGCGCCGATTAATGCGCCTTTTACGACAATGCCTTTCATGCGGTCCTTATCGTCCGTGACGGCGATCGGAATATTCGCATCAGACACGACATCGAAAATTTCCGTCAAGTATGTGCTTTCATGCACAGTCGTAAATTCAGTATTTAAAATATCCTGAAGCGATAAGTCGGATTCCACCGCTTTTTTCGCATCCGCCGCGTGAATGACGCCGAGAAGCTGTTTCTGTTTATCAACGGCGTAAATAGAAGAAATACCGAGATTCTTCATGAGCTGCAGCGCTACACGAGGCCCTTTGTCAATCCGCACGGTTTCAGCGCGCTTCATGATGTGGCCCGCTGTCAGAACTTTGGATAAGTCAACGTCCTCAACGAATTTCTCAACGTATTCATTGGACGGGCTCATCAGAATTTCTTCAGGCGTCCCGATCTGAACGATGTTACCGTCTTTCATCAGCACGATTCTGTCGCCGATGCGCAATGCTTCATCAAGATCATGCGTGATGAAGATGATCGTCTTGCCGACAGAGTCATGAAGGTCTAAAAGCTCATCCTGCATGTCTTTGCGGATCAGCGGATCAAGCGCACTGAAAGCTTCATCCATCAGAAGAATGTCAGGATCATTCGTCAATGCGCGGGCAAGTCCGACACGCTGCTGCATTCCTCCGCTGAGCTGATCTGGGAATTGGTGTTCAAAGCCTTCAAGACCGACAAGTTTAAGCGAATCAAGCGCTTTTTGCTCACGCTCTTTTTTGTCGACGCCTTGGAGTTCCAACCCGTATTCCGTATTTTCAAGAATCGTTCTGTGCGGAAACAGCGCAAATTTTTGAAAGACCATGCTGATTTTTTTCCGGCGCACTTCCCGGAGCTGGTCTTTTGACATATTTGTTATCATGTCACCATCAATATAAATATTCCCGGCAGTCGGTTCAATAAGCCGGTTTAACAGCCGAACTAAAGTTGATTTACCGCTCCCCGATAGACCCATGATGACAAATATCTCCCCATCATATACATCAAAGTTTGCTTGATTGACACCAACGGTTGATCCGGTCGCTTTCAGGATCTCTTTTTTGTTTTTTCCGCTGGACAGCATCTGAATGGCTTTTTTTGTCTGTTTTCCGAAAACCTTAGATACATTTTCGACTTTTATCTTAATTGGTTTCTCATCCAAATTCATATTTTCCCTCCATAATAAGCAATCTTTAATACCGTAACACGTTTGTAATAAGTCAAACAAACATCATAATCCCGTTTATTTTGTATCATTACTTTAAAAACATCCCTGTGTCTTATTTTCCTCTGGTATGCTTCTAAATACTCTCTAATCCTCCTTATTGAGGATAAATTATAAAGGAAATCGGGCTTTTATCAGGCTTGAGAACGTTTCCATCGAATGTGTTGCAAACTGATTTCCTATCCTTTTTTTACAAATACAAGAATTTTTTTGCGACATTGTCCCGGAAAAAGAAGTTTTCGCCTCCTGAAAATAAGGAATTTTAAGGAAAAATATAGGTCTGCCAACAGACAGCTCACTAAAAAAAGCACCCCAAAAGGGTGCTCATTGCGCAAGCTCTGTCTGTTTCGTTTCTTTTCCGAGAATAATAATGGTGATGACAGCAATCAGGATGGCCGCACAAAAGACGGCGAAAATAGCTGTAAACGAAACGTTCCGTGCTGCAAGCGATCCGACGAGAAGCGGACCGAAAATGCCGCCGATTCTGCCGACGGCCGCGGTTGTTCCGGAACCGGTCGCGCGGATCGCCGCAGGGTACTGCTCCGGTGTATAGGCGTAAAGCACGCCCCATGCGCCGAGATTGAAAAAGGACAGCAGCATGCCGGCCGTGAGCAGCATGGCCAATGAATCCGCGGCACCGAAGAAATAAGCGCTGCCCGCCGTTCCGAGCAAATAGATGACTAAGATGGTCTTCCGCCCCGCTTTTTCGATCAGCCACGCCGCTGAGAAATATCCGGGAAGCTGGGCAAGCGTCATCAGAAGGACATATTCGAAGCTCTCAATCATGCTGTAGCCTTTCATCAGCATCACGCTCGGCAGCCATAAAAACATGCCGTAATAAGAAAAGACGACACAGAACCAAACGACAGACAGCAGCACCGTCGGCCGGATATACGGTTTCGTCCAGACACTTCCCGCCTGCCCGCGTATGCTTTTTTTCTGCGTCAATGCCTGATGCGCCGGTGATTCCGGAAGGCTTTTCCGCAAGTACAGCGCATAAAACGCGGCCAGCGCCGTTAAGAGCAGTGCGGCCTGCCAGCCGAATGACGGTATGACAAAGTAGGAAATCACCGCCGCAAGAAGCCAGCCCGCTGCCCAAAAGCTCTCAAGCAGCACGATGATCCGTCCCCGCTTTTCGGGAGCGGACGCTTCTGACACGAGCGTCGAGGCGACAGGCAGTTCCCCGCCAAGCCCCATTCCGATCAGAAAACGCAATATGAGAAAAACCGTCAATCCCGTTGCAAAAGCGGATATGCCGCTTCCGACAGAAAAGAATAACAGCGTGATCATAAACACTTTTTTCCGGCCGATCCTGTCGGCCAGCATTCCGAATACAAAGGCGCCCGCTGCCATACCGATGGAATTGACGCTTCCGATCCATTTCATTTGATCGGGTGTTAAATTCCAATCAGTGTGAAGCGCGGCGATAATAAACGATAAAATTCCGACATCCATCGCATCAAACAGCCAGCCCATTCCGGCAATCGCCAGAAGTTTTCGCGGAGTGACGGCAGGTTGTTTGTTCATAAGCAGCACCTCAAATCGAAAATGATTACCGTATAAGTTTACACCTGTCTTTACACGTTGTCATTACCTTTTTCACAAAAAAATCCCGCTTGCCGTAAGCAAGCGGGGTGTGTGTTAATTCTTTAAGACTGCGTTTTTAATATTATCCTGAAGCTGTTGAATCCGTTTCGCTCCGTCTTCTCTGATACGTCTGTTCTCTTCCTCGATCTGTTTCGTTTCCTGCATACCGCTGACAATCGTATTCCAAGACGTTTCAATCGTCTCAATGTCAATGCTCGGACGGCCTGCCATACGGGCAATCTCCACGCTTTGGTTTGAAATATTTTCAGCGTTGCGCTTCAGCATTTCATTCGTGCGGCGGTCCAGCTCGCTCATTGAATCAGCCACAAGCTTTTGCCGTTTGACTGTGACAGCCTGAATGATGCCGTTTTTGAAAATCGGAATCGTAATGACGAAAGCGGAATTGATTTTTCCGATGAGCTTCGTATTTCCGCGCTGAAGGAGGCGGATCTGCGGCGCTGTCTGCAGCGCCACCATCCGCGCCATATCTAAATCATAGACACGTTCCTCAAGCGCCTGAAGCCCGTCACGCAGCGTATCAAGCTGCATTTGCGCAAGCTGGTTTCCGCCGGCCGCTTTTTCTTCATAAGAAGGAATGAGCGCCTGCATTTCCTCAAGCTTCATCTGCCCGGCGACAACATATTTTTCAAGCTCCATGTAGTAGTTAATGTTGTTTTCATACATCTCTTCAAGCGTATGGTTCGTCTTTGCCATTTCATCTTTGTATTTCGAAATTTCGACGTGGATTTTTTCAATTTCTCCGCCCAGGGTGCGGTACTTTTGAAAAATCTTTTCAATCATGCTGTTGCCGCGTTTGAACATTTTAGCGAGAAATCCTTTTGGTTCATCGAAATCATTTTTGTCGAAACGGTCCATGATTTTTCCGAGCTGCGTCAGCATTGTGCCTGAATCCGTGACACTTGTTGTTTTCATCATATTTAAGATGCGGTCGGAGAACTTCGAGATTTCAACTGCCGGTTCTTTTCCGTACTCAAGCAGCTCCATTTGGTTTTTCACGTCAATCTGCTGCGAAATGCGCTGCACCTCAGGGTCTTGGCGCAGCTGCACCCTGATGTCATCTGCTTTTTGTTCAGAAATCTCTTCATTTTTATCAAGAACAAGCGGATTTTGATTTTCTGTCATATTTATTTACTCTCCCTGCTTTTGCGTAATGGTTCTAAACAGCTTTCTTACGAGTGACGGCTCCTTATATTCCTGCCGAAACACCATGTCCTCCAGCCAATGGACATCAAATTGGCTTTCTTCAATATAATGCTCAATGTCCTGATGGCCCGGCGGATTATACAAGATGATATCGACGCCGAATTTATTTAAAAACAAAAGAGCGGCGGCATCAGAACGTGTGAGTTCGCCATTTTGTTCCGTATGATATAAAACGAGTTTCGGAACGGTTTGGGCGTAATCAAACGTCTGAATCAATTGCAGCAGCGAAGCGGGCAGATTCGTCGCCTGGCGGAACAAATAGATTGCGGCATCCCTTGACTGCTCCCCGGGCAAAGCCTTCAGCCCTGGGTTTCTGCACATGTCAGAAATCACATTGGCGATGGCGCTCTGCACACCTGAAGGCAGATGCTTGTACTGCCAGATGTTGCTTCTTTTCAGCCTGTCCGCGTCAACCTCTCCTTTTTCATTTAAAACCTGACTGTAGTGATACTGGTAGTTGGCTTTCAGCTCTTCCGTAAACGGAAAACTGCGGATCATGTGTGTCTCCTGATAGTCCGCGGCGGTATGGAGTCTGTTCCAATATTCTTTCGTATCTTTGGAAACCCCCATCACTTTAGCAAAAAGGTTCGGAACGGCCACCCGCTCCCTGTCCGCTTTAAATTGCGGCCGGATAAACGCCCGCTCCTTCGCAATGAGAAATAACTCATCATACGTCGTTTTTAAGGTCACGGACTGCGGGGTGTGCTCCCTGAACTGCCAAGGCTTATACATCATGGATTCCTCATGGTTCAGCACATGCTCAATTTCTTTCGTTGACCGGTAGGCCGTCGTGGACGTTCTGTCCGGCTTTTCTTTCGGAAAAGGCTCAAGACCGCCTGTTGCGGGGAGCTTTATCACAAAGCTGAGCTCCTCATCCGGATCAATCAAGCTGAACGGATCTTCCGCAGCCGGATGAAACAATAGGACATCACAGCCGATCAGCATGAGATAATAGAGAAAATAGAGCTGGCTTTTGGTCGCGTCTCCATACCACACCACCTTCGGCATCTCACGCTCTATATCGGCTTGTTCGAGCCATGGATTCAGGTGGTTCAGCGAAAACTTTGACACATCCAAGAGCACACGCCGGAAATCGGGATGATTCAGCCCGTTTTCATGCCGGTCCGCAAAGGTTTCCAAAAGCGTCATAAACGCGGTCCTCAGCCGGCGGTGCATAAGCGGATCAGCGTGTTTGGCAAGCAGCCTGCCCCCATCGAGAAACGCGACAAACCTGGAAACCGAAAGCCCTTTCTCTTTTTGATTGACCGAATGAATGTGCTGCAGCGCCTGAAAAGTTTCCGGCGCGATGGTCTTATCCAGCGTCTCGCTCAACACATGGATGTTTTCATGAGAAGACAGCTCGAAAAGCTTACTGTAATACTCCGTCTCATCATAAGGAGTGCCCAAAATCCGGACGGCAAGCCGGGTAAACGCCAGCCCGTTTTCCCGCTCGTAACCGGGACGTTCCGGCAGCGGCCGCATCAGAAACGTTTCCCAGTCATCATTTTCCGGCTCGGCCTTTCGGATCACCAATTCTTCCTGCTTCATCATTTTCCTCCTTTCTCTTCATGATAATCGGTACAAAAAAGGAAGGAAATGAACTCTCCCTCCTTTTTTGTTTTATTCTTCTTTAGATGCAGCCGTCTGCTCCTGAACCTGCTTTTGTTTGTTGAAATAGTGGATAATAAACGTGACCACAAATGCAGCGATGATGATTCCGAAGAACACCACGTGCGGCATTTCATAATCAAAGGCGCTCGCCGCCATTTTCACGGCGATAATCCCGATCAGCACAAAAGCCGTGTTTTCAAGCTCAGGGATTTTATCAATTAACACAAGGAATACTTTTGCGACTGTACGCATCATGAGAATGCCGAGCATACCGCCGATCAAGAGCACCCACACTTTTTCCGATACCGCAAACGCGGCTAAAATGCTGTCAACAGAGAAGGCCAGATCCATTAACTCAACTGAAACGACAGTGGCCCAGAAAATTCCGAACGTACGGACCATCCATGAATTTTTCTTCATGCCTTCCGTATCGTCATCACCTTCTCCGATCCAGAAATGCTTAATGACGAGCCAAGCCAGGTACAGCGCGCCAAGCACTTTGATCCACCAGAACTTAATGAGAAGCATCCCGATTCCGATAAAGATAAAGCGGAAAATATATGCCCCGAACAATCCGTATGTTAATGCTTTCTTCCGCTGTTTTTCAGGCAGATGCCTTACCATAACCGCAAGCACTAACGCATTGTCGGCCGACAGCAGCCCTTCCAGCAGAACCAAGGAACCGATCAGCCCCCATGATACAGGGTCAGTCAGCACCTCACCCCACATTTTCCAATCAAAAAAGGAAGCGTAGGTCGACATAATATGATGTAGAAAATCCAAGTTTTTTCCTCCTATTTAGTAAAACGGTAATTTCCTGCTTACACCTGCAAGCCGTAATTCCGGCAAAGTGATGCCAGACCGCCGGAAAACCCGCTGCCGATGGCGTTAAACTTCCATTCAGCCCCATGGCGGTAAAGCTCACAAACGACAACCGCCGTTTCAATTGAGAAGTCTTCCCCTAAATCGAAACGAAGCAGTTCATTCTGGCTGTTTTCATCGACGACGCGCACGAACGCGTTCGAAACTTGTCCGAAATTTTGGCCGCGCGCTTCCGCATCATGAATCGTGACGGTGATGCCGATCTTTTCAATATTTGCGGGTATTTTTGAGAAATCGACGATAATTTGTTCATCGTCTCCCTCTCCCTCGCCCGTCCGGTTGTCTCCCGTATGGATGACGCCGCCGCTCGGGTGTTCCAGGTTATTGTAGAAAACAAAATCAAGATCATTAACACAGTTGTCATGGGCATCGACAAGAAAAGCCGACGCGTCAAGGTCAAAGTCATGCCCTCCGGAGTACTTGTTCGTATCCCAGCCTAAGCCGATCACCGCTTTTGTAAGACCGGGGTTCGTTTTTGTCAGATCAACACGCTGTCCTTTCGCCAATTGAATAGCCATGTGCCGTCTCTCCCTTCTGTGCTTGATATGGTTTTAGCCGATTTGCAGGCCGTAATCTGTCGCAATACGGGCCAGTCCGCCTTGATAGCCTGAGCCGATCGCGGAAAATTTCCATTCGCCGTTATGTCTGTAAAGCTCCCCTGCGATAATGGCTGTTTCAATTGAGAAATCTTCAGCCAGATCGTAGCGGATCAGCTCTTCATTTGTCTCTTCATTGACAATGCGAACGAACGCGTTGGAAACTTGTCCGAAGTTTTGGCCGCGCGCTTCCGCTTCATGAATCGTGATGACGAATGAAATTTTGTCAATAGCGGCAGGCACCGCGCTCAGGTTGACCCTTACACTTTCGTCATCGCCCTCGCCCTGGCCTGTGAGGTTGTCGCCTGAATGTGCGACAGAGCCGTTTCCGCCTTCAAGCTGATTATAGAAAATAAAATCATCGGGCGACGCGCATCTTCCTGCTTCATTTAATAGAAAGACGCTGGAATCTAAATCAAAATCATGTCCGCCGTCGTATTTGTTTGTATCCCAGCCAAGGCCGACAACGACTTTAGAAAGACCCGGATTTGTTTTAGTCAAATCTACTTTTTGTCCTTTTGCCAATGAAATTGCCATGTGTGCACTCTCCTTTTTATCGTTTAGGCGTATCGGTTAACGATATCGCCGATTTTTGTATCGTTTGTGCCTTCTCCCACCGCGGCGAATTTCCACTCGCCGTCCTCGCGGTAGATTTCAGCCGCGATCAGGCTCGTTCTGCCTGAATAGTTATCTCTTAAATTGTAAGTCACCAGTTCTTCGCGATTAGCCTGATCAACGACGCGGATGAACGCGTTTTGAATCATGCCGAAGTCCTGTTTTCGTCTGACGCAGTCGTAAATATTGACGACAAACACAAGTTTATTAATCTGAGCGGGCACTTTCGCCAAATCGATGAGAATTTGTTCATCATCGCCGTCGCCTTCACCCGTCAGGTTGTCACCCGTATGTACGACACCGCCGCACCGGCTTTTCAGATTGCCGAAATAGATGACGTTTTTGCTGTCTGTCATTTTATCATTTTCAAGCATCAGTACGGAAGCGTCACAGTCGATATTGGCACCGCCTCCGCCGAACAGCTTTCCGAAAAAGCCGCCGGATGATACAGGGTCCCAGCCGAGTCCGACCAGCAGTTTTGACAGGCCGGCTTTTCCTTTTGTTAAATCAATCCGCTGTCCTTTTTGTAAAGAGATCGCCATATGATTCACTCCTATTCTGTAAGGGTGCCGCTAAGCACGCCGCAAGTGCGCATTTTTACTAAATTCCGGGACAAGAATCCCGGTGTTTATTAAGATATACGTCTTTTATTATATCAAAGTTTCATAAAACATAAGAATTTTTGGCGAAAAACGGCGAAAAATTACTTCCTATATTCTCCTTCGTTCCGGAGAGAATAGAGAAAACAAAGAAATTGACGGGGACTGAACATTTTTCCTATCCTTGTATCAATACATGTCAGGAAAGGGGCAGACGAGTGATTGATTTAAGCATACTTGATCAGGCGCCCGTATCCAAAGGAAACGGGCCGCACGAGACGCTCCGCCGTTCAGCGGAGCTCGCCCGCCTCAGCGAAGGATGGGGCTATAAGCGGTACTGGTTTGCCGAGCATCACGGCACAAGAGGGCTCGCAAGCGTTTCGCCGGAAATTATGATCGCTCATACCGCCGCAGCCACAACGTCCATCCGTGTCGGATCAGGCGGCGTGCTGCTGCCGCAGTACAGCCCCTATAAAGTCGCGGAAACTTTCCGTCAGCTTGAGGCGCTGCATCCGAACCGGATTGACCTTGGGGTCGGACGCTCACCGGGCGGCACGACGAAAATCCGGCTCGCCCTCACAGACGGGGTAAAGAAAAGTATGACCGAGTTCAACAGGCAGCTTCAGGATTTATCATCCTTTCTGACAGATTCGGTTCCCTCGGACCATGCTTATGCCGGAATAAAAACAGCGCCTTTGATTGAAACAGCCCCGCAGCTTTGGGTGCTGGGCCTCGGGGAAAACAGCGCCAGACGCGCCGCTCTTCAAGGTGCGGGCTATGTCTTCGGCCATTTCATTAATCCGGAACGCGGGGTAAAAGCCTTTCAGATCTATCGGGACCATTTCCGGGCCTCCTCCCATTTTTCCGCTCCGGCCTCACTCTGTGCCATTTTCGTCATATGCGCAGCTACGGATGAGAAAGCGGAAGAACTCGCCTTAAGCCAGGATTTATGGCTTCTTCGTATCGGAAAAGGCGCCGACAGCCGCGTGCCGAGTGTGGAAGAAGCGAAGGCTTATCCGTATTCGCCGGAGGACCGTAAACAGATTGCAGAAAATAGGAAGCGGATGGTGATCGGCTCTGCTGCCGCAGTGAAACGCCGTCTGCTTGAACTTTCCGAACGTTATCAGACAAAAGAGATGATGGTGCTGTGCAACGTCTTTGATTTCGAAGCAAAAAAAGAGTCATATGAGCGTCTTGCTGATATATTTCTGTAAAAAAAGCCGTCAAACGGCGCAGCAGATGAGACTGCTGCACCGCTTAACGGCGGTTTTTTCGTTCTTTTCCTTTTTTAAACGCATTCCAAATCCCCTGCAGCATAAAGCCGAGCAGAAGCAGAATGATTAACAGTAAAGTGATTGACGGCCCCGGAGGCGTTCCGAGCTGGTACGAAGACGTCAGCCCCATGAACACACTGAAAAGAGAAATAATAATGGCCGCCGCAAACACCCATTTAAACCCTTTGGCGATACGGATTGCAAAAGCCGCGGGCAGTACGAGGAGCGCGGAAACAAGCAGCACGCCGATAATCGGAATAATGACCGAAATCGCCAGCCCCGTCACGATGCTGAATGACATTGACAGGAGGTTTGTGTTAATACCTGATGTCTTCGCCGTCGCCTCGTCAAAGGTAAGCAGATAGAGCGGTCTGTTTAATATAATGAAATAAAGCAGAATCAGCAGGGTAATGCCTCCGATAATATAGACCTGCTGCTGGCTGACCGTGACAAGCGATCCAAATAAATATTGATCGATGCTCATCGACGCGCCGCCTTTTGACAGGCTGATCAGAAACATCGCAAACGACAGCCCGGCCGCCATTAAGATTGCGATGGATACCTCTGAATATGTACGGTATGCCCGTCGCATATATTCGATGCCGATCGCTCCGATTGTGACGACAACGATGCTCGCCGCCGTAATATTGGTACTGAGAAAAAAACCGATGGCCACGCCCGACAATGAAATATGAGACAGCGTATCCGCCATCAGCGCCTGTCTTCTCAGCACGAGATATACGCCTAATATCGGCGCCATAATTCCGATCATGCTTCCCGCTAGAAAAGCTCGTCGCATGAATTCCAAGTCAAACATTTCCATCCGCCTTTTTCCCCCCTCTCAAGCCGTATGACTTTATCCAAATACTGCTGTACTTCGTTTTGTTCGTGTGTCACCATGACGACAGTGCGGTTGTGATTTTTCACCTGATGGTGCATAAATTCGTAGAAACCCTGTCTGCTTTCATAGTCAACCGCGGTTGTCGGTTCATCAAGCATCAGCAGATCCGGATTGCTTGCAAGCATTCTCGCAATGCAGATTTTCTGCTTCTGTCCGCCGGATAAATCGCCGATTTTCCGGTGGCGGAAATCCCACATTTCCACCATCTTCAGCGCGTTTTCCACCTCGTGGTGATCCGTTTCGTTCAATCGTTTAAACCATTTTCCTTTCGTATAACGGCCTGATTGCACAAGCTCCAGAACTGTGCTTGGGAATCCTGCGTTAAATGAAGAAATCTGCTGCGGAACATAGCCGATTGTCAGGCGTTTTCCGGCAGCGTTTTTTTTACTGATCTCGGCCGTTCCTTCCCAAGGTCTGAGCATGCCGAGCATGACTTTCATCAGCGTCGATTTTGACGCGCCGTTCGGTCCTGTAATGCCGACGAATTCGCCGCTTTTGATTTCCAGCGACACGCCGTCAAGCACGGGTGTATGCGAATAACCAAAAACGATATCCTGTAATGTAACGAGATTCATGCTGACCTTCCTTTCCCGCATAGAAATAGTGTGCACCCCGCGGCGCACACTATGTTATTTAACCAATAGCGAATCTTTCAGTGCATCAAGGTTTTTCTCCATAATGTCGATATAACCGATGCCTTTATCCCGTTCTTTTTGGCTTAAACCTTCCAGTGTATTGAGCACTTCCGTTTTCGCGCCGATTTCACCGGCAAGTGTATCTGCAACTTTAGGCGATGCAACTTCTTCAAAATAGATGATCTTCACATCATGCTTTTTGGCAAACGTTTTGAGATCCGCCAGTTTGGCCGCACTCGGCTCTTCTTCAGGAGAAAGGCCTGCAATCGCGACTTGTTTTAAGCCGTATTCTTTGGCGAGATAGCTGAATGCCGCGTGCTGTGTGATCAATTCTTTTTTCGACGCTTTATTTAATGTTGTACGGTATAGTTTATCAAGATCCTGCAGTTTTGCAATATATTCTTTACTATTTTTCTCATAGTATGCTTTATTCTTCGGGTCCTGTTTTACGATCTGCGCCGTAATGGTTTTGACCTCTTTTTGCGCAAGAACCGGGCTGAGCCACACGTGAGGGTCCATGCTGCGGCTGTGGTCATGACCGCCGTGTCCATGTTCCTCTTCCTCTTCATCCGAACCTTCGAGCAAGTCAATTCCTTTCGACGCCTTTACAAACTCCGCATGATCAGAGCTCATGCTTTTTTCCGCTGAAGGAACCCATGTCTCCATATATTCGCTGTTGTATACGAAAAGATCGGCGTTTTGAATGCCGGCGATATCCTTCGGCGTCGGCTCCCAATCATGGGGTTCGACCGATGACGGGATGAGAATGTCTACATCGCCTTTGTCTTTGACAATTTGTTTCGTGAATTCGTACATAGGATAAAAGGTCGTCACGACGTGCAGTTTGCCGCTTTTCGAAGAACCTGACGAACCTTTTGAAGATGAATTGCCGCAGCCCGCCGCGATTAAAAAGCATGCCGCAATGACAATGATTCCGCTCCATTTTTTAAACAAGCCGTTTCCCCCTGTTCTGTAAATCAGAATGATGACGATTTCCAAAGCGTACTTTCTCGTTCATTTGTTACCTATACCATAATAAAACGAAGTAATTACGTTTTGCAAGTAATTTTTTTCTAAATTGATAACCGATTTACCTAAAAAGCCCCCGCCATGTATGGACGGGGGGCGTCGTATCACACACATATCAGGCAAGCAGATAAACTCTTGTTTCGTAAGGGCGGAACGTGATGCGGGATTCCGCGCCGCCGTTATTTTCATAGTTGCTGAGAAGCAGCTCGGCCCTTTCAGATTCGGAGCCGTCCGGCCAATAAAAGGCGGCTTCTTCTTTCGATACGTTGCTGATGGATATGATTTTTTGTCCGTTTGCCTGTCTTTCATACACAAACAGCTGCGGGTCATCGGGAAACAGCAGCGTGTAGCTGCCTTTTATGATATCAGCATACTGTTTTCGCAGGCGGATCAGTTTTTTGTAAAAGTTCAATATAGAATTGGGATCATCCTGAGCCTCGGCCGCATTGACGGTTTTGTAATTGGGATTGACCTTCAGCCACGGTTCGCCCTCCGTAAATCCGGCATTCTTGCTGCCGTCCCACTGCATCGGTGTACGGGCATGATCGCGGCTTTTCGCCATAATGGACGCCATGACTTCTTCCCTGTTGCGGCCCATTTCAAATACCCTTTTGTGATACATATTGACGGTCTGAATATCTTGATAGTCCTCTATTCTGTCAAACGGGGCGTTTGTCATGCCGAGTTCTTCTCCCTGATAAATGTACGGCGTGCCTTTCATGAAATAAAGCAGGGCGGCAAGCATTTTGGCAGATGCCTTTCGGTATTTGCCTTCGTCTCCGAAGCGGGATACGATCCGGGGCTGGTCATGATTGCACCAATACAGCGTATTCCAGCCTTGATGTTCCAGTTTTTCCTGCCAGTCTGTGAGCACTTTCTTCAAATCGGACAGCTCAAGCGGTTTTACATCCCAATGCTCTTGGCCCGGCTTTTGATCAAGCTCCATATGCTGAAAATGAAAAATCATATTCAGTTCATGCTCATCGGTTCCCGTGTAAACCAGCCCCTCCTCAGGCGTCACTGATCCGGCCTCGCCGACCGACATCACGTCATATTTGGAAAATACCTCTTTCGTCATTTCTTTTAAGTAATCATGTATCCGTGCTCCGTTTGGCCGGAAAGGCTTCGGATCTGCCCGGCGGGCGATGTAATCTTCATATGGCGGCAAGTATTCTTTTTTTGACAGAAGATGAAGCTGGTCTATTCGCAATCCGTCCACGCCTTTATCGAGCCAAAATCTCATCATCTCGTATACTGATTGCCGAACCTCGGGATTTTCCCAATTCAGATCGGCTTGTTTAACGGCGTTCATATGCAGGTAATATTCGCCCGTATGTTCTTCGTACTGCCAGACGGATTGTCCGTAATCCGACACCCAATCGGTCGGCGGGCCCTCCGCGGTGCCCGGCCGCCAAATATAATAATCGCGGTATTTGCTGTCCGGATTCATTTCCGCCTCTTTGAACCAAGGATGCTCCGTGGAGGTATGATTTAAAACGAAGTCCATCACAAGCTTTAATCCGCGGCTGCGGCATTCTGTAAGCAGATCGTGAAAGTCCTCCATCGTTCCGTATGATTCCATAATCGCTTGATGATCCGTCACATCGTAGCCGTTATCGACGTTTGGCGACGGGTAAATCGGGCAGATCCATATCACATCGGCGCCAAGCTCTTTTATATAATCGAGACGCGCGATAATCCCCCGCAGGTCGCCTATGCCGTCGCTGTTCGTATCTTGGAAGCTTCGCGGATAGATTTGATAGACAACGGCGTCTTTCCACCAGTCATTCGCCATCTTGCGGCCCTCCTGTTTTTTAGAGAACCATTTCCTGTATGCCCCTTCTCTAAACAAAAAAGAGAAGGTTTCCCCTCCTCTTTTATCTTTCCAGCTGGGACGGATAAAGCGTCATGCCTCCGTCTACGAAAAGTGTCGTTCCGGTTACGTAACTCGCTTCTTCCGACACCATCCATGCGGCGGCCGCGGCGACTTCTTCCGGTTTTCCGAAGGCGTTCATCGGAATTTTTTTCAGCTGGGCCTGTTTATGTGTTTCATCTTCCAGATCCTTATTGGACTCCGTGGCGATCGTGCCGGGAGCGATGGCATTCACCCGGATGCCTTTGTCTGCGTAATTGAGCGCCATCGTTTCCGTCATCATTTTGATCCCGCCTTTGGATGCCGAGTACTGCACGTTTTCAGGACGCGGTATTTGCTGATGAACGCTCGATATGTTTAAGACCGTTCCTTTTTTGCCGTGCTCGAGCATATGTTTCAGTGCCGCTTTCGCCCCCAAAAAGGTGCCGGTCACGTTGACGTCGATGACCCTTTGCCAATCCTCCAGGCTCATTTCATGGGGCATCGCTTCCGCTCCGTTAAAGCCGGAATTGTTGACCATCACGTCCACGCCCCCGAAATGCTCCTGCGCGGCATTAAACAGCGCCTGAATCCCTTCTTCTGAGGATACATCGGCTTTTACGGTGACGGCTCTGCCTCCCGCTTTCTCAATGATATCCGCCGCTTCTTCCGCTCCGGCGGAATCACCGAGGTAGTTCACAACCACATTCATCCGCTCCTTGCCGAAGCGTTCGGCAATGGCTTTTCCGATTCCTTTCGAAGAACCTGTTACAATCGCTGTTTTCCCCTGTAAATCCTGATACATTGTCTCATTTCCTCCCTGATGTTAATACAGAGCATGTACCCGGTTTTAATCGGCTGAAAACAAAAGGAATCATAAAAAGAACGATGAAACCGAAGCTCCCTCGTTCTTTTTTTTATTATGCGTAGTTGTTCATTTGCAGCCTTTTTTGCACGCCGACAAGCCTGCTGAAAAAATAAGATGCCGCTTTGTAGTTCTCCCGTTTATGAAAGAAATGAGCCGCGTCCTGAAGCAGTTCCTCTGTGTCAGCCAACAGCTCTTTTGATTCCAGGATGTCAAAATACTCTTTGAGCGAATCCTGTCCGCCTTCCCCCTGATAAAGCTCTTTAATCAGACGGAATTTTGTCATATAGATCTCATCTTCCCACTCCGCCGCACTTCTCATGCCCCGCGCGCAGCTGGCGGCGGCTTCACTGTATTTTTCCGTTTTAAAGTAGATATGCGTGAGTGAAAAAACAGCCTGGATGACCTGCCGGAAGCTGTGTGCTTCAAATCCGGCAGCCGCCCGTTCAAAATCCTCCGCCGCCTTGCAAAAGTCACCCAGACTGTACATACAGTGCCCGATATTATAATAGGCCGCAGCAATCATATATTGATCATCAAGCCGCTCCGCGTGCTCCAAGGCGCATTCGAGGTATTCCAGCGCTTTTTTATGCTGCTGGGCGTCCATCAGATTTCCGGCAATGATAAATTTGCACTGCACCCTTCTCATTCCGTATAATTCATATTTCTTGTAAATATCAAGCGCCTGTCCCGCATAATTCATCGAAAAGAAAGTCTGCTTGATATGATAGTACACCTCAGAAATTTTATACAGAAACTCGGCTTTCTCTATGTCATCTTCCACATATTCAAGCTTTTCCTCAGCCCGCTTATAATGAGAAATCGCTGAGATGAAGTTTTTCTGCTTAAATTCATACATTCCTCTGAAATAGTAAAAATAATATTCCAGTAAGCCGGTCAGCTTTTGCTGGTTCATCTCAATCTCAGTGAGCATTTCAGAGAACGGAGGCTGGCAGTCGCCGTCTTTCATGGGTTTTAATTTATCCAGCATGATGCGGTGCCTAAATTCCATCAATGAAAAATACAACAATAAATCCTGATTTTCTTCCATATCTTCGAGTTCATATTGAATCTCCCGCTTCAGCGCTTCAGCTTTATCGGCTTCAAACGCGCGGATCAGCTTATACCATTCATTCATCTTTACGGCCACTTCTTCAGATGGAATCTTGGATTTCATAGATTTGCCTCCTTCCTCCGGCTACTAATTATGTTATATTTTATCATAGCAAATTTATGGCAGTGAGCAAACAAAGATTTTAATCAATTAAAGAAAGAGAGAATTCACCATGAAACTACCAGTCAGAATTTCGCTGCTTCTGATCCTCTTCTTTTCTGCAGACCTATGTTTTTCCTATGTGCAGAAAGAATTGAGGCCGCAGACGGCATTACAAGATAGAGCCATTCCAAGCGCTCTTCATCCGCTCGTGAAACAGAATGCGGAGCTATTGCGGACGGCCGCTCTGAAAAAAGGCATCACCGTCGTTATCACAGAGGGTTTCAGATCAATTGAGGAACAAAACGAATTGTACCGTCAAGGACGTTCAAAAAAAGGAAATATCGTCACCTACGCAAAAGGCGGGGAATCTTACCACAATTACGGCCTTGCGATCGACTTCGCCCTGCAAAAAAAGGATGGAAGCCTGATGTGGGATATGACGCACGACGGAAACCGAAACGGCACGCCCGATTGGCTTGAGGTCGTATCGATTGCCAAAACGCTCGGTTTTGATTGGGGAGGCGATTGGAGAGGCTTTAAAGATTATCCTCATTTACAAATGATCCCTGGCTAATAAAACCTTTTCTTTTTTCGCTTCTGCGCATCAATGTACGGAGGATAGACAGGCCTGTACACAAGCTTATATCCTTCATTGCCGGACGGCATAAAATCGCGCTGCCACTCCAGCCGCAGATGGAAATCGGATAAAAAAGCGGCCTTTGCTTCTTCGGGAGTAACGGCCGGCACCGGATTGATCTTCTCCAGCTGCTCCGGGTCAATGTCAGGCGCCATATAAGCTTCCACAAGCCCCGTTACGGGACTGACAAGTATTCTCGCAGCGCCGAACCGCAGCGGAATATCCTGATGCCATACGGAAAAATGGAAGCGGAACCTGCCCCTTCCGTCCGTTTTCAGCGGGTTCATTTTAAAAAACTCGTCCGCTCTCGGATAAAGCTTGTATAAAAATTGAAGCGCGACGGCCTCACACTCTTCCGCAGAATAAAAGGCCGGGCCCTGATGCTCAATAAAAGATTTAAAGGCTGTCATTTTCCCTGTCTTTTTGTCCGTTTTCATCTTCATTGTATTTTTGTTGCTGGTTTCAAAATAGCTTTCGATACTCAAATCTTTCCGTTCCGGAACCGACCCTTTCCGCCATGTCGTTCCGATCTCATCCCCGAGATCGCGCCGGCGCGTCTGAACCATATCCGAGGTAAACCCCATCAATTCATCCAGGCTGATTTCCCGTTTATGTTCAAACGCGGGAAGCGGTTTTGCCGGCTCATTCCTGTCTTCGCAAAGCTGCTGATCCGGCACGATATCATCTTCACCGGCCGGATAGCTGTAAGCCGGCAGAATCGGTTCATAGACGAGACGCGGTATTTTCTCAAAATTGACCACATCATAGACGAGACTGAATGTCAGCACACTCATATAATGCGAGACGACTTTTTCCCGATCGACGAATGTTTCCGGGACGGGCGCTTCACCCTTATCCCCGTAATAGATAAACTGCACGACGAAGCCGCTCCTGGTTACATCAACGAAAAAACCTGAATCGGGAAGCGGCCGGCCGAGCACTTTTTTTGTATAGATAAATCGGATGCACCCATTGCGTTCTTCCCTCGCCTGAAAGATGAAATTCATAAAAGTAAGCGGGCGGTGTCTCGCCGCAAACCGAAGAGCCGTCAGCTTTAATTCGGCGTCTGACAGCTGCATGTCTGAACCCGGACAGTCGTTGCGTGAATAGGTAAGCAAAGATCCGTCGTCGCCCAGCTCAATCGTTACCGTTTTATCCGGATGGTTACGATCTTTCCATATATAATAGGCTCTCGTTTTTTGTTTTTCATCATAATCTTCTATTTCAAGCTCATAGTGCGGCGGTATGTTCCCGATCTCCAGCGCTTTTTTTCTCAGATGTTCTTTCAGCAATGGGGTCATCCTTTCAGAAGAGTGTATAAAAAAGAACTGTTTTTAATTATATAAAAACGTCCTTATCCTTTTAAAGGGAAGAAAGTGCCTTTTATGTGTCTATTTTTAGCAAAGAGGGAAAAGAGCCGTATTCAGAGCGGCTGTTTTTCATACAATAGTCACACTTCCCGCAAAAGACCCGGGACGAACGCCCATGACCTTCAGCCTATTAAACTCGTGATCACTTCTCCCGTATGGGCCTCAATAAACCGCGGGAAAACCGGCTTGTATACGAGCCTGTACACTTTTCCGCAGCTGCCGTCATCGTAACAACGATCCCAAGCGAGCTCGGCTTTGATGGCCCGGCGGATCGCGTCCTTCGCCTCTTCCATTGTCAATGAAGGAACGGGATCGATTTCCTCCAGCTCTTTCGGATCAATTTCCGGCGGCATATATACAGTGACAAGACCCGTCTTTTTGCTGACACAGATTCTCCCCTCTCCGAATCGCAAATCAACGCCGCCCGAACAAGCCTTATATGTAAGTCCCACGTTTTCTCCTTCATCATCCGGCTCATCATATTGAACCCGGAAATACTGATCCGCTTCCGGAAACATGGCGAACAAAAAGCGGATGGCCATGTGATGGCATTCTTCCTCGGAAAACTCCGGTTCGCCTTCACTATGTATAAATGACATCACCCCGGTGAGCCGGCCCGATTCTTTATCATACCTTGTTTTCAATACATGTTCATTCCGCTCTTTGAACAGACTTTCAAAACTTTTATCTTCCCGTACGGATTTTGTTTTTTCAGGGCGCCAGGCAATACCGATACTGCCCTCTCCAAGATCGCTTTCCCTCTCTTTATAAAAACCGTCGTGCAGCCCGATCATGTCATTGATGCTCATCTTTTCCGCTTCAGGGGCAGGACGTGAAATCGGGACATACGGCAGCATGTCGTCTTCCAGCTCTTCATATTCGTCTATTTCTGCATTCTCTTCCTTCAGGTCAGCCGATATCGGCCGCGTCGGAGACACGATTTCATAGACGAGATGAGGCTTGTCATCCCCCTGCACATAGACGGACTGATGCAGTACGGTGAACAACAGCTCCGCTTCAACATGTTTGATAAAGTGAGCCAATGCTTCCCGCTTGTCCGCAATTGTTCCGGGTCTTAAGAGATTATCAGCCTTCCCATGGTAAGAAAAGCCGGTTACTTCCCCTGTCAAAGACAGGTCGGCGTAAAACCCGGTCAGCGGAAGCGGCAGACCGTCAGCCATCTGAACATAGGAATATCTCACATCACCATCATTTGCGGAGCTTTTTTTCTCCAATTCGAACTCAGCCAATGCCCCCGGACGATGGGTTTCTACAAACGCCCGCATCCGTTCTTCTATGTCCGATTCCGAAAGAGCCGGCAGATCAGTCCGGAAAGCCGGACGGGATAAGGATTTCAGTTTTCCGTCCCGGTCCAATTCGACCATGATGCCGGCTTCCGGATCATTCTTATCTTCCCACCAAAACAAAACCTCATCTTCTTGGTATTCTTCCACATTACTCTCGTAGCGGGCAGGTACGTTACCGATCCGGAGAGCCAGCTGTTTCAATTCTTCTTTTTTCATCATAACACTTCCTTTTCTTCCAAAAAGATTGATGATTACCAAGACTCTTTTATACAAAACTAGTATAATTAACCTGTCTGTCTTCATGACTATTGAATTAATCATTATAACAACAGGGGGTAAACCAGATGTCCATCAAAAAAATGAGCGCCGTGTTTTTCATACTGCTTCTCACGGCATTTACCGCCGCATGCAGCAGCGAAACGAGCGGCGGCCAGGAAAGCAGCACGGCGAAAGTGAAAATAAAAGAGACGGCATGGGCCGCTTCAGACGATACTGAACATCCGGCCGCGCTGAAAGTAACGGTCACCGTCAAAAATACGGGCAAAGACCCGCTTACCGTCAAAAGCAGCGACTTCTCGCTTTATCAGGATGACGCGAAAACAGCGGCGGCCGATAAGGATGACCAGATGCAGAGCGGCACGCTTCATGCGGGCAAGACAGTGACGGGCAATCTGTACTTCACGGCTGACGAAGGCAAATCATATGAATTGGTATATCAGCCGCAGGCAAAAGACGCGAAGCCTTTATCTTATAAACTGAAAGTCAAAGGCACAGCCTCAAACGCAAAACCTGACCCGGCGGACGCATTATCCGCATACATTGATGTGATGCTGTACGGCAAGCACAATAAAGATTTCACCCGCCTGACCGGTGTAAATGAAAAAATGACGGCCGCCGCATATCAGGAATCGGCGAAAGCCAGCTTTATCGCTTCTGCAGGCATTTCACAAGAACAGGCGGATTCAAAAGCCATTTCCGCTATTATTGACGCCATGTCATCAGCGCTTCGGGATAACACAGAGCTCAAGGTGCATACCAAATCCATGTCAGGCAAAAAAGCCGTCCTTGAAGCAAAAGTGACGCCGCTTGATATGTCTCCGCTCGCGGGCCAGCTGCAAGACCGCGTGCAAGACTATGCCGGAAAGCACCCCGATGCTGATGAAAACGAAATTGTCAGCCACCTGCTTTCTGTCTATCCGGAAGAGTTTATGCGCCTGAAACCGGCTTCTTCTTCCGTAACAAGAGAAATCGAGATGAAGAAAAACGCCCGCGGCCAGTGGTATCTGGATACAGACGCCGATCTGGAAGGATTGACAGAAGCGTTTTTAAAAACGTCCTGACAGCAAGAAAGGAAATAGCGCAGGCTATTTCCTTTTTTTATTTTCACTTGAAGATGTCACTGATATATTGAACCTCATCCTCGGTCAATTGCACATCAAGCGCGCCCAGATTGTGTTTCAGCTGGCCGGGGCGTTTGGCTCCGGGAATGATCGCATCCACCGCCGGCTGCGACAGAAGCCACGCGAGTGCGATATGCGCTGTCTGCGCCCCTTTTTCTTCCGCAACGGCCCGAAGCTTATCCACTCGCTCCAGGTTTTGGTGAAAAGCTTCTCCCTGAAACGGCGGCCTGTTTTTTCGGCTGTCCTCAAAGACTGTGTCTTTTGTAAACTTTCCCGTCAGCAAGCCGGAAGCAAGCGGAAAATAAGGAATAAAAGAAATACCGTTCTTTTCACAATAAGGCAGCAGATCATGCTCCGCCTCACGCTGAATCAGTGAATATTCTGATTGAAAAACCTCTAAATAACCGTCGGCGTTAAACTCCTGCAATTGCCCGAAGCTGAGATTGGACGCGCCGATTGCTCTGATTTTCCCTTCGTCCTTCAGTTCTTTTAGCGTGCCCGCCACTTCGGAGAGCGGTGTTTTGCCGTCAGGGAAGTGGACGTAATACAAATCAATCACGTCTGTTTTCAGCCGCTTCAGGCTGTTTTCCGCCTCATTACGGAGAAATTCACGGCTGTTGTCCAGCTCGATTTGTCCGTTGACCTCTTTGTGCGCGCCTTTTGACGCAATCACGAGGCTGTCCCGCACGCCGCGCTCTGCGACAACTTCACCGATTAACTCTTCGGAACGCCCCAAACCGTATATAAACGCCGTATCAATAAAATTGACGCCGCCGTCCAACGCTGTGCGGATGAGTTCTTTTCCCGTTTCATCATTAAGATTCGGAAATAGATTATGTCCTCCGACCGCATTAGCGCCAAAGCCGATACGCTTTACCCGTAAATCCGTCCTGCCCAGCGTACGTGTCTCATCCATGGCTCAGGCTCCCTTCCTTTTATCGCTCTGTTTAGTATTAGATAACCGGTAAGAATTATCCTGCCCCGAGAGCATTTCTGCAGAAAAAACCTTGAAAAGCATGTGCCCTTCAAGGTTTTTTGGCTGTGTATTAAGATGTCAGAGCTGCGGCGAAGCGTTCGGCTTCATCTGTGAGAGCACCCTCGATTTCCTTATAGCGGCTGGAAATCGTTGAGGCGCTGACGCCGTACTTCTTCGCCAGCTTAGCCTGAGAAACGGACGCGCCGTTCAGAGAAATACTGTTTACGTAATATTCGACCGCCGCCGCGAAAGCTTCCGGCTTTCTGATCGTCGGTGTTTTTTTGACACAGAACGTTTTCCACAGGTCAATAACGGCCGGAACCAGCTCAGCCGGGTATTCATCCCCGCTCAGGCCTTTTTCAATGGCGTCCGCCGTTTCCTTCTCCATGTCGTTCGCCCACTCCGTCTGTTTTTCTTCAGCAGCCTGCTCAGGCTCTTCCGCCGTTCCTAAAAGAGCGGCCAGCACAGTGTCGAAGTCCTCCTGCATAAAGCGCTCAGGCGATTTTCCTTCCGCAAGGGCCGGGGCAGCCGCCTTTTTCACTTTGCTGATTAGAGCTTCGGTCCGCTTCACAGGGAAGATCGTAAACTGCATGAAGAACTCCGCTTTTTCCGCTTCGTGGATCGGATAGCCGAGAATCAGGCTTCCCGCCGGCGGAAGATCCTGCTGGCTGACGTCCATTTCCACTTTGAATTGTTTCTTTGTCATCACATCTTCAAAGTGAATCATTCCTTCTTTCACATCTTCAAGCACCATAACCGCTGGTGTCATGCTTTTCCATGATTCAACGATTTCCCGTGTTTTCGGACGGTTGATGCCGCCGGCTTTTTTCTGAAGATATTCTTCAAAAATCGTCTTGCCGCCTGCCAGCGGACGGAAGAAAATTCCCCAGATACCGAGGTTGAAGACTCCGATGTCTTTAGTCTGTCTGTCCAGCTCCGTAATGAACTCATGCTGGTTAATAAATGATGATATGCCGTCTCTATGTGCTGTAAAGGCGTACTCCATTAAGCTTTCCTGAATCTGTTTCGCTTCTTTTGCCGCGATGTCTGCCGGAATGGCAGCTTCTTTGCTTCCGCAGCATTTTTTATATTTCTTCCCGCTGCCGCATGGGCAAGGGGCATTTCTTTTCACTTTTCCCACAATAAACCCTCCGAATTCTGATATAACTTTATTATTTTAACAAAAATAACTTCAGAGGGCTTGGTTTACGGCGAAAAAAGAATATGGAAGAAAAAAAGACCCCGGGATATTCTCATTCTCCGGGGCTTTGAAACTGTTAATTTGTATTTTGTCCGCCGCCGTTCAGACCTTCTTTAATCAGCCCGTTTACTTGGCTGTTCATCAAAAGTCCGATGTGTCCGACACCGTGAATCTGCACGTTTTTCCCGCCGATCAGTCGTGACAGCGGGTTCAGAACGATCAAGTCCGCTGAGCTGTAAATCGATGTATATAAAATCTTTTGGTTCGGATCAGTCCCCGGAAGCGCCCGGTTGGTCACAAGGCCGTTCGCTCCGCCGAGTGTGACGACGTTGGCGATTTTGTCTCCGCCGTCAAGATTTTTAATGTAATAGAGCGTGTTAGCGCCGCCCATACTGTGCGCGACGATATCGACTTTTTTCGCACCTGTTTCGCTGAGCACTTTTTTCACGTAATTGGACAGTCTCGGCGCATTGTGTCTGTTGTTTCCGGTTTTGTCTAAGAAATCAATAGCGTACATCTCTTTTCTTGACCAGCCTTGGGATGCCAAGTATGTTTTAATTCCCGCGAAGTTAAAGGACGCCCCGCCGATTCCGTGAACCATGACAACAGGGTTATGCCCTGAGGAGGCTTTCGATACGGTCGGCTGGAAGGCAAATACGGAAATGACGGACAGCATACAAACTGTAAGGATGACTAGGATTTTGCTTTTTATATGTTTCATGAACTTTCCTCCTGCTATGTAATATTTTTGCAGTTTTCATTCTATTAGAGAAGAAAAGGAAAAAATAGTGTATTTTTTACTGTTTTCAACAATTAAAAAAGAGCGGAAAAATGAGAAAGACGCCCCTTTCCCGAAAGCACGCTTATGCTTTAATACGGCATACCGACAAAGGAGAGAACACCCGGTTCTCTACTCCTAGTACTCATTGAAATAGGTTTGAATCCGCTTAGGATCATGCGTTTTTGTCAGCGCGAGCATGAGAAGAATCCGCGCTTTTTGAGGGTTGAGAGAGTTTGAAGCTGTCAAATGGTCTTTTTCATACTCTCGATTCGGTGTTACCGCCCCGTTTCCCGTCCTTGTGGAGCGGACGACCGCCAGCCCGCTTTTGACCGACTTTACAGCGCCTTTTAGCGCCGCATCAGACATTGAGCCGTTTCCCGGGGCTGCAAAAATAATGCCTTGCGCCCCTGATTTTGCGGCGGCTTCAAAGAGATAGCTTCCGTCATTTTGATAGCCGTATATAATATCGACCTGCGGCAGTTTATCAAGTTTATCTATCTTGAAATCTGTATCCTTCGTATGCTTTCGGGTCATGATGTTATTAAAATAGACGTCATCAGCAATTGTTCCGATATAACCCATTTCTTCCGATTTGAAAGTGTCGGTCGCGGTTGTATTGGTTTTTGTCACATAACGCGCCGAAGCGATTCTGTCATTTAATACGACAAGCGTCCCCTTGCCTTTCGCCTCAGGCGCAGCCGCTGTTTTTACCGCGTTATATAAGTTGGACGGCCCGTCCGCTCCGATCGCCGTGGACGGCCGCATTGACCCGGCGACAACAACGGGTTTGTCACTCTTGACCGTCAGATTGAGAAAGTAGGCGGTTTCCTCAAGTGTGTCTGTTCCATGTGTAATGACAATGCCGTCTGTATCATCAGACTTGAGCAGCTTGTTTACCCGTTTTGCAAGTTTCAGCAGTGTCTCGTTATTCATATTCTGGCTGCCGATATTCACAACCTGTTCTCCGCTCACATGCGCGGCCTCTTTTATCTCCGGAACGGCCTGAATCAGGGCACCAACTCCGATTGCCCCCGCCCTGTACTCCGTAGCGGACGTCTTTGAAGGAGCAGCGCCTGCAATTGTGCCGCCGGTGGCAAGAATTTTAATATTCGGAAGTCCGTCTTTTTTCGCAGAGGCTGCGGCTGCCATCTGGGGCGGTGTTTCTTTCGTTTGAGGAGATTGGGAGCAGCCGGCCGCGATGAAGAGCAGAGCCGTGATAAATGTAATGAAGGGCATGAATTGTTTTTTCATTCTTTTCTCTCCTTTTCTTTATTTATGATGATTTTCCTCTCACCGGTCAACGCGCTTGTCAGGCATTCTTCCGAAGAAAATAACCGTTAAAAAACCTTGACACCGTCATGCGAAATCAAGATAATAGACCAGTCACTATATTTTAAATTTGTCACAAATCAGTAAGGTGGGAACATTATGAGCTATGGAGATTCTCGTGAAAAAATCCTCGCCGCAGCAACCAGGCTGTTTCAGCTTCAGGGGTATTACGGCACGGGACTGAATCAGATTATTAAAGAAAGCGGTGCGCCGAAAGGTTCTCTTTACTATCATTTTCCGGACGGCAAAGAGCAGCTCGCCATTGAGGCTGTCAATGAAATGAGCCATTATATCCGTATGAAAATAAAAGAAAGCCTTGATGCCCATCCTGATCCGGCGGAAAGCATTCAAGCGTTTTTACAGGACTTATCACGGCAATTCACATGTCCGGAGAACTTTGAAGGGTTTCCTGTCGGTTTACTGGCTGCCGAGACTGCTTTAAAGAGCGAAAAGCTCCGGCAGGCCTGTCAAAACGCTTATCAGGAATGGGAGAATCTGTTCGCGGGCAAATTAAGATCAGCCGGTTTTTCTGATGAGAAAGCGGCGGAAATCAGCACTGTTCTAAATGCCATGATAGAAGGCGGCATCATTGTGTCCTTAGCCAAAAAAGACAAAATGCCGATCCTCCATATTTCTAAACAAATCCCCAACCTGCTGAAGACATAAAATACGAGAGACATGTACGTATAGAAAGAGAGGAGAATGATTTTGGAAAACGCTCAGCCTTCCAAACAATATAAAGTCATGCCGATCATGATTTCTTTGCTGACGGCAGGGTTTATCGGCATGTTCAGTGAAACGGCGCTGAATATCGCCCTGACTGATCTGATGAAGGAGCTACATATCACTCCTGCGACCGTCCAGTGGCTGACGACGGGCTATCTGCTCGTTCTCGGTATTCTTGTGCCGGTATCGGGTCTGCTTTTGCAATGGTTTACGACGAGACAGCTGTTCATCGTTTCACTCGCTTTTTCCATTATCGGCACGCTGATTGCAGCGCTTGCGCCGAGCTTTCCGTTTCTTTTGGCGGCAAGAATCGTGCAGGCTTTAGGAACCGGACTGCTGCTGCCGCTGATGTTTAATACAATCCTCGTCATCTTCCCGCCGCATAAGCGCGGAGCGGCGATGGGGACGATCGGGCTTGTCATTATGTTCGCTCCTGCGATCGGTCCGACATTTTCAGGGCTTGTGCTAGAGCATTTGAACTGGCATTGGATTTTCTGGATTTCCCTGCCGTTTCTTGTGTTGGCTCTTTTATTCGGCATCGCCTACATGCAGAACGTGTCTGACATTACAAAACCGAAAATTGACGTGCTTTCCATTATTCTGTCTACGATCGGGTTCGGCGGCATCGTATTCGGATTCAGCAATGCAGGCGAAGGATCAGACGGCTGGTCAAGCCCGACGGTTATCGGTTCGCTCACTGTCGGCGCGATCGCGCTCATCTTATTTTCCATCAGGCAGCTGACAATGAAGCAGCCGATGATGAATCTGCGCGCTTTCCGCTATCCGATGTTTGTTCTCGGTGTCGTGATTGTGTTTATCTGTATGATGGTTATCTTATCGACAATGCTCCTATTGCCTATGTATTTACAAAGCGGACTGATGCTGACGGCGTTTACGTCCGGGCTCATCCTGCTGCCGGGCGGTATTTTAAACGGCTTTATGTCTCCGGTGACGGGGCGTCTGTTTGATAAATACGGGCCGAAGTGGCTTGTCATTCCCGGGTTTGTCATCACGGCAACTGTGCTTTCGTTTTTCTCAAACATTAACGGCGCTTCTACGGCGCTTCTGATTGTCGCGCTTCATACATGCCTGATGATCGGCATTTCCATGATCATGATGCCGGCGCAAACGAACGGCTTAAATCAGCTGCCGCCGGAATTTTACCCGGACGGAACAGCCATTATGAATACGCTCCAGCAGATGGCCGGCGCAATCGGCACTGCGGTGGCGGTCAGCATCATGGCTGCCGGCCAGAAGAATTATATGAGCACCGCGAAAAACCCGGATGATCCTTCCGCATACTCTCACGCGCTGATTGCGGGCGTCCAGCACGCCTTTATCTTTGCGATGATTGTCGCCGTTATCGGCTTGATCAGCGCTTTCTTTATGAAACGGGTCAAAGTGAATCATTCATAAGAAAACAGCAGGCTCCCCGTGAGTCTGCTGTATTTTTATATACCGCGCGCTTCAGCCAGTTCATCAATCGCATAAGTCAGATCGTCAGCCGTGTTATAGAAATGAGGCGCCAGCCGGATGATTTGTCCGCTGGGTGCGCATACGATGTTTTTCCGCCTCAACAGCGCAGCCGTTTCCGCCGCTTTTTCATCCCGTATGGAAATCATGCCGGGTCTGTCATCGGCAGACTGCGGCCCTGTGAGGTTCAGTCCTTTTTCAGAAGCGTATTCATACGCAAATGCGCTGAGTTTTTTTACTTCTTGGTGAATGCGGTCTGTACCGGCATCGTTTAATAGAGATAAAGCCGCCTGTGCCGCATATATGCTGATAAATGCCGGGGTTCCGGTCTCAAAGCGTTTGGCTCCGTCCGCATAAGAAAAACGGGTTAAATCCGGCATCGACGCCCGCTGCTGCCCGAACCATCCGGTGACTTTCGGCTTCAGCCGTTCGGCAAGTTCCTTTCTGACATAAAGAAACGCCGTTCCCGGTATGCCGAGCATATACTTTCTCGCACCCGCGGCCAGCATATCAACTCCCCATTCTTTTACATCAATCGGGATGTGCCCCGCCGATTGATAAGCATCGACAAAAAGAAACGATCCCTTCTTTGCGGATATCTCGGCAATGCGCTTTATATCCTGGACAAAACCCGACGTATATGACACATGGGGCACACAGGTGAAAAGCGTCTGCTCCGATATGTACGTCTCATACCGCTCTAACGGGATCATTCCATCTTCAGACGGCACGACTGAAAGCTCCATCTCAGTCTGTGCCTTCAAAATGTGGGCGATCGCCGGAAAATCCAATTCCGTATACACCGCCTGTTTCATTCGGCAATCCGGTAAAGCAGAAACGACGGCAGAGACAGCAGCCGTTACTGAAGGTAAAACGGCGATTTCTTCAGGATGGGCGCCGATCAATTTCGCAAATTCACACCTTGCCTGCTCCGTACGTCCAATGGCTTCTTCCCAGTTTCCGCCATGCTGAAGCAGGCTTTCCTGATAGTCATTGACCGCTTTTGAAACCGGCAGGGCAAGAGCGCTTTGAGAGCAGCTGGCGAGCATCGTATGTGTGCGGAGCGCCGGAAATAAAGATCGGTATTGCACCAGAGGCGAATTCAAGACATGTTTCCCCCTTCGGCAGGAATATATGTCCATTATAGAGTATGGTAAAAAGAAAAGGAGGGTTTTATATGGAGAAAAAAGTATTACTGACAGGCTTTGACCCCTTCGGCGGGGAAACGGTCAATCCTTCATGGGAAGCGGTCAAACGGCTGGACGGTTCCCATGAAGGCCCTGCCTCAATCGTATCCGAACAAGTGCCGACCGTTTTTTATAAGTCTCTTGCCGTGCTGCGCGATGCGGTCAAAAAGCATCAGCCTGACATTATCATCTGTGTCGGCCAGGCAGGCGGCAGAATGCAGATCACGCCGGAACGGGTCGCGATCAATCTGAATGAGGCGCGCATACCGGATAACGAAGGAAACCAGCCTGTCGGGGAAAACATTTCTCAAGACGGTCCCGCGGCCTATTGGACCGGCCTTCCGATCAAACGGATCGTTGAGGAAATCAAAAAGGAAGGCATTCCCGCGGCTGTATCCTACACGGCGGGGACGTTTGTATGCAATCATCTCTTTTACGGGCTGATGGATGAAATCGCCCGCCATCATCCGCACATCCGCGGCGGGTTTATACACATTCCGTACATTCCGGAGCAAACCTTGCAGAAGTCTGCGCCGAGCCTCAGCCTGGATCTCGTGACAAAAGCGCTCAAAATCGCCGCGGTGACCGCCGCGGCGCATGAGGACGATATTGAGACCGGCGGAGGCGAACTTCACTAAGCTGCAGACGCCGCCTCGGCCCATTTCTTCCGGTAAACGATGCGGGACAGCGTCACACTGATTTCATAGAGGACGAGCAGCGGAATCATGACGAGAAAGTCAGACATAAAATCCGGAGGCGTAATCAGCACCGAGACGACGATCAGCAAAAAATACGAAAGCTTCCGCGCCTTTGCCAGCCGGGTTGGATTCACGATTCCGAGCCGTGTCAGAAACATGACGGCCAGAGGCATTTCAAACAAAAATCCGAACGGCAATGTAAGATTCAGCATAAAGGTAAAATACTTGTCCGCCGTAAATACCATGTCAAAATGGCCGGCGGATAATTGTGTTAAAAATCCGAGCACAATCGGAAACAGCACAAAATACCCGAAGGAAATTCCGATAATAAACAAAAGCGAAAGCCCCGGAATGTAAAGCAAAGCGGCGCGGCGTTCGAACGGGGTCAAAGCCGGCGCCGTAAAACGCCAGAGCTGAAAGGTCGCAACCGGAATCGCTGCCGTAAGGGCGCATATTCCCGCAATCATCATATACACCCATAAAATCTCGCTCGGCCCTAAAACGGCCAGCCTGCCATGCAAATCCTTGATCAGCCAGTCATAAATATCCTGCACAAACCAGCAGGCGCCGATAAAAAACACGAGAAAGGCGATAACGGTTTTAATGAGACGCTGCCGGACTTCCTCTAAATGCCCGATCAAGTGGGTTTCTTTTTTATCCAATCGTACATCCTCCTTATAGAGAAAGAGGCAGAAGCGGATTCGTCTGCCCCCATGTCAGGATTCAGCCTGCCGTTTTGTCTTTCTCAGCCGTCTGCTTGTCCGGCTCTTCATTTGAGACCAATGTTTTTGCGGCGCTTTTAAATTCAAGCAGCGTGCGGCCGGCGGCACGGCCGATTTCCGGAAGTTTTGAAGGTCCGAAAATGATGAGAGCGATGACGAAAATCAGGATCAACCCGGGAATGCCGATATTTGAAAACATGAGTGTGCCTCCTTATTGTGAGATTTTGGCCCGTTTCTTTCTCATTTGCTTTTCATGCGCATTGTTATGGGCGAAGAAACGATCCTCTTCCACCTCGTTTGACTGCTTTAAACCGCCTGCAACCGCCGCTTGAGAGACCTTCCGAATCCCCGTCTGGTCTTTCTGATAAATGAATGAAGCCCGCGTGGATACCTCAGCCCCCGGCTCCGTCACGTACGGCACCACTCTGTAATCCGCTCTCCATTGGGCAGGAGTCACCGTACAGCGGACATAGCCGCGGTAATCGTTGAAAAACTTAATATGCGGGTTTTGTTTTAAGATCTGATCCGTATCGGCCCGTTTATCCGCCCCGTTTCCTCCAGATGTAATGGAGGTCCCGACGAATTCGGCCCCGAAAATTTTTGAATTCGTTTGATTAAAATCGGTATGCAGGTTTGACGCCCAGCTTGCATGAACATCACCCGTCAGCACGATAACATTGTTCAGGTTTTTGCTTTTTATAAAATTGATGACCCGCTCCCGCTGAGCCGGGTAGCCGTCCCATGAATCCATGCTGTATATCGGATTGGCGGTTGTTCCGAAATTCCATTGCGCGAAAAAGATTTGCTGCGCCAGCACATTCCACTTCGCTTTTGAGGCGGCTAAATTTCCGAAGAGCCATTGCTCCTGCTCTGTCCCCATCAATGTGCGCTTCGGGTCTCTCCACTCATCAGAAGGCGGCTTATTCCCGTCGCCGTTGGCCTGATCATCTCTGTACTGTCTTGTATCAAGCACATTGAACGATGCTAAATTGCCATAAGAAAATTGCCTGTACAGCCGCATATCAGGACCGTTCGGCAATGACATGCGCCTGAGCGGCATGTGTTCATAATAAGCCTGATAAGCTGCGGCCCTCCTGAGCACAAACGCTTCAACGGATTGGCCTTTTTCAGGGATAACATTGGCATAATTGTTTTCCACCTCATGATCGTCCCACGTCACGACCCACGGAAATGCGGCGTGGGCGGCTTTCAGATTGGCATCAGAGCGGTATTGGGCGTGACGGTTGCGGTAATCTGACAGTGTGTACACTTCGGCGCTGCTGTGCGTCCTGACATTTCCCGTTTTTGACACATATTCGTTCGGTCCGTATTCATAAATGTAATCTCCGAGATGGAATACGAGATCAAGCTTTTCCTTCGCCATATGTTTATACGCCGTATAATAGCCGTGTTCATACTGCTGGCATGAGGCAAATGCAAACGTCATGGCCGATACGTCAGCGCCGGGAGCGGGCAGCGTTTTCGTCCGGCCGACGGGACTGAGCTCATGCCCGCTTTTAAACCGGTAATAGTATACTTTATTGGGCTTGAGCCCGTCCGCCTCGACATGGACAGAGTGTCCGAGATTCGGCTTGGCCATTTCCGTTCCGCGTTTGACGATGTGACGGAAATGTTCATCTGCGGCGATTTCCCATTTTACCGGCACGGCCTGCTTCGGCATGCCGCCCCCATTCAGCGGGTCAGGGGCAAGACGCGTCCAGAGAATGACGCTGTCAGACAGCGGGTCGCCGGAAGCTACGCCGAGGGTGAACGGATAGTTTGAAAATTTCGGAGCGGCATTCACTTCAAACGCGCCGATGGATTGCGCGATCGCTAACCCGAGGGAAAGACCGGCGATTTTCCCGGCGCCCTGTATAAATGCGCGGCGGTCAAACGTATTGTTCTGAAAGCTTTTGTTCTCCAATTCCTTGATCCATTCATCTAAACGGCCGTCATGTGTCATGTCAGTTCCCCTTTCGTCTCATTGATCGCCCTTATTATAAAAAAGAAATGTTAAACCGCTATGAAGAAGTGTGAAGGGTTTGTAAGGCTGAAAAATGAACGGCGGGAGACATTTTTCACATTGTTTCGACAAACCTTGCCCCGCCGGAAGAAAACCCCCTCTGTTTCTTTTTGGCTTGTCATCCGTCAAGCGCACTTTTTTCCTATTTTTCTTCACAAAACATTAAAAAAACACCGTTCATTTTAAGAACGGTGCCCCCGGGATTAAAATGTATTGTACACGTTTTCGCACGTCTCACCTGTCGGCTGATAGAAGCAGTGGGATCTGAATCTGGCGACAAACGGCTGGCCATACCAAGTCTGCGGGCAGTTGCCCGGCGGCTTAAAGTACCACAGACTGAACTTAGCCGGCCAAAACCGTTCTCCGTTAATGTTCCTGCGGGCAAGCCTCCGCTCGGATTCACGCGGTCTCTGGTAAAAGTATCCGTGAGTCACCGCTTCAAACGCGTGCGGCTGAAACACCATCTGCCTGATGGTGCGCAGGCCTTTAAAATCAGAACAATTCGCCCGCACCCGATTGATTCCCACATTGCCGACCAAAAGCATTCCCTGCTTCCCTTCGCCTTCCGCTTCCGCCCTGAGCAGCCTTGCCATTAGATCGACATCGGCGCTCGACGCTTTTACGACTGCCATCATGACACCTCCCGTATTTTCTCCTTTCATCATATTCAGCAGCGGCCCAGTGATGACAGCCAAAAGCCAGAAAACAAATGTTCACGAAAAAAGGGTTTATATTTCACGTTATGAGGAAACATACTAACATGATTTCCATAAGGAGGAATTCGCATGGAACACATTAAAGCGCTTGCCATTAAAGGCATTATGACCATCATTATTCTGTATCTGATACTCGGCTTAGGTTTTCGCTTTACATTCGGTGACGTGCTGCTGATGACCATTGTGCTGGGAGCCGTTTCCTACTTTACGGGCGACCTGTACGTGCTTCCGAGATGGAATAATATCACGGCGGCGTCCGCTGATTTCGGAATCGCGTTTCTTGTTGTCTGGCTGATGGGAATGCCGCTGTCCATGGGCATTTCCGGAGGAAGACTGGCGTTTGCCGCTCTCATTTCCGCCGTCATCATCGCCGTCGGAGAATATTTTTTCCATATCTATCTGATGAGAAAAGACTTGGGAGGGTCCCGTTTTTTAGAACCCCGGTCCGAATAATGTAAAAAAGGCCGGATAACGGCCTTCAGCTTGTAGAGAAAATGATGTTTTTTCTGCAAGCTTTTTTGTTTTTTCCTGTTTCTTTTCATATTCATCTATTTTAGGTGGAGAAAAAGCACTCCCGCATTGTAAAGTATAAACGCTTTATACATCTTGATATAACTGATAAACCCTTTTCAGCCTTTTTTCGAGCTGTTCAAAATGAACAAAGCGGGCTTCTCTCAGAAACTCAGTCCCATCAATGAACAAAAGAAGCACGGGGATAGTGAAGACTGAAAATCTGCCGGCAACCTCTTCTACCTCGTCAGCGTCGGTATGCCCCAATTTGATATTCGGAAACTGATCCAAAACTTTTCTGAGCTGCGGCAGAACAGCGTGACATACTGTACAGGCAGGTCTTGAAATGTAGATAAAACTGAATTGATGCTGCTTAATAAAATTCTCGATAGAATCTAATGAATGTAAGTCTGTCAGCTCTTTCATCAAAACCCTCCTTCAAATCGGCTCGTCTTTCATGACCAAGCTCATCAATACTCGTACATTCACTATACACATTTATATTGATCATATCCGCTTTTTTGCGATTCAGAGCACCTTAACGTCGTGTTTGAAAAATAAAAGAACAGTTACCGCTTTTCAGTAACTGTTCTTAGATACTTATATTAAAAATGCAAAGCGTAAGCTCCTGAACCGATGAGTGCAACTCCGATGGAGACTGCAATCAGCACCAAGTTATATTCAAAACCGCCGGCACCGTTCGCAAACCCTTTCGCTCCATGAACTTTTACAATGGCACCTAACATAATGATCGTTATGATAGCAGCTCCAAGCGGGAGGAATACACCTAAAATAAATAAAATTCCGCTTGCGAGTTCCCCGAGACCTGATAAAGCGGCCGCGGCATTGCCTGGTTTAACTCCAATTGACTCAAACCATTGTCCGGTTCCTTTAATCCCGTATCCGCCAAACCAGCCGAATAATTTTTGTGATCCATAAAACAGAAACACCACACCAATCATGATTCGAATAAGTAATAGTCCTGCATCTTCCATTTTTATCTCTCCTCATCTTTGATTTCATCTGATTCTTTGCTGGACGGTACCATCCAGCAATCATCAATTGACTATATGTTTCTTTATTTTTTATGTGTCAAATCAATCTAATTCTCTTACTTCAAACGGCAGCAGCCCTTGTTCAATTTGTGCCCGGTGCGGTTCATACTGCTCAGGGAGCATCAATTTTCCGCCCATTGTTTCTTGTGACTCATCATGGGCAAAGCCCGGCGGATCAGTTGCGATCTCAAATAAGATTTCCCCATGTTCTCTGAAGTAAACCGCATTAAAATAGTTTCTATCCTGAACAGGAGTCACACCATATCCGTGCGCAGCAATGAATCTTTGCCAATCTAATTGATCTTCGTCATCCTGAGCCCGCCAAGCGATGTGATGCACTGTGCCGACACCCATTTGTCCGCGGCCGATCGGCGTTAATTTAAGATCAATCACATTCCCGATATCACCGGCAGAACGATAACGAACGAAGTCTCCTTCCTTGCCGACTCGCTCAAGCCCCATGATGTTTTCTAGCAATTCACCTGTTTTTTCAGGCTGTGCTGATAACAGGGTTGCACCGCCAAAGCCTTTAATGGCAACATCCGGGGTTACATCTCCGAAAGTCCACGTATCGGCCTCCCCTGCTTCTCTTTCCACGATTTCTAAATGCAGGCCATGCGGGTCATCAAATTCTATATATTGTTCCCCAAAACGCTCGATTTTTGTGTATGGCACGTTGAACTTTTCAAGTCTCTTTTCCCAAAACGCCATAGCACCTCTCGGCACGACGTAAGATGTCACGCCAACCTGTCCGTCTCCAATGATGCCTTGACGGGCGTCCGCCCACGGAAAGAATGTGATGATTGTTCCCGGCTTCCCGCCTTCATCCCCAAAATAAAGGTGATACGTACCCGGATCATCAAAATTGACCGTTTGCTTGACCAATCGCAGCCCCAGCACTCCAGCGTAGAAATCAGCATTCTCTTGAGGGTGGCCGACAATTGCTGTAATATGATGGATTCCCATCGTTTTTTTAGCCATTTTTATGCGCTCCTTTATAAATATTTAAATATACTCCACAAACTCATTCACAGGCTTTCGGTAGCCGCGCGGCCTTCTGCTTTCTATTTTTTCTTTCCCGATTGTAATCATCATGACGACCTCAAATTGATCATCTATATTCAAAATCTGTTTCACGGCTTCAGGATCAAATCCTATCATCGGACAGGTGTCCCAGCCTTTTTCCTTAGCACTCAGCATAAACATCATCGCAGAAAGTGAAGCATTTCTTATCGCCTCATTTCTCTTAAACAGTTCTCCCCTGTTTTCATAAAACGAAACGGTGTTTTGAACCATGTGATCATACTCTTGTTTATTTAATACCCCCAGCACCTTCAATCCTTCATAGATGTCAGCCGCTTGCTGATATGCCTGCTTATCCCCTAAAACCAAAAGAACCGCTGATGAGCTGAACACTTTATATTGTCCGTTTGCGGCCTGCTTCAGCTTTTCTTTTACCTCCGGGTCAAGAACCGTCACATATTTTGTATGCTGCAAATTAAAAGCTGATGGAGCCAACGCAACCAATTCAAACATTTCGTTGAGCTCATCTCTTGTGATTGGATGTTCTGGAAGAAAGTTGCTTGCAGATCTTCTTTCATTCACCAGCTGTACAAATTCAGCCATTTCTCTCGCACTCCCCTTTATCTCGAATTCGAGATATTATGGTATAAAAAATCAAATAATGTATGATCAAAAAACAAAACGATCGGCAGGTTCTTATCCTGCACTCTAATTAAATTGTCTCGAATTAAAATATCTTGAATTCAGGATAATAATAAAAGATAAATACTCAAATGTCAACAGTTCATTTTTAAATTCAGCGCAATTTTGTTTATGTACTATTTAGCCCTGCTCCAACTTTTTTTCTGTCACCTTATTTATTAGTAAACAGGAAACAACCTTGCTATAGACCCACTCGAAACTGAATTGATATGATAAGCAAAGTGATTACACAAGAAAGGATACGGAGAGCGAATCAAGAGCGCTCCTATTTTTTTGTGCAGTTTTATAGGAGGAAAAAATGACAAGTGAAAGAGAACAAATAAGCAAAAAAGTTGCTTTGATTGCATTGATAGCCAATCTGATCTTAATGGCAGGAAAGATCTTTTTTGGACTGATAGGCGATAGTGAAGCAGTTTTTGCCGACGGTATACATTCTGCAGCGGATGTCGTGGCTTCAATTGCTGTCCTGGCCGTCATCGGCATTTCTAATAAGCCGCCCGATCAAGACCATCCTTTCGGGCATGGCAAAGCTGAGGTCATCAGCGAAGCGATTGTAGGAATCATATTAGTGCTCGTTTCCGTGTATATTCTGATAGAAGCGATTTCGTCCTTTGTTGAAGGTCCAAGCATCCCGCAATACAGCGCATTGTTTGCGGCTCTGATATCCTACGTGGCTAAGCAGATCTTATATCGTTATTCGATCAAACAAGGGGAAAAATGGAACAGTAAAGCGATTATAGCGATTGCATACGATCATAAAGGCGATATCGTTGCCTCTCTTGCCGCTTTTATCGGCGTCCTATTGGCGATTATCGGGAACACACGCGGATGGTCCTATCTGTTGTACGCCGATGCAATTGCCAGTGTCATCGTGGCGTACCTCATTTTTAAGATTTCAATGGAATTAATCAGGCCGTCTGTTGACGTTCTCATGGAAAAAAGTGTTGATCCCGAACTGATAGAGGAATATAAAGCGGTTATTTTGGATTGCCCTCAAGTCAAACGGCTCGATAAAATCCGAGCAAGAGAACACGGCCACTATAAATTGCTTGATGTCCGGTTATCTTTGGATCATGATTTGACGATTAAGCAGGGACACGATATAGCCCGGGAAATCCGAAATGAAATCAAAAGACACTTTTCAGATGTTGAAGAAGTGCTCATCCATGTGAATCCTTATTTTGAAGAATGAAAAAGCAGCTTGTAGAGAAAACGATGTTTTTTCTACAAGCTTTTTTGTTTTGTGCTGTTTCTTTACATATTCGTTTGATTTCACTGATCCATATGCTTTCTGATAAAATGCAGCAGCGTGTTTCCTTGAGCGGTCAATATGACGCCCTTCGCGCTGCACTTCGGACAGGGCGTCCCTTCTTTCTCCTCGCCGGTTCCTTCACAATGCGGACATGTGAGCTCAAGATCGTCGGTTGCGATCACCATGAATATCCCTCCTTTTTTGATTGTCTGTCCGTCTCCAGTCACTTTCCATGGCCATCACCTCCTTAACAACGCAAAAAAACCCCGTCCATCAAAGGACGAGGTTTTCGCGGCGCCGCCTTTATTAACGGCTGAAGAGCCATTCTCTCAAAAAGTACAGAAACTCAGGGTTTCAATACTCCTATCTTGATAACGGGGAAAGAATCCCGGCACCGCCTACTGTTATTTCAGCGCAGCAATTCAGAAGCCCATTCGGCACCGGACGGGGATCGGTTCACAGCGGCCACCGACTCTCTGAACCCCGCGCGCTGATGCGTACTTACTCTTCCTCAGCATTGTTCATCCGTTCTATGATTTTAAAATGTATCATACGCTGTCATCCGGCGGAAGTCAATAACCTTTCGGATCGGACAGTCCGAGCATGTCCCGCGCCATTTGCATATGCTCCTCTTGCCCCGTCTGAAGCGCGAACTTCGCCGTTTCCACAGGGTAAGCGGCCTGCCATTCTGACACATGCTCCTGCATTTTCGGCCAGACGCGCCCGCCCTCAGCTTCGTAGCTCTTCATCAGCCGTTTTGTTTCTTTTTCTCCTAATATCACTTGATAAAGGACAAAATCCTTGGCCGGATCGGCAACCTTTGCCTCCGTCCAATCGAGGAGACCCGTCACACGCTGATTTTCGCCGATCAAAATATGCGGAGGATGCAAGTCGCCATGGATCAGCGCAGAAAAATCAGGCCAGTACGAGCTGTCATTTATCCACGTTTGCCATCTTTTCCAAAGCTGTTCTGAAACCCCGATTTCTTTTTTTATATGATCCATTGATTCCGCCGCCCTTTGCCTGACGTCATCCGGTTTTATGATTTCAATTCCGGATCTGGAGGCCGCATCCGGGTCTGCCCCGTGCAGCCCGGCTAATGCTGCGGCAAGCGAGCCGACAAAACCGTCTGAAGGCGGCTCGTGTTCCATATTCCAGACATACTGTTTCTTATCCAGATCAATTGCGGCAGCCGGTATTCCGTCCAGTTTCGGATAAGCGATCAGTTCCGGTGTATGAATCCGCCAATCGGGGACTGATACAGCGGCATGGCTGCGGAGAAACGCGAGAACATCGCTTTCTGCAGCCGCTCTTTCGATAACATCGGGACGGCGCGGCTTTCGGAGCACCCATGTCACGCCGCTGTCATCTTCAGCAAATACGACTTGGAAGTCCATACCCGTTTCATTTATGTCCGCCCCTTCATATTTTAACCGTAAGCCATTTTCCTTTGCGATGTTCAAAACGGATTCTATTTCCCTTTGTTTTTTTGTCATCTTGTTTCCCCATTTCCCTTATTGACTGACACAGAGCTTCGCCTTTAGGCGGAGAAGAAAGAGATGTGTGAAGACGCCAAAAAGAGGGCGGCATAATCGCCGCCCCCTCACTATTACTGTCAGGTTCCTTATTCAGGCAGACAATCCCGGTTTCCTCCGCGCTCAAGGCAGAGACTTTGACACTATTTCATTAGTGCGAAAACCGGAATTTGATCAGCCATCAGGATCCCTCCGTTCCTTCTTAGTTAACATTATTTTACACAAAAACCTTATATACGTAAACCCTATTTATCAGCTTACCGGCTGCCTCCGCTGACAAATTTTGATCCTTCGCGTAAATCTTTCGCCTCCAAAAAAAAGACGTGAATGAATTTTTTCATATTCACTTTAACCGGAGAAAGCGGCACGGTTTCCTTGGCCTGCATTTCTTTCATTCTCTTGCTGACAGCTGGGAAATCAAAGAATTTCGAGGCGTAATATTCAAATTTGGGGTTTGAAAAATCAGTTGTGCCCAATGAAGCGAAATGGTTTAACGAATGAATGATCGCTCTTCTGATCCGCTGTTCCGAGGCTTTGATTTCTCTGTTAACCTCGGTTTGTGCCGCCGCAGGTCCCAGCTTCCGAATGGCGGCGTTTGTAAACATCTGCTTTAAAGACGGGATGTTTCTTTCCGCCTGTTCATCCTCAAATAAATAGTGAAGGACGGCCATGAGGTCATGCGCCCCGCTTTCTCCCACGATGCCTAATTCCGACAAAAGAAATTTTCCTGTTTCTTTGATTGACTTCTCGTGCATCCCCCCCGGCCCGCTTTTTTTCGGCTCATTCCGCTGAATAAGACGGCTTAACGAATGTTGGATGTCGCCGATCGAGGTTTCCAGTTCAATCCGCTCTTTTACTTTTCGCAAAACGGTGACGATCTCGATTTTGTTGATCGGTTTATGGATAAAGTATTCGATGCCGAGAGAATAAGCTTCTCCCACCATTTCCTTTGCCTCCACCTGCGATATCATCACTGCCTTTCCGTTGTACGCCCCCTGAAGATGCCGGATCGTCTCAATCCCGTCCCGGCCCGGCATCAGCAGATCAATTAATAAAATATCGACTTGTTTAAAATGGAGATAATGCCCTTCAATCTGGCTTCCGTCCTCTGCCTCACCGACGACTTCTCCTAAGTCCTCGTCCTCAATCATCTGTTTTAAAATGGAACGGATCGCCCGGTCATCATCAGCTATAAAAAAACGCATATTATGAGTTCATCCTTTCTGCAATCAAATGCTTCACCGGCAGCTTAATCGTAAATATGACGCCTTTTGGCTTGTTATGAAAGGAAATGTCTCCGTCAAGTTCGGTTACGATTTCCTTCACGTATGAAAGCCCGATGCCCGTTGAAGGTGTGCCGAATTCATCGTATTTGGACGTAAAACCGGGATCATAAACGACCTCTCCGATTTTTTCCGGAATGCCGGGACCGTCATCTTCCGTCTCAAATTCGGCCATCCCCCCCTCCGCCCTGCGCAGCGCGAGGCGGATCTCACCCCTGTCACCCATGGCTTCGACGGCATTGGCGGTCAGGTTATTTAAGATCGACAGGACGGTAAAGACGTGATAATCGGGGTGTTCTCCTTCAATCACGCTTTTGAATTGAATGTCTTTGCCTAAAGATTCGGCGTATTTTTCATTGATGCGGATAACGAGGCCGACCAGATCGGCGGCCTTCATGTAATCCCGGAATCTCTCATTTGAAATCAGCTTCGACAGGCCGGCGAATATTCGCTGATTGTCTTTTTTCACTTCATGAATTTCTCCCGCAAGGCGCAGCATTCGGCTCCCGAGCTCCCGGTCGTTCCCGCTCATTTCCCGATACAGCTGATAGGATTCTTTCGTCACATGCTCCGTCGTTTTTAACGTTTTTTTCAGATGAATCGTTTCTTCATATAAGTTAGACACAATCATCAGCATGTGCTCATGCTGCTTTCTCGTTTGTTTTTCCCTGACCTGAGATTCGTGCAGCTTCATCACGTTGAAAAAACTCAGCACAATAAATGTGTGAGAAACAGCGATAACCGCGATATCCGCCAGCTTGTCCGGCATCATAATCTGCTTGCCGCCGGAAAACTGAACCGTCATTTCAACGGCATCGGACGCCATTTCAATGAGAAAACCGAGAAACCCGATCATGAGCGGCCGATCCCAAAAAAGCCTGACCTTCAGCACATAAAACAAACAGGCATATGTAAAGTAAAAAAAGAAACTGGGATATTGGCTGAAAAAAGCCGCCGAAAATCCGGCATGCTCTCCTCCCCAGCACGCCAGGCCGATCCGGAATGCCACAACGGCTGCACCTGTCAACAGCCCTGACAATACCGCCGGCACATGCCGAAGCAGCAGAAGAAAAAAGAAAAAAGCCGGAGCGCCGAAGCTGATCCGATATACCTCATTCAGGGGGTAAAATTTCAGTTCCCCCGCCAGCGGCACGGTGATCAGCATAAGAGCGAAAAGATAGCCGTCTTTTTTCAGTAAATAGTCGAGCCTGATCATAATCACTTCCTTCTTCTGTCTATTTTGAACAAGACCGATACAGTCCGCAAATTTCTTTAGACCCGAATGGCGGGACACTCCGGCTGATTTATAAATCTATCGGCTTATTTTAAGAATGATTTTGTCGTATTTTGTATGATTCTGTAGATGTCATTATACATTAACATGGAACACGCTATTTTTGAAAACGTTTTCCAAGACCGATTTCCGCTTCGGACAGGCTTGCAATAGAGGAGGAATGTTATGAAAGATATGGTCAGAGAGCGCCTTGAAAAAGAGGAACTGGCTTCACTTTTACAAGATTGGGTCGAGCATTACCGACCGTTTTCCGTCAATGGAAAAAGCGCAAATTATATACCCGCCCTCGGAGAAATCAACGACTCTCAGCTGGGCATTTGCATATTAGAGCCGGATGGCTCAATGATTCATGCCGGTGAATGGAATGTGCCGTTCACATTGCAGAGCATCTCAAAAGTCATCAGCTTTATTGCCGCATGCATGTCCAGAGGCATTCCTTATGTGCTCGATCGTGTGGACGTGGAGCCGACGGGTGATGCGTTTAATTCTATCATCCGGCTTGAAATCCATAAACCCGGGAAGCCCTTCAATCCGATGATCAATGCCGGCGCCATTACCGTCGCCTCGCTGCTTCCGGGTGAAACGGCGCATAATAAATTAGAATATCTCTTTTCCGTTTTTGAAAAATTAATAGGAAAACGGCCTCACATTCACGAGGAGGTCTTCCGTTCTGAATGGCAGACCGCGCATCGGAACAGAGCGCTCGCCTACTATTTAAAAGAAACGAACTTTCTCGAGGCGGATGTGGAAGAAACGCTTGAAGTGTATTTAAAGCAGTGCGCCATGGAGGGTACAACCGAGGACATCGCTTTAATCGGATTGATACTTGCCCATGACGGCTACCATCCGATCCGACGGGAACAGGTCATTCCGAAAGATGTCGCGAAACTCGCCAAAGCCCTGATGCTGACGTGCGGGATGTACAATGCGTCAGGCAAATATGCGGCTTTCGTCGGCGTCCCGGCCAAAAGCGGGGTATCCGGCGGCATCATGGCATTGGTTCCCCCAAGCGCCAGAAGAGAGCAGCCTTTTCATAACGGATGCGGCATCGGCATTTACGGTCCGGCCATTGATGAATACGGCAACAGCCTGACCGGCGGCATGCTGCTGAAACATATTGCACAGGAGTGGGAGCTCAGTATTTTTTAATCAAACGAACCAAGAGGTGATTGGATGCAGGAATTCCTTGAAAATGTAATCGGCTCGGCAAATGATTTTTTATGGTCAAAACTGTTAATCGTACTGCTTCTTTCTCTGGGACTGTTTTTTACGTTCAGATCAAAGGGTCTGCAAGTCCGCATGCTGAAGGAAATGATCCGGGTTTTGAAGGAAGGCGCGGCCGCCCGGACAAAAAACAGCATTTCCCCGTTTCAGGCATTTTGCATCAGTATGGCGGCGCGTGTCGGAACCGGGAATATTACCGGAATCGCCATTGCGATCGCACTCGGCGGTCCGGGCGCTATTTTCTGGATGTGGATTATCGCAGTCATCGGTTCGGCTTCAAGCTTTGTTGAAAGCACGCTGGCCCAAATTTATAAAGTAAAAGATCAAAACGGATTCCGCGGCGGCCCGGCCTATTACATGGAAAAAGGCCTGAAGAAACGCTGGATGGGCGCGCTGTTCGCCGTATTAATCACACTGTCATTCGGGGTTGTTTTTAATTCCGTTCAATCCAATACGATCAGCGTCGCCTTTCAAAACGCGTTCGGCACCAGCCGGCTTACATTGGGCATTATTTTAATCTTGGTTTTCGGCGGCGTAATCTTCGGCGGCGTCAAACGAATTGCGAAAATGGCGGAATACATCGTAGTCGTCTTGGCCGTTTTATATATCGGTGTCGCCTTCTTTGTCATTCTGACGAATATCACCCAGTTGCCCGGCGTTCTGTCGCTAATCGTAAAAAATGCGTTCGGCATTGATCAGGCAGCGGGCGGCGCTTTAGGTGCGGCCTTGATGCAAGGTGTAAGACGCGGGATTTTCTCAAATGAAGCGGGTATGGGAAGCGCTCCGAACGCGGCGGCGACAGCTACGACGAGCCACCCGGTGAAACAGGGGCTCATTCAGGCATTCGGCGTCCTGACGGATACGCTCGTCATTTGTACAAGCACGGCGCTTATCATTTTATTTTCAGACGCTTATCACCAGCCGGGACTGAGCGGCATCGCGCTTTCTCAGGCCGCCTTGAGCGACCATGTCGGCGCGTGGGCGTCAGGTTTCCTTGCCGTCTTAATGCTTTTGTTCGGCTTCAGCGCTCTGATGGGCAACTATTATTACGGAGAAACCAATATCGGATTTTTAAGCCAGAACAAAAAGTGGCTGTTCATTTACCGCATCTGCGTGCTCGGAATGGTACTGTTCGGCTGTATTTCCAAAGTCCAGCTTGTGTGGGATATGGCTGACTTGTTCATGGGCTTAATGGTGGTCGTGAACTTAATCGCGATTTTCCTTCTGTCGAAAAAAGCATTTGCCGCTTTGAGCGATTATGCCCGGCAAAAGAAAGCCGGAAAGGACCCCGTCTTTTACAGAGATGTGCTCCCTGATGACGACGGGATCGAATGCTGGGAGTATTCAGATATCGCGAAAAGCGCGAAAGGCAAACACATTTCCTAAACAAAAGGTGTTCAGGCAGCGTCCTGAACACCTTTTTTCCGCCGGTTCATTGACAAAGAGAATAGCGTCCATTACCCTTTTTATATATTTTCAGTAAAGTCAGAAAGGAAGGCCTATGAATCCCATTACACAAATATTAAATGAATACCCGGTTATGATCATAGACGGCGCGATGGCAACCGAGCTTGAGCGGATGGGCTGTGATTTACATGACGATCTGTGGTCGGCCAAAATTCTTTTGGAGAGACCCGAACTGATCAAACAGGTGCATGCAGAATATTTTGCCGCCGGCGCTGATTGCGCGATCACCGCCAGTTATCAATCGACAATTGAAGGATTTGCAGCGCACGGCATCCCGGAAACCGATGCGATACGTCTCATTCAGACATCTGTTGAACTTGCCGCACAAGCACGCGATGAATTTTGGGCGCATGAAGAAAACCGTTTACACCGGCCCAAACCTTTGGTCGCCGCTTCTATCGGACCTTACGGCGCGAGCCTCGCTGACGGCTCTGAATATCGCGGGCATTACGGACTGACGGAAGATGAGCTGATCAGCTTTCACCGCCCCCGGATGAAAGCCCTCATAGAATCCGGCGCCGATCTTTTGGCCTGTGAGACCATTCCGTGCCTGTCAGAAGCAAAAGCGATCACAAGGCTGCTGGAGGAATTCCCCGGCACTTACGCATGGATCAGCTTCAGCGCCAAAGACGGGCGGCATATCAGCGAAGGCACGCCTATTTCCGAATGCGCGGCCCTGCTTGACTCCTGCAGCCAAATCGCAGCGATCGGCATCAACTGCACACCGATCGAATATATTCCGCCGCTGATAGAAGAAATCAAACAGGCAGCATCCAAACCGATTATCGCCTATCCGAACTCCGGCGAACAATATGACCCGGTGACAAAAACCTGGAAAGGCGCAGCGTGCGAAAACCATTTCGGAAAAAGCGCGCAAAGCTGGTACGAAAACGGCGTGAGCCTGATCGGAGGCTGCTGCCGGACGAAACCCGCGGACATCCAAGCCATTGCCGATTGGGCCAAGACCTTAAAAACAACTTGACTAATCGGAATAGTTTGTATATTCTATTCAAAAAGCCGGTTCGCCGGAATCTCGTGCCGTTCGCCGGCATGAGATTTTTTATTAGAACGGCCCTCGCAGAAAGTTGGAAAACAATGAACAACAAGAACGAGACGAATTTTCAGAGAAGTATGAAAAGCAGACACCTCTTTATGCTATCACTCGGAGGTGTGATCGGAACGGGGCTGTTTTTAAGCTCTGGGTATACCATTCATCAGGCGGGTCCGGCGGGCACCATTTTCGCTTACCTTTTGGGCGCGGGCATCGTCTATCTTGTCATGCTTTGCCTCGGTGAACTGTCAGTGGCCATGCCGGTGACGGGCGCATTCCACACCTATGCGAAGACCTATATCGGGCCCGCGACGGGCTTTACGGTCGCATGGCTGTACTGGCTGACGTGGGCGGTGGCGCTGGGCTCTGAATTCACGGCGGCCGGGCTCTTCATGCAGCGCTGGTTCCCGCATACTTCAGTTTGGATGTGGAGTGCGGTATTCGCTCTTTTCATCTTTTTATTAAACGCCTTCTCCGTGAAATTTTTTGCTGAATCGGAGTTTTGGTTCTCAAGCATTAAAGTCTTAGCCATCTTACTGTTTATTTTATTGGGCGGAGCGGCGATGTTCGGCCTCGTCCCGATGAAAAGCGGTGAGGCCGCCCCTATGCTGTCGAACTTTACGGATGGCGGCAGCCTTTTTCCAAATGGCTTTTTCCCGATACTGATGACGATGCTTTCAGTAAACTTTGCTTTCTCAGGGACGGAATTGATCGGAATCGCCGCCGGGGAAAGCGCCGATCCGGAAAAAACCGTTCCGCGCGCCATTAAGACCACAGTCTGGCGGCTGGCGCTTTTCTTTATCGGAACGATTTTTGTGCTGTCAGGGATGATCTCCATCAAGGAAGCCGGTGTGATTGAAAGCCCGTTTGTCACGGTATTTGACAGAGTCGGCGTGCCTTATGCGGCCGATCTGATGAATTTCGTCATTTTAACGGCGCTTCTGTCCGCGGCCAATTCAGGGCTGTACGCGTCATCACGTATGCTGTGGTCCCTGTCTAAAGAAGGGGAGCTTCATCCCGCCTTTGCCAGGCTGACCTCTAAAGGCATTCCTTTTAACGCTCTGATCTTCAGTATGATCGGCGGCATTCTGTCGTTGTTGTCAAGCGTATTTGCAGCGGATACAGTCTATCTTGTTCTCGTCTCCGTCTCAGGATTTGCGGTAGTGGCTGTGTGGATGAGCATCGCCGCATCACAATTTTTGTTCAGAAGACGATTTCTTAAAGAAGGGCACCAGCTTTCAGACTTGAAATACAGGACGCCGGGATATCCGGCCGTACCGATAGCGGCCTTTCTCCTATGCCTCGCCTCCTGTATCGGCATCGCTTTTGATCCGAACCAGGCCATTGCCCTTTATTGCGGAATTGTATTTATGGCCGTTTGCTACACCGCTTATTACTTGAAAAACCGGAAAAGCAGAGCCCGCGTGCAAGCCGTAAAATCCCAATAACCAAAAAAAGAACCCTGCGGCGCAAGGGTTCTTTTTTCATTTATACTTCAACGACCCATCTGAACGAATCCCGCACCTTCCCGACTTGGATGCCGGCAATCGTTTCATAGAGCTTTTCTGACACTTCACCGATCAAACCGTTATTCAGCTCAATCGTTTCTCCGTGAATATGCAGCGCGCCGACCGGCGAGATGACGGCCGCGGTTCCCGTACCGAATACCTCCGACACCTCGCCTCTCATTGCAGCCTCATAGATGTCATCAATGGCGACCTGTTCTTCCCTGACACGGATGCCCCAGCTTTTTAACAGCTCTATCACAGATGCGCGTGTGATGCCCCCGAGAATGCTTCCGTTTAACGCCGGCGTTACGGCCTCTCCGTTTATGATGAAAAAGATATTCATACTGCCTACCTCTTCGGCATATTTCTTTTCCACTCCGTCGAGCCAAAGCACCTGATCATACCCCAGTTCTTCGGCTTTCCGCTGAGCCTGTAAGCTGGCCGCATAATTTCCGGACGTTTTGACGTCGCCCACTCCGCCGGTGACGGCGCGCACATACTCATCCTCCACATAAATACGGATCGGTTTCAGCTGATCGCCGTAATACGAACCGACCGGCGTCAAAACAACCATGAACTTGTAACGCTTTGAAGGCCGGACGCCTAAAGAAGGCTCAGTCGCAATCACAAACGGACGGATATATAAAGAGGTTCCTTTTTCTATCGGTATCCATTCCTGCTCCAGCTCCACCAATTGTATCAATGCTTCCAGCGCCAGCTTCTCGTCAAGAGGCGGCATGCTCATCCGCCGTAACGATTTATTCAGCCGTTTTATATTTTGGTCAGGACGGAACATCAACACCCGTCCGTCTTCTGACCTGTAAGCCTTCAGCCCTTCAAATACGGCCTGCCCGTAATGGAAAACCGATGCGGAAGGATCCAGATGGACCGGTTCATAAGGTGTGATTCTCGGATCATGCCACCCTCTCCCCTCTTCGTAATCCATGACAAACATGTAATCTGTGAAGTACTTGCCAAATCCCAATGAAGCGGAATCCGGTTTTTCTTTTCTAGCTGTGACCTTACGTCTTTCAATCAGTTGATTCAACAAAAGCACACCTTTCTTCTAATTGTTTAAATTTTCAGTCTTCTCTGGGCTGCATGTTTTTTCTGTCCCGAATCTTGTATGCACAGATATATGAGAATGCAGTTGACCATATCATATCAAATATACCACTTATAAGAGGATAATTATCAAAATTTTTAATATTTTCAGCGGAAATCTTTCTTTATTCTTATGCTCCTTCATTTTTTTCAATGAGGACTTTCTGTCATATTCAATGATTGCGCTTACATAATGTAAAGCAATCCTTCCTTTCGCACAGTCAATAATGTGACAAATTTATGGCGGACAGGAAGGTGGTTGCCGCCTGCTTCACGAATTACGTAAGAAATGCGCAAGTAAAAGGGGGATTCGCTTGAAAAAATTTATCGCATTCCAGATTTTGATTGCTTTAGCCATCGGAGCATTGATCGGCCATTTCTTCCCGGATTTCGGGATGGCGCTGCGGCCTGTAGGAGACGGATTTATCCGCCTGATTAAAATGATTGTCGTGCCGATCGTGTTTTCGACCATTGTTATCGGAGCCGCCGGCAGCGGCAGTATGAAAAAAATGGGCAGTCTCGGCATCAAAACGATTATTTGGTTTGAAGTGATTACGACGCTCGTTCTGGCGCTCGGTCTGTTATTAGCGAACGTGCTGAAGCCGGGAGTCGGACTTAACCTCTCTCATCTTGCTAAAAAAGACATTCACGAGCTTTCCGGCTATACGGAAAAAGTAGTCGATCTGAAACAAATGCTTCTTGATATTATCCCCGTTAACATCATTGACGTTATGGCGAAAAATGATCTTCTCGCCGTCATTTTTTTCGCGATCCTATTCGGTGTTGCCGCAGCCGGCATCGGCAAAGCCTCCGCACCTGTCATGAATTTCTTTGAATCCACGGCAAATATTATGTTCAAGCTGACGCAGATGGTGATGGTCACCGCTCCGATCGGCGTTCTCGCCCTGATGGCCGCCTCCGTCGGGCAATTCGGAATCGCGCTTCTGCTCCCGATGCTGAAGCTGATCGGCACAGTGTTTCTCGGGCTGTTCCTGATCCTTTTCGTTCTGTTTCCGATCGTGGGGCTTATCTTTAAAATCAAGTACTTTGAAGTGCTGAAAATGATTTGGGATCTGTTTTTGATCGCTTTCTCCACGACAAGCACAGAAACCATTCTGCCTCAGCTGATGGATCGGATGGAGAAATACGGCTGTCCGAAGCGGGTCGTCTCCTTTGTGGTTCCGTCAGGTTTATCGCTTAACTGTGACGGTTCAAGCCTCTATTTATCGGTGTCCTGTATTTTCCTGGCGCAGGCGTTTCATGTGGAGATGCCGCTTTCTCAGCAGCTTCTGATGATGCTTGTGCTCGTCATGACAAGCAAAGGCATTGCCGCCGTCCCGTCAGGCTCACTCGTCGTGCTTCTGGCGACAGCGAATGCCGTCGGTCTCCCTGCGGAAGGCGTCGCCATCATTGCCGGTGTCGACCGCGTCATGGACATGGCGCGAACCGGTGTCAACGTGCCCGGCCATGCGGTCGCCTGCATCGTCGTATCCAAATGGGAAAAAGCCTTCAAATATAAAGGACCCGTCACGGCAGACCAGACCGCCCGGACAGAAAGTATGTAAACACAAAAAAGACCACCTCATTGGTGGTCTTTTCTATTAATCAATCGCCGCATGATCCTCTTTTTCAATCAAAGCAAGGCGTTCATTGATTTCTTCCTGAGTCATTTCGTGCTCTTTCACATACATGTTTCGTTCGTTCGTACGGCATTCGTGACTGCAGCTTCGCATGTATTTGTATTCATTCTCAGGTGTGCAGATCATTTTTTTATTACATGCCGGATTTGCGCAGTTCACATAACGCTCGCACGGCTCGCCCGTGAAATAATCTTTTCCGATGATAACGTGCTCTACGCGGTTGACCGGTACGCTGATTCTTTCGTCAAACACATAGCACTGTCCGTCCCACAGCTGCCCTTGCACTTCAGGATCTTTACCGTAAGTGACGATACCGCCGTCAAGCTGGGACACGTCTTCAAATCCCTGCTTCAGCAGCCAGCCGGAAAATTTCTCACAGCGTACGCCGCCTGTGCAGTACGTGAGGATTTTTTTGCCTTCAAGCATGTCTTTGTGTTCTTCAATCCAGTCCGGCAGCTCACGGAACGCCTCAATATCAGGTCTGACCGCTCCGCGGAAATGACCGAGGTCATACTCATAGTCGTTTCTGGCGTCGATCACGATCGTGTCAGGATCCTGCATTTGCTCATAAAAGTCTTTCGGTTTCAAATGCTTGCCCGTCGTGACATTCGGATCAACATCATCTTCGAGACGAAGCGTCACCAGCTCTTTTTTATGGCGCACAAACATTTTGCGGAATGCATGGCCGTCAGCCTCGTCAATTTTGATCGGCATGTCGGCAAAACGCGGATCAGCTTTCAGCGCATTCATGTATTGTTCCGTCTGTTCAACCGTTCCGGACACCGTGCCGTTAATGCCTTCCTCAGAAATCAAAATACGGCCTAACAGACCGAGCTCCTTACAAAACTTCAAATGCTGAGCCGTGAACTCTTCAGGCTCATCAATCTTTACATATTTATAATAAAGTAAAACTCTATATTGTTTTTCCATGATTTATACACCCTGTTCAATTATATTAATGATCACGCACACTATACTATATCATACAGGAAAACGGGCGAAAGATGAACATTTCCGTCCGTACTCTTTCTTCCAGTCACGCTTCGCCTTTTAAAACCTGCTGAAAATAAAACCGATACGTATTGCGCAAAAAGGTCTCAAGCGAAAGGCCGGCCGCGGTCTGATACTTGCCGATAATAAACGGAAAACGGTCACGGCCTTTTGCCCGCAGAAGATCCGCGCTGTCTTCAGCCAGTTCTGAGATGAGCGCCTCAACGACAGGCCGGCATGCATCCCGCACCGCTTCAAGAATTTGCTGATCGCCTGTATCCTGGTACTGTTCGATCAGTTTTCCCAAATCCTTTTCTTCCATAAAGTCCACTTCCTTACACCATATAAAAAAGAGGAGCAGCTTTTATAAAGCGGACGCCTCCTCCTGTGACTCCGCATAACCGATGATCTGACCGACCTGTAATTCACGGCCTTCAGTCAGGTTATCCGAAGGGGTAAACATACCTTTCTCGAATACTAAAATAACGGTCGATCCAAATGAAAAATAGCCCAGCTCTTCCCCCGTCTCAAGCCGGTTTCCGGTGTTTGTCTGAACGATCGAGTTAATATTCATCGCACCTACCGGAATCATGAGCATCTGCTGATCAGCACGGGTCAGCTCGTACACATAACGGTAATTTTTTGAGAGCACATCTTTCCCGTACTTTAACCCCATCGTATTAACGGGATAGGAGCGTTTCCCCAGCTCGGCCAGCTTTTTATACGTGCAGCTGACGGGAGAATGGAAACGGTGGTAATGTCTCGGGCTCAGGTAAAGCACGGCAAAACACCCGCCGTTATACTTGTGATCGGCGCTTTTAAACCCCGTCAGTTCGGCGAACGAATAATCCTTCCCTTTTACCATGAAAGTTTGATTGGGATTAATCATGCCCACCGTCTGAACGACGCCGTCCACCGGGCTGACGATGGCGTTCTTCTCTTTTGCCACGGGGCGGAGATTCAAATTAATATCACGAATGAAAAATGACGCCAGTGAATCAAAGTCAGAAGCCGTGCGTTCCGTTTCATTCCAGTTAATGCGATAGTGTTTGGAAAACAGCGGAATCATCGGCTTGCTCAGTTTCGATTCACAGAAGTTTTTAATGAGATAAGACGTCAATCGATTATTAGTCAGTTCAATCAATGAACGGTAAAGAACTTTAGCGGCAGTATTAAACATTGATTACTCCTATGAATTTTCCTATAGTAATAAAAATAAAACACCATAAAAACGCTCCGATGGCGGCGAAGCATAAGTAGGTTTTGAATTCCATTCTGCCGATTCCGGAAAAGTAGCAGGTCACGTGTCTGATGCCGGGGATGAAATAACCTAAAATAATGGTGTACGGCCCGTACTTCTTCATCCACCTGTCTACTTTCTCCATCCTCTTTTCCTTCAGGCCGACCCATTTCCCGAACTTATTAATAAACGGCCGGCCGGCTTTTCTGCCGATGAAGTAGCTGATAATCATCCCAAGGAGCGCTCCGATAAAGCTGATCAGAATGGAGAGCCCGTAATTCAGCACGTTTAAATGAGCGAAGTAACCCACAAGCGTCATCATGACTTCATCCGGAATAGGCAATCCGATAATACCGAGTGTCAGCATAAGAAAAATCGCGATATATCCGTAATCGGATATTAATTGCTGAACTAATTCCATCTTCTGCTCTCCAGGTTTTCAGGCGCCTGTTTTTTAAAGTGCGGAAATTTAATGTTGCTGACCATTAAATAACCGAGCGCGATCGTTCCCGCCCCCAGAAGAAAAGCGTTATTGATAAAGCTCAAAATGACAAGACACATACCCGCAAACGGAATCGGCATCCCGATAAACGTCGGCAGCTTGCTTTGTTCAATATTAAATCTGGAAAGACGGATCATCCCGCAGATGCTGTAGGAAAGCGCGATTAAAATTCCGATGAACGGAAGCGTATATAGTGAAACACTGTAAGCGAGCATGGACGGCGCTACGCCGAACGTCACGAGATCAGCAAAAGAGTCAAGCTCCCTTCCCATCTCCGATACCGCGTTCAGCTTACGGGCGGCCAAACCGTCAAAGAAATCAAGAAACATCCCGGTGAAAATAAAGATCACCGCAGAGTGTATATTATGATACAAAAGGGAATGAATCGATAAGAGCCCGCAAATAAAATTTCCAATTGTAATCATACTAGGTATATAATTCACAGTTTACACAAACCTCCAATTAAAACCATATCAAATCGGACTGCGTATGCATAAAGACTCCATTTTACGGAAACATAAAATGGAATTCTTTCAATGCTATCATTCAAATTCTTTTATTATACAGCATTTGGTGTTATTTGAACAATCTAATCTGGTGATTTTTGTTTTTTCGCCGTTCATATTAAGGTAAGCAATCATGGTTTCCTCTATTCCGGATTACCCTGCTTAAATATTCCATGCTGCGATCCGGATTGTCCGTTCTTGATGAATGAAAAGCCGTATGATGTATTGTTATTTCCTTCTCCGTGAAATGAGAACATTACATATAACGATTGCGGACATAAAAAGTTTCAAGAATTAAAAAACCGGCACAAAACGGCCTCATACATTATCTCACAACCCCGTTTTCCAGTATATAGTCTGTCCAAACAAAAAAGGCGCCTTACCATTACGGTAAAAACGCCTTTTAAGATCATTTTATGTAATTGATAAATGACTGAGTGCTTCGGCCGCTCTTTCTCTGGCCTCTTCAACGGTCTCGGCTGCAGAAAGCGCAACCGCCATACGGCGTCCGACTTTCGTGACGGGTTTACCGAATACGCGGACCTGAGTGCTTTTTACCGCCAAAGCTTTCTCCAAACCTTCAACCGCATAATCAGCAAGCTCTTTGGGCGCCTTCAGCGGACGGCTTGCCCCCGGCGACAGCTGAATGATTTCCGGAATCGGGAATCCCAAGACCGCGCGGACATGCAGCGCAAACTCTGACAAATTTTGCGTCACAAGCGTTACGAGCCCCGTATCATGCGGACGGGGAGACACCTCGCTGAAATATACTTTATCTTCAGTAAGGAAAAGCTCCACCCCGAACAAACCGTATCCGCCGAGCTCATCCGTTATGCTTTTCGCAATGTGTTTCGCCTCTTCAATCTGCTGTTCCGTCATATGATGAGGCTGCCATGATTCAATATAGTCACCGTCTTTTTGTTCATGTCCGATCGGCGCGCAAAAGGACGTACCGTTCGCCGCGCGCACTGTCAGAAGAGTGATTTCTGATTCAAACGGAATGAATTCCTCAACGATGACCCGGCCGTTTTTCACCCGGCCGCCTTCCATTGCCATGTCCCAGCAGCTTTTCAGCCCGGAAGCCGAGCGGCACACGCTTTGCCCTTTTCCGGAAGAGCTCATCAGCGGCTTTACCACGCACGGAAAGCCGATTGTTTCCGCCGCTTCTTTAAATTCTTCGTATGTATTCGCGAATTCATAGCCGGCAGTCGGAAGATGAAGCGTCTCTGCTGCAAGCCGTCTGATGCCTTCACGGTCCATCGTCAGCTTTGCCGCACGCGCATTCGGAATGACGTGAAACCCTTCTTCCTCGAGCTTCAGCAGCTCATCCGTCGCAATGGCTTCCACTTCCGGCACGATTAAGTCCGGTTTTTCTTTCTCAATGACTTCTCTGACCTGCGCTTTATCAAGCATATCAATCACATAGCTTTTGTGTGCGGCCTGCATGGCGGGAGCATGCTCATAGCTGTCAACGGCTACAGTGACAACCCCGAGCCGCTGCGCTTCAATGACGACTTCTTTCCCCAGCTCGCCTGATCCTAATAACAACATCTTCTTCGCCTGATACATGTCCTTTGGCCCCTCCCTTTCTATACCCCACTCATTATAACGGAAATATTCAAAAAATAAAGACAAGACAGATTACAAGCTCTATCCTGTCTTTTGTGCTGATTCGAGCGATTCAATCGCCGCTGACACGTCCTTCCCGCAATATTGCCCCATTAAGCATAACGATTCTTCCGCCCGGCAGGCGTGAGAAGCGATGCGGCGCTTTGCTTCCTCATGGTTGTCAAGGATGCCGAGAGCACAGAGACTGACGGGGAAACCGAGCCGGCGGTAAAACGGAAGCAGCTCTTCAATCTCATGTCTCCGATTCTCAAGCGCGAGCTGCACCAATATGCCGTAAGCAACCTTCTGGCCGTGCAGCACCTGATGTGTCTCCTGAAGAAAACTGAGGCCGTTGTGGACCGCATGCGCCCCTGCCATCCTGCACAAACGGCCGCCATACCCGCCGACCGTTCCCGCAAGCATAATGATCGTTTCCGCCGTATGGATGAACGGCACGGACAGCTCGCCTTTCTCCATGCTTACGACGGCGGCTTCACTGTAACGCAATAACAGATTACGGATATATTCCGCCTGTCTCAGCCCCGCCTGCGCCATCAGAGGCGGCGCTTCCTCCGTATTTCTGATGACCGCCTCGGCCTCATACCATTTCGCCAGCGTATCACCGATCCCGCTTTTCATATATTCAATGGGAGAGGAAAGCAAAAACAGCGGATCAACAAGCGTCAAATAGCTTGAACGCTTGTGATAATCAACTCTGATAAAATTGCCGCTGTCATCATATATGACACTCAACGGCGTACTTGCCGCACACGTCCCCGCAATGGAAGGAAGCATCACAGCCTCAATATCAAGCCGGTCTGCCGCCGCTTTTGCCAAATCCAAAATCGTGCCGCCTCCGATACCGATGATCACATCCGCGTCTTCCGCCTGCCCGCAGACCTTACGCACCGCCTCAGGTGAACAGTATCCTTTGTGCTGAATCACATCCCAGGAAGAACCGCCGCCGTAATCGGAGAACGCCTGATAAGATTTGATTCCGGTCACAATAACGGGTTTTCTGAATGTCTCCAGCAGCCCCGGAAGTTCTTTTGCGATTCCTTCCTTGCATATGTACTGATTCGGGCCGCTTCGGACGATATCTTCAGGCTTCATTCGAATCTCTCCTTTGGCTGGAATTTATACATATTTTCTCACTTGTCAGAAAATACATCAACCGGAGGTGCGTCAGCGCTTCGCTTCCTCCGCCTCCAAAAACAGCTCATCAAGCCGCTCCAAAGCTTCTGCCTTTTCAAAACTGCTGAACCACAGATCATCATAAGAATCAAGGATGCGGTAATGGTGGGAAATCAAATGCTGCTGCAAGCGGAACTCGCCTTTTTTCTCGATGGCTTTCCACCACACCTTGCCGCCCATCGTCTTCCCCTTCGGCCTGTCAATTGTGCGGTGAGCAACCGTTTCAATGACCTCCAGCGGATCATCTCCTAATACGGATTGCAGTGTTTCACTTGATCTGAAAAGCGCGCAAACCGCCACAACGTGCGGCCATTCCGCAAGCGCCCGCCCTTTCTCAATCTGCACCAGCGACTTTTTAGAAAGGCCGATCACATCCGCCATTTTCTCCTGTGTGTAGCCTCTCTCCGACCGGATTTTCTTCAGCTGGACTGAGACAAGCTCAGTCATATAATCTTGATCCATCTCAACCTCCATTTTTATCAATATAGCCATTTTACACCGCGGCACGCCTTTTTTATATCAGAACATTTTCAAACAAATCAAAAGGACCCGGGATTGGCTTTTCATTGAAACGATGTACCTTTCCGCATAATCCAGAATGATGCGGTGAATACAAACGTACGCCCGAAGAGACAGATGGCTCCCTGGCGGTTGAGCTCCGGAGAAAATAAAAAGCTGCCACAGCTGCGGCAGCTAAAACATTATAAGCTGAAAATCAAAATTATGAAGCGAATACAATCCAACTCGCACTATAATTGACACGTTTTTTCGAACCTTGATTGACCATTTTAAATCTGTATGAATCTCCTTTTTTTAACGAAGGTGTTTCAAAATAAGTCGTTCCATTTTTCTTTGCATTGGCGGTTTTGATTGTTTTCCAGGCACCTTTGCCGTTGACTTGCTTTTGAACGTATATTTTATACGTGCCCTTCCCTTTACTGTTGGATTTAAAAGTCACGGCTCTCAAGCTGTACTTTTTTGTCGTCTTAGTGAATTTAGGATGATATGTATTGATCACATAGTTAGTGAAATACCCGCTTTTATAAGTATGAAGCCAGTCTTTAGCCTCTGCTTTTTGCGGAGAAGAAAAACCCATAAAACCAATTCCGCTGATTAAAAGAGTAAAAATAATGATGAGCGACTTAAAAATCTTTTTGCTTTTCATCGAGAAAATCCTTCCTTCCTGTAACTATTTACCCTATTTATGTTAATGACAATATAGCTAATCATAAATCCGTCCAACTAACCATTTTGATTGCAGGAAGAGATGAGAACAGCCCTGAAAATGACTATATGACTAATACTTATGATTCTTGTTATTTTTGATTAAGTGATAAAGTTACTTTAAAGCGCTATCCATTTTGCTGTTTTTGTATCAATTGTCATAGAGAGATCTTTACCTATCAATGCCTCTCTATCGGCGTTTGTATGATGGGGCTGTCCTCTGACAAACTCCTGCGCCCATGACAAACTGTCATACGTTTGCCACCTATGAATGAACGCACACTACACGTAATGGAGGGATTGCAATGGACGAAATGGTCCTGGAAACACAACAATGGCTGAATGAGACGTACAAAGGCAGACACGGGTACAACAAGGTGCCGGAAAACGGAAAAACAGGCTGGGATACCATTTACGGTCTGACACGGGCGCTTCAAATTGAGCTCGGTATTTCAGAACCCGCCGATAACTTCGGACCGACGACACAAAGATTGTTTAAACCGTTGAAAAAGCAGGCTCCCGATTCTAAGCCGACAAACATGAATTACATTCTGCAGGGGGCGCTGTGGTGTAAAGGTTTTAACCCGGGCGGATTTTCTGGCGTTTTCTATGAAAATACCGAAAGCGCTGTAAAAGAGTTTCAAAAAGCGGCCGGGCTCACTAAGCAAGACGGCATCGTCACGGCACTCATTATGAAGGCTTTGCTGGATATGAGCGCTTTTCGGTTAGTAGCGGGAGGCGACAAAAGAATCCGCCAAATCCAGCAGAACCTGAACCGGGATTACAATGACTACATCGGCTTGATGCCTTGTGACGGCTTATATGCCCGCGATACAAACAAGGCTCTCATCTATGCTCTGCAAAAAGAAGAAGGCATGAGCACAAGCGTCGCCAATGGATTTTTCGGGAACGGAACGACCAGCTTATGTCCTACCTTGACTCCCGGCGATTCACGGACAGGCTTTGTTTTGATTGTTCAATACGCGCTTTACTGTAATGGGAAATCATTTGACCCCGGTGAATTCGACGGAAAATACGGCGTCGGAGTTGTATCGGCAGTGAAAGCTTTCCAAGAATTTATGTGCCTGCCGCAGACAGGTTATGCGGACATGCCGACGATTAAAGCTTTATTATCAAGCTCAGGCGACACAACGCGGGCTGCTTCAGCTTGTGACACCGCTGCCATTTTGACGGCAGATACGGCTAAAACTTTGCGTGAGAACGGCTATAAGATCGTGGGAAGATATCTGACCGGGAATGTGCGGACTAGCAGCGGACTGACATCGAAAGCGTTAACGTCAAAAGAACTTTCCGCGATTTTCAATGCCGGCTTAAGCGTGTTTCCGATTTATCAGGACGGCGGCTATGAATCTTCTTATTTTGTAAAAGACCAAGGAACGAGAGATGCGTACAGCGCTGCATCAGCCGCCCGAAGATTAGGTTTTCCGTCAGGAACGACCATTTACTTTGCCGTCGATTTTGATGCGTATGATTATGAAGTCACGGATAAAATCATCCCTTACTTCCAAGAAATCAAGTCAGCTTTTATGAAAATGCAGGCGTTCTCAACTGCGCCGAAATATGAAATCGGGGTATACGGACCGAGAAACATTTGTATCCGGACGTCAGAAGCAGGTCTGACCAAATATAGCTTTACGGCTAACATGTCGACCGGATTCAGCGGCAACCTCGGATACCCGATGCCGAAAAACTGGGCTTTTGATCAATTTTATGAAGGAACGATCGGAAGCGGAGCGGGAAAAGTCGCCATTGACAAAGACGGATACTCCGGAAAAGACTCGGGTGCAAGCAGCGTCCATCCGCCTTCTGATCCCGTGTATGATGCAAGACTGCGCACACTGACGGACATTTTAACAACCATTCCTGCTTTAGAAAATATATCGAATCTTGCGAATGCCATGTTTGAATTCGACAAGACAGAAACCATTTATGCATCACCTGAAATGGATATTCTTTTATCTACTTCACTTTTGGCAACAGTGCCAAGCGAAGGTTCTCCCAACACAGTTACCATTACAAATGGCAAACCGGGAGCTTATATTACCGGTCTGATGGGAGATTCACAAGTCTCTTTTACAGCATCACAAATTGATTCGTATCAAAACCTGCTTAACAGTCTGAGCTTGTCAGTCCGCAACGGTTATTTAGAAGTGTATGTCAATCCGGCTGCGGGATCGCTGAATATTCAATTTAAAATTTATACACCTGATATTCCGGTCGGTGACAGTGCTACTACTGGACTAACAACTACCATTACATTTAAAATAAAACAAAAGAGCTTCAGATTGCCGGATTCCGAAGAAGTGTACTCTCCGGATTGGGATTCTGTCGTGAATACCATGGCTATTGCAGGCGCAGGAATTATTGTTATTGTAGGGATCGGTGCTTTAGTCGTTTTAGCACCTGAATTAGGAGGAGCTGCAGCCTTGTTCAGCACAGTTTTATCACTATTTCTATAATTGAACAGGCAGCTCCTTGCTCCAGGAATGCTCAATGAGTATTCTTGGAGTTATTTTTTAAGGAGGATTCGTATGAAGATTGATATGCAGACATACAAGGACACCGTTCAAAAAATAGAAAATGATTTGATTCCGCGAAGTCAAAATGACAAAGAACTGCTTACATATTTAATGAAACAAGATTCGCTCACACTGAATCAAATGAAAATGTGTTTCACTGAACCGCTCCTCACCTTCCAACATACTGTCAAAATCGTATGTACAGTCACATTCATCACGTTATATATCTTTTTTTTCAGCACTCATTTTAATGATTTGATTGAAATGGCTCTGCAGATGGTTTTTGGCCTGGCCGGCCTTGTTTGGATTTTTGCTGTATTTCCGTTTTCAAGGAAAATCCAAGTGTCTGACCGTTTCAGACAAAAATCTGAAAACACCCGTATCACCGGAATGATAGACTTTGTCCTCGAACAACGATACAAAGACATGATCAGTTAAAAACCCCTCTGCTTAAGGGGTTTTTTTATGATGCAATCCCTTCACCCCCCTTATCAAAAAAGGCTCTTCCCCTTTGGAAATAACCGGAACACCCAATTTCGTTTTCAATATAATGAGGTAGTGGATCTGCAAAGAAAGAAGGGCGACATGATGGGTATCATTAATGGCAAAATGTTCATTGACCGATTAAATCAGCTAGGAAATGAGATTTGGCTTGATGGTGAAAAGATCGAGGGACAGATTTCTGAACATCCCGCATTTAAGGGCCTTCTGGAAACGAAGCGCTCTCTTTATGATTTGCAAACGAAACCGGACATGAAAGATCAAATGACTTACAGTCTTCCCGGTAAAAAAGAACGGGCCGGGCTTTCATACCTGCAGCCGAAAACGAAAGAAGACGTAAAAAGAAGAAGAAACATGTTCGAACATTGGGCCAGACACACGCACGGAATGATGGGACGAAGCCCGGATTATATGAATACCGTGCTGATGAGCTTCGCCTCCTCTGCCGCGCTTTTGAAAGACCGTGATCATTGTTTTCCGGAACATGTTCAAGCGCTGTACGAACGCGCTGCCGCACAGGATCTTTCTTTTACGCACACGTTTATCACCCCTCAGGTGAATCGTTCACAAATGGGTGTAAACGTATCGCCGACACCTATCTCGGCAAAAGTCGTCGATAAAAATGAAAAAGGCCTTATCATACACGGCGCGCGGATTTTGGCCACACAAGGCGGCCTGACGGATGAAGTGCTCGTGGTTTCTCTGCCTAAGATGTATTTTGAATCGGATGAAGCGTTCGCTTTTTCAATCCCTTCCAATACAAAAGGAGTAAAATTCATCTGCAGGGAATCTTTCGTACTCGGAAAATCATCATTTGATTATCCGCTCAGCTCAAGATATGAAGAAATGGATTCTATCGTTGTATTTGATCACGTTTTGGTCCCTTGGGAACGCGTATTTTTTTACAATAATTACGAGGCGGCTTTTGATTTTAATATGAAAAGCTCTTTTAACGCCTTCGCATTTCATCAAGTTATCACGAGACAAATTGTAAAGACGGAGTTTCTCCTGGGCCTCGCCCAGACGCTTGTCGATGCGATAGATGTGGGGGAATATCAGCATATTCAGGCCAAGATGGCTGAGATCATCACCGGTCTGGAAACGATGAAAGCCCTTTTGGAAAAGTCGGAGAATGATGCGGAAACAGACGAATGGGGTTATATGCGTCCGAGTGTCACTCCGCTTCGCGTGGTCAGCGCGATTTTCCCTGACATCTACCCGCGCTTCACGGAAATCATCCAGCTGATCGGGGCAAGCGGAATGGTGACTTTGCCGACTGAAAAAGCGTTCCGTTCCGACATCAGAGGAGACCTTGACCAATATTTACAGGCGGCCGAATTGAACGCTGAGGACCGGGTAAAAGTGTTCCGCCTCGCATGGGATTTGACCATGAGCCCCTTTGGAACAAGGCAGACACAATATGAGCGGTACTTCTTCGGTGACCCCGTCCGCTTAGCCAGCCATCTGTACAGAAGCTATCCGAAAGAAGAACAGACCGCGGTCATCAAGGAATTCCTGCACATTCATAAATAAAACAAAGCAGAGAACGCATCTCTGCTTTTGATAGCTGGATCGGCTGCCGCCGATCCTATTTTTTATTTTGGCTGATCACCACCATCGTAATATGCGATAACGCGAAAGAGACGAGCGTGTACACGACGGCCCACCCGATAAACGAGAAATTCAATATGGTAAAGGTGCATATAAGGCAAACGGCCAAAGCGGCAGCCGGCATAATGAACGCGTTTTTAAACAGGTACGTTCCGGCGACTGACAGGATGATGATACAAAGCGGCAGAACACCGAACGCAAAATCCAACTCATCAATCAACAGATGCACTCCCTTCGCTTTTCTTAGTTCGGCCTAACACATCTTATGCCTGAGTACAAAATCGAGTACATCAAATCTTTCGCGCTCCGGCTGATATTCCCTCCGGTTATTTATTCAAAAAAATGAAAACTTTCCTTAAAGCGTTTACATTCACGCCAGACTGTGATAATTTAAGAAAGCGCTATCATATACAAGTTAATGATTTTTGGATGGAGATGAGGAGAACCAGGAAACCGCGCCCTTTCATAAGGGTGATTTCTGGTTCTTTTTGTCATTTTCAAGGAAAGGAGTCATACATACATCATGATAGACGTTCAGCAAAGGGGAGGATATGATGTTTCAATTGTTCAAGCCGGCTCCGCATATTGAGAGATTGGATGATTCAAAGACGGATGCGGCCTATAAACGGCTCAGGCTGCAGGTATTTTTGGGGATTTTCATCGGGTATGCCGGGTATTATTTACTTCGCAAAAACTTTGCCTTCGCTATTCCTTATTTTCAGGAACAAGGGTTTTCAAAAGGGGAACTTGGCTTGGTGCTTGCGGCCGTATCAATCGCTTACGGCTTCAGCAAATTTATTATGGGGATGGTGTCTGACCGCTGCAACCCGAGGTATTTCCTTGCGACAGGTCTGTTTTTGTCAGGTGTCGTCAACATTTTATTTGTTTCCATGCCATGGGTCACGTCAAGCGTGACGATTATGTTCATTTTTATGTTTATTAACGGATGGTTTCAAGGGATGGGCTGGCCGCCTTGCGGACGGACGATGGCTCATTGGTTTTCCATCAGTGAACGCGGAACGAAAATGTCGATATGGAATGTCGCCCATAACATAGGCGGAGGTATTCTCGCCCCGCTCGTGACTCTCGGCATCGCCATGTTTGTTACTTGGAAAAGCGTATTTTTCTTTCCGGCGATTATCGCCATCGTCATTTCATTTGTGATTGTTCTTCTCGTTCGGGACACGCCGCAATCCTGCGGGCTTCCGCCGATTGAAGAATACCGGAATGACTATCCGAAACATGCGTTCAAAGACCAGGAAAAAGAGATGACGACCAAAGAAATTCTTTTCAAATACGTGCTGAATAATAAATTTCTGTGGTATATCGCATTTGCCAATGTCTTTGTTTATTTCGTGCGGTACGGTGTCGTTGACTGGGCGCCGACTTATTTGACGGAAGCGAAAGGGTTCTCTCCTGAAGATTCCAGATGGTCTTATTTCCTTTATGAATATGCGGGAATTCCGGGAACGATTTTGTGCGGCTGGATCAGCGACCGATTTTTCAAAAGCCGCCGCGCACCGGCCGGCGTGCTGTTCATGGCCGGCGTATTTATCGCTGTATTGGTCTACTGGCTTAACCCTGCCGGTCATCCGCTCATCGATAATATCGCGCTGATCAGCATCGGATTCTTAATCTATGGGCCTGTCATGCTGATCGGACTTCAGGCCATTGACCTTGCGCCTAAAAAAGCGGCGGGAACAGCAGCCGGCTTAACCGGGTTTTTCGGCTACATCGGTGGCTCTGCTTTCGCCAACGCCATCATGGGTTATGTCGTAGACCGCTTTGACTGGAACGGCGGCTTTATCATGCTTATCTCCTCATGCGTGCTGTCCATCGTCTTCTTGGCTATGACGTGGAATACAGGCAAGCGGGCGGAGCATGTGTAAGAAAACAACATAAAAGATTAATATTTTTGCAGTACAGCATTTACAACGATTTTCTACACTAGAGACAGATATTGATTTTTAAGGGGGAAGAAAACATGCGGAAACATAAGTTGTTTGCTTTGGTATTGCTTTCATTCGGTTTATTGTCATTCATCGTCACGCCTGTATCGGCGGCGGGAAAAGGAAACCTCTTGTCTCCTGACAGAATTTTAACCATTGCCCATCGCGGTGCTTCGGGGTATGTCCCGGAGCACACGATCCTTTCTTATGAAACTGCGCAAAAAATGAAGGCTGACTATATTGAGCTGGATTTACAAATGACAAAAGACGGCAAGCTGATCGTCATGCATGATGAAAAACTGGACCGCACCACAAACGGACAAGGCTGGGTGAAGGATCATACATTAGCCGAGATTCAAAAGCTCGACGCCGGTTCTTGGTTCAATAAGGCCTATCCGGAAAAAGCAAAACCGCAATACGCCGGACTTCGCGTTCCCACACTTGATGACGTGTTAAAACGGTTCGGCAGACATGCAAACTATTATATTGAAACAAAGGCGCCTGAAACATATCCGGGTATGGAAGAAAAACTGATCGCCTCACTGAAAAAATACAAACTGGCAGGTAAGCATGCGAAACTTGGACAAGTTATCATTCAGTCTTTCAGCAGGGAGAGCCTTCTGAAAATCAAACAGCTCGATCCGAAACTTCCCGCCGTCCAATTGCTTGAAGCGGAACAGATGACCTCAATGACTGACGCAGATTTAACAGACATCAAAACATATGCCGTCGGAATCGGACCGGATTACAAAGCGCTGAACGCTCAAAATGTCCGAAACATTCGCAGCCACGGCCTACTGCTTCACCCTTACACCGTGAACAGCGAGACGGACATGCGCCGTCTGCTGAATTGGGGCGTAACCGGTGTGTTCACCAACTATGCGGATATATTTCAAAAGGTTAAAAAAGAATATAAATCATAAAGCCAGCATGGGTTCGGAGATGATGCCGAACCCATGTTTTTTTGCCTGATCAAAAAACCTTGCGGAAACGTTACCGCAAGGTTTTTATCAATCATTATTCTTTTCCGGCAGCGGCTTCCGCCTGCCCGCCTTTTAATTGATCGTTGATTGCTTTGGCGTCTTTCAAATACTCAGTCTTGAATCCGCTCTTCAGCGCCCACGCATAGAAGGCAAGGGCAACGATTGCGATCAGCCCCATATCCCATCCGTACGGAATGATGTTCAGACCGCCGAATTTTTCACTTCCGAGCCATGAAATGACCATCATGCTGAGCAGATAGACAACCATCCAAACGCCGCCTTTAAAGTTTCTGCGGAATCCTCTCCACTTCGCTTTCGCTTGGTAGTAGAAATAAATCGGAAGGCCGATCAAAATGATAAACAGCACCTGCCCTGTTAACGGCCAGCGCGCCCAATACAGCACGAGAGACGCGAACACGAAGCCGAGCGGTGCAACCACGCTGAGTCCTTTCAGACGGAGAGGCCTGTACAAATCCGCCGCCGTCCTCCGCAGCGTCATTACCGTCACGGGACCCGTGATATAAGAAATCAGCGTCGCTACGGAAATGATTTCAGCAAGCACGCCCCATCCTCTGAATAAAAACAGAAAGATAAACGATACGATCAGGTTGAAAATCATCGCTTGGCGCGGCACGCCGTACAGCGGATGAAGCTTTCCGAAAATGCTCGGCATATATTTATTTTTTTCCATGCCGTAAATCATGCGTGACGTCGTAGCGGTATATGTGATACCCGTTCCCGACGGAGATACGAACGCATCCGCATAAAGAATAATGACAAGCCAGTTGATATTCAATGCGATCGCCAAATCGGCAAATGGAGAGTTAAAGTTCAGGTGACTCCAGCCGTGAACGATCATGGAAGGTTCAACCGCACCGATAAATGCGATTTGCAATAGGACGTAAATGACGGTTGCGACCAGCAGCGAACCGACAACCGCAATCGGAATCGATTTGCCGGGATTTTTTGCTTCTCCGGCCATGTTAATCGGGCTTTGAAACCCGTTAAACGCAAATACGATACCTGATGTGGCCACCGCCGTCAGCACGCTCGCCCAGCCGTTCGGCGCAATGCTTGAACCGGATGTGAAGTTTCCGCCGTGAAAACCGGTAAACAGCAGCGCTCCGATTGTCAGCCCCGGAATAATAATTTTAAAGATGGTAATCAATGAATTCGCTTTTGAAAACAGGTTAACTGTCCAATAATTCAGTAAAAAGTAAATAATCAGCAATACGGATGCGAAGCCGAGCCCCTCTCCCGTAAGTGTGCCGTTGTGAACGAGATTGCTTGTCCACTTTGCCCAGTCCCACGGCCATGAGCTCATATATTGAACAGACGCAACCGCCTCCACCGGAATAACGGAAACAATCGCAATCCAGTTTGCCCATCCTGCGATAAATCCAATAAATGATCCATGAGAATATTGAGTATATTTTACCATTCCCCCGGCTTCCGGGAACATTGAACCCAATTCACTGTAAGAAAGTGCGATAAACAAAATTACGATCATACCGATAATCCAGGAAATAATTGCGGCAGGTCCCGCAATCTGAGCCGCCCGCCACGCCCCGAATAACCAACCGGAGCCAATCATCGACCCAAGTCCGACCATCATGAGTGCAAACGTTCCCATTCTGCGATGTAATTGATTCATAAAGTTAACACCTTTCAATTAAAATATGACTCCAGCGCTATCATATATTTATAATATTATTCTGAAAATAGTTTTGTCAATCTTTATCGCATTAAAGCGGCAAGCCAAAATTAACCTTCCGATGTTTAAACAGCCGTTAAGCGGGAATAACTACTGCAAGCCAGAAATAGAAAGGAGTTTTTATCGTGAAACAAAAACTGCTCATTTCAGGACTTGCCGTGTCGACTGTCGGAGTGACTTCCTACCTGCTCAAAGATAAATCAAACCGCCAAAAGGTGATGAACTTTATCCGCAATATGAAAACATCGCTCTCCGGGAAGCAGGATATTGAATCATTCCCCGTCAACAAAGCAGGCAACCCGCATCCCGAAGATATTGAAGATAACAAAATGGTATCCGAAGGCTCCATGTACCCGGTTCAATATTATGATGACAAGAAGAAATAATCTGTTCCCGGGCTGCCCGGCCGTATCAAACGGCGGCAGCTTTTTTTATGCAGACGGCGTTTTATAGATCCGCCAATATTGGCGCGACCCTTTCTCCCGCACGGTAATGCCCAGTTTGGATATTTCCGCTTTCAGCTCTTTCGCATCAGCCTTTTCCTCCTCTTTCAGCGCCTTTTCTCTCGCTTTTAAAAGAGCATTTGCCCCAGGCTCCAAATCCGGCGTGTCCGGCACCCACCGTTTGTATTCTTCTTTAAAAGGATCTTCCGTCCCCAGCCAGACATACCCATGCGCGCGAAACGCATCAGCCGCTTTTTCAACCGCCGGCTCAAGCTTCTCCCGAAAAAGCTCCTGTCCTTCAGTGCCTAATAAGACAAGATACTTCCCATCCGTAAACACACCGGAAATGCTGTCTTTCGAAAACACGCTTTCTTCATTATATATGGTTAAGGACACCTCGCTGTCCGTCACGACTGCCACAAGACTTTCTTTAAAAGCTGCCCGCGTCAGCCACACTCCCCCAATTAAGCCGATAACGGCGGTTGCAGCCGCAGCCTTCCATCCGTGAAAGGAAGCGATTATTTCCAGCGGCCCGTGAAAAGGCAGCCAATCCAATGTTACGGCCCACTTCGCAATGACCGGCAGAAACCATCCGATGACCAGCCCCAATAATGGCGGCACCAGATAAACCAAAGCTTTTTCAACCGATGACAACTCAAGAACCGTCTGTTTTTTTATTTCGTTCATGTTTCTCCTCCGTCTGTGTTTTTCACAACTATCCATTATACAAAGGGTTGGATGATTCTGTAAACTGGTTCCGAAACAATAAAAAGCCTCCCGGCCGCCGGGAGGCTCTTTAAAATAGAAGCTCATATACTTCATTCAATTCCATCGTGCGCTTCTCATCCTGCTCGTTCTCAGCATATTTGATTTCCTTTTCAAGCACCTGATTCAACGCATCCATTTCCAGATCATTTAGATCTTTCACGAACTCGCCCTCATTTGCATAATGCTTCACCTGAAGCTTTTTATAAATCCCCCGGCACACATCATGCTCCAAGTGGTTCGAAAGCGACTCGCGCAAATATCCGAGTGTCCTGTCCATCATGTAAGCCCTCCCTTTTCTTTAGGAATAGCTTCCCGGAAAGAGAGGAAAACTATACATGAAAGCACCGGGCGGCTGTTTTAACTCTGTACCTGAATGGAGAAAAATCCGCTGCTTAACGGCGTGTACGGCCCGTTCAGCCCCGTTGCGGAGAAAGAGAACGTTCCTGAACTGACATAAGAAAGAGGAACGCTGTAATATTTAATATAGCCTGTAACGATATTGCCGTTTTTCGTATATTCATCTTCCAGCGCTTTTGACGTAAGATTTGTAATATTCGTTCCGTTGTTAAACGCCTGGATCGTATTATTGTTCGGATACCCTTGGAAATATACGGCTAAATAACCCGTTGTCCCCTTCATCGGTTTTGATGCGCTGATTTGGTTCGGACCGATATTTTCCCATTGGTAATTCTGACCGTCAGACGTCACACCGATAATACGGATTTGTGTTAAAGCAGGAGCCGGCGCCGCAGACGCTGACGGAGCCCACAACCCGCTCACAAGCAACAAAGCAGCGGCGGCCGCGGCAAATAGCATAACGAGTCTTTTTTTCATGTTTCTTCCTCCTTGTGGTTCAAATTTATAATTATGTTAAATATTATAAGTTTCATTTTATCAGAGAAATCAATAGATAGACAGAATCAATCAGTCAAATTGGTGAACTTTTTATATAAAAAAGCTATCTCCTAAAGGAGATAGCTTATATAACATTATTTCTTTCCACACTCCAAAATTGTGTATTTACTCGGGGTCTGAATTACATTTAATAGTGTTAATCCGGCTTTTTCAATCAATTGTTCAAACTCGGTTTTCTTTCTGACTCTGCCGCCTGCAGAACATACTAAAAATAATAAATCACGAAAAGCTTCTTCAGGGGACAGCCTGTCTGCTTCAGGCACATTTTCAACTATAATCAGCTTGGAATGATCAGACATGGCACCGGCTATATTTTCAAGAATAGCAACCACATGCTCATCATCCCAATCGTTTAACACTTTGCTTATCACATACAAGTCTCCGCCGGAAGGAATTTCCTCAAACATACTCCCTTCCGTAAACTGACAGCGTTCGCTCATCTCTGAAGATGCTAAATGCTTTTTTGCACTTTGTATCGTTTTTGGAAGATCAAACAATATCCCCTTTGATTTAGGAGCCACACCTAAAATGCCTGTTATTAACTGGCCCATTCCTCCCGCGACGTCTACGATAACATCAAACTTTTCAAATGAGTAAGCTTTCAATATGGATGGCAGACTCATTTTTGAATAAATCTCCATCGCCTTATCCATTGTTTTTAAGTAATCTTGATCAAGACTATTATTCTCATACCATTTATCACCATAAATGGCTTCAAAAGCGGATTTGCCGGTTTTGATACTATAATCCATTTTAAACATAGACTGCACTACTGTTTCATGCAGCAGATATTCTACCAAAGGCTCAATGGATTTTGCTTTCCCAGGCATCAAAGTGGCACCATACTCTGTTACATCATAATAGCCATTTTGAGCTTGGGCGACCAAACCGACGGATTCCAGCGCTCTTAAGAGCCTGAATAAGGCAGAGGGGTTCAATTCAAGGGCTTCAGCTATCGCTTCCGCTGAAGCTGGTCCATTTTGAAAAGCGGAAAATACATCCAATTCTACCGCTGTTTTAACTGCCAGGGAAAACCCCAGCCCTGAAACCATTTGCATGACTGCGGCCTGAGGATATTTCTTCGGTACTTGTTTATCTTGCTGAACTGAATTGGTCATTTACGTTAACCTCCGATTAATTAAATGGTTTCTGCTGCTTTTTTGATATAACGCATATACTGATTGAGCAGATTTTCTACAGTACTCTTATAGTACTGATTTTGATTATATTCAATTCCAATGCTCAATTTTTTCTCTCTTACCAACACAATAAACTTAAACTTGTAATTCCAAATTTCATCTTCACTTATATCATTCCCGGTTGAAAGCGGAGATACCGTAAAGCTTTCTGTGTGCAGTTCATTATCAAATTCGCCCATATAATTAAATGAAATGTCTGGTTTTGATTTCTCTTTTATATCTTGTTTTAAATATCTTAAAATACCATATCCTATCCCTTGATCAGGAATATTGGCTAAGGTCGAGTTAACATTATCTAAACTCGAACCGATATGATCAGAATCGGAGACCTCCAAAGCCACCGGATAGATTGCAGAAAATCTGCCTACTGTTCTGTAGATATTAAGCTTCTCACTCTGATGAGTGCGGCCATGGTTGCCTAAGTGCACGAGAGATGTATTACTGCCTGTTTGATGTTTTACTGTCAAACCTAAAGCTGTGAGCAAAACAGTCTCAATAGTGAAATGATCTTGTCCTTGAATCGCATTCATTATATTTTCAGTTTCCCGAACATTAAACTGCCTGTACACTTGTCTGTTATCTTTGACTTTGGCAATTTGCCCCTGAATATCAACCGGAATAGACGGAGCATAAACATTTTCGATTTTCGTCCAATACTCTTTCTCAAACAACAGCCGTTCACTTTCAGCATATTTATAGAGATAATCAGACCATTTTAAATACGAATCGGTTTTATTTGGTAATACAATGTCTTCGTTACTTTTAACTTGCTGATATGCTGTATTAAAATCTTCAAGCAGTATTCTCCAAGACATATGATCAATGATCATTTGGTGAATGACGATTAACAGATGTTCCCCATCTGCTTCCTTAATGAGTGCCAATTTAACAAGCGGGCCGTGAGTCAGATCCATACTGGCTTGTATTTGATTTATTTTCATTTTTAAAACTGATTGCGGCATGTTTATTGCATTGATCAGATGAAAGTCAAACAAGTCGCCGTCCGTCAGGCCTCTGATTACCTGTACCATTCTATCGCCTTTACGTTTGAATACTGTTCTCAGACTGTCATGATGCTGAATAATCCGGGTGAAAATGTCTTTTACAATATCTTCGCCAAACCCGGCTTCCCTGTATAACATAAAAGAAAGATTCCGATGGTGCAGAGTATCATTATGGCTTTCAGCCAGCCAGCATTGAATTGGCACAAGACGGGCTTCTCCCGTTATCACACTGTTATCAGATGCCGCTGTTATATAACTGACTTTATTCGAAACTCCTTCGATTGTCTGGTAATGAAAGATGTCTTTCACTTCCAGCCTAAGATTGAATTTTTCCATTCTGACCGCTGCTTGTATGGCTTTAATTGAATCTCCGCCTAAAACGAAAAAGTTATCTTTTATACTGATTTTAGAAACTTCAAGAATGTCGGACCAAACCTCACTGACGATTCGTTCAATCTCGTTTCTCGGAGCAATAAAGTGATGCAGCTCGGCATTATTTTCAGCTGGAAGCGGCAAACGTTTTACATCAGTCTTCCCATTGTTCGTCAACGGAATTTTATCTATGCCAATAATGACTGTCGGGATCATATATTCCGGCAGATATTCCAATAAGTATTCTTTTAGCTGAGAAGGCGGCTGCGTATCTTTACATACTGTATAGGCATATATCTGATCATTGTGAGCAATCGCAACCGCTTCTTGAACATTGCGGTGAGACAGCAGTCTGTTTATAATCTCATCCAGTTCAATTCTAAATCCTCTGATTTTTACTTGTCGGTCGATTCTTCCGGCAAATTCTATATTCCCATCCTCATTCCACTTGCCTAAATCTCCGGTTTTATACATTTTCTCACCAGAATGAACAAGATCCGGGATAAATTTAGCCTTGGTTAGTTCTTCACGATTGCAATAGCCTCGTCCAACTCCTTCCCCTCCGATGTATAACTCTCCGATAACTCCCGGCGGCACAGGCTTCTGCTGTTTATCTAGTATGTAGATAGAACAGTTTTTTATCGGTGTGCCGATAGGGATTCTCTTTATATTGGAAATATTATCCTGGTTTATCGTATAAGCTGCAGCATCAACACAGCATTCCGTCGGTCCATATACATTTGTTATATAAGGACGGTCATTCTTTTTAAATACTTTATAGAAACGCTTTACTTCTTCAGGTTTAAGCACTTCGCCGCCTATAATAAAATGTTTTACACCTATACGGCCACACTGCGGAGACTCAGAGAGCAGGCTGAGATAGGCTGGTGTTCCATCAGAAATAGTTATTTTATTTTGGATATAGAATTCAGCAAGTTTCGTGATATCATGCCTGGCTTCTTCAGAGACGATGTAAAGAGAGTGTCCCAAAAGCAGTGCAGAAAAAATCTGTTTGACAGAAGCGTCAAAAGAAAAGGGTGCCAACAACGCTACATTCTGCTGCCCGCCATGTTTGCAGTAGATACGTTCATGCAGGGCTTCTGTTAAATTCGCTATACTTTTATGTTCGATCATCACACCTTTTGGGTGTCCCGTTGATCCAGAAGTGTAGATGATATAGGCAAGGCTATGCCCTTCCGTTCCTCCTTTAACATTCCTCCCGTCGTCTGGAACTGTTTCCAATTCATTCAGACAAACACTTTCTACTCCGTACCTTTGACCATGATTGTTGCGATCCGTCAGTAACAAACGGGCCCCGCTGTCTTTGAGCATATACTCAACTCTTTCTTGCGGATATGATGGATCAATTGGCAGATAAGCTGCTCCTGCTTTTAAAATTCCCATTATTCCGATGATAAAATCAGTGGTTCGGTCTGCAGCTATGCCTACTGCTTCATTCTTTTTGACACCTTTTTGAATGAGTGCTCTTCCAAGCCGGTTTGCATTTTTGTTCAGCTCACTATAAGTTAAGCTTCCGTCTTGTGCAGACACAGCTATTTGATTCGGCGTTGCTTCCGCCTGCTTCTCAAAAAGCTCACAGATAGATGCATCTGTGCCTCTGCTTCTCAGTGATCTTCCACTGTAACTCAATATTTCGCGTCGTTCATTTTCTTCTAAAATGTTAATCTCCCCGATTAGTCCATCTTGACTTTCAACAATATGATTGAGGATCATTAAGAATCGCTGTGAGAATTTTTCTACAGTTGTGCGCTTAAACAAGTTTGATGAATAAGTGAACTCAAACTTGATATCCTCTTTTGAAGGAAATGCTTGAAGCAGAAGATCAAATTTCGCTGTTTTGTTTTCATAAAGATACGGCTTATATTTCAGCCCATTTACTTCAATTGCCGGATTATCCATCAGCTGAAGGACAAACATAACGTTGAAAAGAGCATTCTGGTTTATATCCCTCTCAAGGTTCAAATGGTCTACAAGCTCTTCAAAAGGATAATCTTGATTTTCATAAGCTAGAAGCGCATTATCCCTAACGGCTTCAAGCAGTTCTTTGAATGTTTTGTCGGCAGATGGTTTATTTCTCAGTGCCAGCGTATTTACAAACATTCCTATCATGTTTTCTAATTCTTTATGCTTTCTTCCGGCTACAGGTGTGCCGATAATAATATCTTCTTGACCAGTAAGTTTATGGAGAAGCACATTAAATGAAGCCATTAAAGTCATGAAAAGGGTGACTTTTTGTTTTGCGTTTAATTCTGTTAACTTGGCAGTCAGCTCTCTTCCTGCATAAAAATAGATTCGTTCACCTTGATCATCTCGTTCGGCTTCTCTTGAAAAATCTGCGGGCAGATTGAGAACGGGAATTTCTCCTTTAAACTCATTTAACCAAAAATCTTTTTGTTTTTTCATTTCTTCAGTATGAAATAATTCATTTTGCCATATCGCAAAATCCTTAAATTGAATGTTCAATGACGGCAGTTCGTTGCCTTCGTATAAATTTATCAATTCCCTTTGGAAGATCGGGATAGACGCCCCATCCGCTATAATATGCTGTAAATCTATCATTAAAAGATGTTTTTGATGACTAATCTCGGCTAATCCTGCACGCAGTAAAGGAGCCTTTTCTACATCAAACGGGCGGACAAAATTAGACATAAGGCTCTCTAATTCTTCTTCGGAGGTCTTGATTCTATCCATTTTAAATCGAACGTCTTTTTCTATGATTTGCACAAGCTGCCCGTCCCTTAAACCTATGGACGTTCTTAAAACCTCATGCCTGATTATTAATTTTTTAAACGCATCTTCTAAACGTTTATCGTCCAACTCTCCTTCAATCATTAAAAAGAACGGGATATTATAAGAAGTGCTGTTTTTATTTAATTGATCTAGAATAAAAATTCTTTTCTGTGCAGATGAGGCCTCATACCACTCTAAATCGCCTGCTTTGGGAATCACATTCACATCATTTGTCTTCCTCAGAGAATATTCATCCAAATAAGCTGAGAAGAGTTTTATATTCGAATGCTTTAGCAAGTCTGAAACTGAAAGCTCCGTTCCTTGCTGTTTATTGATAAAGTTGATGATTTCTATTGCTATGATTGAATCTCCGCCCATTTCATAAAAATCGGATGTAACATCGATCGGATTGATTCCAAGGGCATTTCCCCAAATTTGTCCTGCCATTAGCTCTGTTTCTGAATAACAGCCGTCTTCCCTGCCACTCAGTCTTATTATTTGAGGCTTGTTGACTGAAGGGTTATCTGGTGCATTGCTTATCGGTAATTTTTCAGGCAGTTTCACCCAATGTCTCTCCCGCAAAAATGCGTAACCCGGCAAGCTGATTTTTCTTCTTTTTTCTCCTTCATATAACATTTCCCAATCAATCTCTGCACCTTTTTCATAGAGCTTGCTTATATCAATCAGAAGACTCTCATCTGTTCTCCCGCCTGCATTATAAGCCTTAAGTTTTTTTCCAGCAGCGGTACTTAGATCTCTATCGGTCTTATAAGAAAATGCAGCTTCTTCTTGCTGAACCGGCGCTTCGAGCAGACTTTCAAGTTTTTCCTTCATATCTTCGATGTCTTTTACGAGAAAACACACTCTATTCTCCAGATGTTTTCTTCCCGTATTCGCTGTATAACAAAGATCAGAGAGATTCAAATTGTTTTCTTCCGAGATAAAATGAAGATACTTTGATGCTATATCATTCAGGACGGACTTATTTTTTGCAGACAGAGTGAATACCTCTTTTACCTGTCTCTGTTCAGTCTCACCTATTATTTCAGGTGCTTCTTCCAATACAATATGACAGTTGGTTCCGCTGAAGCCAAACGAACTTACACCGGCTCTTCTTGGCGTCTCTCCTTTTTCCCAATTTCTTATCATGTCATTCACATAAACAGGTGAATTCGAAAAATTAATTAAAGGATTCGGTTCATTAAAGTTGATACTTGGGGGGATGACCTTCTCTTTTAAAGCCATGCATGCTTTAATGAGAGACGCCATGCCTGATGCCCCTACTGTATGGCCGATATTGGGTTTGACTGAACCTATACCGCAAAACTGCTTTTTATCGGTATATTTCTTAAACGCATTCGTTATCCCTTTGATCTCAATCGGGTCTCCCAAAATCGTGCCTGTTCCATGTGTTTCAATATAAGAAATAGTTTCCGGACTAATATTCGCATTCTTCCAGGCACGGGAAATCAATTTCTCTTGTGATTCAGCATTAGGAGCAGTGATTCCGTTAGAAGCCCCGTCATTATTCGTAGCGCTCCCTTTAATGACAGCATATATGTGGTCTCTGTCTTCTATAGCCCTATGTAAAGGTTTTAATACAATAGCAGAAATCCCCTCACCCCATGCGGTCCCCTTTGCATTTTTATCAAAAATGCTGATTTTAGCGTTTTCCGCTTCTATTTCGCTCATCGTACCTATATTTTCAGGTCTCAGAAATAAATTAACGCCTCCCGCAATAGCCATGCTGCATTCTTCATTTTTAAGTGCCTCACAAGCAAGATGAACCGAAACGAGTCCGGAAGAGCAGGCTGTATCAACAACCAAGCTTGGCCCTTTCAGATTAAAAATGTAGGAGGTCCTGCTTGCCAATATGCCGGGATAAGTACCCGTCATTGCAATCATATCCGCATCCTTTACTAGGGAAGCATAGGAAAACTTCAAGTCACCGCTATGATCATGTCCAACGAAAATACCTGTATTCGAACCTTGTAACTTGTTCCCCGCATAACCGGAGTCCTCAATAGCGTGATAAACTGTCTCCAAAAACAATCTTTGTTTCGGATCCATAAGCATGGCTTCTCTTGGCGAAATTCTGAAAAATGATGAATCAAACTTATCAATTTCATCTAAGAATCCCGCTCTAAAATAAGAATTCTCATTCGCACTGGGCAGCAATGGATCAATATCTTTCCGCCGCTTCTCCGGTAAGTCCCGGATGCATGAGGCACGGTTCATAATGTTTTGCCAGTATTCTTTTGCATTATTGGCTTTTGAGAAACGGCAGGATATGCCGATAATGGCAATATCACATTGATTTTTCTTGGACTTATCAGATAATCCTTTTAAAATGCGCAAAGCCATTTCCCTGTCCATTTTTTGCTCTTTTACTTGCTCCAATACATATTGTTTTATAATCGAAATATCATCCACGATTAATCACCCCTATCGATTTTGATTCTATATAAAATATGAGAAGCATCATGGATATATAGAATAGCTGCTTCAATTGAAGCAGCTTATTGAATTAGTTAATTTTTGTCTCAAAAACCTTTCCATCTTCTTTACATAACACCTGCACCAGATTTCTGGCCTGTAAGACAACACTCGGAAGACCTCCTCCCACTTGACTCCAATGCCCAACCATATAAAAGTCTTTAAGTCCGGGAAGTGAACGTTTCAGTTTTTTCTCGTGCATGATGCCTTCCATCTGTTTTTCCCAGCCCTGCCAGCTTCCATTTCTATTATTTGTGTATCTTCTGATCGTATATGGGGTGGATACATCAGTCACGTCAATATTTGATTTAATTTCACCAAACCATTTGTCTAATTCATCAATCATTACATTCGCAATTGCTTTTTTCTCTTCTTCATATTTTTCGCGGTTGTTTTTTTGCAAAGTCTCCCAGTATTCAGCAGAAGTTTTCGCATACACGATAATACTCGTTTTGCCATCAGGCGCGAATGAAGGATTTTCGTTATATATTTTCACAAATATGTTTTTAACGTTGTCACAGCCATAGGCATTAAGAGGCTGTTCTAATTCCAGACTCAAATAATGAGGATATTTTTCAAACGTTTTTGATACGCCCAATCCGACATAAATTTGCGGTGCACTTGTTTTAAGGTTGTCATAACAAAATGTCAGTTCATCATCTGTATATTTTCCATCCAGCATTTCAAAAATAGTTTTATAGCCATCCGCTGCTGAAATGACGATATCTCCATAATGACACTGTCCGTTTTTCAGCTCTATTCCGATCGCTTTATCATTTTCTACTAAAACCTTAGAAACAGGTGATTTATATTGAATCTCACCGCCTAATTCAACATATCTGGCTTCAATAATTTTTGCGAATTGCAGAGAACCTTCTACAGGATGTCCTGAAGATTTGCTATTAGCCCAGCCTAAAGTAGCCATAAAGTAAGATATAGGGGTATCTACATTAAACCAAAACAGACGATTTACATTTTCTCTTACAAAACTGCTTTTAAAGCGCTGGGCGAATTCTTTGATCGTCACTTTTCCCCATTGCCCCATTACTTTCATGTAAGGGCCAGCCTTTGCTTTGAAGGCCTCAAAGTCTGCTAAATCGAACAGTTCGGGCGCTTTATCCAAATCCAGCTCTACATCAGAAACAACTCGAATGCCATCAGTTAAAAGCTTAATTGTTTCCGCATCTTCAGGTGCAACTCTTAAAAACTCCTGTTCTAATTTATCTACATCAGCATACAGCGTAAATGTATCACCATTTCTAAAGTTAACAACCGCAAATTCTTCATCATTAATGAATTCCATATTTTGTATTACATTCAGTTCTTTCCAAAATTTATGGAAGGTATTGTTAGGTCCTGAACCGACCAGCCAGCTGATACAACCGTCAAAAAAGTACCCTTTTCTCTTCCAGCCGGTACATAAACCACCCGGCAGCAAACCCATTTCAAAAATTTTCGTGCTGTATCCGTTCATTTGCAAGTAACAGCCCGCGGCCATTCCTGCAATACCGCCTCCGATTATGATTGCAGTCTTGTTTTCTTCTGTATTCTTCATTAATTTTCCCCTTTTCCGAAACTAGTTTTCTAGAATTTTCAATCCTTCTTGTATATTGATTTTGCCGTTCTCCAGGTCGTCAAATAGATTGTTGAGTTCTTGCTCAAGCCGATTTTCAGCAGTATCTTCTTCCGTTTCTTGCTGATGATCTTTATTCAGCTGCTTGTCAATATACTCTGATAGCTCCACTACAGAGGAATATGTAAATATATCAGATATATCCACAATGTCAGGATATTGTTGATTTATCAGTTTTAACAGTTGGGTTGCCATAATAGAATCGCCGCCCATGGCACTAAAGCTTTCATATAAATCCAGCTCTTGCATATCCAAAACCATAGAGTACATTTGCGCAATACTTTTTTCGGTATCAGAGTAAAGTTCTCCCTTTCCTTTCAGCACTATATCTTCAGTATCTGTTCTTCGACGTTTTTCTGCTTCGTTTTTTGTCCTGTTTTTATCTATTAATTTGTTTTTGATTTGCTCAGATAATTCAAAAGACAATTCATCCTTCGCAAAAGCGAGGAGCTTCATATTTAATGTACCTGGAATGATATTAGTAAGCTTATTCGATGCTATTTCTTCTAAAACGGAAATAGCCCTTTCTACCGTCAATAATCTGAAAATAGAGCTCTCATCAGTAATTCCATAATCGACAGCTATGCCGACCTCATCCCAAGCCGGCCAGTTAATTGACAGCGTGTTTTTCCCCTGTTTGTTTTGCATATAAGCAAAGGAATCTAAATAAGCATTTGCAGCTGTATAATCTCCCTGTCCGGCACCTCCGAAAATAGAATTAATTGAGGAGAACAAAATCGTGAAATCTAAATCTACGTCTCTCGTTAAATGATTGATAACCCATGTTCCATTAATTTTAGGAGCGAGCACTTCTTTAAAAATATTAGCTTCTTTTCTAAAGAGGAAACCGTCCCCGGCAACTCCGGCACAATGGAACACGCCATTGATCGTACCGTATTTCTGTTTTATTTCTTCAATTACCGGCTCCATGCTGTTTAAGTCAGAAACTTCACAGCTGTAGCAATCAACTTTAGAACCCATTGACTCGATAGCTCTGATGGACTTCAGTTTTCTGCAAAGCTTTAAATCCGTTCCATCAGCAATGATATCGTCCCATCGGCTTTGATCAGGCAGTTTAGAGCGATTGAGCAATACAGCATTGACGTTATGTTTTCCAGCCAGGTGCTTTGCGATCTCCAAACCGATTCCGCCGGTGCCGCCGGTAATCATATAGACACCGTTTTCTTTAATCTCCATACCGCCGTGTTTCTTATCCTTTATCGGTTCAACCGTATCCAACCGACTGATATACCGCTTACCATCCCTAAAGGCGACTTGATAGTGTTTCCCTTTTGTTCTTAACTCCTCACTAATAATTTCCGGTGAAGTATGTTCATCAATATCAATTGCTTTACATGAAACATTTTGGAACTCCTGCGAAATAACACGTCCCAGACCAAACAACGCGGCGCCCAATGGATTGATTGTATTTTCTTCTCCGGACACTTCTGTCACAAGTTCAGAAATAAGATGCAAATTAATATTGCTTTTCATCTTATTCTTACTTAATCCCCGGACTAAGCGGAACAGGCTGTATACGCCTTTATTCTGCATGTCTTCTAAATCTGTTAATGATTCCGTTCCTTGGCGGCTGATAGAAGACATATGTATAATGCTGCTGATATTTTGATCGTTTATGCTATGCAATAATTGAACATAGTCTTCTTCTGATCCGCTAATTAGGAATTTCCGCCCATTTATCTTCTGAAATTCATCCCCAAACTCCACTTCAATAACATCATCGTCATGAATTTTCAACTGTTCCAGTATAGATTTATAAATTTCCATGTTGTCTTTAAATAACAGTATAGGACCTGTTACCTCTGTTTTTTCTTCTTCAAAAGCTTCTTGCGCCATCCATTTTAATTGATAAAGTGATTCAGAACTTTCTTCAAAAAGGGCATTAATCCGATTTACTTTTTTTAATACATAATCGGTGATTTCTGCAAAAACATTTCCTTCTGTATCTATTAAATGAATATCACACAGCTTTGTCTCTTTACTGCTTGCGTTCTTTTTGACAAATGCATAAAAATGCTGCGGCATTCTTGAGTAAATCTTCACGCTTTTATATGAAAAAGGAAGGAATGTACTATCGTCATCATCTTCTCCAATAAACACGTTCACTGCATTATCTAGCAAAGCGGGATGTAAAAAGACGTCTTTTAAATCTGCTGTAAATTCATCAGCCAATTTTAATTCGGCCAATTGTTCATCAGGGCCCAGTATGACTTCTTTGAAGTTCAGCCACCTCGGTCCGAAAGTAAAGACTTTGCTGATTAAACCATTTTTATTTTCATAATTGACTTTTATCTTCTCTCTATTACTGTCATTCCTAACAGAGTCTAAATCAAACATTGATACAGAGTCTGTTAATGGAAACGCTTTTCCTTCTGCATGTGTAATCCAGGTTTCTCCTTCCTGACTGGCTATTATAAATTGAATACATTCTTTCTTTTTCTTAATGATTGTGTGTACAATCTTATTCTCATCCTCATTTACCGTTAACGGAGTGAAGAAGATAATATCTCGTAATTCTAATTGATTGCTTTTATAGTAAGCGGCACTTGCTCTTCTTCCCATTTCGATATAAGTCGTTCCCGGAATAACGCAAGCCCCCATGATTTTATGGTCACTTAAAACCCAATCCTTATTCACATTAAATGTCGTTGAATAGATCGTCTCATTCATTGAATCAGCCAAACACTGGTCAATCAGCGGGTGACTGATATTTTTCTGATGCGGCGCTTGACCTCTTCTGTCCTTTACTTCTCCCCAGCATAATGTTCTTTCAAATTGGTATGTCGGAAGACTGACAATCTTTCTGCGCTCATCCTTGTACATTTTTGTCCATTCTACTTTTGCTCCTCTGACATACAGGTTGCAAATTTCCGTAAGGTTTAGCAGTAAATATTCATCCCCTTCAGTAAGAATGTCATGTATCAAATTGTCAGATTGAGCATTCATTTTGCGATGTTCAGATAAGGAAATTTCTCCTTCATCCATAATCTGTTTTCTATCAGAACCAACTTTATGGAAAGAAAAATATACGCCTTTTTCTGATATTTCATTCAGGTTATGTCCTGCAAGCCTGCCGATTTTTCTCTTTAATTCTTCGTAACTTTTTACAATCAGAGCCAATCGGTAGCCGTAATGGCCCCGCCCTGTGTTTGCTGTATAGCAAATATGTTTTACGTTTTTTTGAGTTCCTTTTTTAAAGAATTCATTATATTCCTTGATGAGTTTCATTAAAGAATTCTCTGTTTTAGCTGATAAAGTAAATATCTCAAATGTTTCATTTGCAGGAATGACCTCTTCAACCTCATCTCCAGCATCTTCAATCACTACATGTGAATTGGTCCCCACAAAGCCGAAAGAACTGATTCCCGCTCTCCTCGGTGAGTTATTTTTAGGCCATTCATGGGCTTTGTCTGTAACAAATACAGGTGACTTCACAAAGTTAATCAATGAATTCGGTTCTTTAAAATTAATACTCGGAGGGATGACTTGATGCTTCATAGACAGAACGATCTTGATAAGTGACGCCAAACCCGAAACGGCAACGGTATGGCCAATATTAGATTTAACAGATCCGATCCCGCAAAACTGCAGCTTGTCCGTATATTTTGAAAACGCATTGGAAATCCCCTTTATTTCAATTGGATCTCCAAGCTTTGTGCCTGTACCGTGCGCTTCGATATATTGAATGGTTTCGGGATCAATTTGAGCATTTTCCCATGCCTGAACCAGTACTTCTTCCTGGGCGATGGCATTTGGAGCTGTCAATCCATTTGAGGCCCCGTCATTATTAACTGCACTCCCTTTGATAACAGCATAAATATGATCTCCGTCCTGCTTGGCTTTACTTAAAGGTTTTAAGATGACTGCAGCTACTCCGTCACTGAAAAATGTCCCGTCTGCGTCTTTATCAAATGAGTGTACTTTATCACTTACTGATTCCATCATTGATTTTTTGGACGTTTTGAAGCGCGGAAAGAATCCTAATGAAATTCCGCTGACAATAGACATATCGCATTCTTTATTTTTCAAAGCATTACAGGCAAGATGCACACCAAGCAGCCCCGAGCTGCAAGCAGAATCCAAAACCATAGAACTTCCTTTTAAATTTAATAAATAATTAATCCGCCCCGCCATCAAACCCGGCCAGTTGCCCGTCATACTTGTCGATTCTGATTCTGTAATGTAGCGGTACAACGTATTATTGACATGGTCTTTTCCAACAAAGAGCGATGTGTTGCTTCCATAAATTTTGTCCCCTGCATACCCTGCATCTTCAATCGCAGTCCATACCGTCTCCAGCAATACTCTGTGAGACGGGTCAATGGCCTTTGCTTCTTTAGGAGAAATATTAAAAAATTCAGGATCGAACTTGTCTACGTCTTCTAAATATCCGCCAGGTTTCCAGTTATCTGCTTGTTCTTCCGTCAGATATCCTGAACCGAGAAAATCAGTAAACCCTTTATTGTTTACGATCGGTTTAATGTAATTGATCATATCTTTTGGATATTCCGCTTTGCAGTCTTCTCCATTCATCAGATTCTGCCAGTATTCATCTGTATTGTTTGCTTTCGGCAGTCTGCAGGAAATTCCAATGATAGCAATATCTTCATTGCTGCTTGCAGCCTTTAATTCTTTTAGCATTCGCTTTGCTTCTTTCTGGCTTAGCTTATGCTGTTTCACTTGTTCAAATATATAAGATTGAACGCTATTCATTACGGATCACTCCCGCTTTCTTTCTAAGAAAATTTTTGATAGGAAGGGTAATAAGATCTACATTTTTACCTTAAAATGGAATTCAGTTCCCGTAATAATGTGATAGGCAGGCTGCTTTTTCTTCATTCAATTCGCAGCCTGCCAATATCCATTTTGCGAATATATTCTTACAGGCCCAATTCAGTTATTTTCGGTCTGGATGAAATATTTGATTTGCTTCGCTGACTTCCATCTCTCCGGATGCCAGCTTATTCAAAATTGCATCCAGGTCATCTTCATTGTCTTCTTCAGGGATTCGGTCAGAAGACTTCTGATCACTGAAGTGGGATTCAAGGTAGGTTGACATCTCCTTAATGGAGGGATACGTAAAAATATCAGAAACATCAATGAGAGAAGGCCATTCTTTCTCTATTTCTTTGACCAGATATATCGCGGATATTGAATCTCCGCCCAAATCATAAAATTTATCAGTTATACTGATTTGTTCTAAGCCTAAAACTTTTATCCAAGCTTTCATTAGTTTATTTTCAATATCGCTGAAGCTAAATGTCTGATCGGTTTTCGACTCAACAGATTTTTTTACAATCGCCTGCTCCTTAAAAGTCAAAATATCCGGAGATAATCGGAAATGAATTTGATCTTGATTTAATTCCAGTACCCGATGATCAATTTCCCCGATGATCACATTCCGGATGTCCTTTTGCATGACTTCATCGAAGGCACGTATCGCTTCAGCTGAGGTAATCGTCTTAAAGCCGTTTTCATCTTTATGTTCGTTTCCGGCCTTTTGACGCTCTTCAATATATTCGGCAAGCATACCCACATCAGACCAGCCGCACCAATTAATCGTAACTGTTTTTTCATCCGGTCTTCTTCGCTGTCTGCGTTCTGCAAAGGAATCCAGGTAGGCATTAGCCGCAGTATAATCAGCCTGCCCCATACTCCCCGCAAGTGCTGTGATAGAAGAAAACATTATGAAGAAATCCAGATGCTCATGCTTTGTCAGCTCGTTTAATATCCATGTTCCATTAACTTTCGGTCTGAGCACGTTATCAAACACTTTTTTTTCCTTTCTGAAAATAAACCCATCTCCAGAAACACCAGCACTATGTATGACACCGTGGATTGTATTGTATTTACTCTTTATTTCCTCGAATACATGAATCATTTCACTTTCATTTGCGACATCGGCCTTATAGTAATCTACCTTAGAACCGCTTTCTTTTATTTCTTTTAGAGCATCGATTTTCTTGTTGTTTCCCTTCTCCATGTTGATCTGCTGCTCGGAGCGTCCAATGAGGATTAATTGGACATTTTCTTTTGATGATAAATACTTGGCCATTTCTAATCCCAGTCCGCCCATACCGCCGGTAATAACATATACACCGTTCTTTCTGATGCTTATTTTCCCTTCCCGAATTACGGATAAGTCTTCAGTCTGGAGCTCTTGAACGTATTTATGCCGGTCTCTGTAAGCGACAAGCTCTGACTGTTTTTTTGAGTTGATTTCAAACAAGATGCTTTCCGCCATAAGATTTTGATCCAAATCTATGCATCTGACACTTACACGCGAATATTCCTTTTCAATTACTTTTCCAAAACCGAAAAATGCCGCGTTATGCGGGTTAATGTCTGGTTCTTCACCGCTTACTTGATGTGCAAGGTCTGCAAACAGCATCAGTTCTATGTTATTTTTTGTATTTTCTACAAGTGATTTTGTTAAATAAAATAAACTGTCTACCCCTGAGGATATTTTTTTCTGAAGCTGATATATGTTTTTGTCTTTCTCATTGCTGATAGACATCAAATGGACAATCTGAGAAACCTTTTCACTTTGAAGAGCTTTTACAAGACAGTCATAATCTTCTTGAGAATCACTGACAGTATAATGATGGCTTCCGATTTTAGAGAAATAGTCACCCTGTTCCGCGACAATCACAGTTTTCCCTTCCAGTTCTAACCTTCGAATGATTTCCTCGGATAAACTGCAGCCATTATTCTTAAATAATAAAATAGGATGATGAATTTCTCGCATCTCGTGTGATTGATCGTTTTCTCTTATCCAAGATAGCTTATGATATATATTGTTTCTTTTAGTCTTTTCAGCTGCTTTATGCACCCTTTTTACGATGTAATTGTTGATTTCACCGAAAACTTCTCCAGTGTCATTCAGCAGGACGATGCGAAACGTTCCTGTTTCCCCGTTGCTTCGGCTCTTTTTCTTGATATAACTGTAAAACTTTTTAGAAGCAGAGCCATAAATCTTAAATTCTTTATAAAAATAAGGGAGATAGGTTTCGTTATCTATTGTGAATGTCCCGGCATTAACGGCACAATCCATCATCGCAGGATGAAGCGAAAACTGAACGAAATCACTCTCATATTCTTTCGGCAATTCCAATTCACATAGAAGCCTGTCGTCGTCTCTGTAGATTGCGTTGGTGCATTTCCATCTGCCTCCGACTTGAACGATGCTTTCCGGTCTATTGGTATCTTCTATATGATAAACCGACTTGTATTCATCGGTGTTTATTTCCGTCAATGGATGATTATTACGTTGAATGACATAAACAGAATTAAAGCTTTTCTTTAAATCCTCAATGTCATATGTTTCCCGTACCGGTTCTTCTTTCGCAATGACCGCTTCCGCGTGTTTTATCCATTTATCGCCGGTCTTACTTATCACACTAAACTCTAAAACGCTGTCCTTTTTCTTTATGATCGTATGAACTTCTTTAACTTCATTTGCTTTTACCTTTAACTGATTTGAAAACGTAACGTCTTTTAACAGAATGCCGACAGGTTCGCCGAAGTATTTTCTTCCCGCTTCTCTAGCTGTTTCTATATAAACCGTTCCAGGGATAACGTAAGAATCATTCACTTTATGTTCATTTAAAAACCAATAATCAGTGACATTCAAATGGGATATATACACTTCCAGATTCAGTGACTGCACTGCAAGATTGCTCAATAAAGATTGTTTTTTCTCATCGGCTGAAGGGCCGTCTGCAGCCAGCTCAGCCCATAATCTTTTTCCGCTGAATTTGTATGTCGGCAAGCTGACCTTTTGAAAATTCATCTCGCTATAAAGATCTTCAAAGTTAATATTCGCCCCATCACAATACATTTCACATAAAATATGTAAGTCAGAGATTGGAATATTAGAGACGTCTTGTCTGACTCTTTGAATCACATTTTTTATTGTTTGAGTATTCTGCACACTGTCTGTATGCGTTTTTCCTATAAACTTTGTTTGATTTGTTATCGATTGAAAGTATATATTTTTCTCCCGATACGTTTTCCATTCAGAGCATGATAAAAACTCCAGCTTTTCCAGCAGTTCCGCGACAGAGCTTATTACCATAGCGAGTCTGTATTTGTTTGGCAATCTCCCAGTGTTTGCTGTATAACATATATCTCCCAGATTCACATCTGTTTCTCTCTTTAAATAATCAATATGATCTGTAAGCAAGTGCGCGAGAGATGTTTTAGTCCTAGCTGATACAGTAAAAATATGTTCAGATAAAACGGATTGATCGACTTTTTCAACTGCGGGTGCCTCTTCTAAAATGACATGACAGTTTGTACCGCTCAGCCCAAAACTGCTGATGCCGCACCTGTATACTCCGCTGCTCTCCCATGCTGAAACGGAGTCATTGACGTAAACAGGCGATTCATGAAAATTGATATTTCGGTTCGGCACTTTAAAATGTAAACTTGGCGGAATTTTTTTATGCTTTAATGCCATTACCGCTTTAATTAAACCCGCTATTCCCGCCAAACTATCAAGATGCCCGATGTTTGTTTTGACTGAAGATACGGCACAGAACTGTTTTCGGTCTGTATATTTTCTGAAAGCCCGTTGCAACGCATTTATTTCAATCGGATCCCCTAATTTGGTCCCTGTCCCATGAGCTTCAATATATGTAATTGTTTTAGGATCTATTTTTGCATTTTTCCACGCATCTACTATTACTTGTTCTTGAGCTGCTGCGTTAGGAGCGGTAATTCCTACTGAGCTGCCGTCCTGATTAACAGCGCTCCCCTTAATGACTGCATAGATCTGGTCATGATCACGAATCGCTTGGGCCAGCGGCTTCAGCAATACGGCAGCGACTCCTTCGCCGCTATTCGTGCCGTCAGCAGAATCATCGAAAGTCCTTACAGCAAAATCAGATGAAGAATTCCCGATATTTAACCTGCTCTCCTCTATTGTCTTTGGGAATACTTTTATATTCACTCCGCCGGCTAATGCCATATCGCAATCCTTATTTCTTATTGCCTGACAAGCCGTATGGAGGGCGACAAGCGATGAAGAGCATGCAGTATCGATTACCATTGCTGGCCCTTTAAAATCCAAGATATATGACAGTCTGCTTGCGATAACTGATTTAATGTTACCCGCGGTAGCCAGTCCGAGTAATGATTGATCTCCTTTTTCAAGCAATCTGAAGTATTCATTTGAGCCGTCACTGCTGAGTCCAATGTATACTCCCGTATTTGTCCCACATAATTTTCCGCCGCCGTAACCCCCGTCTTCCAATGCGTTCCAGGCCGTTTCAATAAATAATCTTTGTCTGGGATCAATCAACTTTGCTTCATTTGGAAGGATACTGAAAAAGTCACAATCAAATTTATCAATCTCATCCATATAGGCTATTTTTGTATAGGCTGCATCTTTACTGTACTTGGTTCCGCTGTTTTTTAATGACTGGTCAGCATCTTTTTTTCTGTTCAGAGGAATGTCTCTGATGAACTCTTTTCCTTGTAAAAGTAAATCCCAATATTCATTTACGTGATTGGCTTCGCCGATTCTGCATGATAAACCGACAATGGCAATGTCATCTCCGGAAATGTCTTTGGTCCCTTCCTCGTTTTTTTGTTTCTTTACATTAGGAGTTTGATTTGTAAAAGCGGCCGCTTTTAAGTTACTTAAACTTATAAAGTCTGTTTTCATTTTTTTACCTCGCTGAGAATCACTAGATAGGTGATCATACCTGTCAAACTTCAAAGTCTTCAAAGTGTTTTTTTGTGTTTGTTTCAGAAAATAATTGATTAAATCTTTTTTTCTGTTCATTTATAGGGGTTTTTTTTGTTCGAAACACTGACTTCAGCATTTCTACTGCCATATGCATTTGTTCTCTTGACGGCTGACGACCTGATGTTTCAAGTTCAGCCTGTATGGCAGCTACTTTTTCATATGGTTCGATTACACCTTTGGCGTATTCCTCATTGTTCCAGTTGTAATTTTTAGTAGCAACCGCGATCCCTAAACTTCTCGAGATAATAGAAAAACCGGCTTGCAGTGAAACAGATTCGTTCAAAAGAGTCTCTTTTATAATCTTCACGTCCTCTTCTTTGTCGTAGCTGTACGATTTGATGTCAGCGATATTGTTTCTTACAAGATTCCTTAATACAGATTTCGGCCCAAATTCAATCACAGTATCAGTATGATTTGCTTCTAAATACTTCATGATTCCCATCCAATTTACCGGTTTTACGATTTGAGTTCCCAGTATGTCAGCCATTTGCTGTTTATCTGAATATGGAAGAGCCGTCACATTAGATAAAACTTTGTATTTTGGAGTTCTGAGATCATACTTTTTTAACTCATGGCTGAATTTTTCCGCAGCAAAACCCATGATCGGAGAATGAAAAGCAGCACTTACATTTAATTTAAAAATGTCTGCTCCTCTGGCTTTAAGAGTTTCACTAAGCTCTTCAACTGCTGCCGCTTCTCCGGATACCACAACATCTTTATATCCATTGTAGTTAGAAACAGCAATCGTTTTTCCTCTTGAAGAGAGAGATTCGCACTCTTCTTCTGCTATTCTTTCATCCAGGTTCCTGATAACAGCCATTGCTCCGGTCCCTTGTTCGGCAGCTTCTTTCATTAATAATCCTCTGGCTCTCACCAGCTTTACAGCGTCCTGGAAATCCAAAACGTCACTGCAAACCAAGGCAGAATATTCTCCTAAACTATGGCCGGCGATATATTCAGGTTCTTTTCCGACCTCTTCCATGTAGATTCTGAATTGTGCAATACTTGTTGCCAGGATGGCCGGCTGAGTATTTTCTGTTTGAGATAGCTCAGCGGCACTTCCATCTATACATAATTTCTTCAGGTCAAATCCCAATGCATCACTGGCTTCGTCATACGTTTTTTTAGCGATAATAAAATTGTCACATAAACGTTTGCCCATTCCTGCATATTGAGATCCTTGTCCTGAAAATAAAAAACCTATTTTCGACATTTAAATACCTCCAAAGTCCCTATAATGCCTGATTTGCCTTACATTCTGCCGATCAGCAAAATGTAAGGCAGAACCGGCCGCTTTATATTGAATTGTCTGCTTTGTCTGCTGTAATCACTTGAATCAAATTCATGTAGTTATAAAATAAATCTTTCATTTTGTGCTCATTTAGTTTCTGATGGTTATATATAAAAACGATTTCTGCTTCGGATGGCTTTTCATGAACTGCAAAAACCAGATCATATAATTCTGAGTACTCTTTTTTTGATTCATTACTAATATAAAAAAGAGGAAAAACATCTTGGGCCGAACTTGATTTCTTATAGTGAGTATTCAAATCGTATTGTGAATCCTCTTGATTCTCAATCTGCTCCTTCGCCATACGAATAATATCGTGAAAATTCTCGATATCAGACAGATCAAAAGACAGCTGACTCATCCGATCATCTCCATGACCCGAAAATTGGATATGAACCAAGTTTTGCTGGCTGACATCAGCTAATAAAAATACATAACCCGCTAATAAAACATGAGAAATATCATATTTGTAGGTATTGCATATTGTTTTTAAACCATCATAATAATTCGCATTTACCGCATATTCGTGCATGGCTGTATGACTTTGTCCAGTTGATTCCGAGATGTATTCAAGCGGTAAAGTAATAGGAATGATTTCTTTTTCCAAGGACACTGCTATCTCCGCAAAGGCTATAGCTGATTCTATATATTCGGACAATCTGTAAATAGTCGGATATGCAAACAAGTCAGCAATTTGAATTTGTTTTGGATACAGCTTCTGAAGCTCATTATAAACTGCAACGATTTTGATTGAATTACCGCCTGCTTCAAAGAAGTTATCATGTATTCCAGGCTCTTCTATTTTTAAAACATCGGTCCAAACACGGCTGATACTTTTTTGTACATCCGTTACCGCTTCCTCAAAAGGCCGGTCAAAACCTGTTCTATCTATAACAGGTTCAGGCAGTGCCAGGACATTTATTTTTCCGTTTGCTGTCAGCGGAATTTGGTCAATTTTCATAAAGATCTGCGGAATCATATACTCAGGAAGCACAGGTGATAATAACTTAATAAATTCTGAAGGATATACAGTGCTTTCTGCCACATAATACAGAACTAAATCTTGGACTCCTGCGGAATTTGTTTTTCCGGCAGCTACACATTCCTTAACTTTTTCATGTTGGTTTACTATGCTTTCAATCTCTCCCAATTCTATCCGATACCCTCTGATCTTTACCTGATTGTCCATTCTTCCGATAACGTCCAGTTCACCATTTGGCAGCCACCTTGCTAAATCTCCTGTCTTATACATCTTGGTTCCTTTAACAAACGGATTGTCTACAAACTTTTGCGCAGTCAAATCTTCTTTTCCTAAATATCCTCTGGCCATTCCGGCTCCAGCAATGCATAATTCGCCAGTACTGCCGAGCGGTACAGTGTTTCCATCATGATCTACTATATATATCTGTGTATTCGCAATCGGCTTGCCTATATTTACACTATTTTCATTGGTTAAGTCTTTCACAGAAGACCAAATCGTCGTCTCAGTCGGACCGTACATATTATAGATCTTCAGATTTTTATATTTTTTTAGCTCAAATAACAATTCCCGTTGAAATACCTCGCCCCCAACCATGATGGTCTTCAATTTCTGAAGACTCTCCGTGCTGTTTTCTGCACTTAGCATCAGCTTTAATCTGGATGGCGTAAGCTGAATAGTATTGACATCAGTCTCAACAACGATCTTGTTTAACAAGTACGGATCTCTTTGTTCCGCTTCACCGGCTATGACAACTTTCAGCCCTTGAGTTAAAGGCAGCAGCGACTCTAATCCGAATATGTCAAATGAGCACGTGGTGACCGAAAGAAGGACATTGTCTTGTGAAAAGCTGATCCTGTCTGTTATTCCCTTAATAAAGTTATGAACGGCACGGTGCTCTACGGCGACCCCTTTCGGTTTTCCGGTTGATCCCGACGTATAAATGACATATGCTAAATCTTCGGCCCTGTTAATAACATCAATGTTCGTCTCCAACTGATGTAATAAATCCTCTGAATCTATGTTAAATATGGTTCCGCTGTACGTTAATTCATTTGGAAGTCCTTCTTCAGTTAACAGCAGGCCGCTTTTACTGTCTTTCAGCATATAATTGATCCTGTCTGCCGGATAATCAGGATCAAGCGGTAAGTAGCATCCCCCTGCCTTTAGTATTCCTAATATTCCTATAATCAATCGGAAAGACCTTCTTACCAAAATAGGAACCACAACATTCTCTTTGATGCCGTTTTCCCTGAGGGCTCTTGCCAATTGATTTGCCTTATTATTCAGCTCCTTATAGGTCAAGAAGTCTCCGTTCCATTCCAGAGCGATTGCATCAGGTGTCCTTAAAGCTTGCTCTTCGAAGAGCTCTTGTAACGTCTTTTCTTTCTTATATGATAATTCCGTGCAGTTGAATTCTTTCACCAGCTTTTGTTTCTCTGTCTCATTTACCATATCGATCTGAGAAACTATTACTTCATGATCAGCCGCTGCCTGCTGTAAGATGCTAACCAGGTTATCTAAGATTGAACTTACCGTTTCTTTACTGTAAACACTGGCGTTATATGTGATTTTCATATGCAAGTCGTCACCGGGAGCAATTAAAAGCTCTAAATCATAGTTGGTTTGTTCAAACCCATGTTCAGCAGTTATTTTTACACTCGAACGGGCTGAATCTTGGAAAAGATCCTCACTCAACGGGTAATTTTCATACACGACTACGTGATTGATTAATTTATTCTTCATACTTGTCAAAGACTGTATGTCTGCCAGAGAACAATAACTGTATTCGTTCGCTTCAATAAAGTCTTTATTTATTTGTTTAGCCAATGAAATAAATGATGTATCACATTCTCTTTTCACTCTGATTGGCACTGCATTTATAAATAAGCCGACCATATTTTCAATTCCGTTTATCTCACTCGGTCTGCCTGAAACAATGGAACCAAATACCACATCATTTGTATTGTTATATTTCTGAAGCAATATCCCCCATGCTGTTTGAACGATAGAATTTAATGTAATGCTGTTTGACTCAGCGATTTTTTTCAGCTTAGCGGCGGTTTCACCGTTAAGCGCTCCCAGTTTTTGATCATGCTGATACTCGTCAGATTTCAATTCCAGTTCCGGAAATGAGATCTCTTGTTCATATGCAGAAAGATATTCCTTCCAATATTCAAATGCACGGTCCTTGTCCTGCTGATCAAGCCATTCAAGATAACGACTGTACGGTACAGGTGATTCTTGAAGGAGTTTTTTCCCTTCAGCCACGTCTCCATATAGATCCATAAGCTCTTTTAACAGGATACCGACACTCCAGCCATCCAAAATAATGTGGTGGAAACTGTATATGACTTTAAATTTATTTCTTCCCAGCTTGATCACCGATACTCTGATCAGACAATCTTTGTTCAGATCAAACGGAGTATTCCTGTCTCTCACCTTGAATTGCCCTACAAAGGCATCCTTCTTCTGCTCCTCCCATTGGCTGATATCATGATATTGAATGTTTAGTTTTCTTTCTTTTAAAATGGCTTGTTTAAATACACGGAAACCGTTATAGAAAAATGACGTTCTTAATATTTCATATTTAGCAATCAGCCTGTTTAATGCGTCACTGAGAACTTCTGTATTCAGATTTCCTTCAACTGTTATTTCACTTTGTTCGAAATAAGCGCTAGATTGATGGTCAATCACAGCGTTATACAGCATGCCTTCCTGCATCGGTGAAAGAGAATGAATTTTTTCTACTTCAGCACCGCTTGCAAGAATTTGATTTAACTCCTCTATTTGAAGATCGGGATCCCCATAATCCCATGGAGTTTTCTCAGATATTTTCTTATTCACACAATGTTCTATGATCTGATTTATTTTCAATTGATAGGCTTTCGTAAATTGCTCAATCGTCTCTCGTTTATATTGGTTTGCACTGTAATTGAACGTAAACATCAGCCTGCCATCCATGATATATCCATTTATTTCTATACTATGTGTCTTTTTATTTCTTCCAGATATGCTCGTTCCGGCGGACAAAGGTGATATTTGAAATAGGTTGCTGCGATCTTCTTGGCCAAATTCACCCAAGTAGTTAAAACTGATATCAGGTTTTAATTGAAGATGAACCGAGTCCGACAAATATCTGAGTATTCCGTAACCAATCCCGTTATGGGGGATATGTCTAAGCATTTCCTTTGTATACTTAATGGAGCTTGATAAACTATTACTTTCCGTCATATCGAGAACAATTGGGTATATTGTCGTAAACCAACCTATTGTGCGATGGACCGGGGTTTTTATAACACTTTCACGGCCGTGCCCTTCAAGATTCACAAGGATCTTCTCGTTGCCGGTCCATTCTTTGGCTGCAAGTCCCAGTGAGCAAAGCAATATATCATTAATTTGTGTATGATATGCTGCATTTGTATTTCTTAAAAGTGTTTTTGTTTGATCCTCTGTTAATTCAATTTTAATTTCTTTACTATCTTCATAAGAGCAGCTTTCGGCAATGAAATCCTTTGGAAGAGGTTCAATAATAGCCGTTTCTATGGTCTCCCAGTACCCAGCTTCCTTTTGAAGAGCCTTGCTGTTTGCATATTCTTTCAATTGACGCGCCCATTCTTTGAACGATGCTGTTTTAGTTTCCAGCTCCACCTTGTTCCCATTAACTGTTTGAAGATAAGCTGTTTCAAAATCTTCCAATAGGATTCTCCAAGATACTCCGTCAATGATCATATGATGAATGGTTAATAGAAGATGATCTCCGTTTTTGGTTTTAAATACCGCCAGTTTTATTAAAATCCCCTTTTCCAAGCTCAATTCGTTCTGCATACGGTCAGCCAGTGATTCAATTGCCATGGCTGGATCTTCTGTTTGTGTCATATCAAATACTTCTAAAGTAAATGTTTCTTTTGCCTGTTTAATGCCCCTATTCCATTGCTTAATTTCACCGTTTTCCTTTTTAAACTGCATCCTGAGGGCATCATGATGCCTCACCAGTTCCAAAAAGGCCGTTTCGATTGCTTTTTCTTCTATGCCGGACTTTTTGTAAAGCATAAAGGCTTGGTTATAGTGGTTTTCTTGTTCAAATCTCTGTTCTATAAACCATTTTTGAATCGGTGTCAGATCAACGTCTCCTTCTACAATCGACTGATCTGCTTGTATATCAGCTGATTTTACGTGAGCACTCAAGTCTTTTATGTGCGGATATTTCATTAAATCTCTGACTTCAAGTTTTAAGCCGTATTTTTGGAGTTCGGAAACTACTAAAATGGATTTAATTGAGTCTCCGCCGATCTCGTAATAGTTATAGTTAATCCCGATTGATTTCATCCCCAGAACTTTCTCCCATACGCATGCGAGAATTTGTTCCTTTTTATTTCGCGGTGCTTCATATGCAGACTCCAATACATCCGCAATATCTATAATCGGCAATGATTTCGCATCTATTTTTCCGTTTGAACTTAACGGCATTTTTTCAATCTGGAAGATATAACTTGGCACCATATATAACGGTAATTCTTTAGACAGATTTTCTTTTAAAGCATAAACATCTATTTTTTTGTCGGAAGTAACATAACCGCAGAGATATTTATCCCCATGTTGGTCATCTCTCGCTACAACAACAGCCTCTCTTATGTGACTCATTTTCAGAAGCCGGTTTTCTATTTCTCCCGTTTCAATACGATATCCTCTGATTTTGACTTGATCATCAATTCTTCCTAAATAATCAATTGTCCCGTCCGGCATCCATTTTGCCATATCCCCTGTTCTGTATAACTTAGCCCCGGGTTCAAAGGGGTTATCTACAAATTTTTCTGACGTTAAGCCCGCTTTATTTTTATATCCGTCTGCAAGTCCTTCTCCGCTGACACAAAGTTCCCCGGCTGCCCCTAAAGGAAGTAATTCCAATTGTTTTCCTAATATATAAAGCTTAGTATTATCCGCAGGTTTGCCTATTGATACTGCATTGCCATTGTCTCTTTCAATATGATATTGATGAATCATACACCCGACTGTAGCCTCTGTCGGGCCGTATTCATTGTAGATTTTGACATGACCGTTAAATGCACCGTGTATTTTTTTTGCAAGCCCGGTTTTCAGCTCTTCCCCGCCGACGATTATTTTTTTTATCTTTGACGTACTTAAATCTACATTCTCCAGCAATCTCAAATGCGTCGGCGTTAGCTTAATAATATCCGCTTTATTTTCTTCTATAATTCTTCTGATCAGAAGAGCCTTGTCCGGTCCCTCATAAATAATAATTTTATTTCCTGAAATAAGCGGTGTATAAATTGAAGTAACCGTTAAGTCAAAAGAAATAGAAGAATACAGAGGAAAATCAATATCTTCATCATTTACATATATCTTATTTGCCCAATGAATATAATTTACCACGCCTTTATGTTTTACCATGACGCCCTTCGGCAGCCCTGTAGTCCCTGAAGTATAAATCATGTAGGCAAGGTCTTCCGGGCAACTGACATTCGGCAGATTACTTCTGTTATGCATATATAGAGCAGGATCACTTAATGATAAAATTTCTTTATTGAATGTAATACCACCTGACAATCCGTTTTGAATTAGGAGAATGTTTGCATCACTGTCTTTCAGCATGTAATTTACTCTTTCATCAGGATATTCAGGATCTATCGGCAAATACGCTCCCCCTGCTTTCAGCACCCCGATAATTCCGATGATCATCTCAAGAGATCTCTCTGTCATGATTCCGACAATGCTGTTTTCTCTAATTCCTTTTTGTCTCAAAAGATTAGCCAGGCTGTTTGATTTCTCGTTTAGTTCTTTATAGGTTAATAGCGTATCTTCTTGGACAGCCGCAATACGTTCAGGTGTTTTTTCTGCCTGCTCTTCAAATAATTGATGAATCGTTTTATTCCGAGGAAATTCAGCTGCCGTGTCATTGAATATATGGAGCAATGTGTGCTTCTCCTGTTCAGGAATCAAATCCAGTTTCATTAAAGGTTGATCTAGGCCGGCAGCTGCACTTTGTAAAAGCTTCGTAAAATGGGCACCCATTCTCTCGGCTGTTTCTTTTTCAAATAATTGACTGGAGTATTCCAAGTGGAACTTGATTCCTTTATCAATTTCCGTCGCGGTTAACGTTAAATCGAATTTTGAAATATTGATCTCGGTTTGAATATGCTCTTCCGGATTTGGATCCAAGTGATTTTCAATACCGTAATCTGCATTTTCAAGTACAAACATGACATCAAACAGCGGGTTCCGGCTCGAATCTCTTTTTACCCCGAGTTTTTGAACAATATTTTCAAATTGGTAATCTGTATTCTCAAAATCTTTTAACGTATGATGTTTGACCTCTTCTAAAAACGCTCTGAATGTTTTATGTTCCTCAGGAAAATTTCTTATGGCGACGGTATTGACGAACATCCCCACCGTATTCTCCAGTTCGGTGTCTGACCTTCCGGACTCTGCCGTTCCGATGATCACATCCTGCTGACCGCTGTATTTTGAAAGCATGACATTATATACCGCCAGCAGCACCATGTACAAAGTTGTTCCTGTTTCTTTCGCCACCGACTTTAAGCTTGATGTTAACCTTTCATCGGCCGTAAAGCTGACTCGGCTTCCTTCAAAGCTTTTGACTCTCGGCCGCTCGTAATCAGTCTGCAGATTGAGAATCGGCAGATCTCCGCTTAACCGCTTAAGCCAATACTCCTCTTGTTCCTTTAACGCCTCTTTTGTTCCTGAGCTTACTTGCCATTCTGAATAATCTTTATATTGCAGCGGCGGCTGTTTTAGTTTATGACCCGCATACAGCGCATTGAATTCTTTGCGGATTATTCCAACCGATACACCGTCCGCAGCGATATGATGAACATCTAACAGCAGCAGATTCCGGTCTTCATACGTTATGAGTCCGGCTCTGATTAACGGTGCTTTGTCCAAATGAAAGGGTCTGATAAACTGCTTCACATATGGTCGTATCCCATCAGACGGCAGCTTCTGATAATTAAATTCGAGCTCCCATGTATCGTGAATAATCTGAACCACATCGCCGCTTACAACATCGAAACTTGTCCGTAAGGCTTCGTGTCTGCCAATAATCTCTTGTAAAACTGATTCGGCTTTTTTTACATCTAATTTTCCGTTTAGTTCGATCATAATCGGCAAGTTATAAACGATACTGTCTTTATCCGTCTCCCAAAGGGCAAACATTCTTTTCTGAGCAGATGACGCTTGATAAGAAGACTGCTTTCTCGCTTTACTGATGACCGGATAATTCTGTTTATCCCGCTTTTGAATAAGACGGCTCAACTGTTTGATGGTAGGCTGCTCAAAAAGCTCCTTCACCTTTATATCCGTACCGAATGTTTTCCTGATGCGGGAAATAGTGAACGCAGCTGTTAAAGAATGTCCGCCCAGTTCGAAGAAATCTTCATTTATACTGATCCGTTTATGCCCAAGCATTTCTTTCCAAATTTCAGCTAGTTTTTCTTCCGTTTCATTTGCCGGAGCTTCGTATTGAGGTACTGACAACCGTTGCAAGTCAGGAAGAGGCAGCTCTTTTCGATTGATTTTTCCGTTAGCTGTAAGAGGCAACTCTTTCAGTTGTATTATGAAACTCGGAATCATATACTTCGGAAGAACCTGTGCCAATTTCTCCTGTACGAACGAGCCTTCCATCTCAATGTCCCCAGTAATATATGCAGAAAGATATTTCTCCTCTATATAAACAACCGCCGCTTCTTTTATACCTTCCAGCTGTAATAGTTGGTTTTCGATCTCTCCGATTTCAACTCTAAAACCCCTAATTTTGATCTGGTTGTCAATCCGGCCTAAAAATTCTATATTTCCATCCGGCATCCATCTGCCAAGGTCTCCTGTTTTGTACATTTTTGCTCCACGATGAAAAGGATTATCAATAAATTTTTCATTCGTTAATTCTTCATTATTGACATATCCCGATGCTAAACCTACCCCGCTGATACAAATCTCACCAGGTGCTCCCACAGGGACCAGTTGATCTGAACGATCCACAATATAGATATTAATACCGTGAATTGGTCTTCCTATTCTATTGTATATTTCACAGTTTTGAATATGATCTAGATCAATGCTATGTGCAATACAGCCAACAGTGCTTTCGGTCGGCCCGTAATGGTTAATAAACTTCATCCATCTGCATTTTTCAGCGAGCTTTTTGACGTTGCCGATGTTTATGCTTTCGCCGCCCAGTATAATAACTTTTAAATCAGGACAAGACGCCAGCATGTCAACATCCTCCATCAATGTTGAAAATAAAGTGGGTGTCATTTTAAGATATGTAATACTATTTTTATGAATATATTCTATTAATGATAGAGAGTGAAGATACACTTCTTTATCAACAAAGTGGACTTGTCCGCCACCGGATAAAACTGGAAATATACTGGTGTAGCATAAGTCAAAACTATATTTTGACGTCACTAACGACCTGCTGTCAGAATTTATGTTTATTTGATCACATACCCATAATGAATAATTAACTAATGATTTATTTTTCACCTTCACCCCCTTCGGTTTTCCCGAAGTACCCGAGGTATATATAACATATACCTCGTCCTCGAGATCATACTGAACATCAGGGTTTGATGTATTTTGGCTGGTATAAATCGATTTATCCGTAATATCCAAACATTCCGCCGCAATGTTTTTATCAGCTAAAAAGCACAAATCTGTAATGAGGATATCAGCTTTGCTATCTTTTAAAATATGATTTATCCGACTGACCGGTGATTCATCATCAATAGGCAGAAACGCACTTCCGGTTTTTAAAATTCCCAGCATCCCAATCATTGAATATTCTGAAGGACGGATCATCATAGCCGTAATGCTGTTTTTTCCTGCCCCTTTTTCCATTAATAATGTTGCAACTTGATTTGCCTTTTCGTTTAGCTCTTTATAAGTGATATGCTTTCCTGCATAGACAGCCGCTGTTTGGTCAGGTGTCTTTTCCGCTCGTTCTTCAAAAAGGTCTTGTATCGTTTTATTCACCGTATAATTAGAGGACTGCTTATTAAACTCCTGGAGCATTCCGCGCTCTTCTTCATTTACAGCGCTGATGTCTTTCAGGACACGCGTAGGATCAGTTGCCACTTGCTTTAATACATGACAGAAATTAACACCTATACGATTAATGATATCTTCACGATAAACATTATTGTTATACGTCATCTCTGCTTTGATTTGGCTGCCTGGAATAATAACCAGCCCAAAGTCATAGTTCGTCTGTTCAAACACTTCCATATCTGTAATCCTTAAAGCATCAGTTGTATTATCGACCGCCTTGCCATAGTCATCAACAGGATAATTTTCATAAACCAACATATGGTTGATCAGTTTCTCTTTCATCTTTGTAAGAGCTTGTATATCCGCTAAAGAACTGTAACCGTATGATGTATTCGCTTTGATAAAGTCACTGTTCAGCTTTTGGGCTAATGCTATAAATACCGTATCACCATCGCCTTTTACTCTCAGAGGAACCGCATTGATAAATAACCCCACCATTTTTTCTATGCCTTGCACTCTGCATTGTCTTCCGGAAATAACCGCACCAAAAACAACATCATCCACGTTGTTATACTTCTGCAAAAGAACTCCCCATGCAGTCTGAATCAATGCACTTAAAGTAATGTGATATTGATCAGCTGCAGCTTTCAACATCGAAGTACATGTTTCATCAATAATGAATGTTTTCTTCCTATTATTGAAACCGCCCTCATCAGCAGAACTTTGGAATACCGGCTTGCTGCTCATATTCATTTAGATAATCCCCCCAATATTCTAATGCGGCACTTTTGTCCTGATTATCCAGCCATTCTAAGTAGGTGCTGTAAGGCTCGGTATGCTGAAGCACTGTCTCTCTTCCTTCTTTTAATGACGTATAAATAGTTTTTATATCATTCATTATTAAACTCATACACCAGCCATCCATAATAATATGGTGAAAACTGAACAGCAGTTTATATTCTTTCTCATCAGTTTTTAATACGGTTACTCTTATTAAGCAATCATTCGTCAAATCGAATCTCGTTCCCCTGTCTTTAAACTGGACATTTTTAAGCCGGACTTTCTTTTGATATTCCGAGAAAGTGCTGATATCTTCAAATTCAATTTTAACTTTTCTCTCTCTTAGAACAGCCTGTTTAAACTTACTTAGTCCTTCATGAAAAAAGCATGTTCTTAAAATTTCATACTTCTCGATCAGCATATTAAAAGCTGTATTTAATCTGCCAATATCAAGCTGACCGGATAAAGAAAATGTAAGCTGCTCAAAATAGGCTTGTGAAAACGGATCAAGCAATGCATGATAAAGCATCCCGCTCTGCATAGGAGTCAGGGAGTGGATTTTCTCTATCTCTTTTCCGCTTGATAAAATCTGCTCCAAATCTCCGATGGATAAATCCAGATCTCCATAGTCAAAGGGTGTTTTTTCAGGAATTTTTTTCATTCCGCAATGCTGAATAATATCGATTAACCGGTTTATATAGGATTCGGTTAATGTTTTAATTGTTTCTTCTTTAAACTCTTTCGTACTATAGTTAAATTCCAACTGCAGTTGACCGTCCATAATAAAGCTGTTGATTTCGATGGCATTCAATTTTTTATTAGATAAAGAAACACTTGTACCAGATGATATATCTGCATGCTGAAAAACAGCCCGCTTTTTTTGAGAGATTTCTCCCAGATAGTTAAACCCGATCTCGGGCTTTATCGTAAAACTGATGTCTTTTTTATGTGCCGGTGCCGTCAAGTATTTAATAATTCCGTAACCAATACCTTTATGAGGTATTCTTCTTAAATACTCTTTCGTATTTTTTATGCAATAAGGCAGATCATCACTGTGCTCCATATCCAGCACGATCGGAAATAGTGAGGTGAACCAGCCGATGGTTCTTTCTATTGAAATATTTTCTAATATGTTCTCTCTTCCGTGGCCTTCCAGACCGATTAAAACCTTGTCAAGTCCCGCCCATTCTTTTACTGCCATTCCCAGTGAACAAAGCAAGATGTCATTAATCTGTGTGTTATAAGCTGCATTTGTATTCCTCTGGAGCTTATCAGTTAACTGCTTTGTAAGACTGACAGTAATGGTGCGGCTTTCCTTAAATACACTGTCAGTTTTATTGAAATCTCTCGGAATTTCTTTAATCTTCGTTTTCTCGATATTCTCCCAATACCGAAGTTCCTTTCTTATCTCACTTCCGTTTGCATATTCCGCCAATTTACGTGTCCATTCTTGAAAGGATGCCGTTTTTGGCGGAAGAACGGCCGGCTCTCCTTTTTGCAGATTGTTGTAGACCTGCTCCATATCTTCAAGCAGAATTCTCCAAGAGACTCCGTCAATCACCATATGATGTATAGCAATAAGTAGATAATCGCCCCTCATTGTTCGAAATAAACCAAGTTTCATTAAAAGTCCTTTTTCAAGATCCATTCCGCTTTGTAACTGATCGGCAAGTTTTTCTATTGTATTTTTGTAATCCGTATCAGCAAGCAGATCATATATGTCCAGAGTAAAAGTATCCCGGGCGGCTTGGACATCTCTGACTTCTTGTTTTATTTCGTCATTTTCGGCTGTATATATCAACCTCAAAGCATCATGATGCTTTACTAATAATTCAAATGTCTTTGCCAGAGCGTGTTCATTAATTTTTTCTTTCACTTGAAACATGAATGCCTGATTAAAGTGGTGAATGTCCGCAAAGTCATTCTCTATAAACCACTTTTGTATCGGTGCCAGTTCAGTTCTCCCGCTAACCGGGCTCTGATCTGTTTGAGCTTTATATAATTTCACGTGTTTACTGAGGTTTTTTATTTGCGGATACTGCAAAAGATCTTTTACCTCTAGACTGAGACTGTATTTTTGAAGCTTTGATACAATCAGTATAGATTTTATTGAGTCTCCGCCCAGCTCATAGTAATTATCATTAATACCAATATCATCAATTTTCAGAACTTCCGACCAAACATTTACCAGAATCTGTTCGACTTCGGAACGGGGTGCTTCAAGGTGCTCCTTTATATGTTTAGGCTCTTCTATTTCTGCAAGTGCTTTCCTGTCAATTTTCCCATTTGGTGTGAGAGGCAGCTGTTCAACCTGGATGATGACACCGGGAATCATATATTGCGGCAAAATGTCACCCAATTGCTCCCTCAAAGCTGCTCCGGATATTTTATATTCTGCGGTTACAAATGCAGAAAGGTATTTGTCACCGTGAAGGTCGCACTTATCTATAACAACTGCTTCTTTTATCCCGCTTATTTTCAGAAGCTGGCTTTCTATTTCATCAGTTTCAATCCGGAAGCCTCTGATTTTGACTTGATTATCAATTCTCCCCAAAAATTCTATGTTTCCGTCAGGAAGCCACCTTGCCAAGTCTCCTGTTCGGTACATTTTAGTTCCGGACTCAAATGGATGATCAATAAACTTCTCACGCGTCATTTTCTCTTTATTGAGATATCCTCTTGCTAAGCTGTCACCCGACACACACAATTCTCCCGCTAAACCAATAGGCACAAGATTGTTGTTGTGATCAATTATGAAGGCTTTCAGATTTCTGATCGGCTTACCGATAGGAATGGTCTTTGCCATCGCCCTCTCAGCTTCTGAGTATCTCCACATTGTAGAGCAGATTGTCGTTTCAGTTGGACCGTAGGCATTAATATAGTCTATTTTATTCACGATCCGGTTCAAGGATTTTGTAGATATCTGAGAACCAGCAGTAATTAAGAGCCTTAAAGCTGATAATCCGTTTATATTTATATGGTTGATGTATACAGGCGGCAAAGTGGCTACAGTAATGTCATGCCGGTTAATATACTCTTCAAATAATGTATAATTATTGATGACTTGACTTGAAAGGATGTGTAGTTCCGCTCCGGTCAACAGTGCCATACTGATTTCCCACACTGATGCATCAAATGAAAAACTTGCAAATTGAATAATTTTATCCCGGTAATTGATATTCATATCATGTTCAAAGACACTTTTGAGATTACTGATTCCGATATGCCGGATCGTTACACCCTTTGGTTTTCCAGTCGTTCCAGAAGTATAAATGACATAAGCAAGATGTTCTGCGGAACTCATCATTGGCAGGTTATGCCGATCTCCGGTGTAAAGAGAACTATCTGTTAAATCAATAACCTTCCCGTCAAACGGAATATTGTCAGCCTGACTATTCTGCACTAATAAAATGTCAGAACCGCTGTCTTCAATCATGTATTTGATTCTCTCAGAAGGATATCCCGGATCAATTGGCAAAAATGCGCCTCCCGCCTTCAGCACACCCAATATGCCTAACACCATCTCTAATGATTTGTCAGCAACAATACCTACTATTGACTCTTTTTTCACCCCCATTTTCATTAGTATTCTCGCCAGACTATTTGATCTTTCGTTAAGTTCTTTATAAGTTACTTTATTATTTTCATACACTGCCGCTATTCTTTCCGGTGTCTTTTCCGCTTGTTCTTCAAACAATTGATGGATTGTCTTATTATGCGGGAAGTCGGCTGCTGTATCATTGAATACATAAAGCAGTTTATGTTTCTCATCATCCGTTATCATATTCAGTCTGCAGATTGCCGTGTCCGGTTCTGATACAACCTGTTGTAAAAGCCGGGTATAATGAGCACCCATTCTTTCGACTGTGTCTTTCCTGAATAAATGATTGCAATATTCCAATTGGAAGTTAACGCCTTCATCGGTTTCCATTGCAGTTAACGTTAAATCAAATCTTGATATATTGACCTCAGATACTAGTAAATTTGATTCTGCTGTCTCTTCATTTCCTCCGAATCCGTAATCCTTACTCTCAAAAGTAAACATGACATCAAAAAGCGGGTTCCGGCTCGAATCTCTTTTTACCCCGAGTTTTTGAACAATATTTTCAAATTGGTAATCTGTATTCTCAAAATCTTTTAACGTATGATGTTTGACCTCTTCTAAAAACGCTCTGAATGTTTTATGTTCCTCAGGAAAATTTCTTATGGCGACGGTATTGACGAACATCCCCACCGTATTCTCCAGTTCGGTGTCTGACCTTCCGGACTCTGCCGTTCCGATGATCACATCCTGCTGACCGCTGTATTTTGAAAGCATGACATTATATACCGCCAGCAGCACCATGTACAAAGTTGTTCCTGTTTCTTTCGCCACCGACTTTAAGCTTGATGTTAACCTTTCATCGGCCGTAAAGCTGACTCGGCTTCCTTCAAAGCTTTTGACTCTCGGCCGCTCGTAATCAGTCTGCAGATTGAGAATCGGCAGATCTCCGCTTAACCGCTTAAGCCAATACTCCTCTTGTTCCTTTAACGCCTCTTTTGTTCCTGAGCTTACTTGCCATTCTGAATAATCTTTATATTGCAGCGGCGGCTGTTTTAGTTTATGACCCGCATACAGCGCATTGAATTCTTTGCGGATTATTCCAACCGATACACCGTCCGCAGCGATATGATGAACATCTAACAGCAGCAGATTCCGGTCTTCATACGTTATGAGTCCGGCTCTGATTAACGGTGCTTTGTCCAAATGAAAGGGTCTGATAAACTGCTTCACATATGGTCGTATCCCATCAGACGGCAGCTTCTGATAATTAAATTCGAGCTCCCATGTATCGTGAATAATCTGAACCACATCGCCGCTTACAACATCGAAACTTGTCCGTAAGGCTTCGTGTCTGCCAATAATCTCTTGTAAAACTGATTCGGCTTTTTTTACATCTAATTTTCCGTTTAGTTCGATCATAATCGGCAAGTTATAAACGATACTGTCTTTATCCGTCTCCCAAAGGGCAAACATTCTTTTCTGAGCAGATGACGCTTGATAAGAAGACTGCTTTCTCGCTTTACTGATGACCGGATAATTCTGTTTATCCCGCTTTTGAATAAGACGGCTCAACTGTTTGATGGTAGGCTGCTCAAAAAGCTCCTTCACCTTTATATCCGTGCCGAATGTTTTTCTGATGCGGGAAATTAACATAGAAGCCTTTAATGAATGACCGCCGATTTCAAAGAAATTTTCATCTATACCGACGCGTTCCCTGCCAAGTACAGCTTCCCAAATCTCCGAAAGTTTTTTCTCCGTTTCATTTGTCGGCGCTTCATATTTTGTTTCGGACATTTGAGATATATCAGGTCGAGGAAGTGCCCGTCTGTCAATTTTCCCATTTACCGTCAAAGGCATGTTATCCATTTGTTTAAAGTACGATGGAACCATATATTCCGGAAGAAAGTCTCTCAGAAAGTGCTGCAATTCAATCTTTGCGATTTTATGATTTGAAGTGTAATAAGCACAGATATATAAATCATCATCACCATTATGATTTACTGTTACTGCCGCTTCTTTAATTTCTGTATGATTGATCAATCGGGCTTCTATCTCCCCAAGCTCGATTCTAAAACCGCGGATTTTGACTTGCTCGTCCCGCCGTCCGATAAACTCCACATCGCCATTTTCTAAATAACGCACTAAGTCTCCTGTTTTATAAAGACGTGCTGAAGGATCATTATTGAAAGGGTGTGATATAAACCGTTCCTTCGTTAAATCAGGCCGTCGCCAATACTCTCGCGCCAGCCCATCTCCGCCAATAAACAGCTCACCAGGAATACCAGGCGCTACCGGTTTTAATTGCGAATCTAAAATGAATATTTCTGTACCAGAAATAGGCCTCCCTATAGGAAGCGTACTGCCTTTCCAATCATGAGGGACCGGGAAACAACAGGTAAAGGTCGTTCCCTCTGTCGGCCCATATCCGTTAATTACTTGTACCTTTCCAAGTGCTAATACTTTTTGAACATGCGGAACGGAAACCACATCTCCGCCTACCAATAATTGCTGAAGCCCTTTTAATGATTCTAACTGCTGATCAACTACTAGAGAAAATAAACCGGCCGTCAGCCAAAGAGTCGTAATGTTATATTTTTTTACAGCTTCTGCAATATCATCAGCCGTCGGTATTCCCGGAGGCATTATAGCCAGACATCCCCCATTCAATAAACAGCCCCAGATCTCGAAGGTAGAAGCGTCAAAAGCGGCAGAAGCTAATTGCAGAAACGTTTGATTCTCATCAAATACCGCATAATCAGTCTCCTTCACCAGCCGAATCACACCGCGGTTAACAATACTTACTCCTTTAGGCAGTCCCGTTGAGCCTGACGTATACATGACATAAGCCAGGTCATCCAAGGAACCTTTTATGCCAATATTAGATCCATCCATCTTTTCAATTTCTTCTTTCATACCATCCAAACAGATTACGCCGTCCCCGTGAGGCGGGAGTTGTGACTGAATGCTTTCGTTTGTAATCAGCAACTCTACACCTGAATCTTCGATTAAGAATGATAGTCTTTGCTTCGGATATTGAGGGTCTAACGGCACATAAGCACCGCCTGACTTTAATATTGCCAGAATACTAATATACAAATCAAAAGAGCGTTCTAAAGCAATTCCGACAAGGTCTCCCCGTTTTACTCCGCACTCCTGAAGATACCGTGCCAGCTGGTTCGCACGGTGATTAAGTTCTGCGTAACACATTGAAGAGTTTTCTAGTACCAAAGCAGTCTTATCCGAATATTCATCAGCCTGCTGCTCAAACACCTCCGAAATTGTTCCAATTTTCGAATAATTATCTTCCCAGCCAAAGATTTTCTTTTGCTTATTTTTTTCTTTCAGGAATCTCATATCTTTCACTCTGATATTTTCAGGAGTTATCATAGCTTCAAGGATCATCTGAAATCGCAGTGACAAATCTTTTATCATATTTTGAGAATAGAGGCATTCGTTATAGTGTATGGCTGTCTCTATGTATTGTTTCTGGTTTATAAACGAAAATAGGATATGAATAGCGGGATTTTCTTGATTAAGTATGTATTCTTGAATATTTTCAAGGACTATCATGACATCAAAAGGAAGGCCAGTCATTTTATCACTTGTTCGAGAATTATTTTGGGGGCTTTCCAATGCCTGTTCTACGGTGAATTCGACTTTATGTATGATCTCTTTTAATAGGTCTTCACCATGAACAGCATTTTTAAGAGTCAAAATTTCTTGCTCAGAATCAATCGTTCTGTTCTTTCTGAAAACAGGAGTCTTGATTACAATATTTTGTCTTTCTGTATATTGATTTATTAACAAAGTCAGTGCCGCTGTTAATACGACATGCAGACGTTCATCCGATCCATTGCAGCATACATTCAGCTTATCGCTTAATTGCTGTGACAATTTATATGTAAGATTTTTCATTCTTTTTTCTTTAGAAGGTTTACTTCCCACTAAAAAATGCTCTTCAGTTTTTAACTCACCAATACTGTTTTTATCTCCCTTTATACTTTTTGTCATAACAAAAACTCCTTCACTTGATATCAAAATTCAATTCATTCACTGAATTAAAACAGCAGAGGCTTTCGGTGGATTTTTATGTTAAACTGCATCACAGGCAATAACGCTCACCAATAATTGTTGTTGTAGTCTGACAGTTTATTTATCGGCAGCAAAAACCATTTTTTAATGATATAGACCCGTATAAACACTTTTTTTAAAAAAAGGATAATGAAGAAGAACTAGCCATCTTTAAGAAATATTATACAAATATTTAAGAGTTGTCAATTAGCGGGGAAAAACACCTAAGCACATTAACCCAGTTTTTATTTTTCGTATTAACATAAAAAAAAACCGGGACAAAGTAACACTCCCGATTTTTCAATCAACAATTTATCTCAAGGTTTTATTTATAATGTCAGTTATTTCATTCGAAAATTGATGAATAAAAAAGTGATTTCCTTCAAACGTATAAAAATTGCATTTCCCTAAAGTATAATGTCCCCAATTACATATTAAATCTGAGCTTATCGTCTTGTCATTAATACCATGCAACACTGTTATATCACAGTCCATAACATTCTTATTTTCAGAAATAACATCCTTTTCCAACATTTTGAAATCACTTCTTAAAATAGGAAGATATAATTGTTGTAATTCCTTGTTATGTAACAGTTCTTCCGAAGTCCCGCCCATATCCATGATTCTTTGCAAAAATAAATTATCCGGCAAAGCATGAATCATCCCCTCTGCTTTTTTCGTTTTAGGAATGCCGCATCCGGAAAAAAATATGTGATTGGGCTTCTTCTGCTGCATTTCAGCAATTTTACAATATAACTTATAAACTAATCGGCCTCCCATACTGTGGCCGAATAAAGCATAATCACACTCCCTGATTTGATCCTTTATCAGATCATATATATCATTAACAGCCTCATCTAAATGTTCATAAAAATCTTCGTTAATTCTTGTACCTCTTCCTTTTAACTCAATAGGATGTATTGTTAAAGAGTCACTCATTAACCTTCTCCATTTATAGTATATTGCACTTGATCCCCCTGCATACGGAAGACAAAATATTTTTTTCATAATTCACCTCAGAAATTTTGTAATAACCCGATAAAAAAACACCCTGAAAAGGATGTTTTTACTATCTCATTTTATATATGAAATGCTCTTGAAACTCCGTTGATGATGAGGAAGATTCCTATTACTCTTAAAATGATCCTTGTTGTTCTGTTATCTTTTCCAAAAGCAACTTGCCCGATTTTACCGATAAATACATTCATGAGTACACCTATAATTAATTCAGCCATTCCAAATAGTTCTTCCATACCCAATTTCCTCACGTCCTTTTTGATCTGTTAATTTTATCCGATTATTGTTGATTTAATTTTCTTTTTTAATCTCCCTGCTTATCAAGATGAAAGATACAATAATACTTAATAAGCCGACACTTGCAAAAATTACGATCGGAAGCCATTCAGTTCCTAAGGTACTCTTACTAAAGATAATGTTGTTTAAAGACTGTATTGCCCATGCTTCGGGTGTAAATTTAGAAATAACCTGCATATATTTTGGAGCAATTTCCAATGAGAAAAAGGAACCGCCTATCATTCCGCTTACTGCAATTATGATCGATGCGGCAGAAGTAAACTGCTTTTGGCTTCTCATAAATGGAACCATAATCATCGTAATGCAGGTCAATGCAAATAAATAAACAGCGAGCATAACAGCGATGGCAAAGATGTTATGACCTATGCTGATCTTGAGTAAGTATTTTCCCGCAAGTATTATAACGATTATATGAATGATTCCGGAAATATAAGTAGCAGCCATTTTGGATAAAACATATTTTGTATAGTTTATAGGCGTACTTAGTAATCTGCTGAAAGTATTATTCTCTTTTTCATCAATAAGTGTTCTTAACCCTTGAATAACAACAAACCAAATAAACATTACAAGAAAACCAATTAATCTCATTGTCGCATTATCCTGAGTATGTTTACCCTGGCTTAATGTTTTGTCATTCACTTCTATTCCTGAATTGTTTTTCAATTTCTTGAAAATGTTCTTTTCTATATCTTTTGAGTCCGTATGCAACTGTGCAGACATATATTGCGAATCTTTAACTACCTTTTTAAGAGTTCCCGCCTCATTTGTGACCAGCTGCTCTAACAATGTTCCGCTGCCGTTCTCATAGTTTTGGATGATTTTCATTTTTATCTTGTGATTGTCCGCCAATTCCTTTCCAAAACCTTTTTCAATAACGACCCCAAAAGGAATATCCTGATCATCGACTTTTTTCTTTATTTCATTTTCCGTTAGCTTTATAACTTTAATATTTTTATGCTCTTTTATCATTTCAATGAGCTTTGCAGCATAGTTGCTTTTATCAGCATTGGCTATATACAAGTTCTCTTTGCTATCCGTATCTTGGGAAAAAGAGAACAAAAATGTAAGGATTAACGGCACTGAAATAGTTGCAAAAATTGCTAATCTATTTCGGAGCATCAGCTTCAGCTGATGTTTAATCATGGCAATCAATTGCACTACTACGCCACCTTCTTCCTGTTGAATACCATAATATTAATAAAGACAAAGATGAGACCAATACCAATTAGCTCAAGCAAATCAATATACATGCCGCTAAGGCCAATATTCTGTTTGACTTTTAAATAAGAGTTTATTGCCTTACCGTTCGGTATGATCTCTTGGACAACCCTCAAGCTATCAGGCAGTCCGTTCTTAGGAATAAAACTGCCTCCCAAAAAACTAAAAATATAAAGAACCGGAGAAGCCATACTGGACACCGCCACGTGGTCCTTAGCGGTAAAACCCCAAAACAATACAATGCTGCCTATAGCAAATGCGTATACTACCGTAATAACAAAAATATCAAACAAGTTGCCCCAGTTCATTCGGAATACGACCCAGCTTATCAGAATAACAGCAGTCATCTGCATTAAGATCGCAAAAATAATACCTGTCAACTTTCCAAGCACATACTGAATATTTAAAGTCGGTGTAGATTTAATTCTGAACAGCGTATTATTCTGCCGCTCATCAACAATGCTATGAACAAGCACAAAAGCCGTCATAATGGAAAACATAACAACCATTGCAATTGAATAATACTGCATGGAATCGACAGGAACCGCATTTTTATTTGTCGCTGCTTTTGGGATATCAGCGGAGATCCCGTCATTATCGGCCAAATCGTTCATCATTTTTTCTATTTTTTCTTTTGGTACGCTGCCGCCGGGGCTGATATGTTTTATTACTTCTTGTTGCTCAGCACTCATTGTTTTCACGCTTTTCGTAAAGCCCTCCAAAACAGCCTGAACAATATTTTTATCTATGGTCTTATTATTATCTCCAATTAAATCGATATTTGTTTTCCCGTTGTTCATAACGGCTTTCGTAAAGTGTTCCGGTACATAGATAAAAGCTGCAGCCTTTCCTTCTTTAACTAATTTTTCACCGTCATTGTAGCTCTCAGCTTCTTTTAAATGAATGATATCTTTGAGATCTCCTTTCTTAAAAACTTTATCCTTTAAGACATCACCTAAAGAAACACTCTCTCCTGAATCTGCTGAGTAAAAAGCTACATCAAATGCTTCGATTTTTGAATCTGAATTACTGAACACACTGCCCAATATGAGTATTAGCAGTGATGGAAACAGCATCAGCTTTAAATAAAATGACTTATTTTTTGTTAACAGCTTAAAATCAAGAAAAAATAAGTTGAATAATTTTCTCAAGATAGCCTCCTCCTACTAATCTCTTAGGTTTTTCCCTGTAATTTGAAGGAAAATGCTTTCCAAATTTACTTCCTCGTACTTAAAGCTAGTGAGGTCGATCCCCAGATTTTTGATATCATCTACAATTTCAATGATGTTTCTTTCCTTCGTCGATACAAGCATTGAAATTTGTTTATGATCTACCGTCACTTTATCAATTCCTGTAATGCTGTTTATCCGGCTGAGTGCCTCTTCATCAGCACCCTTAAAAGTAACAGTTAAAGTGTCACAAGCATTTAAGTTTTCCTTGAGTTCTTCTTTCGTTCCTAAAGCAATAAGAGATCCATGATCAACAATTGCCACCTTCTCGCAAAGATACTCTACTTCTTCCATGTAGTGGCTGGTATAAATAACAGTCATTCCTTTTTCTTTATTCAGCCTTTTTACTGTTTCAAGAATATGATTTCTTGATTGCGGATCAATTCCTACAGTAGGCTCATCAAGAATTAATAATTTAGGATTATTCATTAACGCCACGCCTATGTTGACCCGGCGTTTCATTCCCCCGGAAAACTCTGATACATTTTGATTTTTTTTATCTGTCAGTTCAATAATCTCCAGAACCTCATCAGTTCTTTCTTTTAGCTTTTTCCCTTTCAGCCCGTAAAGGCTTCCGAAGAAGTTCAAGTTATCTTTAGCGCTTAACGTTTCATATAAAGCTAAATCCTGTGGAACAACCCCCATTATTTTTTTTATCTCAATAGGTTTTTCCTTAAGTGATTTATTATCTACTTTAATTGTCCCGCTGGTAGGTGCAAGAACAGTGCTAATCATAGAAACCATTGTTGATTTGCCGGCACCGTTAGGACCCAATAGTCCGAATACTTCTCCATCTTCTACAGTCAGCGAAATATTATTAACTGCCGTAAAGTCATCATATTTTTTGGTAAGTTTTTTTAATTCAAGCATAATTAAAACACCCCTCGTGGTATTTCGGTTCTTTTATTTTAACCTGAATGGAATATTTTTAGAATTTACTATAGTACTCATTTACCTTATTACTTTAGTTACGAATCGCATCGTTACTTTAGTCATATACGGAAGGTGTAAGTCCGGATATATTCAGAAGAAAATGGAGGAAAGGAATTTGATGAAATTCCTTTCTGATTGAAGGAAAAAAGTTGAATCACATATGCTTTTGTAAATATAAGCTAAGCTCCGTTCGGTTGTTCATTTGAAGTTTTTCCAGTATTCTTGATACATAATTTTTGACTGTGCCTTCAGTAATAAACAGTGCTTCGCTTATAGCTTTGTTGCTTTTCCCTTCCATAATCTGTTTAGCGACTTCTTTTTCTCTGGGAGTAAGCAATTGCACCAGCTGTTCCTTTTCATTATTTTCTTGAACAAGCTCTTTATTATGTTCTACCGAATTTAGAGCCTTTACAACTTTTAGCGTTACCTTAGGATTTAACAGAATATTGCCTTCACATGCTGTTTTGATGGAATCAATAATTTCTTGTGAATCAGAATCTTTCAGTATGTAACCATCAGCACCGCTTTTCAGTCCAGTAAAAATGTATTCACTATCGTTAAAGGTTGTCAGGATAATCACTTTAATATCCGGATATCTCTCTTTAACTAGCTTTGTTGCTTCAATGCCGTCCATTACGGGCATTCTTATATCCATTAAAATGATTTCAGGCCTTATCTGTTTTAGCAAATCTAATAAATGTTCACCATTAGAAGCTTCGCCTACAATATTAATTTCCTCGTGCAGACTCAGAATCATTTTAAGCCCTTCCCTGACAATTTGCTGATCATCCACAATGATAATATCCATATCAATACCTCCTCACATTCCGATTAAAGATCTGCTATCTCGGGGATTACGGCTTCCACAGTAAATCCTGAATCTAGCCCTGAATAAAAATCAACCTCTCCTCCAAGTGCGGCAAATCTTTTTTCTATTCCGTTTATTCCATTTGACTTATTAATTTCAGAACATCCTGTTCCGTTATCAGTTATCGATATAGAGATTTTTTCAAAAGACTTACGTATTTTTATTGAAAAAAACGTAGCATTTCCATGTTTTATCCCGTTGGTTATAGACTCTTGTACTGTTTTATAGAGACAATTCTTGATATCTGGATCAGCTGACTCTACTTTATTATCCATATCAAGCTCGAATTTTATTTCATTTGTTTGCTGAAAATTGTCAAAAATCTCATTGATCGATTTCAGAAGCCCTTTTTGAGGAGCAGGGTCATTGAGCAAAGCGACAGCTTCTCTCAGGTTAATAATACACTCCTTCGATAAATCATGTGACTTATTGATGACTTGTTTAGCCTCGCCGGGATTTTTACTTACTATTTTATCGGCGAATTCAAGATTCATTGTTAATGCGATCAAATAATGCCCCAGGGAATCATGAAGCTCTTGTGCAATTCTTGTCCGCTCTTTAGAAATAGTTAACTCTTGAATTTTTTGAGAATAATTCTTAAGTTTAGTGTTTACACTTTGTAATTCTTTATTTAATGTTTGTATTTTTGCTTTTTCGAGCAGTACGTTTCTAAACAGATAAATAATAGCCATGATCACTAAATAGGACATCAATATATCTTTCCCGCTGGTCCCTGCTGCTTTAAGAGCTGTAAAAAAAATAATAAAATGCAGACTTACTACAGTCCAGGGCAGTTTACGAGTTGTTACAATAATCTCGATCAGTAAGAAAATATTATATATTTGAGAACCGAGACAGTTAATTTTAAACAATAAAATGCCTGATAAAAGGTTACTTACTAAAAAAGATGCATAATATCTAAAAGAATACTGACCGCTTAGGTATTTTAATCTGATATGATCGTTGACGACTAAAAAAATGGTGATAATCAGCAGGTAAGCGGATTCCGAAGCCGTAAAAGTTGGCGTTTTAAAAATAGAACTGATAATAGAATATAAGGAAAAACAAATAATGGTTTTCTCTATGAGCACTCTTGTACTAATTGAAGAAAGATTTTTCATAATAATCCTTCCCGAGACAACTTGATATAAATTATATTATATATATATTGAGAAATCATAAAGCGACAACCTCCACGTTCAGCACATCATACAGCTCATCAAGCGAATGAATTTCATACGTCGGGATGATCCCGGACTCATTTGCTTTCTTTCCGGGATTAAACCAGCACGTATCCATTCCCGCCATCTGACCGCCTTTTATGTCCGCGCTCAATGAATCGCCGATAATAAGCCCGTGCCCGGCAGAAAAACCGGGAATTCTCGCAAATACATAATCAAAGTATTCCTTCATCGGCTTTTGAAAACCCGTGTCCTCAGATACAAACACATCTTTAAAAAACGGATACAGACCGGAGTCGCCCAGCCGCTTATATTGTGATGTTGAGACGCCGTTCGTCACGATGTATAAATCAAATAAAGGACTCAGCCGTTCAATCAGCTCATAAGCTCCGTCTATCATCTGGTGCCCTTCTTCTAAGTATTGGCGGTACGCCTGATTCATCAGCACGCCGTCGGCTTCAAGGCCGTATTCTTTAAACAAAAGGGCAAACCGTGTATTCACCACTTCATCGCGGGTCATTTCCCCCTCTTCAAACGCCTTCCACAGCCCTTGATTTAACGCTTTATAACGGGCTTCCACCTCTGCCGTCAGCTCCAGCTTTGAACCTTGGAACAATTTTTGAAGAGCATCGGTTTCTGAAGCGGTAAAATCCAGCAGCGTATTGTCTATATCAAATAATAACGTACGGTAATGACTCATCGATGTTTCCCCCGGTTCTGCTTTTTTTAACCAGTATACCACTCGCGGACAAGCCGAAAAAGACACCCCTGTAAGAGAGGTGTCTTTTTGAATTATACAGCGTCTTCTATTTTCGATTTTTCACCAGGCATGCGCTTGCCGATACCGAACGCATAATAGCTGACCGTCACAATCGCCAGGAAAATCACCCCGACAACCAAAGAAATCCGCGTATCTTTGTTAAACCACATGCCGATCAATACCATGAGTAAGAAAGCGATCGTCAAATAGTTTGTAAACGGCGCAAAAGGCATTTTAAACGGATGCTTATCAAGCCCAGCGCCTTTCGCTCTTCTGAAACCGAGATGGCTGATCAAAATGACGAACCACGGAATCATTCCCGGCAGCACACTCGCGCTGTACACATAAACAAAGATTTTCGGAGGCGCGATGTAGTTCAGCACGACACCGATCACAAGTCCGATTAATACCGCAAGCGTACCGAATATCGGCACACCGCTCGAAGAAACTTTCTTAAAGAATTTCGGTGCCTGTCCGTTCACGCCTAACGTATAAAGCATACGTCCCGCACTGAATATCCCGCTGTTGCATCCGGACATCGCAGCGGTAATCACCACAAAGTTAATCAAACCGGCCGCCGCCGTAATCCCGACTTTCGCAAATGTCGAAACAAACGGACTGCCGAGTGAGTGAAGCTCATTCCACGGATATACGGTAACGATTACGAAAATCGCACCGATGTAAAAAATCAAAATCCGCCAGATAATACTCTGAATCGCGCTTCGCAGCGTTTTTTGCGGGTCCTTCGCTTCCCCTGCCGTAATTCCGATCAGCTCGACCCCTTGATAGGCCGCAACAACCAAAGACAAAGCAAAGAAAAATCCTGAAAAACCATTTGTAAAGAAACCGCCGTGCGACCATAAATTAGATAATCCGATCGCATGCCCTCCGTTACCGAAACCGAAGAAAATAATTCCGATTCCGGCCACAATCATCAGAATAATGGTGACGATTTTGATCATGGCAAACCAAAATTCAAACTCACCGAAAGATTTTACTGAAATTAAATTCGCCGCACCGAGAATGGCCATGGCGATAATGCCGGGAATCCATGCCGGCAGATCAGGAAACCAATATTTCATATACGAACCGACGGCGATAATTTCAGACATCCCGACGATCACCCATTGAAACCAGTTGCTCCACGCCGTCATATAGCCGGCTAACGGATGTATATACTTATGGCCGAATGTCGCAAACGACCCTGTACTCGGCTCTACATAGAGCATTTCGCCCATCGCACGCATGATAAAAAAGATAAAGATACCCGAGATCGCATAAGCCAGCAGGACAGACGGCCCGGTCCATCCGATCGTGCTGGATGACCCCATGAATAAACCGACACCGATCGTGCCGCCCAGCGCAATCATCTGTATATGACGAGCGCCTAAGCCTCTCTTTAATTCTTTGTTTGCCACTTCGCTTCCTCCTCTTAACAGCTCTGATATATGTGAAATAATGAAGCAGAAGGTGCACCTGTTGAACCTAACTCAATCTTCATTTCCCGCAATATTGGAAATATTCTATCTTCCTATCGTTATATAATCTCCAATTTCCTTATTCCATCATAATAAATTTTCGTGGAAAATACAATTGTTTTTTTCAGGCAAACACCTTGCACTCTGAACCAACGGACTAAAAATAAAGCGCTTTCATTTTTATTGAATTGTGAATATTGAGATAATAAATGCCGCAGCCTCCGAGAAACATTATTTCCCAGGAGAAACGTTTTCCGCCCCCTATCCAATATTATTTTTGCTAAGCAGAATGGCGTAAAGCCTTACTCTCTTCCATTCTCCCTTGTATACGCCATAATCCTGCTTAACCCGGCAAAAATCATGCATTAATCGATAAATGCCTCATTCAGCCGCAGCAAAAGCCGGCCGAACATTTCTTTTTCATCGCCGGACCAATCGTCAAGCATACGATGATACCGCTCAAGACGCATCTTTTTATCAGCTTTTAACCTCTGTTTGCCAAGCTTCGTAATCGCAAACAGACTGACCCGCCCGTCAGAAGGATCGGAAAAACGCTGGATCAGCTCTTTCGACTCCAAGGCCGCTGCCTGGCGTGATAATGTGGAAATATCCAGCTTAAATGATTCGGCCAATTCCTTCACACGCGCCGGCCCGAATTCATCCAGCTGCCGTAATAACAAATACGCAGCCCTTTCCAGATGTCCGATTTTACGGTCGGAGTTATCAAGATAAACAGCTCTCCTGATGAAAGTGGTGAGTTCATATTCAATTAATTCAATCGGATCTTGTTTTGACAAACGCCTCACTCCTTACATTGACAACAGCAACATTAGTTGTATAATACAAACATATGCACATTTACTCAGAAAACATATAGAAATATTTTGCATACATATATTTGTATAGTACAAATATATGTGCCAAAAGTAAAGAAACTTATAGAAACATTAAGAAAGGGGGAAGCTGCTCTTCTCCAAAGAACAGCATCGTTGTGAAAGTCATACGCATCATCTTGCAAATCATTATTTTATTCGCATTTTCCTTTATCGGGGGAGCCGTTCAGCAGTTCTTTCACCTGCCCATTCCCGGAAGCATCATCGGTTTGATCCTGCTGATCATATGTTTATCGGTTAAGATCATTCCCGTCAAAATGATTGAAGACGGAGCCGGATTTTTGCTGTCTTTTCTTCCGCTGTTATTCATTCCGGCCATGACGGGCGTCATCAATTACCCGTCACTGTTTTCCGCCAGCGGGGCTGCTCTGTTTCTGATCATCGTGCTGAGCACCATCGTCACAATGATCGCCGCAGGGTACGCCAGCCAGCTGTTAGAGCATAAAGCCAATCAGAGAAAGGAGAAAAAGAAGTGCAGCAAGCATGTATCGCAATCCTTATAATTTTGTTCACGGCCGCCGCCTATCTGGCTATGGTGAAATTATATGTGCGCTTTCCATACCCCTTTCTCATACCGGTTTTGACGACTACGATTTTCATTATCGCCGTGCTGCTTGTTTTTCATATTCCGTATAAAGACTATATGATCGGCGGACAATGGATCAATTCACTGCTCGGCCCCGCCGTGGTGGCTTTGGCATACCCGCTTTATAAGCAGCGCCGGGTGTTAATCAAGTATATGTTTCCGATCATCGGCGGCGTGTTGGCCGGTTTATTCTCCGGAATGGTCAGCGGCCTGCTATTTGCAGAGCTGTTCGGCATCAGCCGGAGTTTGATTTTGTCAATTATCCCAAAATCAATTACCACGCCTGTCGCCATACAGATTGCGTCCGGTATCGGCGGTGTCCCTTCCATGACAGTCGTGTTCGTCATGATCGCAGGGTTTTCCGGCGTTATCTTAGGACCGCTGCTTCTCAAGTGGATCCGCATCCGCAGCTCACTCGGGAAAGGAATTGCATTCGGGAGCGCCTCCCATGCGCTCGGCACCTCAAAAGCAATGGAGTACGGTGAATTAACGGTCTCCATGAGTTCTGTTTCCATGACGCTCTGCGCCGTGTTAGGGTCGGTCTTCGGCCCCGTCGTAGCATGGATGTTTCAAATTTAAAGCCGGCGGTTCTCCGTCAGCTTTTTTCATGTGCGGATCACTTCATTTCCTTCCATTATTATGTTTCATTTGTAAGAATAATGGTAAAGTAGAAAACAAGGAGGGATTTAATGATGACTGGGACAATTCCGCAAAAGAAACTGCTGGATGGGACAAACATTCCCGCGATCGGCTTCGGTACATACGCTCTTAATGGAAACAATGGCGTTCATGCCATTACCAGCGCCATTGATATCGGCTACCGTCTGATTGATACCGCTTATAACTATGAAAATGAAGGGGCGGTCGGAGAAGCCATCCGCAGAAGCTCTGTTCCGAGAGAACAGCTATACGTGACGTCCAAGCTGCCCGGGCGCTACCATGACTATGACAAAGCTGTACAAACCATCCAAGAATCTTTATACCGCGCCGGTCTGGACTACTATGACCTGTATCTCGTCCATTGGCCGAATCCGAAACAAGACCGCTACACGGAAGCATGGCAGGCACTGATTGATGCGAAAAAATGGGGCCTGATCCGATCCATCGGCGTCTGCAATTTCCTGCCTGAGCACATCGAACGGCTCGAACGTGAAACCGGCGTAAAGCCAGGCATCAACCAAATTGAACTGCATCCCGCTTTTAATCAGCAGCAGCAGCGCCAATGGCACGAAGAACAGGGCATCGTGACAGAATCATGGAGTCCGTTATCCCGCGCCGGCGAAGTATTGAACGATCAAAAACTCGGACAGATTGCGGACAAATACGGCAAAACCATTTCTCAAGTCATTTTGCGCTGGCATATCCAGCTGGGCGCCATCCCGATTCCAAAATCAGCATCGCCCGAGCGCCAGCTTGAAAACATCTCTGTTTTTGATTTCTCCCTTGATGAAAACGACATGAGCATCATCGACTCGCTTACCCGCCCCGACGGACGGATAAACGGCCAAGACCCGGCGGAGTATGAGGAGTTTTAAGAAAAGACATAAAGAAAGCTGACGGCATCATTTGTCAGCTTTTTTCTCATTTTTATATACGCACACCCAGCTCCCGTTTCCATTCAGAAAGCCAATCTGTATCCCCAGATCCGTATTGCCTGCTTTGACCGGCATCACGCAGAGATCCGTTTTTATACTCAATGGACAGAACCAAATCAGGAATGGCGTCATAACCCGTTCTCGCAAGCTTCGTGAGCCCCTGTCCGTAATGGGCGGCCGCTTCTGCCGCCGTATGTCTCAACAAAGGATCTTGCTGCAGCGCTTCCTTATAGACGTCTAAAAGGTCGCGTCCGTCTTCTGTGACGTACTTTCCGTCCACGATCTGCAAGTCTTTCAGATGATAGCCGGTCACCTCGTACATTTCCCGAACGACTTGATATTTCTCATATGTTTCCGGCGTAAACTGCGAGGAGTCATCACTCCGGCTGCGAATGATGTGCGCAAACAGCTCTTTGCTGTTTTCCCCGGAGTTTAAGACAGCTTCAATCTGCTGAGTGAGCTCTTTATCGTCAGTCCCGCTCACTTTTAACAGATAATCAATCGGTGATATCGTAAATGTAAGATTCGCACCCTCCGGAATCTGAATATGATTCCGATGGAAAAGCATCTCAATCTGCTGATTCACCTGCGCCCGCTGAAACACCTTTTCATTTTCGACTTGAATCTCTCCGTTGAGCGTTTCACCCCGAAACGCCGCATCACGGAAATCATAGCTCTGGGCTTTCCCCTTAAACAGCCATTCCGTTTCATTATGATAAGCGGCCTGACGCTCCGATTCTGATAAATCACTTCTGAAATAAGGTGAATCGGCATGCTGGTATTTATCCTTAATATAATGCAAAGGAACTGGTTTTCGTTTATTGATTTCATTGATACGGCTGTATTTCTCATCAAGAATCTTGCTCGCAATATCACTCTCAGACTCATACGGATTATTAGCGTCTATTACCGTCTCATTCCCATTATCCGTAATCGTTTTCTGATTTGCAGATTGATATAAACGGGACAGGCTGCTCCCTTTCTCAGTGACACCGCTCCTTGAATAATTCACCTGGCTCAGATCGCGGCTCCCGCCTGTCTGAATCAATAAGCTGTCCGATCCTTTTGCCGCATCTTTCACATTTGTTTTGGAAGAATACCGCTGAAGCACTTGCTGAGCCATTACTTGATTTTTTATATAACGAGCGTTTAGGCGCATGTTTTTAACCTCCGCTTGAGATAATGTTCTAGTATTTGTATCGGCTGTTTTCCAGTTGATTTTAAACTAAAATAACAAATGTTTACATTACGGGAGTTTTTATGTATGATGTTGTCAAAAAGGGGGATTTTTCCATGAAAAAGTATATATCTATACTATTTGTCAGTGCAATCGTATTATCAGGCGTATTGATTGCACCTTCAGCCTCTGCGTCTCAAAAGAACTCATCACAAATAAGCGCTATTACAGGAAATCACTCATTTGAAACTGCCAATCCGGTAGGCTACTGGAAATATAAAAATATTGATACTGCCATATTGCCGGAAGGGGAAAAAGAATCGTACTTCACTTTCACGGCAAATAAGGGAGAAAGACTCTATGTCAGGAGCTCAACAAGAAGTGAATACAAGGGAATGAGCATTGAAATTTATAATAAAAACAAAGTGCTGATCAGTAAAGGCACAGAAGTGATAAACCCTGATACGCCGCTTCCTTTTATCTATGCCATTACAGATGCGAAAGAAAACAACGAGACGTTCTACGTAAAAGTGTCCCGCGGCTCATACACTGACGATATATACTTTACACTCTCCATTTACGATCGAATCAAAGCCGGAAGCGAGACCTTCGCATTCAGCGGCACAGCTGAAAATAAAGGAAATACAAGCCTCAGTCCGAACGGATCAGATTCAACCGTTCTCAGGCTCGACTTAACCAAACAGACAAGCATTCCAAAAGATGCCATAGTGAAAAGAATCAGCACCGCCGCGACTCAAATACCAAGTCAAGGAAACACAAGACACTGCATAATGACAGAAGAAAATAAAGTGTGGCACCGCGCACTCGCAAACAGCTCCACTCAAGGAAATTACGGTATCACACTGGAAGATAACCTCTCAGTCTCAAGCATCTGGAATTTTAAATACAACACACTTGCAACAGCAAAATCGGCTATGAAAAATGTGAAATTGAAGATTGATTATGAGTACGATGTGACAACGCAGTTTTAATTAGAAGAACAGCCGCCCATTGTGCGGGCGGCTGCCTGCTTGGATTTAAAGTAAAATCATGAGCCCGTGCCATGCCTTATCCTGTTGTCACAGCATAAAATCATTAAACAGCTGCTAAAATTCTTTTTTATGATATATAGCTGCGGCGATGAAAAATGAAATGATATATAAGATAACGCCGATCATGAGATATATAATCGGGACATATAAAGAAGGATTTATGTGCAAAAATGACAGCGGTACTTGTTCTGCTGCATACCCAACGACACTTTGTAATCCAAAGGTAGCAAAAAGTCCCCCCATTGCCCCTCCAATCACGATAGCATCGGATTTTTCCGGGCCTATCATGTAGAGAAGAGGATAAACGATTGCACCGGCAAAGAGAACGATGAACGTTCCAAAAGAGACAATATTAAATATACCGTCAATTGGTTCATCAGAACCCAGGCTGTATACAAGGAAAATACCATAAGATATTACAGCTCCGATCACAACAATCAAAAGATAAAAGAAATAGTGACTTTGAACAATATTTGTTCTGCTGACCGGTAAAGTCAGAACATACCTGTCATAGCCTGACTTGCTCTCATACTTTATAACCTCAAGTGCGGGCATAACGACAAACAAAATAATCAGCATAGCAACAAAACGATGCATTGAAGCATCCCCAAAATAAAAAATGACTGCTGATACCAATATGGCCAACCCCGTGTATGCAAAGAAACTCCGATAAACCAAGTAATAGTTAGTCAGTAACAGACCTCTCAATGTTTTCACTCCTCGTTAAAAAGACGCTGATTTCTTCTATGGAAATGGTGTTGGCCGTTACGCCATTCGGCAATTTCTGTTGATCCGATACAAGCACACTCCAATAAGATCCATGATTCCTTTTTGCTAGAACGATATCTTCGTCAATCTCAGCCAATTGACCTTCATCAACGTCTATAACGGTATAGCTTTCAAGAACCTTATCTTTCTCTTCATTTAATAAAATTTCGCCATCTTTCATCATAATGATATGGCTGGCTATCTTCTCGACATCAGTCATAATGTGCGATGAAAGTAAAATACCTCCGTTGCTTTTACTCACAAAGCTTTTTAATTCATTTAACAGGTCATCTCTTGAAGAGGGATCAAGCCCTCCCGTTGCTTCATCCAGAAGTAATAATTTTGCATTATGCGACAAAGCAACAGCTACAGATAACTTCATTGACATGCCGCGCGAGAATGTATTCACTTTTTTGTCCATAGGTAAAGAGAAAGAATGAACCAACTGGTAAAATTGATCTTGGTCCCAAGCACCGAACAGTTTCTTAAATACATGATTCAGCTGCTTTATCGTAAGGTGCGCGGGAAGATTCATCGCATCAAATACGACCCCAATATCTTCTTTAAACTTTATATGTTTATCCAGATTCTCTTTACCAAAGATTTTCACTTTACCTCTATCCTGAGAAATTAATCCTAATATCGTTTTAAATGTTGTTGACTTGCCTGCGCCGTTATCACCGATAAAACCGACAATTGATCCGGCAGGCACATTGAATGTAACATCCTTTAAAACAGCTTTATGACCAAAAGATTTGCTGATGTTTCTGATTTCTAAAAGGTTTGACATCATTCCACTCCTATCATTGTTGTCAGGACTTTTTTAAGAATTGAACCGGATTATTGCAAAAATGTTGTGATTTTCATATCTGGTCTAGGTATTCATAATGGATCAGGAGTCGGGAAATACAAAAGGGATTTTAAAGTCTTAAGCATAATATGGAAGTGTAATCGATTGATTAGGTTTATATAATGGGATATTCATGATGAAAACTGCTGAGGTGTTTACTTTCCGATGAGGTATACACAAAATGATTTACTAATGATTACATTTATGGATGTTAACCGGAATGCATCTCGTATTATAAAGCAGGTGTTACTCCTTTTCAATATATAAAAGGGGATTTCTTTACAATCGCAAAGAGTATGCATTTCTCATTTCCGCATTAAAAAACCCCTCTGGCTAATAACCAAAGGGGTTAAATATATTATTCCACCGTAACACTCTTCGCAAGGTTGCGCGGTTTATCAACGTCACACCCGCGATGCAGTGCAGCGTAGTAAGCGATCAGCTGCAATGGCACAACAGATACCAGCGGAGCAAGCGCAGGGTTGACTTCCGGCAGGATGAATCTGTCGTCTGCGTCTTCTAAGCCTTTCAGCGAGATGATGCAAGTGTTGGCGCCGCGGGCTGCGACTTCCTTCACGTTTCCGCGGATGCTCAGGTTGACGTGTTCTTGTGTCGCAAGCGCAAAGACCGGTGTTCCTTCTTCAATCAGAGCGATTGTTCCATGCTTCAGCTCGCCGCCGGCGAAGCCTTCCGCCTGGATGTAAGAAATCTCTTTCAGCTTCAGGGCGCCTTCGACACATACGAAGTAGTCAAGGCCGCGGCCGATGAAGAAAGCGTTTCTTGAAACAGTCAGGTACTCACGCGCGATCATTTCCATTTCGTCCTTCTGGTCGCAGAGGGCTTCCATGGCGTTTGCCGTGATACCTAATTCTTTGACTAAATCAAAACCGATATCAACGCCGTTGCGTTCTGCTGCAACGGACGCAAGGATCGCAAGCACGGCAATCTGAGCCGTATACGCTTTTGTTGATGCAACCGCGATCTCAGGGCCTGCGTGCAGAAGCAATGTGTAATCCGCTTCACGGGAAAGCGTTGATCCCGGAACGTTTGTAATCGTCAGCGCTTTGTGACCCAGCGCTTTGACTTGAACAAGCACGGCGCGGCTGTCCGCTGTTTCTCCGCTTTGAGAAAGGAAGATAAAGAGCGGCTTCTTAGACAGAAGCGGCATGTTGTAAGAGAATTCACTCGCTACATGCACTTCAACCGGTACGTTTGCCCACATTTCAATATATTGTTTCCCGACAAGACCGGCATGGTAGCTCGTTCCGCAAGCCACGATATAAATGCGGTCCGCTTCCGCCACGGCGTCAGCGACATCGCCGGCCACGGCCAGTCTGCCGTTTTCGTCCTGATACGTTTGGATGATTTTGCGCATAACAAGCGGCTGCTCATCCGTTTCTTTTAACATGTAGTGAGGGTATGTGCCTTTTTCGATATCACTGGCGTCAAGCTCAGCGATATAAGACGCACGTGTCATGACTTCACCGTCAAGGTTTTTAATCACGGCTTCGTCTTTTGTCACGATCACCATTTCTTTGTCCAAAAGCTCAACGTATTCATTCGTTACTTGAAGCATAGCCATCGCGTCAGATGCCACGACGTTAAACGTATCTCCAAGGCCGATTAACAGAGGGCTTTTGTTTTTTGCAACGTAAATGGTGTCTGTGTTTTCACCGTCAAATAATGCAATTGCGTAAGAGCCTTTTAACAGAGTCAGTGTTTTGCGGAACGCTTCTTCTGTGCTGAGTCCTCCCGCCACAAATTGCTCGATCATTTGAACGACTACTTCAGTGTCCGTGTCGCTTTTCAGTTCAACGTTTTCAAGATATTCGCGCTTCAGCTGAACATAGTTCTCGATCACACCGTTGTGAACAAGTGTAAAGCGGCCGAGTGCGCTTTGATGCGGGTGAGCGTTCAGGAAGCTTGGTTCGCCGTGAGTCGCCCAGCGTGTATGGCCGATTCCCGCTTGAGATTCAACCGTGTGATCCACCACTTCACGAAGGTCGGCGATGCGGCCTTTTTCTTTGTACACATGCACGCCCTGCTCATTCGCCACAGCGATACCGGCAGAGTCATAGCCGCGGTACTCAAGCTTCTCTAATCCTTTTAACAAAATCTCTTTCGCATCAAGCTGACCGATGTAACCTACAATTCCACACATATTTTCTTCCTCCTAAAGGTGTAAAAGGAGACGAAGAAAGTCAAATTACAAGGGGACTTTCAATCGTCCCCTCCCACATGTTTTTTTGGAAGATCATGTGATTTCCCTTTGTTCGGAGAGTCGCCCCTCCGGTTTGAAGAAATCCTTACGGCTGTGATCTAAATGAATCAGCCGGGAGGCATCCGCCGAAAATTCGATAACCTCCATCCTCGTCAACTAAGCCGTTTTTCGGGCGCTTAGTTCGGGCGCTGTAATTATAAAAGATGCAAACAATCCCGCCTTTCCTGCAAGTGAAAAACAAAGGCTGAACAAGCTTGATTTTACAGCATGTGCCAAGGACGGTCAATTATTTTTTGCCGCCCCGGCATCATGTTTACTATCATTTTATGCTGATCGCACTTGTCTTGTTCGCTCTCTGCTTATAAACTTCGCTACTCCGCTCCCATTTCTGTCCGCACGACATCCACGATTTTTGTGACATATTCGTCACAAAGCTCTTTTGTTCTCGCTTCCGCCATCACGCGTACGAGCGGTTCGGTGCCTGACGGGCGCACTAAAATCCGGCCGTCTCCGTTCATTTCTTTTTCCACTTCAGAAATCACGGCCTTCACCTTAGCGTTTTCTTCTACCTTATATTTATCCGTCACTTTCACGTTCACTAAGAGCTGCGGGAATTTTTTCATTTCATCCGCAAGTTCTGAAAGGGTTTTGCCGGACGCCTTCAGCGTATTCACAAGCATGATCGCGGACAAAAGACCGTCGCCGGTAGTGTTGTAATCAAGGAAAATAAGGTGCCCTGACTGCTCTCCGCCGACATTATAGCCGTCTTTTTTCATCGCTTCTACGACATAGCGGTCGCCGACTGCCGTTTGAACGCTTTTGATTTCTTCTTTTTCAAGCGCTTTGTAGAAACCGAGGTTGCTCATCACGGTCGATACGACGGTATCATCCTTCAGACGGCCTTCTGATTTCAAATACTTCGCGCATATGTACATGATCTGATCGCCGTCGACGATGTTTCCTTTTTCATCAACGGCAATGAGGCGGTCGCCGTCGCCGTCAAACGCAAGGCCGATATCGGCGTTTTTTTCTTTGACGAAAGCACTCAGCGCTTCCGGGTGTGTAGAACCGACGCCATCATTAATGTTTAATCCGTTCGGAGACGTCCCCATTGTAGATACGTCAGCATCGAGATCGGCAAAAAGGTGCGTCGCAATAGAAGATGTCGCACCATGGGCGCAGTCAAGCGCTACATGAATGCCCGTAAAATCTTCGTCCGCCGTCTGTTTTAAAAATTGCAGATACTTTTGAACGCCTTCAAAATAATCGTTCACAAGCCCGAGGTCCGCGCCTGTCGGTCTCGGCAGCTTATCTTCCGGTTCCTCCATGAGACGTTCAATCTCGGCCTCCTGCTCATCAGAAAGCTTAAAGCCGTCCCCTCCGAAAAATTTAATTCCGTTATCCTGTACGGGGTTGTGAGAAGCGGAGATCATGACGCCCGCCTCAGCATCCATGGCTTTCGTTAAATAGGATACCCCCGGCGTAGAAATAACGCCGAGGCGCATCACTTCAGCTCCGATCGATAAAAGTCCGGCGACAAGGGCTCCCTCCAGCATATGTCCGGAGATACGTGTATCACGGCCGATCAGCACTTTCGGGCGCTGCTTATCTTTGGTCAGGACATAACCGCCAAAACGCCCCACTTTAAAGGCCAGCTCTGGCGTAAGCTCGCTGTTGGCAACACCTCTTACACCATCTGTTCCAAAATACTTGCCCATTTTGTATCGCTCCTTTTTCATTCTGTTGAAGAAGAATCAGCGCTTGATCCGTCTTCATCCTGGTCTTGATTTTGATCCTGGTTTTGACTTTTATTCTGATCGCTGTCAGTGTCGTCTTCCCGGTTCTTGCTCTTGTCTTTGTCTGCGTCTCCGCTTGTGCCGTTCTTATTGCCGGAATCAGCGGAGCCGCCGTCATTTTTATTTGAACTTGTGTTTTTGTTAGAAGTCAGCTTGATCTTAACCGTGTCTTTTGACAGGGACCATGTGACGTTTTGCGGGCCGTTTACTTCAAGCTTTACAGAGTGCTCTCCGTCATCCAAGTCCGAGACATTGGCATACAGTTCAATGTCCGACTTTTTCAGCGCCTTAATGTTGGCGGGAGAGCCTTTGGCCGTAATATTTATCGCCTGCGATTCAGGGTCGAGAAACTCAATCTGCTGTGAGCCTCCCAGTCCGACCGTCTTGATTGCGACATTGTCAAAATCCTTTTTGTCTTCACTGTCCACTTTAACATGAAGCGTGATTTTTTCCGGTGATACCTTAGTGACGCCCTTAGGAAGCGGGATATCGGCATTGATATCGGTATCTTTATGAATTTTGCCTAAATCAAGAGATACGCCGTCAATAAATTCCAGTGAATCCAGCACATCCTGCGGGCCGTAAACCGTCACCTCACTCGGATTCGAGTCAATACTCGCAACACTCACCCCGTCCGGAAGACTTCCCTTCCTTTCGATTTTGAAAGGAAGCTTTTTGCTCGGACTGGCTACGGGAACCGTCACTTTAATGACTGACGGTTCAACATCAACAGGAAGTGCGTTGCCGTCTTTGTCATAGACGGTCACCTTCACTTCCTTTTCAATGGTCTCATTTGCATTTTCAAGGTTCACGGATGCTTTGACAAGTGAAATGTTATCAATCACATTTTTCGAACCTGTAATCTGCACGTTTTTCGGGCTGATAATCGGCTGCTGAGGGGTATATCCCTTTTTCATTTTGCTTTTATTGTAGTATTCAACTTCCACGGGAAAACTCTCAGCCGTTTTTTCCTGAATCGTAACCGTCGTGACTGACGGGTTTATGGAGATCGTCAGTCCGTCCGATACGTTTTTCGCCTTCAATTCGACCTTATGAGTCCCGGTCTTCAGCTTATTCATATCGGCGTATATCTCAAAATTCTTCGTCTGTCTCGCTTTTTTCACCGCGCTTGTCGAGCCTTTAATCGTGACATTTACCGTCTGGGGCACGCCGGTGACGACATAGTTCGCTTCATCGTAGTATGCTTTTACAGGAATATCAGTAAGCGTAGCCTCGTCAGTCGTTGATGTCGGAAAAAAGGATTCCCCCGGCTTTTTCGGAGTCGGCGCCTGGTTGTTGTTAACCGCAACGTAAAGCAGCAGCGCCAAGAGCAATGCAATGATCTTTACAGCCCAGCGGTTGTTTAAGAATTTATCCATTTTTCTTGCCCCTCCAGTACCAGCGGTTAGAAGAAGTGTCTCTGGCGTTCTTCTTAAACTCGGCTTCAAGCATTTCTTTCAGTGCTTCTTCCGTCAATTCTCTGTGAAGGTCTCCGTTTTTGGCCACACTGATGGCGCCCGTCTCTTCAGATACAATAATGGTTAAGCTGTCCGTCACTTCACTGATGCCGACAGCCGCTCTGTGACGCGTCCCCAGCTCCTTTGAAATAAACGGGCTTTCAGAAAGCGGCAGATAACAGGCAGCCGCAGCAATCTCGTTATTTTTCATAATGACCGCTCCATCATGCAGCGGTGTATTGGGGATGAAGATATTAATCAAAAGCTCCGAGCTGACCTGCGCATTAAGCGGGATGCCCGTCTCAATATAATCGCCCATTCCCGTATCGCGCTCAATGGCGATGAGTGCGCCGATGCGGCGTTTCGCCATGTAGCTGATCGATTTTGTAATCGCTTCAATTGTCTTATGCTGCGCTTCCTCCACAGGGGTTCCGCTCCTGGAAAAGAACCGGCCCCGTCCGAGCTGTTCAAGCGCCCGTCTCAGCTCAGGCTGGAATATAATGATGATCGCTAAAAATCCCCATGTTATCGCTTGGTCCATCAGCCACTGAAGCGTGCTGAGTCCCAAATATGAACTGGCCATCCGGACCAATACGATGACGACGATTCCTTTTAAAAGCTGAACCGCCTTCGTCCCGCGTATGACCATGATTAATTTATATATCACATACCAAACAAGGAGAATATCAACGGCATTGCCGAGGTATTGCAAAAATGGGATGTCCTCAAAAGCCATTTCCTCGTCCTCCAAGAATTCAGTCATTTCGTTTTTTCCGTTATGAATTGTGCTGCATGAGCAATATGTACATCATATAGCGTGCTCATTATACCACATTTTGATTTCTCAAGTGAAATGAGCCGGCGCGGCGTTGCACAAAAAAAGAGTAAAGCGATTATACGCTTTACTCATCTTCATTCGGGTCCAAAGCGCTTACGACGCCCTGTCCCGCCGATTTCAGTTCGTACCAGACCCAGTCAAACAATTGGTTAATCTCTTCAATCTGCCCGGTGACTTGTCCGGCTGAGGCCATGTATTTTTCTCCGTTGACGACGGTCACATTGCCGTCGACTTTTCCTTCAATGAACAGCTTGCCGTTTTTTACTGTGACATCGCCCTTTACGGTCTCGCCTTCAGGGACGGTGACCGTGTGATTCTGCACGACAAGGTTCGGCTGTTTGGACACACTGAAATTGTGGTCATTATGCCAGCTGTTGAAAAAACCGCCGCCCATTAAAATCACAAAAACCGCTGCGGCTGCAATTATCGGATGAGTTTTGATCCATCGTTTTACAGAAGCGCGTTTTTTCTCTTTTGGAAGATTCGCCATAACTTTGGCAGTAAAATCAGCAGGGGCCGTGACATGCGATGTGCTTCGGACGAGTGCTACGGATTTCTCCATTTCATGAAAATGCCGTTTGCAATTCCCGCATGACTGCAAATGTTGTTTTAATACGTTTTCATCTTCAGGAAGGATATCTCCATCAAGATGCTTATGCATAAGCTGCACAATCTGTTCAGGACAGCTCATTTCATCACCCCACTTAAAGATCCCTCAATTGTTTTCTAAGAGCCTCTCTGCCTCTGTGTATCCTTGTCTTTACGGTGCCGACAGGGATATTCAGAATCTCCCCGATTTCAATTAAAGAGAGTTCGTCAATATACTTTAATACAATAACCGTTCTGTACTTGTCAGGGAGCTTTAAAATCTTTTTCTGAATTGTGTCCGACAGCTCCAATGACAATACGGCGTCTTCAGGGAGAACCCCGTCCGCGGCGATCTGCGAATACATCGTCAGCCCTTCTGCTCCCGCTACTTCTGCGTCCAGATAGTAATCAGGCTTTTTCTTGCGGATGCGGTCAATGGTCAGGTTGGTCGCAATTCTGTAAAGCCACGTTGAAAACTTTCTGTTGATATCGAAACTGTCGATATTGACATACGCTCTGATAAAAGCTTCCTGCGCAATATCTTCCGCTTCGTGCACATTGCCGAGCATGCGGTAGCAAAGCTGGTAAATCTTATCTTTATAAAGGTCAACGATTTCTGCAAACGCATTTTGATCGCCTTTTTTGACTTGCTTGATTCTTTTTTTAATCAGGTTTTCCATGTTTTATCTTACCTCTGCCCTTCACCGGTCTGTATCTATACGTTGATTGTTTTAAAAGGTTTCATTTTTTTATTACATTTATTTTACCAAATTTCAGGCAGGGTGTAGATGGAAAATACAGAATATACTGCCTTAACAGCAGCTTAAAAATAGTATATCTGATGAACAATCAAAAATCGAAACAAAATGCCGATAAAAAAAGACACCTTTATGCAAAAGGTGTCTGAGACTGGGCTAGCTGGATTCGAACCAACGCATGACGGAGTCAAAGTCCGTTGCCTTACCGCTTGGCTATAGCCCAAAAATGGTGGAGGGGGGCAGATTCGAACTGCCGAACCCTGAGGGAGCGGATTTACAGTCCGCCGCGTTTAGCCACTTCGCTACCCCTCCGTATTTTTTTGGAAAACAGTGCCGGCCAGAGGACTTGAACCCCCAACCTACTGATTACAAGTCAGTTGCTCTACCAATTGAGCTAGGCCGGCAAATATGGTGGAGGATGACGGGCTCGAACCGCCGACCCTCTGCTTGTAAGGCAGATGCTCTCCCAGCTGAGCTAATCCTCCATATGACCCGTACGGGATTCGAACCCGTGTTACCGCCGTGAAAGGGCGGTGTCTTAACCGCTTGACCAACGGGCCGCTGTGTCCGCGTCGAGCTGACAAAAGTTATTATATACAGGTTGTACCCCATTTGTAAAGAGAAAAATTATTTTTTTTATTTTCAAACTTTTTTACCCGTTTTTTAACTGAAAAACTCATCCCTCCTCTCTTATTTCATTTATGATGAAAGTATCAAAATATTGAAGGGAATGGACACAGATGATCTTAGTCAGCTCTTGTCTCGGCGGTATCGAATGCAGATATAACGGCTCTCACGCCGCTTCGGAAAAAATCCGCAGACTCGTAGAAGAAAAGAAAGCTGTTATGGTCTGCCCCGAACTTTTGGGCGGCTTCACCACTCCCCGCGAACCGGCGGAAATCATCGGCGGCACGGGTGAAGACGTGCTGAACGGAACGGCAAGAATCGTAACGGCATCAGGCGAAGACGTTACAGCTTTATATATGGACGGCGCGGAAAAAACGTTAGCATACGCAAAAGAAATAGGCGCCGCAACGGTCATCCTTAAAGAAAACAGTCCGTCCTGCGGCAGCAGCTTTATCTATGACGGCACTTTCTCAGGAAAAAAAATACTCGGAGACGGCATCACTTCCGCTCTTTTAAAACGGGCAGGCTGCCGTGTTCTATCAGAAGATGAATTGGATCAATTATAAAAAAGGAGAGTAGATATCATGGATGTAGCCCTGTCCTTTTATAAACCGGAGCATGCAGACGGGCTGAACGGGTTTGTGCTGAGTGAAGAAGATAAAAAGTTCACAGCTCTGCCGATAGATGTCCTGCCGCAGGCGCTTGTCATCCGGGATCGCTACCCGACAGTCATTTTAAAAGAAGACCGCCCCGTCGGTTTTTTTATTTTACATACCTCAAAAGAAACCATTGCTCCGTATTCGAACAATGTGTCTGCCATTTTGCTGAGTGCGCTGTCATTACATGCGCCGCATCAGGGAAAAGGTTATGCCAAACAAGCGATGCTGCAGCTCCCCGCTTTTGTTGCAAATTACTTTCCTTGGTGTGATGAAATCGTGCTTGCTGTAAACCATCGCAATCAACGTGCAAAGAACCTGTACAGGTCTTCCGGTTTTATTGACAAAGGGCGGCGCAGGATCGGTCCGATCGGTGAACAGCACATTCTGCATCATTTTTTGTGAAAGCGCTTGATTATTCATCTCATCCCTGCCGATTTTTCTTGAAACATCTATTCAGAAGCCCATATACTTCAAGTATTAACGACTTGGGAGGGTACAATCATGACAGACCGGCTTAACATTCACAGATTGACCACAGAAACCAGAAATCCGCAGACCGCTTCAATCCATCAGGCAGACACGATGGAAATTCTCCGCATCATTAACGAAGAGGATTTCAAAGTGGCTGAAGCCGTTCAGCAGGTGCTGCCCGATATTCAGATTGCCGTTCAATTCGCCCATCAGTCCTTACGGCGAAACGGCAGGCTGATTTATGCGGGAGCGGGCACAAGCGGCAGACTCGGTGTACTGGATGCGGTTGAATGCCCGCCTACATACAGCGTAAGTCCCGACACCGTCATCGGTCTGATGGCCGGAGGGGCAGACGCCTTTTTGCAAGCGGCTGAAGGTATAGAAGACAGCGAGGAAACCGGCGCTCTCGATCTCAAAACGATCGGGCTTACCGCAGAAGACACCGTGATCGCCATCGCGGCAAGCGGGCGCACGCCGTATGCGGCCGGTGCGCTGAAATATGCAAAAACAATCGGCGCCAAAACCGTCGCGCTCACATGCAATAAGGACTCATTGATCAGCACCTTTGCCGATCACAGCATCGAAGTCATTGTCGGTCCCGAAGTGATTACAGGGTCAACACGAATGAAAGCCGCGACGGCACATAAAATGATTCTGAACATGATTTCCACGGCCGTAATGATTAAAAGCGGCAAAGTGTACGAAAATTTAATGGTGGACGTTCATGTCAGCAACGAAAAATTGAAAGAACGCGCAATCGGCATTATCCAAAGCATCACGGGCGTTCCGTACGACAAGGCAAAAGAAACGCTTGAGGCCGCAGACAGCCATGTCAAAACGGCAATCGTCATGCTGAAGACGAATTCGGACGAAACACACGCGAAGGCACTGCTCAAAGAATCAGAAGGATTCATTGATAAAGCCATTGAACAGCACGTTTCAAGAGAAAAAGAACGCTGATCGTTCTTTGGAGAAAAATATTGTGCTTTTACGAGCCCGCGCCGTTTTCATGTTCGGCGCAGGCGCTTTTAGGACGCGTTTCAGGCATAGCTCCCCGGGAAAAATCGTACAGAAAAAGGAGGATCTCCATGAGCAAAGAGGCATTTTATCAGTCACTGGCCAAAGATATCCTGGACAATTGCGGCGGTTCATCGAATATTTCAGGCTTTACCCACTGTATGACACGCCTGAGGATTACACCTTTAGATCGGGACAAAACGGATATTGAGGCGCTGAAACGGCTTGACGGGGTAATAGGCGTCGTCGAAGCCGAAACACTGCAGATCATTCTCGGCACGGGTGTCGTCAATCATGTCGCCGACGCTTTCGCAAAACTTATGCCATCCGGAAAAAACATTGATTTAAAAGAAGCCGCCTCACGGAAAAAAGCCGATCTCAACAGAAAAAACACCACACCCATCAAATTGTTTCTGAGAAAAATATCAAGCATCTTCATTCCCCTTATTCCCGCACTCATTGCATCAGGTTTAATCACCGGTATTACGAAAGCCGTCATTCAGGCCGGCTGGCTCCCGAAAGAATCCCAAATCGCACTTATTTTAACGGTTATCGGTTCAAGCTTGTTCGCTTACCTCGGCGTCCTTGTCGGCATCAATGCGGCGAAGGAATTCGGCGGGACACCCGCGATGGGCGGCCTTGCGGGCATATTGATCCTTAACCCTGAGATCGCCAATATCAGTTTGTTCGGAGAGAATCTGCTCCCTGGCAGGGGAGGATTAATCGGCGTTCTTTTCGCTGCGGTTTTTATCGCTTATACCGAACGGTTTATCAGAAAGTACGTCCATCAATCCATCGACATTATCGTCACGCCTACATTGTCTTTACTTATCACCGGGCTGGTGACATATGTCGTTTTTATCCCCGCAGGCGGTTTTATTTCTGATCTGATTACATCAGGTTTATTGTCGCTGCTGAATGTCGGGGGAGTGCTCTCAGGGTTTGTACTGGGAGCCGCCTTCCTGCCGCTTGTCGTCACCGGCCTGCATCAGGGCTTGACTCCCGTACATTTGGAATTAATCCGATCAATCGGAGATGACCCGCTTCTTCCGATTCTCGCGATGGGAGGCGCGGGTCAAGTAGGCGCGGCCTTCGCCATCTTTATGAAAACAAAAAAATCCTCATTAAAAAGAGCGATCGGCGGCGGACTTCCATCCGGTCTGCTCGGAATCGGGGAGCCGCTTATCTTCGGCGTCACGCTCCCGCTCGGCCGGCCGTTTTTGACGGCGTGTTTAGGGGCGGGAATCGGCGGCGCCTTTCAAGCCCATTTTCAAGTAGCTACTTTTTCAATCGGTGTCTCCGGCCTTCCGCTCTCGTTTCTCGTACAGCCGGCTCAAATCGTTATGTATATCATCGGTCTCTTCATCTCTTACGCGGCGGGCTTTGTCTTCACTTATGCGTTCGGATTTAAGGATGACATGGCTGCTGAATTTGAATAAACCGGGAGGGATCAGAATATGAAAACACTGACAGCCGCCATACTCACAATGGTCATCAGCCTCTCTTTTCTGCCGCAGCACAAAGCCGAAGCCCAATCCAAATTATACGACGCAGCAAAGCTCAGAAAGGTTGATCAAATGATTGAAAAAGACATCGCAGCAGGATTCCCCGGAGCTGTCCTCGTCGTCGTAAAGGACGGACGGGTGATCAAAAAGAAAGCATACGGCTACAGCAAAAAATATGACGGGAACACCCTTTTATCCCGTCCGAAAAAAATGAAAACATCAACCATGTTTGATTTAGCTTCCAATACAAAAATGTACGCGGCCAATTTTGCACTACAGCGACTCGTCAGCCAGGGAAAGCTTGATGTGTATCAAAAAGTCTCGGCTTACCTTCCTGATTTCAAAGACAGAAAAAGCGATCCGATTCAAGAAAAAGACCGCATACGCGTCATCGATGTGCTCCAGCATCAATCCGGTCTGCCGGCAAGCTTTTATTTCTATCAGCCGGACACCGCAGGCCCTTTATATTCACAAGAACGGGATAAAACGATTCGTTTTCTCACCCAAATCCCGCTTGAATACAAGCCGGGAACAAAACACGTATACAGCGATATCGGTTACATGATTCTCGGCTGCATCATTGAAAATATAACCGGAAAAACCCTTGATACCTATGCGGAACAAGAACTGTACAAACCGCTGAAACTGACGCACACACTGTTCAATCCGCTGCAAAAAGGTTTCAAAGAAAAAGCATTCGCAGCTACTGAACGTTTAGGCAACACACGTGACGGAGTCATCCATTTCCCTCACATCAGGACGTATACGCTGCAGGGGGAAGTTCACGATGAAAAAGCATTTTACTCAATGGGAGGGGTGTCCGGTCACGCCGGGCTGTTTTCCAGAGCTGATGATATGGCCGTCCTTCTTCAAGTCATGCTGAACGGAGGCAGTTATAAACACGTTTCTCTCTTCAATAAAAGAACGGCCGATTTGTTCACAACGGCGGCATCCTCTGATCCGACTTTCGCTCTCGGCTGGCGGAAAAACGGCAGCCCGGATATGGAGTGGATGTTCGGACCTTATGCAAGCAGGCAGGCATACGGCCATACGGGATGGACCGGCACCATCACGATTATTGATCCCGCTTATAAGCTGGGGATCGCACTTTTGACCAATAAAAAGCATTCCCCCGTCGTCAGCCCCGGTGAAAACCCGAATGTTTTTGAAGGGGATCTTTTCCCGACCGGAAGCTACGGCAGCGTCATAAAAGCGATTTATGAAGCCATTGAATGACAACCCATGTCTTTTGTCCAAACTATGACGGCAGGAGGGCACCATCATGAAACTTCTCATCTCAGCTGTATTACTGTTGTTCATTGTATTCGGCACGCATCATGCATCAACAAAACCGGACATTCCGTCACAGGCGGAACAAGCGGTATCCCGTATGACATTAGATGAAAAATTAGGGCAGATGCTCATGCCTGATTTTCGAAATTGGCAAAAAAAGGGGCAGTCATCACCTGAAGCTCTTACCCAAATGAATGACGAAGTCGCAGGGCTTATTCAAAAGTACCGGTTCGGCGGGGTTATCTTATTTGCAGAAAATGTAAAAGACACTGAGCAAACGGTACGCCTGACAGATGCCTTTCAAAAGGCGAGCCCTGACATTCCGCTATTATTAAGCATTGATCAGGAGGGCGGCATCGTAACTAGACTTGGTGAGGGCACTCATTTCCCAGGCAATATGGCGCTCGGGGCTGCTAGAAAAACAGCCTACGCGTCCCAGACCGGCGCCATTATCGGGAAAGAACTGAAAGCACTGGGCATTAATACGAATTTCGCTCCCGTTCTCGATATCAATAATAATCCCGGAAACCCTGTCATCGGCGTCAGGTCGTTCAGTTCAGACCGTGATCTGACAGCTTCACTCGGTCTTGCCTCAATGAAGGCTCAGCAAAAGCAGAATGTCGCTGCCGCCGTCAAGCATTTCCCGGGACACGGCGACACGGATGTCGACAGCCACTACGGTCTTCCGCTTGTCACCCACAATCAAGAAAGGCTGCGTCAGATTGAACTTTATCCGTTCCGGCAGGCCATTCAGGCCGGAGCTGATATGATCATGACAGCCCATGTGCAATTTCCCGCTTTTGACGATACAACCTATAAAAGCAAGCTGGACGGTTCAGACATCCTCGTACCCGCCACACTCTCGAAAAAAGTGATGACTCATCTTCTCCGTGAGGAAATGGGATTTAACGGCGTCATCGTTACGGATGCATTAAATATGAAAGCCATTGCCGATCATTTCGGTCAGGAAGAGGCGGTCGTCATGGCAGTAAAAGCAGGAGTCGATATTGCCCTGATGCCGGCCCAAGTGACATCGCTGCAAACGGAAAACCGCTTTGCCCGGGTTCATTCCGCTTTAAAAAAGGCGGTACAAAAAGGGGATATTCCGCTGCAGCAAATTAACAAATCAGCGGAACGCATCATTTCCCTGAAAATAAAACGAGGGATATATCCCGCACCGAAAGAGACAAATCTGAAAAAGAAGATTGCAAAAGCAAAGAAAACCGTCGGCAGCAAAAATCACCTGAAAGCTGAAAAACAAATCGCGGAAAGATCCGTCACCGTCTTACAAAACAAAAACCGCACGCTCCCATTCAAACCGAAAAAGAACAGCCGCGTTCTCATTGCCGCTCCTTATGAAGATCAAACAGCGGCAATGGAACAAACCATTCGGCAGCTCATCAAGAAGAAAAAAATCCGGCCGGTAACCATCAGTAAAATGAACTTCGCCGAGCGCACATTTCATGATGAACACAAAAAGCTGGTATCCGACGCGGATTACGTGATTACAGGCTCCTATGTCGTAAAAAATGACCCTGTCGTAAACGACGGCGTGATTGACGATTCCGTCACAGATCCCGGCAAGTGGACGACCGCATTTCCGCGGGCCGTCATGAAAGCCGCACAATCGAACCAAAAACCCTTTGTGCTGATGAGCCTGCGTAATCCTTACGACGCCGCGAATTTTGAAGAAGCTGAAGCCCTTATCGCAGTCTACGGCTTTAAAGGATATACAGACGGACAATTCCTCCAGCCAAACATTCCGGCAGGCATTGAAGCGATATTCGGACAGACAACACCGCAAGGCAGGCTGCCCGCTGACATTCCTTCAGTCACGCATCCGGGAACGACACTGTATCCTTATGGTTTCGGTATCAATCTGAAGACCGGAAAACCGCTTTAAACAGGAGGGCTGATTATGAAAACACATACGGCTGCACTTCTCGCCGGACTTGTCGTCATCAGTGCTATGACGGCAGTCTCGGCGGCTTCTGACAGAAACCTTCATACCGCCAAGAAACCAAGCATCCAAACAGGCATCGACCGCCTGCTGAAAGATTATAAACAGGAACTGAAGGGAAAAAGGGTCGGGCTGATCACCAACCCGACCGGTGTGAACGCATCATTGAAAAGCAGCGTTGACGTGCTGTATGAGGCGCCAGACATCCGCCTGACGGCATTATTCGGACCGGAGCACGGTGTCCGCGGCGATGCTCAGGCCGGAGACAAAGTCACATCCTATATAGACGAAAAAACAGGGCTTCCCGTCTACAGCCTATACGGGGAGACGAGGAAACCGACGCCTGACATGCTGAAAGATACAGATGTGCTGATTTTCGATATTCAGGATGTCGGAACCCGGTACTACACCTACATTTATACAATGGCCTATGTCATGGAAGCGGCCAAAGAAAAAGGCATTCCTTTTTATGTCTTGGACCGGCCGAATCCGCAAGGCGGACGAAATCCGGACGGCCCGGTTCTTGAACCGGATTACGCTTCATTTGTCGGACTGTATCCGATCCCGCTGAAGCACGGCATGACGATCGGTGAGCTTGCTCTTTTATTCAATAAAGAGTTTCATATTGGCGCCGACCTCACCGTCGTAAAAATGAAGCGCTGGAAGCGGACGATGACGATTGAAGATACCGGTCTGCCGTTCGTCCTCCCTTCGCCTAATATCCCGACCCCGGACAGCATATTCGCATATTCGGCAACAGGACTAATCGAAGGCACAAACGTGTCCGAAGGAAGGGGCACGACAAAGCCGTTTGAACTTATCGGCGCGCCTTATATGAAAAGCACCGAGCTCGAAGAACGCCTGAACAGTCTCAAGCTTCCGGGCGTCACCTTCAGAGCCGCTTCATTCATCCCCAGCTTCTCCAAGCACCAGGGCAAGCTGTGCCACGGCGTACAAGTCTACGTAACAAACAGAAACACATTTGAAGCGGCAAAAACAGGGCTCTCCATTCTGAAAACCATGCATGACTTATATCCGAATGACTTTTCATTCTTGCCGACAGGCTCTTTTGACAAGCTGATCGGTAACGGCTGGGTACGCAAAAAAATAGAAAAAGGCGCTTCCATTGAAGACATCACCGGCACATATCAACGCCGGCTGGACCAATTCAAAACTCTAAGAAAACAATACCTCATATACTGACAACATTCGTGTTACACGTGTAACATTTTGTCGCATTTCACATTTCCGTTTTTTATAGGAAAACATTCATTTATTTGGTACAATTTAATTGATAACTGTTATCATTTAAATGAATGTTTCCTAAAAGGTGGTTTCTCATGAAAAACACATTATTCTTTCAGCCCATTGATATCATCTCCGTGAAAAAAACAGCCGACCTTCTGTCAGAGCATCAGCTCACTGATTCCCCCGTATTGATCTTTCATGTGAACGGCGAGGGACAAATTGATATCGGCACAGACAGCTTTCCGCTGCAGAAGGAAACGCTCTACATCTGTCCTTGTGATGAGACATTCAATATTGCCCCTATATCGTCAGGCGGCATCCATTTGTATATCGTCAGACTCCGTGTTTTCTCCTATTCCTCAGATGATGAAGCGATGCTTCCGGATAACGGGGAAGACATCTTCCACGGACTTCAGCAAATGAATTTACAAACGGTTGATCATTTGACAAGCCGGCTTCAATCACTTTCTGAAAACGTGCGATCGGCGGATGGATTGCAGAAAATGAAATATACAGCCGACTTTCAGCAGCTGATGTACGACCTTTATGCCGCAAAAGTATGCCATCAAAATAATACGAAAGCGGCGATCGAACAGACAAAACAATTCATACATGCTCAGTCCGACACAAAAATCACGCTCACCCAGCTCGCTCATATGGCGGGAATCAGTCCCAAGCATTACAGTGAAACCTTTAAAAAACTATACGGGCAGAGCGTAACTGAATATATCACAGACATCCGCATAACCAATGCGAAAAAACTGATGGCCAAGGCAAGCTGCAAACTGCGGGAAATCGCTCATCAAATCGGCTACCAGGACGAATTTTATTTCAGCCGCATCTTTAAAAAACATACCGGCAGCTCACCTACAAGCTACATGAAAAAAAGGCGCACAAAAATGGCCGCGTACGGAAAAGAAACGATGGGGCATCTGATTCCCCTGCATCACGTGCCTTACGCTGCGGCGCTGCACCCGAAATGGACGGCCTATTATTACAAACAATTCTCTTCCGATATTCCGGTTCACCTGAGCGCTTACCGCTATAATGCAAATTGGGAAGACAACCTGCATACGCTGTCTCAAGCTGCCCCGGACATCATTTTCAGTCTCGATTCTGTCAGTGAAGAAGAAAAACAGCGCCTGAATGACATCACTGAAGTTTTTTATCTTCCGGCTCAAGAGAATTGGAGAGACCAGTTTCTTCGCACAGCCGCATATCTGAATGAAGAGCAGGAAGCGCGGCACTGGCTTAAAACTTATCAAAGTCTCACCCATACAGCGAAAGATGCTCTTAAACATGTGCGGCACCAGCGGTTCTTATTTGTCCGTGTATATAAAGAAAATATGTACATCGCCCATAACAACAGTATTGAGGAAGTCTTCTTCGGTGATTTGGACTTTGCCTCCGCAAAACCGGAATCTTTTGCTCCTGACGAAAAGATTTCCTTGGAAATGCTGGCGGATTGCCAGGCTGACTGCATCATGCTTTTCACTTGTAAAGAACCGGAAACGCTTCGCTATTTTCAGCGGATTCAGCAGTCCGGGATATGGCAGAACCTTAGTGCCGTCAGCAATAAACGCGTGTTTCCCATTTCATCTGACCCGTGGATTGAATATTCTCCAAGCGGACATCAGCGGATGATCGAGCAAAGCATTTCCATTTTATCCGAAGATCGTCCATGGTAATGCCGAAAATTATCCATGGTCTTATCCCTATTCATTCTCTATAATTCCAATTGATAATAGTTATCAATTGAACAGGAGGAACAATAGATGAAGAAATTGGCATTCGCTTTCATGATTTTGCTTTTGGCTTTCACGGCCGCGGCTTGCGGAAGCTCAGAAACATCTGATACAGCAAGTAAGGGAAAGGACGCTTCTTCAGATAAAAAGAAAATCGAATATCTCGGAAAAACATATGAAGTCAAAGCGCCGACTGACAAAATCGCCATTACAGGCAGCGTAGAATCAATGGAAGACGCCAAATTGCTTGACGTTCATCCGGCAGGAGCAATTTCTTTCTCCGGCAAATTCCCGGAACTGTTTAAAGATATTACAGATAAATCCGTATCAACGGGAGAAAAAATGCAGCCGAATATGGAAAAAATTCTTGAGCTGCAGCCGGACGTCATTCTGGCATCAACCAAATTCCCGGAAAAAACCTTGAAAAAATTGAGCGGCACCGCTGAAACGATCCCTGTCTCTCATATCTCATCAAACTGGAAAGAAAACATGATGCTGCTCGCCCAGCTTACAGATAAAGAGAAAAAAGCGAAAAAAATCATCGCAGATTACGAACAGGACCTGAAAAAGACAAAAACAAAGATCAACAGCAAAGCGAAACAGTCAAACGCACTGGTCATCAGAATCAGACAAGGCAATATTTATATTTATCCTGAACAAGTTTATTTCAACTCCACGCTTTACAGTGATTTAGGCCTGAAGGCGCCGGACGAAGTCAAAGCGGCGAAAGCGCAGGAACTGATTTCTCTTGAAAAATTAAGCGAAATGAACCCTGACCATATCTTCGTACAATTTTCTGATGACGAAAACGCAGATAAGCCTGACGCTTTGAAAGACTTAGAGAAAAATCCGATCTGGAAGAGCCTGAAGGCAGTCAAAAAAGACCATGTATACGTCAATACGATTGATCCATTAGCCCAAGGCGGAACCGCGTGGAGTAAAATCAGCTTCTTACAGGTTGCGGCTGACAAATTGACTCAAGACTAATAAAGAGTAGGTTTTTCACATGTATGCAAAACGGCGGACACACATTATTATCATTGCTTCACCGATTGCCATTGTTCTGTCACTGCTCCTTTCCGTTTTATACGGCGCAAAGCAGCTTGACATCCATACCGTGTTCTCCGCATTGCTGCACTTTAATCCGGAGAATACCGACCATCAGATCATATGGCATTCAAGAATCCCGAGGGCTGCCGGCGCTATGTTTATCGGCGCCGCCCTTGCTGTTTCCGGAGCGCTCATGCAGGGAATCACACGGAACTATCTGGCCTCGCCTTCGATCATGGGTGTGTCGGACGGCTCCGCTTTTATCATCACCCTTTGCATGGTATTGCTCCCTCAATCGACATCCATTGAAATGATCATCTACTCGTTTATCGGTTCCGCATTCGGCGCCGCTCTTGTTTTCGGGCTGGCCTCCATTCTTCCCGGCGGTTTTACCCCGGTGCAGCTTGCCATTATCGGAACGGTGACCAGTATGCTTCTCAGCAGTCTGTCGGCTGCGCTTTCGATTTATTTTCAAATTTCGCAGGATCTCAGTTTTTGGTACAGTGCGAGACTGCATCAAATGAACCCTGATTTTTTGAAACTGGCCGTCCCGTTTTTTGCGATCGGAATCATTACGGCCATGATTCTCAGCAAAAAGGTCACTGCCGTATCATTAGGAGACGACATTTCAAAAAGTCTGGGACAGCAGAAAAGAACCATCAAACTCATGGCGATGGCGGCTGTTGTCATATTGACCGGAAGCTCGGTGGCGCTCGCCGGAAAAATTGCCTTTGTCGGTTTAGTCGTTCCGCACATCACACGTTTTCTCGTCGGATCGGACTACAGCAGGCTGATCCCATGCGCGTGCATTATCGGCGGCGTCTTTCTGACCCTTTGCGACCTTGCGAGCCGATTCATCAATTATCCGTTTGAAACGCCTATTGAAGTTGTCACTTCTATCATCGGTGTTCCTTTCTTTCTTTATTTGATTAAAAGAAAAGGAGGGGATCAGCGTGGTGCGTAAAACGGCAGGAATTTATATCATTCTGATTGCTCTCATATTGCTCGTAAGTTATTTCAGCATGACAAGCGGTTCTTTTTCCGCAAAGCCGGGTGAACTGCTCAGTACGCTTTTCCGCATCCATCCGAATCCGCAATATGACATTTTGCTGTTTCAGCTGAGGCTGCCGCGCATAGTCATGGCTGCTGCCATCGGACTCGGATTGGGGATAGCCGGAGCCGTTATTCAGGCCATTACCAAAAACGGTCTTGCCGATCCCGGTATTTTGGGCATTAATGCAGGAGCCGGAGCGGGAATCGTCACGTTTATGCTTCTGTTTCAGGGACAATCTGAAGCGACGGCACTTGCCTCTGCGATGGGTATGCCTGTCTTCGGCCTCATCGGAGGACTGATGGCGGCCGTGCTGATCTATATTTTCGCCTGGCACCGGGGGCATCTGGAATCGGGCAGAATTATTCTCGTCGGGATCGCCATGAATTCCGGATTCAGTGCGCTGTCTTTATTTCTATCATTAAAAATGGACCCGCAGGATTATGAGATGGCGATGGTTTGGAAAAACGGCAGCATCTGGTCGGCAAACTGGATGACCATTACGGCAATCCTTCCGTGGCTGATCTTGTTCATTCCTCTTCTTATGGCGAAAACGTCATTGCTTGATACCATTCGTTTCGATGAGGACACGGTGAAAAGCCTCGGTGTTTCAACCAATAAAGAAAAAACCATTTTGCTCATTGCCTGCATCGCTTTGATCAGCGCATGTGTAACCGCAGCGGGCAGCATGGCATTTGTCGGACTGATCGCGCCCCATATTTCCCGCAGGCTCGCCGGGATTGAGCACAGATACTCATTACCGGTCAGCGGACTGGTCGGTATGCTCCTCGTCATATCCGCCGACTTTGCGGGCAAATTGTTCTTTCAGCCTTCAGAAGTGCCGGCGGGAATTATCCTTGCAATTCTCGGCGTTCCTTATTTCTTTTTTCTTCTGTTTAAGCAAAAAAAGGGGATGGACGCATGAGAGGCACCCTTACAGAACACCCGATAAACGGAAGGGAATGCACTGTGTATCTTCCTCCTTCCTATTCGGTTCAAACAGGGGCTTTACCCTGTGTGTACGTACTTGACGGGGGTTCTTTGTTTTTAGAACAGATAGATAAGCTTGAATCCCAATTTACGAACGGAACACTTCCCGAATTGATTTTCATCGGCATCAAACCGGCTGACAGACTCGATGAGTACACACCGTGGCCCGCGCCTTCCCTGAGCCCTGCGTTTCATGATTTCGGCGGCAAAGGGAGGCTCTTTCTCGAGGAGCTGACAAATGTCATTATTCCCACTGTTGAAGATACGCATCACATTTCTGCGCATCCGGAAACGAGAGGACTGATCGGTGCGTCATTAGGCGGACTGTTTTCGATATACGCGATGCTGCAAAAGCCTGAAATATTCGGCAGAATCGGCTGTATTTCCGGTTCCTTCTGGTATGAAAAATCAGCAGATTATGTCCGCTCCGCACCTTTGCGGCCGGCACGGCAGCGTATCTTTATGTCTGTCGGCAGCCGTGAAGCAGAGCAAAAATGTAACATCCAAAACACCATGATCGGACAAAATAAAGACGTGTACAAAAGCCTGAGGCAAAAAGGCTTTTCTCAATCTCAGCTCTCATTCACGATCGAAGAGGGCGCCGTGCACCATCAAGAAGCGTTCAAACGACAATTTAATTCAGCACTAAGCTGGCTGTACGGAAAAAACCGCTCACGTGACTGAGCGGTTTTTTTCATACTTGATCACGACCGGCTTAAGCTCAAAGCGTCTCAGCAAATAGCCGAACAAAGCGGCAAGGATTTGCTGAAAGAGCATCCCGATGACGACCGGAACCGCCACTTGAGACGGAAAGAAAGACACGGCGAGAACGGCTCCGGCGCTGATATTGCGCATGCCCCCCGTATAAATCAGAGACACGATTTCATCCTGGCTCCGCTTCATCAGTCTTCCGATCAGCCAAGCCACGGCATAACCCGTCATGGCAATAAAAAATACCGTGCCTGCGATGCCCGCAAATTTGATATCCACGTGCGTGACATACGGCGCGATTTCCGAACTGTTAATGGCAATGACAATCATCAGACAGATTTTTGAAAAAGGAGACAGTGACCGGCTTATCGCCTGAGTCCTTACCGGCGGGGAAAACTGGTTGACCATCATCCCTGCGATGGACGGAATCACCACCATCTCCGCCAGCCCTTTCATCATTCCCCACACATCCATCTGAACATTCGCCCCGGCCAGGACAGACAGGCTTAATGGTACGATAAAAGGAGAAAGTACGGTATCAACCAGGATAATAGACAGCGTCAATCCGACATTTCCCTTATACATCGCAGCCCAAATCAAACTCGTAATTCCGGTCGGAATCACCACACCCATAATCAGCCCCGTCACAGTTAAAGGGTCACCGCTGAAAATCAGATGGCCGCTTCCCCATGCAAAAACAGGCATGAAAATATGCAGAACAAACAATGCCATGATCATCGGGAGCGGCTTCTCGATACTGCGCTTCAGCGATTGAAAATTGGCACTCAGACTGCCCGTAAATGTAATAAATGCAAATATCCACGGCACAGCGCCGGCCATCCAGCTGATATGCTGAGATAACAGCACACCCGCCGCCACACTAGACGGAGTCAAAAGCGGCATGATTCTCCCCAACACTTGGTTCAACTTCTGAAGCCACATCATATGCAAGTCTCCTATATACGGTTTTCAAGTCTCATTCATTATAACAATGCACACCGGCAAATTTAACCGAAAAAAAGCCCGGATATATTCATCCGGACTTCACAAATTCTATGCCATTTGTTTCATTAAATCTCGGCTTTTCTGATTTAATCCCTTTAATTCAGCCTCAATTCCGTATTCTTTACATTTGGCGACAATCTTCTCAAGAGCAGCCGCTCCAGAATCATCCCACACGTGGGCATCAGTCAAATCGATGATAATCCGTTTCACGTCTTCATCATAAACGATGGCATTCATCAGTTCAGACACGGAAGCAAAAAAGATCTGTCCCGTTACCTTATAAGTTCTGACATCTTTCTGTTCGGAATGTGACACAATCTTCAGCTTAGAAATTTTCGCCGTAAAAAAGATCGCGCTTAGCAGCACACCCGCGAAAACACCCTTCGATAAATCATTTGTCAGAACGACCGTCACGACGGTAATCACCATAACGATCGAATCAGTAAGGGGCGCTTTCCGCAAACCTTTAATCGATGACCAGTCGAACGTGCCGATGGACACCATAACCATCACGGCCACAAGCGCAGCCATCGGAATTTTCACGACGATACCGCTTAATACGGCAATTAAAAACATTAAAAACGCTCCGGCCGTAAAAGCCGACAACCGGCCGCGACCGCCGGCTTTCGTATTAATGACAGACTGGCCGATCATGGCGCATCCGGCCATGCCTCCGAAAAACCCGTTCACAATATTGGCGATGCCTTGTCCGCGGCTTTCTTTGTTCTTATCACTATCCGTATCCGTCATTTCGTCAATGATCTGGGCCGTCAGCAATGACTCAAGCAATCCGACGAATGCAAGCGCCAGTGAATACGGGAAAATAATCCGCAATGTCTCAAACGTCCACGGAACATCCGGTATCAAGAAATGCGGAAGTGAACTTGTAATCCCGCCCATATCACCGACCGTGCGGACATCCGCATGGAAGACCACCGCAATGATCGTCATGACAATAATCGCCACCAGCGGAGACGGCACAGCCGTCGTAACCTTCGGCAAAAGATATATGATAGCCAGTGATCCGGCAAGCATGGCGTACATGACCCATGAAGCTCCTTTGAACTGCGGCAGCTGCGCAGAAAAAATCAAGATCGCCAAAGCATTCACAAATCCGATCATGACCGAACGCGGAATAAATTTCATCAATTTCGCTATCTTACTGACACCAAGAATAAATTGAATAATACCTGTCAAAATGGTTGCCGCAAACAAATACTGCAGCCCGTAATCAGCCACCAATGTCACCATGACAACCGCCATTGAACCCGTAGCGGCTGAAATCATTCCCGGTCTGCCGCCGAAGATAGAAATAATAATCGCGATACAAAATGATGCATAAAGCCCGACCATCGGATCAACACCTGCAATAATTGAAAATCCGATCGCCTCAGGGATCAGAGCGAGAGCAACCAGAATACCGGCCAGAATGTCTTTACGGACATTCCCGAACCATTGCTGCTGTAACGTATAATCTTTCAAATGATAACGACTCCTTTTCACTATAAAAATCCGCACCTTATCAGTTGGAAACATTGATTTTTATCTGGGGAATATGAGGCAAGCTTACGGGGAAAAAGGGGACACGCTCAGAGTATAATGTCGTTGAGGAAAGGAATGGTTAACAAAGAGTATCATATTAAACTTTAAAGAAATGTGCAAGACCATAAATAAGAAAAAAAACGGCTCTCACTGGAGCCGTTTCCGCTTTTATAAAAGTTCCGGATCAGACACAAGAATCGTTTTTATTGCGCTGATATCCTTTCTTTCTTTTGTCACCGGGTCGATGCCCATGAGATGATCAATGGCTTCTTCATAATTCTTCAGTTCCGTCTTTTCCGTAATAAAATCATAGAGCTGCGGAAGGTCGGACGCGCATGCTAACGCAGCCTCCATGATCTGACGGGCTTCACCTGTGCCCACAATCGTTACGCCGTTTGACAGCAGCTGGTACGGCCTGACTGTCATCTCATACGTATCATCAAAGCCCATCGGCACGATTCTGCCTCCCTTTTCAATAAAAGGATAAGCCCAATCAAGCTGATTGCCGATCGCGTCAAAAATTACATCAAATTTTCTTCCTTGATTAATCCGTTTCACTTCATCCACGGTTAATGCTTCAGGGTGGTAGACATAATCCGATATCCGGCTCGCCGCCTCGCTTCGGAAACTGCCTATTTCAGTCGCAACCGTCAACCGCGCCAGTTTTTTCACCATCATTTGCACAAGCAGTCCGATTGGCCCCGACCCCAAAACCAAGACCGAGTCCTCCGGCTGAATCGAAGCTTTGTCCACAACATTCAGCACACAGGAGAGAGGCTCAACCAATGTGGCCCGCTCCCATTCCATTGAATCCGGAATTCTGTACATGAACCTGTCTTCTCCGACGTAATATTCCGCAAACGTTCCGTGCGCCCCGATTCCGAGCTGCCAATCCTCGAAGGTTTCGCAATAACACGTCAGCCCTCTCCGGCAATAATGACATTTCCCGCAAAACTGCGTAGGATCAATCACGACGCGGTCTCCGACTTTTACATTTGTCACGTCCGGTCCGATTTCCACGACCGCTCCCACCGATTCATGCCCCATAATCATATGATGGGTTGCATTCATTTTTCCTTTCAACACATTTAAATCCGTTCCGCAGATACCGGTGCCGAAAATTTTCACTTTCACATCATTGGATTTCCGAATTTGAGGCTCGTCCACCTCTTGATATTCAAGCTTATCATTAGGAGTCCAGACCAACGCCTTCATATTTCTCTTCCTTTCTGCCCCAGCGGATTTGGTCTAACAATGTTTGATGAAGCTCCTTCGTTGATGCCGCAATACATGATTGCTGGTTCTGATAACTTAAATCTGTCAGAAGCGTTTCGTCCAAAGACCGGCCGTATGCATCCGTAATGACCACTCCCGCTTTCTTCGCCAAAAAGACGCTTGCGGCAATATCATAAGGAAACAAATGCAGCACCTCTCCGTTTCCGACCTGCTGAAAATCTGAAAGCAGCTTCGGATCATCTTTCAGCAGACGATTGCCGATATCCACATAAGCATCCATCTGCCCCGTGATAATTCGTGAAATCGAATAAGAAGCGCTGTTGAAAACAAAAACCCCGCCATTATTGGCTGACCGGTCAATCAGATGACCGTATGCATCCGTCATCAGCTGTGCCGGATGCCCGTTAAATTCAAGGCTCCAAAACATATTTTTAATATCCCGCACTCCGCTCAAATTCGGTAATTCTCCCTGATACCCCTCAAACTGAATGGCATCGCTGTAAATATCACCGTACATGTAAGCGCCCGATTTCAATTCAAGCAAAAAAGCAAATTCGATATCCTTAATCTTTGCGTTTGGCTTATATGAAGCAAGCGCAATCGAAATACACGACATTTCAAGCCCCGCGGCGGCCGGACGCGTTCCGTCTATCGGATCTACAATTAAAATATATTGCGGATCTTCTCCAATCAGCTTCAGGCCGCCATCCTCCGTGTAAAAAGCAACCGGATGGCCCTTATCTTGAATATAATCCAGCACCGCCTCCTCAGCAGCGGCGTCTATGTTAAATTGGGCGTCGCCTCCCGGAGAATAGCCGTTTACGAGCCGGTTTTTCAGCGTGCCTTTTTGACTTTTCACCTTATGATAAACAAATTGTCCAAGCCCGATGATATAGTCTCTCACTTGATTTCCTCCAATAGCTTGCGAAGTCTGTAGCAGAGCACTTCGGCTTCACTAAGTGTAATGGTTAAAGGCGGACGGATTTTAAATACATTTCCGAACCCGTAACGGGATGTCCGGAGAATCAGCCCGTAATCCATTGCCCGTTTTGCAATATAATTGGTCAGCTCCACATCCGGTTCATTGTTCTCTTTTACAATCTCCACACCGATCATAAGACCGACGCCTCTTACCTCAGAAATAAAAGCGAAATCCTCTTTCATCGTTTCTAAGCGATCCATAATATAATGACCGACCGTCGTTACATTTTCCAAAAATCCCGGACGCTGCATGATATCTATGGTTTTACACGCGGCAGCGGCGGCCATCACATTTGAGCCGTACGTGAAGGAGTGCGTATACCCCGGAAGCCCGGTATACTTGTCCTCCGTCAGAGTGGCGGCGACTTGGAAGCCTGTGCCCCCGAGCCCTTTTGCTACCGTCATCATATTAGGTTTCACATCGAAGTGGTCCGCGGCAAACATTTTGCCCGTCCGTCCGAACCCGGTCTGAATTTCATCAAAAATCAGGGCGATATCGTGTTCATCACAAAGCTGTCTCAGCTGTTTAAAATACTCTTTAGGCGGAACGACGTTTCCACCGTTTCCGGATATCGGTTCAATAATCATGGCGGCAATTTTTCCATTACTCGCATACTCAATAAAATCATTAATTCTTTCTACGCACAGCATACCGCATGAATCAGGTTTCTGATTATAAAAACAGCGGCTGCAATACGGATCGGGGACTTGAAGGCCAAAAGAAATTTGCGGCGGGAAAGGTTCTTTTCTGAATGAGTTGCCGGACAAAGCGGAAGTCATATACGTTTGTCCGAGGTGGCTTCGAAATAAGGAGATGACATCGGTTTTTCCGGAGTAATACTGAGCCATTTTAATAGCTCCTTCATTTGCACCGGAACCGCTGCTGACTTTAGGGTGTACTTTTGTGAGATTATCGGGGGCGATTTCTACTAGTTTTTCTGCCAGTTTATTTACGGCGTCTGTTTGAAAAGATGATGTCACATGGATCAGCTTATCGGCTTGTTCTTTAACCGTATCAATGACTTCTTTGTTACCGTATCCTAAATTCAAGTTAAATGTGGCAGAAGCGCAATCAATGTACTCATTCCCCTCTTGATCGTACAGGTAAATCCCTTCTCCGCGCTCCATTACTACATCGTCAACACTGTAATACAAGCTGTCTGGATTCGTGATTTCCTTCGTTCCCACAAATACCACCCCTATGAAATTATTAGAATTTCGCTTTTTATCGTATTAATTATTGAAAATAATGTCAACGATCTTTCTTGTAAAAAATGTTAACAATTTGTTAACGCTACCATAAGGGATGTACGAGAAAAAGTTATGTGATATAGTAACAATACTTGGATTTTTTGTAAAAACGTCATGTCATACGAGTAGAGAGAAATATTATTTTACGAATAAGGAGATAAAATGATGAAATCTCGTCTGCTGTGGATAAGCTGTTTTTCTTATGGATCGATTGCTTTTACACTTGTTATTCTGGGAGCCGTACTGCCTGAGTTACTCACACATTATTCACAAAGCTACAGTAATGGCGGAGTATTGGTATTCTCTCAGTTCATGGGCTTTCTCATCGGTGTTATTGGCATGCCATACATGGTGAAAAAGCTTGGGCGCAAAAACGTCGTTATCTTTGGCCTGGCACTCATCAGCTGTGAAATGTTCATCACCTTCCTGCCGCCCTGGCCGCTGCTCTTTCTTCTCGTCAGCATCGCGGGGCTTGGCGCCGGATTGGTGGAATCCTGTGTAGGCACGATTATCCTCACCGCTATTAAAGAAAGACAGGCTGTGGCCATGAGCAAGATGGAAGTGGCCTACGGATTAGGTGCGCTTTTCATGCCTCTGCTCTCAGGCTTTCTTATCAACAACCACATGTGGACAATTGCTTTTTTAGTATTAGGGTTATCCAGTTTTGCACTTTTAATCGCATGGAAGCAGATGAGTTTCGGCAGTATTGATCAGCTTCTCATCCGAAAAGAGGTCTCTTCCGATGACACTAAAAAAGAAAGCACCGGTTATCGGTCACACGGATTGCTGTTTATTGCCTTGGCGGGGGCTTACTTCTTCTTTTACGGAGGCAGTGAAGTTTCAATTGTACATTTTATCCCCTCCATTTTCTCTGAGAAATGGGATATCCCCAACTCTTTGGCAACGATAACAGTTACAGTGTATTGGACGGGGATGATCATCGGAAGGTTATTAACAGGCCCGGTATCAGAAAAGCTGACATATCACCGTTATCTTCGTCTCATAAGCATTGGCGGTCTGGCAGCACTTACCGTATTGGCACTAAGTAAAAACGTATGGTTCGGTTTTGCCCTTTGCTTCTTTTTAGGGCTGTTCATGGCAGGCATGTTTGCAATAGCCCTAATCATCACGAATCATTTTTATCCCGGAAAGACAGAAACGACTACCAGTATTCTGCTCGCTTCAAACGGATTAGGAGGTTCACTCCTTCCGATCGCCGTCGGCTGGAGCTTAGATGAATATCCCGCACAAACTGCGTTCTGGCTGTTTACTGCACTGATGCTCCTTATGCTGCTGATTGTGTTCAGTTTAAGAATACTCGAGACAATAAAATCAAACAATCTTCAAAATCACAACAGCAAAGCAAAATCAATGTAAACAAAAAAGCTAATGCCTTTGAAAGGCATTAGCTTTATATATCTATGTGATCTTTCAAATAAAAAAACCAGTTCATCATGAACTGGTTTAAGACAGCTTGGCGGCGTCCTACTCTCACAGGGGGAAACCCCCGACTACCATCGGCGCTGAAGAGCTTAACTTCCGTGTTCGGCATGGGAACG
>NZ_JAAOBZ010000003.1:0-59804 GCF_014872755.1 Bacillus sp. Bvel1 | reverse complement strand
AAACTTTGAATTAACAGGTACGTTTTGTCTTGTTTAGTTTTCAAAGATCATTACCGCTTGTTGAAGCAGCTTTATTATCTTACCACTCAGCTTCTTTTATGTCAACAACTTTTTTTAAGTTGTTTCCGAAGCTTTTTGTTGTTGTCTGCTGTCCATCAGCGACGTTTAATAATATACCATGCATCCGCTGAATTTAGCAAGTATTTTTTTCGTTTTTTTTTGAAACGTATTTCGTTATATTCATCTCCGCCGCGGCATACGATGTAATCAAGCATGGACAAGATAAGGAGGCGTCACCAGTGAACCACTTCTACGTGTGGCACATCAGAAGGATAAAACAGCTGCTTATTATTATTATTGCCGCATTTGCAGCAGCCAGCTTTTTTTATATACAGAGAGCCGTCCCCCTTCCTGTATTTTTAACTGATAGCGGCCCGAAGGCTATTTCAAAAGGGGAGACGAAAGCGGGCGAAGTCGCATTAACATTCGATATCAGCTGGGGCGACGAAAAAGCGGTTCCGATTCTGAACGCGCTAAAAGCAAACGGTATTAAAAACGCCACTTTTTTTCTGTCAGCTTCTTGGGCGGAACGACACCCGGACACAGTTGAACGTATGGTAAAAGACGGACATCAAATCGGCAGCATGGGATATGCGTATAAGAATTATACCAACCTAGAGGACAACGAAATAAAAAAAGATATCCTTCGGGCCCAGACCGCATTTAAAAAGCTGGGTGTGAAGAATGTTCATTTACTCCGCCCGCCGACCGGACAATTTAATAAAAAGGTTCTTGCCATTGCACAGCAGTACCGCTATTCAGTGGTTCATTACAGCGTTAACTCGCAGGATTGGACAAATCCCGGTCCTGATAAAATCATTGAAAATGTAAACAGTCATATAAAAGGCGGCGACATTGTCCTGCTGCACGCCTCTGATTCAGCAACACAGACCGAAGAAGCGCTCCCCCCCATCATTCACAATTTAAAGCAAAAAGGACTGAAAAACGTGACAGTCGGCGACCTGATCGCAAATACTGACGTCAAGTCATCAGAAGTGAAATAACTACCTCTGGGCAAACTTCGGCAGCATTAACAGCTGAAACGCATTGCAGCCCATCAGCGGAATCAGCATCAAATAAAGCCAGTCCTCATTATTCACTCTTAGCGCAGGAACCCATTCAAGCGCTGTAATAACGACCATTAAAAATAATGATGAAACGAACGTATTTTTTGAGGACTGCTTTTGTTTTATATACGCCGTCAACAGGCCGACGGCAAGCAGAGCCAGCGGCAGCCAGACAAACCCCGCAATCGAGTCATCCCGCTCACCGAAAAACAAAAATCTGACGTACATTAAATCAAAAGCGACAAACAGAATGATAAACAGCTGAAGCAGATTCCAAAGCGAGTTTGATCTGAGAATTTCAAGGGCAAACCGGTGCACCGTCAGAAAGACGAAGAATCCCATCTGGCTGATCACACTGAAAATCATGCCTACCCCGATAAACCAGATCAGAACGGAGAAAATCTGACCGGCCTCAAAATTCAGAAAGAACCCCTTGTACTCCCCCCACTTCAGTGCAAATCCCACGACGCTTGTAATAAGAGCGCCCACAGCTAAAATCGAAAAGAAAAATCGAACAAGCCCGCGGCTTTTCATCTCTTATTCATCCCCCTGACAATCGCGTTCAGCGATATTTTGTTATGTATAAATCCATTCCGATGAATCATATTAAAAATAAGTACAAGTAAGGAAGGAGCTTATGCATGTCAAAAGCCAAAACGCTATTGATAAGCTGTTTTATTGTATTATCTGTAACAGCTTGTGCTCCAAAAGACCAAGCAGCGGATATGGATTATGACCAGACTAAAAAAATGGTTGTTGATATATTAAAGACAGATGATGGAAAAAAAGCAATTAAGGAAATATTAAATGATGATGCGATGAATGAGGCATTGGTGATTGATCAAAATGCCATTAAAGGCACAATAGAGAAAACCCTCACCTCTAAAAAAGGGGCGGAGTTCTGGAAAACCATCTTTGAAGACTCAAAGTTCGCGGAGAGCTTTGCAAAAACGCTTCAGCCCGAGCACGAAAAAATCATAAAAAAACTGATGAAAGACCCTGATTATCAGAAAAGTTTTATGCAGATCATGCAGGACCCCGGCATGGATAAAAAATACTATGAGCTGGTGAAAAGCCAAAAGTTCCGCAGTTACTTAGAAGATGTAATTACAGAGACACTTTCCAGCCCGCTTTTCAAAAAGCAATTCGAGGATGAATTGAAAAAAGCGGCTTCAAGTTCTGAAAAAGAAAGCCAATAAAAGGCCGGGCCGTGTTGATCCCGGCCCCTTTTTTATTCAGCTGTTTTTTCAATGACTTTTTGGGCGATACCCATATAAATTTCCCCGATCGGATGACTTCTGTCATAGACAGAAGGCGCAAACTGGTCCTTGTCCCAATCAGGCTGTTTTAAAGGAATTCTGCCAAGCAGCGGCACCTGCAATTCCTCTGCAAGCTTATCTCCCCCGCCTTGACCGAACACATATTCTCTCTCGCCGGTTTTTGCACTTTCATAGTAAGCCATATTTTCAATGACCCCTACAACTTCATGATCGGTCTTAATCGCCATAGATCCCGCTCTCGCCGCTACAAATGCGGCTGTAGGGTGCGGCGTTGATACGATAATCTCTTTGCAGCTCGGAAGCATCGTGTGTACATCGAGCGCCACATCACCCGTGCCGGGCGGCAGGTCGAGAACGATATAGTCAACCTCTCCCCAGTCAACCTCATGGAAGAAGTTATTCAGCATCTTGCCCAGCATCGGCCCTCTCCACACAACCGGAGCGTTTTCTTCGACGAAAAAGCCCATCGACATAACCTTTACTCCAAATCTTTCGACAGGAAGCAGTTTTTCTCCTTCAACTGTCGGGCGAACTGTAATACCCATCATGTCCGGCACGCTGAATCCGTATATATCCGCGTCGATCAAGCCGACTTTTTTGCCGAGCCGCGCAAGAGAAATGGCCAGGTTGACGGAAACCGTTGATTTGCCGACACCGCCTTTTCCGCTTGCCACCGCAAGAAAGACCGGCGGATGTTTCCTATTCAGCAGGGTTTCGCTTTCAGCAGCAGGCCGGCTGAATTTCGCCAATGTTTCTTCCGGCAGCTCTTCAAACCGCAGTCCCACAGTTTCCGCACCCGCTTCTTTCAGAACGGATACGATTTCCTGCTGAATGCCCATCTGTTCAGCCGTCCCCGTTTTTGCCAATGCAATTTTTACACTGACATGCCGTTTTTCCGGCTTGACCTTTACTTCTTTAATGGCATCCAATTCTCCCAGCGGTCTATGAAGAAAAGGTTCGCGCATGTTTCCGACTATATTTCTTACTTCATCTTCTCTTATCATCGAACCCTCACCCTTTGTGTATTCGTTTACAAATGGTATTATAACATATATTTTAAACGTAGAATCGGCGAAAAACCCTCCTTACTCGGGAGGGTCTCCTTTTTCTGTAAAATATCTCAACACGCCCTTATACACGGAAGAAGCGATTTTGTCCTGATATTTAGGCTGGCCAAGCCTTTTCGCTTCCGCGGGATTGGACAGAAATCCGATTTCCACCAGGGCGCCCGGTTTGGTTACATTCTGCATTAAGTAAATGCCGTGTATCCGTTTCGCCTTTCTCGTTGTATTCTCCAAATTGATTCTCAATTCGTCCTGTATATATTTTGCCACTTTTTCATTCTCTTCGTATTTTCCATAGTAGAAGCTTTGGGCGCCGCTCCATCTCGGTGACGGTATGGCGTTCAGATGAATGCTGATATAAAGCTCCGCCTCTGAACGGTTGATGATCTCCACGCGCTTTCTCAGATCTTCCGCTTTGCGTCTGCTGTAGCCTTTCGTCCCTTCAGGAGCTAAATCAGTATCCGTCTCCCGCGTCATAATGACCAAAGCTCCCTGCTCCTGCAAATAGTCTCTGACCCTGGAGGCCACTTCGAGAGTAATGTCCTTTTCAAGGTGACTGCCTCCCGTGGCGCCTCCGTCCGGCCCGCCGTGTCCCGGATCGAGATAGATGATTTTCCCGCTCAGCGGCAGGCTCCACGGCCGCCAGGAATCATCATTATGGAATTGAAATCGGAATAAACACAATAATATGATAAAGCCAAGTAAAAAACCGAGCCATTTCAGCTTTTTTGTCATAGCTTTCCCTCCCGCTTGTCCCCGTTATTAATAAGTATGGGACAAGGGAAGAAATTATGATTACCTCATGCGGAGCTTACATTGTTTTTCTCTTTGCAGAAATCCTTCCGTCCACCAGCTGTTGATAAACCGGCAGGACGCTTCATAGATTTCTTTTTGTTCAACGGAAGAATATTGCTCATGCGTCCAATTGCAAAGATATTCAAAAAAATCGGCCGTCAGTTCTTCCTCTTCTTCAGCCGAACGTGCGTTTGCCCTCTGCAAAGACTCACCATAATAGCCAAAGACGCCGAACCGGCCGCCTAATAAATACGCTTCAATTGCAAAATCTATGCATCCTTCACTCAGAATGCCGTTTTCGTCTTGAAGAAAGGGAAACAAAGGGGTGAGACATGCTTTTACGGACTGAATGATCTGCGTCAGTGACAGCTCCTTTAGTAAACTCTTCTCAAGCTCATAATCCTTCTGCCGTTTCACGTCTGAAAAAGATAATACTTCTGCCATTGCCAGCCACGCTCCTTTTTACTGTTATTTTGAAAGGAAAAGGGAAAAAGCATGCTTTGTTGATAGTGGAAATCCTCCCAAATGAAGGAGTTTCATGTTAACTGGAAGAATAAAGAGCTGAGGTGACGTGATGAAAAAGCTGTTTCAATACAATTGGACGGTGCGTGACGAGTGGTTTATGATATGTGAAAAGCTGAGCCGGGAGGAACTGACGAAAACCCGGACGGGCGGAATGGAGAGCATCTTGCGGACTTTATTTCATATCATTGATGTCGAGATCAGCTGGGCTCGTGCCATTTTAGGTAAAGATGATGTTTTACCCGCTGAGTCTGACTATACGAGCATTCAGGATCTCAGAAAGCTGTCTGAACAGTATCGGGAGGATGTCATTCATGCGGTCTCCCGCAAAGGGGCGGATCTTGTTAAGCCGGACTGGATGGACCAAACCTTTCCTAAAGAAGATATTCTCCGCCACATCCTTGCGCATGAGATTCACCACATGGGACAACTGTCGGTTTGGGCCAGAGAGATTGGAATAGAACCGGTTTCGGCTAATGTGATCAGCCGTCCGCAGGAAAAAGCCGCAAAAAAACAGCACCTCTGACGGGATGCCGTTTTTATATTTTAATGCTTCTTGTTACGGAGTATGTATTAATGTATTCATCCAGCACGAGGCCGCCTTTGTCCTCGTAAAAACCGGCAACCATAAAGCCTACGTCAATCTGACCTTTAATTTGATCCTCCAGCGTATGGCCGAATTCAAGCGCTTCATGATTATCAATAAGTTCCTTTACCTTTTTCTTACTCAGATCTTTTTCATCCGAAAACGGAATGGAATACTTTACTTTTAGTACGCCTTCCTGCTCTAAATCCATATCAAATAAGAACACGACGGGATTTACAAAACCGGAGACTAAAGACCCGCCTTTTTTCAATACGCGATGAGCTTCTTTCCATACCGGAAGAACCGTATCAACAAAGCAATTCGATACCGGGTGCACGATAAAATCAAATGACTCATCATCAAAACAGCTCAGATCATTCATGCTGCCTTTGACAGTCCGAAGCGTAAGACCGTCCCGCTCAGCTACCATTCTGTCTTGCGCAAGCTGTTTTTCCGAATTGTCAAAGATGGTGACGTCCGCTCCTGCAGCAGCAAGGACCGGCCCTTGCTGTCCTCCTCCTGAAGCGAGACAAAGAACCTCCAGACCGTCTAGGGGCGGAAACCAATCCGCCGGCACATCTTTTCCGGGGGTCATTCTGATGCTCCAATTGCCTTTTTTCGCTTCACCAATTGTATGAGAATCAACCGCAACCGTCCATTCATTGCCTGTTTCGACTTTTTTATCCCATGCCTTGCTGTTATGTATGACTAACTTATTCATTATAACTGCGCTCCTTATTGGTAATGAATAGAGTATAACAAACAATTCTAGAAAAACATCGGATAACCTCTTCGATATGAGAAAAAAATACAAAAAAACCACAACCAAGAAGTTGTGGTTTTTGCCATCCAAAACGATTAACGTTTTGAGAACTGAGGTGCACGACGAGCGCCTTTAAGACCGTATTTTTTACGTTCTTTCATACGGGCGTCACGAGTCAGAAGACCAGCACGTTTAAGTGTTGCGCGGTATTCTGGATCTGCTTCAAGCAAAGCACGAGCGATACCGTGACGGATTGCTCCAGCTTGACCAGATAAGCCGCCTCCATGTACGTTTACTAAAACATCATAAGTACCAGCTGTTTCAGTTAAAGCTAATGGTTGTTTGATATCTTCGATTAGAGCCGGAGATGGAATGTGCTCGCTGATTTCACGATTATTAACGACGATACGACCTTCTCCTGGAACTAAGCGCACACGCGCTACAGAACTTTTACGACGGCCAGTACCGTAATATTGAACCTGTGCCAAATTGGTAACCTCCTTTTTAATTAACCGCGAAGTTCGTAAACTTCAGGTTTTTGTGCTTCATGTGGATGCTCAGAACCACGGTATACGTTCAATTTCTTGAACATTTGACGACCTAGAGAACCTTTTGGAAGCATGCCTTTGATAGCAAGCTCAAGCATTTTCTCAGGGTAGTTTGTACGCATTTCAAGAGCTGTTCTTGATTTCAGACCGCCTGGGTGCATTGTGTGACGGTAGTAGATTTTATCAGTTAACTTTTTACCAGTTAACTCGATTTTTTCAGCGTTGATGATGATCACATGATCTCCAGTATCAACGTGCGGTGTGTAAGTCGGTTTGTGTTTCCCGCGAAGGATAGATGCAACTTCTGTAGAAAGACGTCCTAAAGTCTTGCCTGCTGCATCAACAACTAACCACTTGCGTTCAATAGTACTTGCGTTAGCCATAGGTGTTGTACGCATTTAATTCCCTCCTAAATGATCTGTCATTTTTTCATAAACTTCTGTTACGTTCTATTTCACAACACAATAAGTTCCGGGGCTTATCGTGGGGTTGAAATACATACCATATGATATCTTATAACTTTATGCAGACTCTGTCAAGAAAATGTTACACCTGGTTTAGTTGTCATAGCAAACGCTCCATAAATACAGCCCGTGCCCCGGTGCGGTGCGCCCCGCGGCTTCGCGATCCTTCGCTTCGAGCATTGCTTTTACATCATCGGGAGAAAATTTTCCAGCTCCTGTATCCAATAACGTTCCGGCAATGATTCTGACCATATTATAGAGAAAACCGTTTCCGGTGATCCGCATCTGCAGGCCGTCTCCGGTCTCAGTCCAATCCAGCTCGTAAATCGTTCTGACCTTATCCTGAACCGCGGTATCAGCCGCGCAAAAGCTTGTGAAATCATGTGTCCCGATGAGGTGCCTTGAAGCTTCCCTCATTTTCTGCACATTAAGCTGATATGCAAAATGGTAAGCGTAATGTCGTTTAAATACGTCCGGGTGTTTCTCCGTATATACAAAGTAGCGATATTCCTTTTGGACTGCGCTAAATCGTGCATGGAACCCATCATCCGCAATCTCTGCTGTTTTGACGGCAATATCATCAGGCAGCAGGGCATTGAGCGCAAACGGCCATTTCTCAGCCGGGATGGACAGCGGCGTATCAAAATGAATAACCTGCCCGGCAGCATGAACATCGCTGTCCGTGCGGCCGGATGAGATGACAGGCACCCTGCCGTCCGTTTTATGGATGACGGCCAGCGCTTTTTCCAATTCACTTTGAACGGTCCGCTTTCCAGGCTGAACCTGATATCCGTTAAATAAATGCCCGTCATAAGCAATGGTACATTTCACTCTCATTCAGCAGCACCTCTAACTTCTTAAGAAAAACAATAACACGGCTAATACGATGATGAGCAGAATGGCTCCGGTATCCTTTCCGGTCCAGACGAGCTTTCTGTATTTCGTTCTCCCCTCACCGCCCTGGTAGCCTCTCGCCTCCATGGCGACCGCAAGCTCTTCCGCGCGTTTAAAGGCGCTGACAAACAGCGGGACAAGCAGCGGAACAACCGCTTTGATTCTGTCTTTCACCGGGCCGCTTGTAAAGTCCGCACCCCTCGCCATTTGCGCCTTCATGATTTTATCTGTCTCTTCCATCAATGTCGGGATAAATCGCAATGATATCGACATCATCAATGCGAGTTCGTGTACGGGCAGCTTCACCTTTTTAAAAGGATTCAAGAGCTGCTCCATTCCATCCGTTATTTCAATCGGCGTTGTTGTCAGCGTCAGCAGCGTTGTCATAAAGATAAGGTAAACGAAACGGAGGGAGATAAAAATCCCCTGTATAAGTCCGCCCTCATACACTTTAAACCAGCCAAGCTGAAAAATAACAGATCCTTCATGCGTCATGAAAATGTGTAATAAAAAGGTAAACGCCACAATCCAGATAATCGGCTTAAGCCCTTTCAGCAAAAAGCTGAACGGCACTCGTGTTAAGGCGATCACCCCGAATGTAAACAAACCGAGCAAAGCATACGTTTGTACGTTGTTTGCCAAAAAAACGATACATACAAAAAGAAAGATGCTGACAAGTTTTGTTCGCGGGTCCAATCGGTGAATAAGCGATGATCCGGGAACATACTTTCCGATAATCATGCTGTCCATCATTGGTCCTTTTCCTCCTGAAAGAAAGCCTTAATTTCGCTCGCGGCATCCTGCAGGGTCAGCATGGGTTTTTCATACTTAACTCCGAGAGCCTCCTCAAGCCGTCTCTGAAACTTCACCGACTCAGGAAGATCCAGTCCCATTTCGGCCATCTCTTCACCTTTTACAAACAAGTCACGCGGACTCCCCGTCGCTTTAATGGTGCCTTTGTGCATGACGATCATTTCGTCAGCATAGCGGGCGGCGTCCTCCATGCTGTGGGTGACGAGAACGGTAGTCAGGTTTCCCCGCTGATGAAGCGCATAGAACATGTCCATAATGTCCTGGCGCCCTCTCGGATCAAGACCGGCTGTCGGTTCATCCAAAACCAGCACTTCCGGCTCCATCGCGAGAACGCCGGCAATCGCCACTCTGCGCATCTGGCCGCCGCTGAGCTCAAACGGTGAACGATCCAAAATGTCTTCCGGAAGGCCCACAAGCCCCAGCATTTCTTTTGCTTTCCGTTCAGCGTCTTCTTTTTTTACACCGAAATTCATCGGTCCGAATGCGATGTCCTTCAGCACAGTCTCTTCAAACAGCTGATGTTCGGGAAATTGGAAAACGATTCCGACTTTTTTTCGCAGAGTCTTAAGGTCTTTATTCTTTTTACCGGCTGCCAGAATCGTGCTCCCGAGCTCAAGCTGTCCTTTAGTCGGTTTCAGCAAACCGTTTAAATGCTGCAGGAGCGTCGATTTGCCCGACCCTGTATGTCCGATGACGGCAACGTAGCTGCCCTCTTTTATCACGGCATTGATATCATACAGAGCAAGCCGTTCAAACGGTGTCTTCATTTGATAGCGGTGTTCTACATCTTTGATTTTAATGTCCACAGCTCATTCACCAGCCCTTCCTGAGTCAGATGGTTTTTCGTTAACGCCAGTCCGCTTTCTTTCAAAAGCAGGCTGAGCTGGAATGAGAAAGGCAAATCAAGACCGATGCGAACCAAGTCTTCATTTAATTTAAAAATCTCTTCAGGCGTGCCCTCTGCATATTTCCTGCCGCCGTTCATCACAATGATCCTATCCGCCCTTGCGGCTTCTTCCAGGTCATGTGTTATCGAAATGACGGTGGCCATGCCCTGATCTTTTAAGCGTCTGACAGTATCAAGGACTTCTTCTCTCCCAATCGGGTCAAGCATGGATGTCGCTTCATCCAAAATCATAATATCAGGACGCGCGGCAATAATTCCCGCGATCGCCACTCTTTGTTTTTGACCTCCGGAGAGATGGTGCGGCTCTTGATCAAGAAAATCCTGCATATTGACTTGTGTGACAGCCCAATCTACTCTCTCAATCATTTCTTCGCGCGGAACACCATTGTTTTCTAAACCAAAAGCCACATCATCGCGAACAGTCGTTCCGACAAATTGGTTATCGGGATTCTGAAAGACCATCCCTATTTTTTTTCGCACATCCCACACGGTATCCTCAGTCAGCTTGATGCCGCCGACATCAATTTCTCCGGCCTCAGGCAAAATCAGCCCGTTCAGCGCTCTGGCCAAAGTCGACTTCCCTGAACCGTTGTGACCTACGATAGCAAGCCATTCTCCTTCATATACCTCCAGACTCACACCGTCCAGCGCCGGTCTTACTGCATCTTTGCGGTAGCGGAATAGAATGTCTTTTACGGATATAAGCTGTTTTTGATCCACGGGCGCCTGACCTCCTCTCAGCTATAGCTCTGCTTTTCTGTCTCATGATAAAAAGTTCTGATATCTAAAAAAAGGGCATAGATCCAGTTAGAAACTGTCCCGCCCTTCTTTAGATACACAAAAATATGTGATTAAACCAATTCGATGATTGCCATTGGTGCACCGTCACCACGGCGAGGACCAAGCTTCATAATACGTGTGTATCCGCCTTGGCGCTCCTCGTAACGAGTTGCAATGTCAGAGAATAATTTTTGAAGTGCATCTTGGTTATTTTCTTCATTAGCAACCTCGTTGCGAATGTATGCAGCAGCTTGACGACGAGCATGCAAGTCACCGCGCTTACCAAGAGTGATCATCTTTTCAACAACAGAGCGAAGTTCTTTCGCACGTGTTTCAGTTGTTTCAATTCTTTCGTTGATGATCAAATCTGTTGTAAGATCACGAAGCATAGCTTTACGCTGTGAACTCGTACGTCCTAGTTTTCTGTATGACATGTGATGTCCCCTCCTTTAATGGAATGCTGTTTCTAATTAAAAAACACACGAAAATCCTAGTTCACATGGAAACTAGATCAATCGTCTTTGCGAAGGCCGAGTCCAAGTTCTTCAAGTTTCGCTTTCACTTCTTCAAGTGATTTGCGTCCCAGGTTGCGAACTTTCATCATATCTTCTTCCGTCTTGTTCGCAAGTTCTTGAACCGTGTTAATGCCCGCACGCTTCAAGCAGTTGTAAGAACGGACAGAAAGATCAAGTTCCTCAATCGTCATTTCAAGAACTTTTTCTTTTTGATCCTCTTCTTTTTCAACCATGATTTCAGCATGCTGAGCTTCGTCAGTTAAACCGACGAATATATTAAGGTGTTCAGTTAAAATCTTTGAACCGAGAGCAATTGCTTCCTTCGGTCCAGTGCTTCCGTCAGTCCAAACATCAAGTGTAAGTTTGTCATAGTTTGCAACCTGGCCTACACGAGTGTTTTCTACCTGATAAGATAAACGAGAAACTGGCGTAAAGATTGAATCGATCGGAATCACGCCGATTGGCTGATCGTCTCTTTTGTTCGAATCAGCAGGTGTATACCCACGTCCTCTTTGTGCAGTAAGGCGAACTCGGAAACTCGCATTCTCACCAAGAGTCGCGATATGAAGATCCGGATTAAGGATTTCAACATCGCTGTCGTGTGTAATATCAGCTGCTGTGACAGTTCCTTCGCCCTGTACATCAATTTCAAGCGTCTTCTCTTCATCAGAGTAGATTTTCAATGCAAGCTTTTTAATGTGCAAGATTATCGTTGTAACATCTTCCACAACGCCTTCGATTGTCGAGAATTCGTGCAGTACACCATCTATCTGGATCGATGTTACAGCGGCACCAGGGAGTGAGGATAAGAGGATACGACGTAAGGAGTTACCCAGAGTTGTACCATATCCACGCTCAAGCGGCTCTACGACAAACTTACCAAATTTGGCATCGTCGCTGATTTCAACCGTTTCGATTTTTGGTTTTTCAATCTCGATCATTACTTAAAACCCTCCTTCAAAACGTCGAAACCTCGAATAGAATCATATGAGATTCCATCCGAAATTCCCCATTGTTTAGTCCCGTATGTGCTCAGGCAACGAGTCGGTGCATTCGTTTCATAAATAACTGTATCATAACCCATTATTGACAGGGACACAAAATCTATACAAACAAATTACACGCGGCGACGTTTTGGTGGACGGCATCCATTATGAGGAACAGGAGTTACGTCTCTGATAGCTGTAACTTCAAGTCCGGCAGCTTGTAAAGCACGGATTGCAGCTTCACGGCCAGAACCTGGTCCTTTAACAGTTACTTCAAGAGTTTTAAGTCCGTGTTCGATTGAACCTTTAGCAGCTGTTTCAGCAGCCATTTGCGCAGCAAAAGGAGTCGATTTACGAGAACCTCTGAATCCTAGAGCTCCGGCACTTGACCAAGAAATAGCATTACCATGAGTATCAGTGATCGTAACGATCGTGTTGTTGAAAGTTGAACGAATATGAGCGATTCCTGACTCAATATTCTTTTTCACGCGACGTTTACGCGTGTTTTGTTTACGAGCAGCAGCCATTGTTTAGGTACCTCCCTTACTTATTTTTTCTTGTTAGCTACAGTACGACGCGGACCTTTACGAGTACGCGCATTGTTTTTAGAGTTTTGTCCGCGAACAGGCAAACCTCTGCGATGGCGGATTCCGCGGTAGCTTCCGATTTCGATCAGACGCTTGATGTTAAGAGAAACTTCACGGCGAAGGTCACCTTCTACTTTCAGTTTGTCAATAACATCACGGATTTTACCAAGTTCTTCTTCAGTAAGATCACGCACACGAGTATCTTCAGAAACACCAGCCTCTTTCAAGACTTGCTGAGCCGTTGTGCGGCCAATTCCGAAGACATATGTTAAAGAAATAACAACACGTTTGTCACGTGGGATATCTACACCAGCAATACGAGCCATTCTCTGGGCACCTCCTTATTAATTATCCTTGTTTTTGTTTATGCTTTGGATTTTCACAGATCACCATTACTTTTCCTTTTCTGCGAATAACTTTACATTTCTCGCAGATTGGTTTAACTGATGGTCTCACTTTCATGTGTTTCCAACCTCCTTCAGTTTCCGGAGTGCTTTATTTGTAACGGTACGTAATCCTGCCACGAGTTAAGTCATATGGAGATAATTCTACCGTAACTTTGTCTCCAGGTAAAATGCGAATGAAGTGCATGCGGATTTTACCAGATACGTGAGCCAAAACCGTATGGCCATTTTCGAGTTCAACTTTGAACATCGCGTTTGGCAGTGTTTCGACAATCGTACCTTCCACTTCAATTACATCGTCTTTCGCCATTCAAGTGTTCTCCCTTCTTCAAATCAGTAACTTGCTCTCTGACAAATTTCAAAAGAGAAAATCTCAGTTATCCGTTTGTCACACGCCCTGTTTCGTTTATACTGTTCTGAACTTCCGGAGATACGCAATCATAAAGGGTGAATGATTGATATTCTTTTTCTAAGGAGAATGAAATGTACGCTTTTCTCCGTCTGCTTTAGTACACGATGATGAATCTTCCTTCCGATGACAGCAGCTAGCCGGTTTTTCTTCCGACCAATTGTAAACCTACAATCTGCCCAGGTGCGGAATGAAAAACATGTGTCATGGAATTCATTTCATCATCTAGACTTTTGTCAGTATATCAAAACCCGTTTCCGTAATCGCAATCGTATGTTCAAAATGAGCACACTTTTTCCCATCTACCGTTACAACCGTCCAGTTATCAGCCAATGTTTTCACATACCGGCTGCCAGCGTTAACCATCGGTTCTATAGCGAGAACCATACCAGGCTTCAGCCTAGGTCCTTTGTTTGGCGGACCGTAATGAGGAATTTGCGGATCCTCATGCAAGTCTTGACCAACACCATGTCCGACATACTCCCTAACAACTGAAAACTGCTCATTTTCGACATACGTTTGTATTGCGTGGGAAATATTCGACAAACGTTCACCTGGTTTTGCTTCCTTCAAGCCTTTATATAAAGACTCCTCTGTCACTTCCAGCAGTCGTTTATCATCATCACTGATGTTTCCTACCGGATATGTCCAAGCAGAGTCACCATGATAACCATTTAATTTAGCACCGATATCAATGCTGATAATGTCACCGTCACGCAAAACCCTTTTACCGGGAATTCCGTGAACGAGTTCTTCATTAACTGATACACAGATGCTCCCGCGAAACCCATTATACCCCTTAAAAGATGGGATTGCACCCTGCTTCTCAATAAAACGTTCGGCAATTTGATCCAATTCTTTTGTCGAGATTCCTGGTTTAATGTGCTTTTTCATCTCTTCATGAGTCAAAGCCACGATTCGCCCTGCTTCCCGCATGATGCTAAGCTCACGAGGGGTCTTACAGATAATCATTTGCTCAATCCTCCAAGAAGCTCTTTCACATCTTTGTACACGTCGTTAATGTCCTGCTGGCCATTGACGTTGACAAGATACCCTTTCTCAGAATAAAAATCGAGTAAAGGCTGAGTCTGCTTCATGTTGACCTCAAGCCGTTTTGAGACGGTTTCCTCATTATCATCTGCCCGTTGATAAAGGTCTCCTCCGTCTTTATCACAAACACCCGGCGTTTTCGGCGGATTGAAAACCAAATGATAGGTTGTGCCGCAAACACTGCAAATTCTGCGTCCAGTCAAACGTTCCATTAAAGAGTCTTTGTCTACTTTAATGTTAATGACATAATCAATCGGCTTGCCGTATTCCTCAAGAATGTTTTCAAGAGCTTCAGCCTGAGCGACTGTTCGCGGAAATCCGTCCAGAAGAAAACCTCTTTCACAATCATCTTTGCCGAGTCTTTCTTTGACAATGCCGATTGTGACTTCGTCCGGTACGAGCTCGCCTTTATCAATATAAGACTTTGCTTCGAGTCCGAGTGGTGTTTCTTCTTTCATAGCAGCACGGAACATATCTCCCGTTGAGATATGAGGTATCCCATAATCCTCAACAATTCGTTCTCCCTGTGTGCCTTTACCGGCTCCAGGAAGTCCCATTAAGACTAAGTTCATTCGGATTTCCCCCGTCCTCTCTTATTAAGAGGAATGGTTAAAACCAGTCCTCTAATTTTTCATAAATCCTCGGTAATTACGTTTCACTAACTGGCTCTCCAGCTGCTTCATTGTCTCCAAGGCTACCCCGACGACAATTAACAATGATGTTCCGCCAATCTGTGCACTTTGAGGCAATCCAGCGAATTGAATGAAAAAGATAGGAAGAATGGAAATCACGGCTAAGAATATAGAACCCACAAACGTAAGTCGATACAAAATGCTCGTAATTCTATCTTGAGTCATTTTCCCTGGACGAACCCCCGGGATATAGCCACCCTGTTTTTTTAGGTTATCAGCCATTTGTTCAGGGTTTACCTGCACAAAAGCATAGAAGTACGTAAAGGCGATAATTAATGCGACATAAACCGTCATGCCCACCGGATGTGTATTGTCAAAGTTGGCTTGAATCCACTTTGTCACATCGTTTTCTCCGAAAAATGACGCGATAGTACGCGGCGTAATAAGGAACGCAACCGCAAAGATTACCGGAATAACCCCTGCCGGATTCACTTTAAGCGGAAGGTGAGTTGACTGGCCTCCGCCAACAGGTGAACGACCTTGCCCTTTTGCATATTGAATCGCGATTTTGCGTACGGCCTGCTGAATGAAAATAACACCAACAATAACGGCCAAAATCGCAATCACCAGTAAAGCGATTTTCACAATATGAATAAACAGCTGATCGCTGCTGCCGACAAATTGAGTCTCATAAATCTGCCCAACAGTTTTCGGAATACTAGCCACAATCCCCGCGAAGATGATGATCGAAATTCCGTTACCTACTCCATTGGAAGTAATTTGTTCACCCAGCCACATTAAAAAAGCAGTTCCTCCAGTGAGTACTAAAGCAATAATCAGATATGTCGATATGCCGGATTTTTCAATCAGCATACCGTTTGCCAGGTTGTTAAACCCGTAAGACATACCTAATGCCTGGATAAAACCAAGCACAATCGTAAAATATCTCGTGAACTGAGCTAATTTACGGCGGCCGACTTCACCTTGCTTAGACCACTCGGTAAACTTCGGCACAACATCCATCTGAAGCAGCTGAATGATGATCGAAGCAGTGATGTAAGGCGTAATTCCCATCGCAAAAATGGAGAACTGATAAAGCGCACCGCCGCCAAATGTGTTAAGGAGATCAAAAACCCCCATCGAACTTTGTGTCTGCAACGCCTGAGCATTTACATATGGCACAGGGATAAACGCACCTATGCGAAAGACGATAAGCATGAGTAATGTAAAAATGATTTTATTCCGAATATCACTCACACGCATAAAGTTGGAGATTGTCTTAAACAAGTTAGATCACCTCAGCTGTACCGCCAGCAGCTTCAACAGCTTCTTTCGCAGAAGCAGAGAATTTATTGGCTTTTACAGTTAATTTTTTCTCTAATTTACCGTTGCCAAGAATCTTTACTCCTGCATTAAGTTTGCTAATAACACCAGTCTCAAGAAGAAGTTCAGGAGTGACTTCCGTTCCTTCCGCAAAACCGTTCAATTTGTCTACGTTCACAATAGCGTATTCCTTACGGTTGATGTTTGTAAAACCGCGCTTAGGAAGACGTTGGAATAAAGGCATTTGTCCCCCCTCGAATCCAGGGCGTACACCGCCGCCAGAACGAGCGTTTTGACCTTTGTGACCTTTACCAGCTGTTTTACCGTTACCAGAACCAATACCACGACCTACGCGATTGCGTACTTTACGTGAACCTTCTGAAGGCTTTAATTCATGAAGTTTCATTAGGACACCTCCTTAGCCTATAATTTATTTTTATTGTTCTTTAACAGAAACTAGATGAGATACTTTATTAATCATACCGCGGATCGCAGCGTTATCTTCATGAACGACAGTTTGGTTTGTTTTCTTTAAACCAAGTGTTCTTACAGTAACGCGCTGATCTTCCGGGCGACCGATTACACTGCGTTTGAGGGTAATTTCTAATTTAGCCATTAATGTTCCCTCCTTATCCTAACAGTTCTTCTACAGATTTTCCACGAAGCTTCGCAACCTCTTCGGCACGTTTAAGCTCACTTAAACCTTGAAGTGTTGCACGGATCATGTTGATCGGTGTGTTAGAACCTAAAGACTTAGAAAGGATATCAGCAACGCCAGCAAGCTCAAGTACCGCACGTACAGGGCCTCCAGCGATAACTCCAGTACCTTCAGAAGCAGGTTTCAACAAGATATTGCCTGCACCGAAACGTCCGATGATTTCGTGTGGAATCGTAGTTCCAACCATTGGTACTTCAATCAAATTCTTTTTCGCATCTTCAACAGCTTTGCGGATTGCTTCAGGTACTTCTTGTGCTTTACCAGTACCGAAACCTACGTGACCGTTTTTGTCACCGACAACGACTAGAGCTGCGAAACGGAAACGACGACCACCTTTAACAACTTTCGCTACGCGGTTAACCGTAACTAAGCGTTCTTCTAACTCTAATTTGCTTGGGTCAATACGACGCATAATCATGTGTCCCTCCTTTTTTTATTAAAATTTCAGTCCGGCTTCACGAGCTGCATCGGCCAGAGCTTTTACACGTCCATGGTATAAGTATCCGCCGCGGTCAAATACTACGTCAGAAACACCTTTCTCAGAAGCGCGTTTCGCAACGAGTTCACCGACTTTAGCAGCAGCAGCGCTGTCACCAGTGCTTTCCACGTTCAAATCTTTATCGAGAGTAGAGGCACTAGCAAGTGTAACGCCATTTACATCATCGATGATTTGAGCATAAATGTGTTTGTTTGAACGGAACACATTCAGACGAGGTCTTTCAGCTGTGCCTGAAAGTTTAGCACGAACACGGGCATGTCTTTTTTGACGAGCAGCATTTTTGCTAGTTTTCGTAATCATCCTTAGGTCACTCCTTTCTTCACTTTAAGCGGTCTTACTTAGCAGATTTACCTTCTTTACGGCGAACAACTTCACCTTCGTAGCGGATTCCTTTACCTTTGTAAGGCTCTGGAGAACGTACAGCGCGGATGTTAGCAGCGATAGCTCCTACACGCTCTTTGTCTGTACCTTTTACAACTACTTTAGTTTGAGAAGGAACTTCGATTTCGATGCCCTCTTCAGGAACGATCTCAACAGGGTGAGAGTATCCAACGTTTAAAACAAGTTTGTTTCCGGATTTAGCCGCACGATAACCGACACCGACTAATTCCAAACCTCTTTCAAATCCTTTAGATACGCCTTCAACCATGTTTCCAAGCAGACTGCGAGTCGTACCATGCAGCGCACGGTGCTCTTTGTGATCAGAAGGACGAGTAACTGTAAGCACGTTGTCCTCAATTTTGATTTCCATATCAGGATGGAAAGTACGAGTTAATTCTCCTTTTGGTCCTTTTACAGCTACAGTGTTGCCTTCGTTCAGCGTTACTGTAACTCCAGAAGGGATCTCAAGCAGTTTTTTACCTACACGAGACATACTAAAACACCTCCATTCTTGTTAAACTTCTTACCAAACGTATGCTAGAACTTCTCCACCAGCTTGTTTTGCACGGGCTTCTTTGTCCGTTAAAACACCTTGTGATGTAGAAATAATCGCGATTCCAAGACCGTTAAGTACGCGAGGTACTTCATTTGATTTAGCGTATACACGCAAACCTGGTTTGCTGATTCTTTTAAGACCAGTGATAACGCGCTCGTTGTTTTGTCCGTATTTCAAGAAAACGCGGATGATACCTTGTTTGCTGTCTTCTACGAACTCAACGTCACGAATGAAACCTTCACGCTTTAAAATGTCAGCAATTTCTCTTTTCAATTTAGAAGCAGGAATTTCAAGCTTCTCATGACGTACCATGTTTGCATTGCGAATACGAGTCAGCATATCTGCAATTGGATCTGTCATAACCATTATATAATTACCTCCTTCCCATTCTTGGGGATTACCAGCTGGCTTTTTTCACGCCAGGAATTTGTCCTTTATATGCAAGCTCACGGAAACAAATACGGCAAAGTTTAAATTTACGAATGACTGAGTGCGGACGTCCGCAGCGTTCACAGCGAGTGTACTCTTGCACTTTAAACTTTGGTGTACGTTGTTGTTTCGCAATCATTGACTTTTTAGCCACGATTTCGCCTCCCTTTCATTGATTATTTCTGGAACGGCATACCTACTTGAGTTAATAGCTCACGAGCCTCTTCGTCAGAGTTAGCAGTCGTTACGATAACGATGTCCATTCCGCGAACCTTTGTTACTTTATCGTAGTCAATTTCAGGGAAGATTAACTGTTCTTTGATACCAAGAGTGTAGTTTCCGCGACCGTCGAAAGATTTCTTAGAAATCCCGCGGAAGTCACGTACACGCGGTAAAGATACAGAAATAAGTTTATCAAGGAAATCATACATGCGCTCTCCGCGAAGAGTTACTTTCGCACCGATAGGCATTCCCTCACGAAGACGGAATCCAGCAATTGATTTCTTCGCACGAGTAACGACAGGTTTTTGACCTGCGATAAACGTTAATTCTTCAACAGCACTGTCGATTGCTTTTGCGTTTTGAACAGCATCACCGACACCCATGTTGATTACGATTTTTTCGATTTTTGGCACCTGCATAACAGAGTCGTAGTTGAACTTCGTCATTAAAGCAGGTGAAATTTCTTTATTGTACTTTTCTTTAAGGCGGTTCATGAGATAGACCTCCCTTCCTTTAAATACTATTTATCTAAGACTTGCCCAGATTTTTTTGCAACACGAACTTTTTTGCCATCTTCCACTTTGTATCCTACGCGAGTCACTTCACCTGTTTTAGGATCGAGCGGCATAACGTTTGATACATGAATTGGCGCCTCTTGATTAGAAATACCGCCTTGAGGGTTTGCTTGAGTTGGTTTAGAGTGCTTCTTCACCATGTTTACGCCCTCAACTAGAACGCGGTCCTTTTTAGGGAAAGCAGCAAGGATCGTACCTTGTTTGCCTTTATCTTTACCAGAGATAACCATTACTTTATCGCCTTTTTTCACATGCATCCTGATCGCACCTCCTTGAGTAAGGCATTTATTTCATTAGATAACTTCTGGAGCCAGAGAAACAATTTTCATGAAGTTGTTTTCACGTAATTCACGGGCAACCGGTCCGAAGATACGAGTTCCACGCGGGCTCTTGTCGTCACGGATGATAACACATGCATTCTCATCGAAGCTGATGTATGATCCGTCAGATCTGCGTGCTCCGCTTTTTGTGCGAACGATAACAGCTCTTACGACTTCACCTTTTTTGACAACGCCTCCTGGTGTTGCTTGTTTAACCGTGCAAACAATTACATCACCAATGTTAGCCGTTTTACGTCCAGAACCGCCAAGAACTTTAATAGTAAGTACCTCACGCGCACCGGAGTTGTCAGCAACTTTTAAACGAGTCTCTTGTTGAATCATTATTTGTTACCTCCCTTCGGAAAAAGAATTCCGAACTTTATTAGATAATAACAGCTTCTTCGACAACTTCTACTAGACGAAAACGCTTAGTTGCAGATAATGGACGAGTTTCCATGATCTTTACGATGTCTCCGATTTTAGCTTGGTTATTTTCATCATGTGCTTTGAATTTCTTTGAGTATTTTACGCGTTTACCGTAAATAGGATCCTTTTTGTATGTTTCAACAACAACAGTGATGGTTTTATCCATTTTGTCAGAAACAACACGGCCTTGGTAAACTTTGCGTTGGTTACGTTCGCTCATGCTCACGACCTCCCCTCAGTGATTATTTGTTGGCAGCAATTTCTCTTTCACGAATCACAGTTTTCATGCGCGCGATAGCTTTGCGCACTTCACGAATGCGAGCAGTATTTTCAAGTTGTCCTGTCGCTAATTGAAAGCGAAGATTGAAAAGTTCTTCTTTAAGAGACTTTACTTTTTGTTCAATTTCAGCAGTGGTAAGGTCACGAATTTCATTAGCTTTCATTTGATTCACCACCAATTTCTTCACGTTTTACGAACTTCGTTTTAATTGGCAATTTGTGAGATGCAAGACGAAGAGCTTCACGAGCTACCTCTTCAGACACACCAGAAATTTCAAATAAAACTTTGCCCGGTTTTACAACAGCTACCCAGCCTTCAGGAGCCCCTTTACCGGAACCCATCCGTACCTCAAGCGGTTTAGCAGTGTAAGGTTTTGAAGGGAAAATTTTAATCCAAACTTTACCGCCACGTTTCATGTAACGAGTCATCGCAATACGTGCAGCTTCGATTTGGCGGTTCGTGATCCAAGAAGCTTCAAGAGCCTGGATACCGTACTCACCAAAATGTACTTCAGTACCGCCTTTAGCGCGACCGCGCATTTTTCCGCGATGCTCTCTGCGATATTTAACGCGTTTTGGTAATAACATATTATTTTCCTCCTTCCTCAGTTTTCTTCTTAGTAGGAAGAACCTCTCCACGATAGATCCAGACTTTTACACCAAGCTTACCGTAAGTTGTGTCAGCTTCAGATGTTGCATAGTCGATGTCAGCACGTAAAGTGTGCAATGGAACAGTTCCTTCACTGTAGTATTCAGAACGAGCGATATCAGCTCCGCCAAGACGGCCGGAAACCATTGTTTTCACACCTTGTGCTCCAGCACGCATAGTGCGTTGGATTTGTTGTTTCTGCGCACGGCGGAAAGAAATACGGTTTTCTAGTTGACGAGCGATGTTGTCAGCTACAAGCTGAGCATCAAGATCTGCTCTTTTGATTTCAAGAATGTTAATGTGTACACGCTTGCCAGTAAGGCTGTTAAGGGCTTTACGAAGTGCTTCAACTTCAGATCCGCCTTTACCGATTACCATACCAGGCTTAGCAGTGTGGATCGTAATGTTAACGCGGTTTGCTGCACGCTCGATTTCTACTTTAGAAACAGAAGCGTCAGAAAGGCGTTTGCTAATGAATTCACGAATTTTTAAATCTTCGTGCAGGAAGTCAGCGTAATCTTTACCAGCGTACCACTTAGATTCCCAATCACGAATGACTCCGATACGAAGACCGACTGGATTTACCTTTTGACCCACTACTTATCCCTCCTTCTTTTCTGATACAACGATTGTAATGTGGCTCGTACGTTTGTTGATTTGGCTCGCACGTCCCATAGCACGCGGGCGGAATCTTTTTAACGTTGGGCCTTCGTCAACAAATGCCTGAGAAATAACCAGATTGTTAGCGTCCATCTCGTAGTTGTGCTCAGCATTTGCGATAGCAGATTTTAAAACTTTTTCGATGATCGGAGAAGCAGCTCTCGGAGTTAGGTTCAAGATAGATACTGCTTCGCCTACTTGCTTACCTCGAATCAGGTCCATTACTAGACGTGCTTTACGAGGAGCAATACGGACTGTTCTTGCAACAGCTTTAGCTTGCATTTAAAAGCCTCCTCTCTTAGCGTCTTGTTTTTTTATCGTCACTGGCGTGGCCTTTGTAAGTACGAGTCGGTGCGAATTCGCCCAACTTGTGGCCTACCATGTCTTCAGAAATGAATACAGGCACGTGTTTACGTCCGTCATATACTGCGATAGTGTGACCGATAAATTGTGGGAAAATAGTTGAACGGCGAGACCAAGTTTTTACAACTTGTTTCTTGTCCGTTTCATTTAATTTCTCGATTTTTGTCATCAAGTGTCCATCGACAAATGGTCCTTTTTTCAAGCTGCGAGCCATTTTGGAACCTCCCTTCGTGATTGCACTACGGTCCGAAATGAACCGTAGACAACCCCGTTATTTATTTTTACGACGACGTACGATAAATTTATCAGATTTGTTCTTTTTCTTACGTGTCTTGAATCCAAGAGTCGGTTTGCCCCAAGGAGACATTGGTGATTTACGTCCGATTGGCGCGCGACCTTCACCACCACCGTGCGGGTGATCGTTAGGGTTCATTACAGAACCGCGGACTGTAGGGCGGATGCCTTTCCAGCGAGAGCGTCCTGCTTTACCAACGTTGATAAGTTCGTGCTGCTCGTTACCTACTTGACCGATAGAAGCGCGGCAAGCAGAAAGGATCATGCGAACTTCACCAGAGTTAAGACGTACAAGAACGTATTTGCCTTCTTTACCAAGAACCTGAGCAGATGTACCAGCTGAACGTACAAGCTGTCCGCCTTTACCAGGTTTTAATTCAATGTTATGCACAACTGTACCAACAGGGATGTTGATAAGCGGAAGTGCGTTACCTACTTTGATGTCAGCTTCAGGGCCGGACATGATTTCAGTACCTACTTGAATTCCTTTTGGAGCAAGAATGTAACGTTTTTCTCCGTCTACATAATTGATTAGTGCAATGTTAGCTGAACGGTTTGGATCGTACTCAACTGTAGCAACGCGTCCAGGTATACCATCTTTATCGCGTTTGAAGTCGATAACACGGTATTGGCGTTTGTGTCCGCCACCTTGGTGACGTACAGTCAATTTACCTTGGTTGTTACGTCCGCCTTTTTTGTGAAGGGGCGCAAGCAAGGATTTTTCCGGCTGGTCAGTCGTGATTTCAGCAAAATCTGAAGTTGTCATGCCACGACGTCCGTTAGAGGTCGGTTTATACTTTTTAATCGCCATTTTGAATTTCCCTCCTTCTTTTTACAGATAATTAAGCTTCAAAAATTTCGATTTCTTTGCTGTCTGCAGTAAGTTTTACGATCGCTTTTCTGCGACGGCTAGTCATACCAGTATAGCGGCCGACACGTTTTGATTTCCCTTTGTAGTTCATGATGTTGACTTTGTCAACTTTCACTCCAAAGATACTTTCAACTGCATCTTTCACTTCTGTTTTATTAGCTCTTACATCAACTTCAAAAGTATATTTCTTTTCAGTCATTAAATCAGCAGAACGTTCAGTAATGACGGGGCGCTTAAGAACATCACGAGGATCTTTCATTATGCAAGCACCTCCTCTACTTTTTCAACCGCAGCTTTTGTAATCAGAAGCTTCTCGTGGTTGACAACGTCTAACACGTTGATTCCGTTAGCTTGAACAACTGTAACTCCAGGGATGTTGCGTGCAGAAAGAGATACTGCTTCGTTTGCATCCGCAGTTACGATTAAAGCTTTTTTCTCAACAGATAATCCTTTAAGGACAGCTGCCATTTCTTTTGTTTTAACCGTATCAAGAGTAAGATCTTCAAGAACAATAATGTTGTTGTCGTTCACTTTAGAAGACAATACTGATTTGATTGCCAAGCGGCGAACTTTTTTAGGTAATTTGTAAGAATAGCTGCGTGGTGTTGGGCCGAATACGACACCACCTCCGCGCCATTGTGGTGAACGGATTGAACCTTGACGGGCACGACCTGTACCTTTTTGACGCCATGGTTTGCGACCTCCGCCGCGTACTTCAGAACGATTTTTTACTTTGTGAGATCCTTGACGTAAGGAAGCTCTTTGCATAAGAATAGCGTCGAATACTACGCTCTCATTTGGCTCAATTCCAAATACAGAAGCGTTTAATTCGATATCACCAGCAGTAGAACCGTTTTGGTTGTATAATGCTACTTTTGGCATGATCAATTTCCTCCTTTCCTAAGAGACTTATTTAGATTTAACAGCACTTTTAACAGTGATTAAAGCTTTTCTCGCACCAGGTACGTTACCTTTAATCAAAAGAAGATTGCGCTCAGCATCTACTTTTACGACTTCAAGGTTTTGGACAGTGATTTGATCTCCGCCCATGCGTCCAGGTAATAGTTTACCTTTGAATACACGGTTAGGATCTACAGGTCCCATTGAACCAGGACGACGGTGGTAGCGTGAACCGTGAGACATAGGTCCGCGAGATTGTCCGTGGCGCTTGATTGCACCTTGGAAACCTTTACCTTTAGATACTCCTGTTACATCTACGATTTCTCCTGCAGAGAAAATTTCAACCTTGACTTCCTGACCAATTTCATACGCATCCATATCCACGCCGCGTAATTCTTTAACGAAGCGCTTAGGAGCAGTTTCCGCTTTTGCAACGTGTCCTTTTTCCGGTTTGTTTGAAAGCTTTTCGCGCTTATCGTCAAAACCAAGCTGGATCGCTTCATAGCCATCATTTTCAGCTGTTTTCTTTTGAAGAACAACGTTTGGAGCTGCTTCAATAACAGTTACCGGGATAAGATCACCGTTCTCTGCGAATACTTGCGTCATACCAATTTTTCTTCCTAAGATTCCTTTGGTCATTCGTCACACCTCCTATTAAGATCATTCTATATTTTAGAATTAAAGTTTGATTTCGATATCGACACCAGATGGTAAGTCTAATCGCATGAGAGCATCAACAGTTTGTGGTGTTGGGTTCACAATGTCGATTAAACGTTTATGTGTACGCATTTCAAATTGCTCACGAGAATCTTTGTATTTGTGCACCGCACGAAGGATTGTGTAAACTGATTTTTCAGTCGGCAACGGAATCGGACCAGATACGCTGGCACCAGAACGTTTTGCCGTTTCAACAATCTTCTCTGCAGATTGATCAAGGATTCTATGATCATATGCTTTTAAACGAATACGAATTTTTTGTTTTGCCATTATTTTCCCTCCTTTTCGCCTACATCACGTTAGACAGTTCTCCGTGAGAAAAACCTGATCACCTTGCCATGGCAAAGCGGCCGGGTGTGTCAGCAACCTCTCACTTCATCGCAGTCAAAGACCAACATACACTATTATACAGAAAATAGACGCATGTTGCAAGGTTTATTTAAAGAACCTTGTGGTTTTCACACTTTGATTATTATACAGGTGATACCATGATTAATCAAGGATATGACTGTTTTCTTTCAGAGATGGAACGATGCGAACCGGCTGACAACTTCGGCAAAGCGATCCGGTTCCTCCAAGTGAGGCGAATGGGCTGAGTTCTCAAACCAATGCCATTCTTTATATGGCGCATCAACCTTCTGATAATATTCATAAGACGTCGTCCCCGGAACCGTCAAATCGTATCTCCCTGACATAAAACAGCACGGTATTACAATAGAAGAAACTGATTCCCCTGCATCAAAGGAAATGAGATCCTCCCACAGGTGTTTCAGGCTGAACATTTGTCCCCGCGCGGCTAAGAAGCTCCCTCTCACACCGTACGGTTCACCAAACAGCATTCGCCCCCCTGCTTTAAGAGCGCCGATCGGATGATGGGTAAAGCCCCCTCCCCTCATCTCAATACAAAGCAGAAACAGCGTTCGCTGCAGCTGTTTCTCCCATGGAGGTGCTCCGATAAAGCTCAGCGTCTTGCCCAGCAGGATATGTTTGTGTTGCCTGCTCCATTCCATCATCAGCCGGTAGGCTTCCGTTTCTTCCTTTTGAATATTAACCACCTGACTGATACCGATATACGCATAATACAAATCAGGTTTCTCTTGAAGAACTTGAAGCGCCAAAACTGAACCCCACGAATAGCCGGCGATATATATTTTTCTCCTGCTGAATTGCTTGCATAAGCGTTCGGTCAGATGAATAGTATCGGCTGTCAGCTGATCCAAAGTCATAGATGAACCCGGAATTTCCTTTGAATAAGAGAGACCCGCCCCTCTCTGATCCCAGTTCACAACGGTGAAATGCTTTTCCAGCTCATTCTGGTATTTTCTCGCATAACCGATTTGAGGCGTGCCGGGACCGCCATGCAAAAACAAAAGCAGCGGACTACTCCTGTCATCACCATTAATCATAATGGTTTGTTCACTGCCATTAATCTGCAATTGCTGAAGCATTGAAATACGATTGGTTTTCTTGAAGTTATCGTTCATCGGTCTGCTCCTAAAATTTGTATACGTTCTATTATACATGGAATCAGCGGGGAAACAAAAAAACGAGGCCCCATAAGGGACCCCGCATTATTGAACGAGTCGATTACTCAGTGATTGTAGAAACAACGCCTGAACCAACTGTACGTCCGCCTTCACGAATAGAGAAACGAGTTCCTTCTTCGATAGCGATTGTAGAGATAAGTTCAACGATCATTTCAGTGTTATCTCCAGGCATAACCATTTCTACGCCTTCTGGAAGATTGATGATACCAGTTACGTCAGTTGTACGGAAGTAGAACTGAGGACGGTAGTTAGAGAAGAATGGAGTATGACGTCCACCCTCTTCTTTAGAAAGAACGTAAACTTCAGCTTTGAATTTGCTGTGTGGAGTGATTGTACCTGGTTTAGCAAGTACTTGTCCACGTTGGATATCTTCACGAGCTACACCGCGAAGAAGTGCACCGATGTTGTCTCCAGCTTCAGCGTAGTCAAGAAGCTTACGGAACATTTCAACACCTGTAACAGTTGTTTTGCTGTTTTCTTCTTGAAGACCGATGATTTCAACTTCGTCACCGACTTTAACTTGTCCGCGTTCTACACGGCCAGTAGCAACTGTACCACGACCAGTGATTGAGAATACGTCCTCAACTGGCATCATGAATGGTTTTTCAGTGTCGCGTTCTGGAGTTGGGATGTACTCATCAACTGCAGCCATAAGTTCAAGAATTTTTTCTTCGTACTCAGCATCGCCTTCAAGAGCTTTAAGAGCAGAACCTTTAACAACTGGTACATCATCACCAGGGAAGTCGTATTCGCTAAGAAGATCGCGAACTTCCATTTCAACAAGCTCAAGAAGCTCTTCGTCGTCTACCATGTCGCATTTGTTAAGGAATACTACGATGTATGGTACACCAACGTTTTTAGAAAGAAGGATGTGCTCACGAGTTTGTGGCATTGGGCCATCAGCAGCAGATACTACAAGGATAGCTCCGTCCATTTGCGCAGCACCAGTGATCATGTTTTTAACATAGTCAGCGTGTCCTGGGCAGTCAACGTGTGCATAGTGACGAGTGTCAGTTTCGTACTCAACGTGTGCAGTAGAGATTGTGATACCGCGCTCACGTTCTTCTGGAGCACCATCAATTTGATCGTACGCCATAGCTGTACCTTTACCAGATTTCTTATGAAGTACTGTTGAGATAGCAGCAGTTAATGTTGTTTTACCATGGTCAACGTGTCCAATTGTACCGATATTGGCATGTGATTTGGAACGGTCGAATTTTTCTTTAGCCATTCTAAAATCCTCCTTAAGAGCTTTTAATTAGTAATGTATAGAGTGATAGAAAGTGAAAGCAAGCTCTCACTTCCTCATCTTACAATAGTAGTTATACTTGAGTTAAGTGGCAAAATCAATTATTCGCCTTTATTTTTTTTGATAATTTCTTCAGCGATGCTCTTCGGCACTTCTTCGTAGTGATCCATGAACATTGTGAACGTACCGCGTCCTTGCGTGTTAGAACGAAGGGCAGTAGCGTAACCGAACATTTCAGCAAGAGGTACCATCGCACGCACAACTTGAGCGTTACCGCGAGCTTCCATACCTTCTACGCGTCCGCGACGAGAGGTAACATCACCCATGATGTCCCCCATGTATTCTTCAGGAATAACAACTTCAACTTTCATGATTGGTTCAAGAAGAACTGGGTTACATTTGCTGACTGCATTTTTCAATGCCATAGAAGCAGCGACTTTAAACGCCATTTCGTTTGAGTCAACATCATGGTAAGATCCATCAAAAAGTTTCGCCTTGATGTCGATTAGCGGGAATCCGGCTAGGACACCATTTTCAAGAGAGTCTTCAAGACCTGCTTGTACGGCTGGGATGTATTCACGAGGAACAACACCACCGACGATTGCGTTTTCGAATTCAAAGCCAGCGCCTTCTTCGTTCGGTTCAAATTCGATCCAAACGTGACCGAACTGACCGCGTCCGCCTGATTGACGTACGAATTTACCTTCAACTTTTGCACCGGTACGGAATGTCTCACGGTACGCAACTTGAGGAGCACCAACGTTAGCTTCAACTTTGAACTCACGCTTCATACGATCAACAATGATATCAAGGTGAAGCTCACCCATACCAGAGATGATTGTTTGACCCGTTTCAGGGTTAGTTTGTGTACGGAATGTAGGATCTTCTTCAGCAAGTTTCGCTAAAGCGATACCCATTTTATCTTGGTCAGCTTTTGATTTAGGCTCAATCGCTACGTCGATAACAGGCTCTGGGAATTCCATTGATTCAAGGATTACAAGATCCTTTTCATCACATAGAGTATCTCCAGTAGAAGTATCTTTCAGACCTACAGCAGCTGCGATGTCTCCAGCGTAAACAGTAGAGATCTCTTCACGGCTGTTAGCGTGCATTTGAAGGATACGTCCTACGCGCTCACGCTTGCCTTTTGTAGAGTTCTTTACATATGAACCGGAATCAAGTGTACCGGAATATACGCGGAAGAATGTCAGCTTACCGACATAAGGGTCAGTCATAACTTTAAATGCAAGTGCAGAGAACGGCTCTTCATCAGAAGAATGACGAACGATCTCTTCATCTGTATCAGGACGTACACCTTTGATTGCAGCAACATCAGTTGGCGCAGGAAGGTAGTCAAGAACAGCATCAAGTACAAGCTGAACACCTTTGTTTTTGAAAGCAGAACCAACAAGTACAGGGTAGAATTCAACATTCAGTGTACCTTTACGGATAGCAGCTTTCAGTTCAGGGATAGTGATTTCTTCACCTTCAAGGTACTTTTCCATAAGCTCTTCATCAAGCTCAGCTACAGCTTCAATCAGGCTGCTGCGAAGCTCTTCAGCTTGCTCTTTGTACTCTTCAGGGATTTCTTTCGCATCTGAACGAGTTCCAAGGTCATCTTCGTAGAAATACGCAACGTTTTCTACTAAGTCGATGATACCTTCGAAGTTGTCTTCAGCGCCGATCGGCAATTGAATTGCGTGAGCATTAGCTTGAAGACGGTCTCTTAAAGTGCCTACAGAGTAAAGGAAGTCTGCGCCGATTTTGTCCATTTTGTTGACAAATACAACGCGCGGTACTCCGTAAGTTGTTGCTTGGCGCCATACTGTTTCTGTCTGAGGCTCAACACCTGATTGAGCATCAAGTACGGCAACCGCACCATCAAGTACACGGAGTGAACGTTCAACTTCAACTGTGAAGTCTACGTGTCCCGGTGTATCGATGATGTTTACACGGTAACCTTTCCACTGTGCAGTCGTTGCTGCAGAAGTGATTGTGATACCGCGTTCTTGTTCCTGCTCCATCCAGTCCATTTGCGAAGCACCTTCGTGAGTTTCGCCAATTTTGTGGATACGGCCTGTGTAGAACAAGATCCGTTCTGTAGTAGTCGTTTTACCGGCATCGATGTGAGCCATGATCCCGATATTACGAGTTTTTTCTAAGGAGAACTCTCTTGCCATTGGGTAATTTCTCCTTCCTTATTAGGGAATTATTATTTTGATTATATAAATCCTACCAGCGGTAGTGAGCAAACGCTTTGTTCGCTTCTGCCATCTTGTGAGTGTCTTCACGTTTCTTAACGGCAGCACCAGTGTTGTTAGCTGCATCAAGAATTTCGTTAGCCAGGCGCTCTTCCATTGTTTTTTCTCCGCGAAGACGCGCATAGTTAACTAACCAGCGAAGACCAAGAGTTGTACGGCGTTCAGGACGAACTTCTACAGGCACTTGGTAGTTAGCTCCACCTACACGGCGTGCTTTTACTTCAAGTACAGGCATGATGTTTTTCAATGCTTGTTCGAAAACCTCCATTGCATCATTGCCAGTGCGTTCTTTAATGATATCGAATGACTTGTATAGGATTGTTTGAGATTTACCTTTTTTACCGTCGATCATCATTTTGTTGATCAGGCGGGATACCAGCTTAGAGTTGTAAAGCGGATCAGGTAAAACATCTCTTTTTGCTACAGGACCTTTACGTGGCATCTGAATATCCTCCCTTCATAGTTTTAATGATTTATTATTATTACTTTGCTTTAGGACGTTTCGTACCGTATTTAGAACGGCCTTGCGCACGGTTTTCAACTCCGGCAGTGTCAAGCGCGCCACGAACGATGTGGTAGCGTACCCCCGGTAAGTCTTTTACACGTCCGCCGCGGATCAGTACAACGCTGTGCTCTTGCAGGTTGTGACCGATACCAGGAATGTAGGCAGTAACCTCGATTCCGTTAGTCAAACGAACACGAGCATATTTACGAAGTGCTGAGTTCGGTTTTTTCGGTGTCATTGTACCCACACGAGTACATACCCCGCGTTTTTGTGGAGAAGATACGTTAGTGTGCTCTTTTTTAAAGCTGTTGTATCCTTTGTTTAGTGCAGGTGACTTAGAGTTTTCAACTTTGCTCACGCGTCCCTTGCGAATTAGCTGATTAATTGTAGGCATGTTGTGTTCCTCCCTTCATTACGTTTTATAACCCACATACCCAGGTGGTTCATCATTAGGCAAAAAACAATGTCTTTACATAAGATTGATATCTTATATAAAAACAAAAAGTACGCTATAACATAATGGCAACAGCTGCTGCTCCCACTTCAATTCCGCAGGCTTTGCCGAGCTTTTTCATGGAATCCACCATACAGACAGCGGTATTTTGGTTCTTTGCAAGCTGGATAACGCCAGCCGTAAGAACTGAATCCGCGTCTTTTGCCACGACGACTTCCTTCACTGAACCTCGTTTTAGAGCTTTCACTGTTTGCTTCGTACCAATAATAATTGATTTGGCCTGTGATACTTTATCATAAGACATAAACATATCCTCCAAAGTAACAGGTTTTATTTCGAGCACCTTGGTTATATTATCACTCTGCGGGACGGATGTCAACAACGTATGACATTTTTTAGTGCAGTCCCCCGCCAGAATAATTGTAATACTGAGGAAAAGCTGTCGAAACAGCCTTTCCTGCAGCAGTTTCTGTTATTCAGCCGGAACCATATCTTCCGAAGGCTGAACGTTTGAAACAGGTTTTACTTTTCTGTAATTCATCATACCTGTACCGGCCGGAACCAGTTTACCGATGATAACATTCTCTTTCAGGCCGAGAAGTTCATCACGCTTGCCTTTAATCGCAGCATCTGTAAGAACGCGTGTTGTTTCCTGGAATGATGCGGCAGACAAGAATGAATCCGTCTCGAGTGAAGCTTTCGTGATACCGAGAAGGACAGGACGGCCTGTAGCAGGTCGATTGCCTTCAAGCAGCACTTTTTTGTTCGCTTCTGTAAATTGGTGAATATCAAGCAATGTGCCAGGGAGAACATCAGTATCTCCGGCATCGATTACACGGACTTTGCGAAGCATCTGGCGAACCATTACTTCTACGTGTTTATCGCCGATTTCAACCCCCTGCATACGGTAAACCTTCTGAACCTCATGCAGAAGATATTCCTGAACCGTTGTCAGGTCAGTGACTTTAAGAAGTTCTTTCGGATCGATTGAACCTTCCGTCAGCACTTGACCGCGGGTAATCTGATCACCCTCAGTCACTTTCAGGCGTGAGTTGTAAGGTGCCGTGTATGAACGGGTCTCAACAGCGCCCTGAACAACAATCTCCTGCTGTTTGTCGCGGACTTCATTGATTTCGGCAATTGTACCGTCAATCTCAGAAATCGTCGCTTGACCTTTCGGATTACGCGCTTCGAAAAGCTCTTGGATACGCGGAAGACCTTGTGTGATATCGTCTCCGGCAACCCCGCCTGTGTGGAACGTACGCATCGTTAACTGTGTTCCAGGCTCACCGATAGATTGAGCGGCGATAATACCTACTGCTTCGCCGACTTCAACATCAGTTCCGGTTGCAAGGTTTCGTCCGTAGCATCGTTTACATACACCATGAGGAGTGTTACATGTGAACGCAGAACGGATCCACACTTCTTCAATTCCGGCTTCAACGATTTCCAGCGCTTTATCTTCATCGATCAATTCATTTTCGTTAATGAGCACAGCACCCGTTTCAGGATGTTTGATCTGTTTTCTGGCGAAACGTCCGATCAGACGCTCTTCCAGACGCTCGATGATTTCCGTGCCTTCTTTGAGCGGTTTTGCAAGAATACCGCGGTCTGTTCCGCAATCTGTTTCACGAATGATAACATCCTGCGCAACATCAACAAGACGGCGTGTAAGGTAACCTGAGTCAGCTGTTTTCAGGGCGGTATCGGCAAGACCTTTACGCGCACCGTGAGTGGAGATAAAGTACTCCAATACTGTCAGACCTTCACGGAAACTTGATTTAATCGGCAATTCAATGATTCGTCCAGCCGGGTTGGCCATCAGACCGCGCATACCCGCAAGCTGTGTAAAGTTAGATGCGTTACCACGGGCTCCTGAATCACTCATCATGTAGATCGGGTTGACTTCGTCTAATGATTTCATCAGTTTGCCTTGGATAACATCTTTCGCTGAACTCCAAATTGAAATGACTCTTTCATAACGTTCTTCTTCGGTGATTAAACCGCGTCTGAACTGTTTCAGAACATTATCCACTTTGCTTTGTGCTTCTTCAAGGATTTCCTGTTTATCATCGAGAACGACGATATCAGAAACCCCTACTGTGATGCCGGCTTTCGTTGAATATCTGAAACCAAGGTTTTTCATGCGGTCAAGCATTTTAGACGTTTCCGTGATATGGAATCGTTTAAAGATTTCCGCGATGATTTTACCCAAAATACCTTTTTTAAACGGTGCGTTGATCGGCTGCTCAGCAATCACAGCTTTTACGTCAGCACCTTTATCTAAGAAGAAACGGTCAGGTGTCTTCTCTTCAATGTTGCTCTTCGTTGGTTCATTCATGTAAGGGAATGATTCCGGAAGAATTTCATTGAAGACGAGCTTACCGACAGTTGTAATTAACAATTTTGAACGCTGTTCTTCAGTAAATGTCACATTCTTAAGGGAGTTCGCTGCAACAGCTACTCTCGTATGAAGGTGAACATAACCGTTTTGATAAGCAAGAAGCGCTTCGTCCGTATTTTTGAAAACCATACCCTCGCCGACTGCTCCGGCGCGCTCAAGCGTCAGGTAGTAGTTTCCTAATACCATATCCTGAGACGGCGTAACAACCGGTTTACCATCTTTAGGGTTCAAGATGTTTTGGGCCGCAAGCATCAGAATGCGCGCCTCAGCTTGAGCCTCAGCTGATAAAGGTACGTGAACCGCCATTTGGTCACCGTCAAAGTCAGCGTTATAAGCTGTACATACTAACGGGTGAAGACGGATGGCGCGTCCTTCAACAAGCGTCGGTTCGAAAGCCTGGATACCTAATCTGTGAAGAGTAGGGGCACGATTCAGTAAGACCGGATGCTCCTTAATGACAGATTCAAGTACATCCCATACTTCAGGCTGCACGCGTTCGATTTTGCGTTTTGCGCTCTTGATATTGTGAGCAAGGCCTTTTTCAACAAGCTCTTTCATGACGAAAGGCTTGAAGAGCTCAAGCGCCATTTCCTTCGGCAAACCGCACTGATACATTTTCAGATGCGGGCCTACGACGATAACGGAACGGCCTGAGTAGTCTACACGTTTACCGAGAAGGTTCTGACGGAAACGCCCTTGTTTCCCTTTCAGCATGTGAGAAAGAGATTTAAGCGGACGGTTACCCGGTCCGGTAACCGGACGGCCGCGGCGTCCGTTGTCAATCAGAGCGTCGACTGCTTCCTGAAGCATACGTTTTTCGTTCTGAACGATGATGCTTGGCGCGCCGAGGTCTAACAGACGTTTTAAACGGTTATTACGGTTGATGACACGACGGTAAAGGTCGTTCAGGTCAGACGTTGCGAAACGTCCGCCGTCAAGCTGAACCATCGGTCTTAATTCAGGCGGAATAACCGGAAGCACGTCGAGAATCATCCAAGACGGCTTGTTTCCTGAATTACGGAAGGCTTCAAGCACTTCAAGGCGTTTGATCGCACGTGTACGGCGCTGTCCTTGAGAAGTCTTCAGCTCTTCTTTTAACATATCAACTTCTTTGACAAGGTCGATGTCCTGCAGAAGTTTATTAATGGCTTCCGCACCCATAGAGGCTTGGAATTTGTTACCGTACTTATCCAGATACGCACGGTATTCCTTTTCAGATAAAAGCTGTTTCTTTTCGAGCGGTGTATTGGCCGGGTCAGTTACGACGTAAGAAGCAAAGTAAATAACTTCTTCCAGCGCACGCGGTGACATATCCAATACAAGACCCATACGGCTCGGAATACCTTTGAAATACCAAATGTGAGAAACCGGGGCAGCCAGTTCAATATGCCCCATTCTCTCACGACGGACTTTAGCCCGCGTTACTTCAACTCCGCAACGGTCACAAACTACGCCTTTATAACGAACCCGCTTGTACTTGCCGCAATGACATTCCCAGTCCTTAGTCGGTCCGAAAATGCGTTCGCAGAACAGGCCGTCCTTTTCAGGTTTCAACGTACGATAGTTTATCGTTTCAGGCTTTTTCACTTCACCAAAAGACCATGAACGGATTTTATCCGGTGAAGCAAGACCGATGTTCATATACTCAAAATTGTTCACATCTAGCAAGGGGCCTACCTCCCTTTTTATCTTCGGATTAACCGATGTCACTTGCCTTTATCAATCAGAGACTATTCTTTCGTTACTGCGTCACGTTCAACGTCTGGAGATGCTGTTTCTTCCGGCGCTTCATCACCTGATAATGCAAGGCCGTCAGCCTGTTTCGCATCTTCCTCGTCTTCTAGATCTCTCATTTCTATTTCTTCTTCATCGCCTGAGAGGATTTTCACGTCCATACCTAAGCTTTGAAGCTCTTTGATCAATACTTTGAATGATTCCGGAACACCAGGCTCTGGAACATTGTCGCCTTTGACGATGGCTTCATATGTTTTCACACGTCCGACCACGTCATCGGACTTCACAGTCAGGATTTCTTGAAGCGTGTAAGCTGCGCCGTAAGCTTCAAGCGCCCAAACCTCCATCTCACCGAAACGCTGTCCGCCGAATTGGGCTTTACCGCCGAGAGGCTGCTGCGTAACAAGTGAGTAAGGACCTGTAGAACGGGCATGAAGTTTATCGTCAACCATGTGAGCCAGTTTGATCATGTACATGATTCCGACTGATACACGGTTGTCGAACGGTTCTCCCGTACGGCCGTCATAAAGAACTGTTTTAGCGTCTCTTGACATGCCTGCTTCTTCAAGTGTTTCCCACACATCTTCTTCACGCGCGCCGTCAAATACAGGTGACGCGATGTGAATGCCGAGGTAGCGGGCAGCCATACCCATGTGAAGTTCTAATACCTGACCGATATTCATACGTGATGGTACACCCAGCGGGTTAAGCATGATATCGATCGGCGTGCCGTCAGGAAGGTAAGGCATATCTTCTTCAGGAAGAATCTTCGAGATAACCCCTTTATTTCCGTGACGTCCGGCCATTTTATCACCTTCAGAAATCTTACGTTTCTGAACGATATATACGCGTACAAGCTGGTTCACTCCCGGAGGAAGTTCGTCGCCGTCTTCACGGTTGAAGACTTTTACGTCGTGGATAATTCCGCCGCCGCCGTGAGGCACACGGAGAGATGTATCACGGACTTCACGCGCTTTTTCTCCAAAGATCGCATGAAGAAGGCGTTCTTCAGCCGTAAGCTCAGTTACACCTTTAGGCGTTACTTTACCTACGAGAAGGTCTCCGTCGTTGACTTCCGCACCGATACGGATAATTCCGCGGTCATCAAGGTTGCGAAGCGCGTCTTCCCCTACGTTTGGAATATCGCGGGTGATCTCTTCCGGTCCAAGCTTTGTATCACGTGCTTCTGATTCATATTCTTCAATGTGAATAGATGTGTATACATCATCTTTCACAAGGCGTTCACTCATGATGATGGCATCCTCATAGTTGTAACCGTCCCATGTCATGAAGCCGACCATTACGTTGCGGCCGAGAGCAAGTTCACCAAGCTCCATTGAAGGTCCGTCAGCAAGGATTTCTCCTTTGACTACTTCATCGCCGACACTTACAATCGGACGCTGGTTGTAGCACGTACCTTGGTTGGAGCGGACAAATTTCAGCAAGCTGTACTTATCCAGGTTGCCTTTTACTTTTTGGCCGTCAATTTCTTCATAGCGGCGCACCCATACGTTTTTCGCTTCCACCCGTTCTACGATACCAGGGTGTTTACAAATAACGGCTGCACCGGAGTCTTTACCGGATACGTATTCCATACCCGTTCCGACGATCGGAGCTTCCGGCTGCATCAAAGGCACAGCCTGACGCTGCATGTTCGCTCCCATGAGGGCGCGGTTCGAGTCATCGTTTTCCAAGAACGGAATACATGCTGTCGCAGCAGAAACAACCTGTTTAGGAGATACGTCCATGTAATCCACGCGGTTGCGGGCTACAACGGTGTTTTCCCCTCTGAAACGCGCTACGATGCTGTCATCCAAGAAAGAACCGTCATCGCTCAGCTTAGCATTCGCTTGGGCTACGACATAGTTATCCTCTTCATCAGCAGTCAGGTAGTCGATTCTAGGCGTTACTTTTCCTGTTTCAGGATCAACGCGGCGGTATGGCGTCTCAATGAAACCAAAGCGGTTTACTTTCGCAAATGATGACAATGAGTTGATCAAACCGATGTTCGGGCCCTCAGGCGTTTCAATCGGACACATACGGCCGTAGTGAGAGTAGTGAACGTCACGTACTTCCATACCTGCGCGCTCACGCGTCAAACCGCCCGGTCCGAGAGCTGACAGACGGCGTTTGTGCGTCAATTCAGCAAGCGGGTTCGTCTGATCCATGAATTGAGAAAGCTGTGAGCTTCCGAAGAACTCTTTAATAGACGCAATAACAGGTCTGATGTTAATCAGCTGCTGCGGCGTAATTGTATTCGTGTCTTGAATAGACATTCTTTCACGTACGACACGTTCCATCCGGCTTAAACCGATACGGAATTGGTTTTGCAGGAGCTCACCTACAGAACGCAGACGGCGGTTTCCGAGATGGTCGATATCATCAGTGTCGCCCACTCCGTGCAGGAGGTTGAAGAAGTAGCTGATAGAAGAAATAATATCAGCAGGCGTAATGTTTTTAATCGCCTCTTCGATGTAAGCATTGCCGATCACATTGATCGTCTGCTCTCCTTCTGCATCAGTAGGAGCATAGATTTTAATGGATTGAAGCATCACTTCATCCTCGACAACGCCGCCGTTAGGATAAAGTTTTCTGAAGCCGATTCCATTTTCTAAGTATGGCAATACTTTATCAAGTGTTCTTCTGTCAAGAATCTGCCCTTTTTCAGCGAGAATTTCACCGGTTTCCGGATCCACCAGTGTTTCTGCAAGGCGCTGGTTAAACAGGCGGTTCTTGATATGAAGCTTTTTATTAATTTTATAGCGTCCTACATTCGCAAGGTCGTATCGCTTCGGATCGAAGAAACGGGAATCCAGCAAGCTTTTTGCGTTTTCTACTGTAGGCGGCTCTCCGGGACGAAGGCGCTCATAGATTTCAAGAAGCGCTTTGTCACTGTTTTCGGTGTTGTCCTTATCCAGTGTATTGCGGAGATATTCGTTCTCACCAATGAGATCGAGAATCTCTTGGTCGGAACCGAAGCCGAGAGCACGCAAAAGAACCGTAACCGGCAACTTACGTGTGCGATCAATGCGGACATACACAACATCTTTCGCATCAGTTTCGTATTCTAACCATGCGCCACGGTTTGGAATGACAGTCGCGGTAAAACCTTTTTTACCGTTTTTGTCTACTTTACCACTGAAATATACACTTGGAGACCGAACAAGCTGAGATACGATAACACGTTCTGCACCGTTGATGATAAAAGTACCGGTATCTGTCATAATAGGGAAATCACCCATGAAGACATCCTGGTCTTTTACCTCTCCAGTTTCTTTGTTAATTAAACGAACCTTCACTCTTAGCGGAGCTGAGTAAGTCACATCACGTTCTTTTGACTCTTCAACGGGATACTTAGGATCTCCTAAACTGTAGTCAATGAACTCTAGAGAGAGGTTACCAGTGAAATCCTCAATTGGTGATATGTCTTGAAACATCTCTCTAAGACCCTCATCAAGAAACCACTGATAAGAAGAGGTTTGAATTTCAATGAGATTTGGTAATTCTAACACTTCGCTAATGCGAGCATAGCTTCTGCGCTGGCGGTGTCGTCCATACTGAACTAGTTGACCTGTCAACTGATTCACCCCTCAAATCATGCGTATTATATGTGTAATAAGCATCTCTTACGATAAAGAAATACTTTTACAAGACAAAAGAAAAAAGGGTTTCTAATTAAGAAAACCACATCCAAAAACAAATACCGATTTTATTAGCATTTCCATGTTTGTATAATTTATACATGCACTATGATTATTTGAGCATATCATGCAAAATATATACATTGGCATTTTACAATATTAACATAGCTGAAAATTCAAGTCAAACTTTTTTTGCTTTTATGATATAATAGCCTTTCTTTTTTTGAACCACAGAAACTTCGTCAAAAAGCTCCTTCAGTTTTTCAATGGCAGAAGGCCCGCCCTGTTTTTTCTGTATAACGATCCACAATTCACCTGAAGCCCTTAAATGCTCAGCGCTTTTTTCAAAAATGGCATGGACAACTTTTTTTCCGGCGCGGATTGGGGGGTTTGTAATAATAGAAGCAAATGTTTGAGCAGAATCAATATTTGAAAATAAATCACTCTGATAAATCCGAACGTTTTTTATTCCGTTTTTTTCTGCATTTTCATTTGACAGCTCTACGGCTCTTTCATTCACGTCAATCATGTGCACGGTCCGGTCTGTAAATGCACCGGCGAGCGACAGACCGATCGGGCCGTAACCGCAGCCTGCATCCAGGAAGTCACCATCGATCTCCGGCTCTTCAAACGCTTCAATTAAGACACGCGAACCGAAATCAACTTCCTTTTTCGAGAAAACGCCGCTGTCACTTGTGAATGTATAAGATCTGTTCCGCAGTGTAAATGACCATGTCTGTTTATCGCTTTTAACTGAAGGTTTTTCTGAATAATAGTGTTCACTCATTATTAGAACCTCCTTTTTTAATTGCACTTAAAGAAAAGCAAAGAAAAAGCCCGCCTCATAAAAGCGAGCTTCCCCTACAGGCAAGTGAAGATTACTTAACTTCTACAGAAGCGCCAACTTCTTCAAGTTTAGCTTTAAGCTCTTCAGCTTCTTCTTTCGCAATACCTTCTTTAAGTGGTTTTGGAGTGTTGTCAACAAGTTCTTTAGCTTCTTTCAAGCCAAGACCAGTGATTTCACGAACAACTTTGATAACTTTGATTTTCTGAGAACCTGCACCAGCAAGGATAAGGTCGAATTCGCTTTGCTCTTCAGCAGCGCCGCCAGCAGCAGCTCCGCCAGCTACAGCTACAGGAGCAGCAGCAGTTACGCCAAATTCTTCTTCGATTGCTTTTACTAGGTCGTTCAATTCAAGTACAGTTGCTTCTTTAACGGAAGCAATGATTTCTTCGATATTTAAAGCCATTTGAAATTCCTCCATTTGTTTTATTTTAGGGTAAAATCAGATTAAGCGCCTTGTTCTTCCTTTTGGTCTGCAACTGCTTTAGCTGCAAGTGCAAGGTTGCGAACTGGAGCTTGAAGTACGCTAAGCAACATAGAAAGTAAGCCATCGCGTGAAGGAAGTTCAGCAAGAGCTTTCACTTCTTCAACAGAAGATACTTTTCCTTCGATAACGCCCGCTTTGATTTCCAGAGCTTCGTGATTTTTCGCGAACTCGTTAAGAACTTTTGCCGGAGCGACAACATCTTCAGTACTGAATGCGATCGCATTCGGTCCAGTTAAGACATCATTCAAACCATCAAGTTCAGCTTGTTCAACCGCACGGCGAGTCATTGTGTTTTTGTACACTTTGAACTCTACGTTAGCTTCGCGAAGCTGTTTACGGAGTTCAGTTACTTCAGAAACGTTAAGTCCGCGGTAGTCAACGATGATCGTTGATTTGCTTTCTTTCAGTTTAGAAGCAATCTCTTCAACAACAACTTTTTTTGTATCAATTGCGCTGCTCATGGTTACACCTCCTGTAGATTTTGTGTAACACTTATACCGCTAGGTGATCACGACTGTGACGACGATTTCATATAAAAAGCCTCCATGTGGACATGGAGGCTGTATATACAAGCATACGTAACGTAATAGCTGTGATATATATACACCTCGGCAGGATATTAAGCCTCAACGGCCCCTGCTGTCTACGGTATAAATGACATATTATATTTTACAACATTTTGAATCATATCAGAATGCTGATCTAAAGTCAAATATTATTTTACGTTGAAAGTAGAAGCGTCTACTTTGACACCAGGGCCCATAGTAGAAGTAACGGCAACGTTTTTCACGTAAACACCTTTAGCCGCAGCCGGTTTTGCTTTCAGGATTGTATCATACATTGTTGTGAAGTTCTCAACAAGTTTTTCATCCTCGAAAGAAACTTTTCCGATCGGAACATGGATGTTACCAGCTTTGTCAACGCGGTATTCTACTTTACCAGCTTTGATTTCGCCGATTGCTTTTTCTACTTCGAATGTAACAGTTCCTGTTTTAGGGTTTGGCATAAGACCTTTTGGTCCAAGCACACGGCCGATTTTACCGACTTCACCCATCATGTCAGGAGTCGCAACGATTACATCGAATTCGAACCAGCCTTGCTGGATTTTCGCAATGTAATCAGAATCGCCGACGTAGTCTGCACCGGCAGCTTCAGCTTCTTTTGCTTTTTCGCCTTTAGCGAATACAAGCACGCGCTGAGTTTTACCAGTTCCGTTAGGAAGTACAACTGCACCGCGGATTTGCTGATCGTTTTTACGAGGGTCAACCCCTAAACGAAAAGCAACTTCAACTGTAGCGTCGAATTTAGCTGTGTTTGTTTTTTTAGTAAGCGCCACTGCTTCAGCGACGTCGTAAGCTTTCGCACGGTCTACAAGCTTCGCAGCTTCAACGTACTTTTTACCTTTTTTAGCCATTTTAAAATTTCCTCCTTATGTGGTTATAGCGGAATAACCTCCCACGAATAAGGGTTGCGAACTTGTGAAAACTCGCAACCCGACAAGAAACAAATTAATCCTCGATAACGATACCCATACTGCGGGCAGTACCTTCAACCATGCGCATTGCCGCTTCAACGTCTGCTGCGTTTAAGTCAGGCATTTTCGTTTCAGCGATTTCGCGAACCTTATCGCGCTTAACGGTTGCCACTTTATTACGGTTTGGTTCACCAGAACCAGACTCAATTCCAGCTGCTTTTTTAAGCAATACTGCAGCAGGCGGAGTTTTTGTAATAAATGTAAATGAACGGTCTTCGTAAACCGAAATTTCAACAGGAATGATTAAACCAGCTTGGTCAGCTGTACGAGCGTTAAACTCCTTACAGAATCCCATGATATTTACACCGGCTTGACCTAGTGCAGGTCCAACTGGCGGCGCTGGGTTAGCTTTTCCAGCAGGAATTTGCAATTTTACAACTTTTACTACTTTTTTAGCCACGAGACACACCTCCTTAAGTCCGTGATGTGGTAATAGGGTAAACCCTCCCACTCAAGGTTTCATTCTTTATATGAATGACGAAATATCAAGCTAGCTGCCTTGGATTAGTCCAAGACGTACCTTTGCTATATTATCATTAATATATAGCAATTTCAAGTTTTTTCACATTACAATTTGTCGATCTGGGTAAATTCCAGCTCAACCGGCGTTTCACGGCCGAACATGTTAACGAATACTTTCACTTTGCTCTTATCATAATCAATCTCTTCAATTGATCCTGTAAAGTTGGCGAAAGGTCCGTCTATGACTTTGACTGTCTCATTCAATTCAAAATCAATGTCGGTTTTCCGCTCATCCATGCCCATCCGCTTTAAGATGGTTTCTGCTTCGCCAGGAAGAAGCGGAGTCGGCTTTGAGCCTGAACCGGCTGATCCGACGAATCCGGTAACGCCCGGCGTGTTGCGGACCACATACCAGGAATCATCAGTCATGACGATTTCAACAAGCACATAACCCGGGAACACTTTCTTTTTGACTACTTTTTTCTTGCCGTTCTTAATATCAGTCTCTTCCTCTTCAGGGACGACAACGCGGAAAATTTTATCCTGCATTCCCATTGATTCCACACGTTTTTCAAGGTTCGCTTTTACTTTGTTTTCATAACCGGAATACGTATGAACAACATACCAATTCTTTTCCATTCTATCAGGACTCTGCAGTCCTTCCCTCCCCGCATTTAAAAATGAAGTGTAAAACAAAAAATAGGCTCAGAGCCTATGAATCCTTTTTTCAACACAATAAAAAACCCGCTGAACGGGTTTTGGCAAACGATATTATGATCTATTATAGCACGTATTGCTGATCATTATTCAACTATTAAACGAATTAATTGAGAAATTCCTGTATCAAGGAGGGCAAAAAAGATAACAAAAAAGATAACCGTTGAAATCACCGTGATCGTATAGCGCGTTAACTCTTTGCCTTTAGGCCAGCTAACCTTTTTCATTTCTTTCCCAACATCTTTAAAGAAACTCATCATGCGCATGTAAAAGACCTCCACAATTTAAAAAGCGAACACTATTTTGTTTCTAAATGAGCTGTATGTGAATTGCAAGTGCTGCAGTACTTCTTAACTTCTAACCGCTCAGCCGCTGATGCAGAGCTTTTCATTGTCGTATAATTACGATTTCCGCATGTTTTGCATGCCAGCGTAATCTTTTTTCTCATGTCGTTACACCTTTTCCTAAACAATCATTTATCTTAATAAAATAGCACAGTCAGAAAAATTCTGTCAATATGACACAGAAACCCGCTACAGACTGATTTCTCTTATTTCCAAATACTTTTCAAGCTTGCGCTTCACGCGCTGCAGGGCATTATCGATTGATTTTACGTGTCGGTTTAAATCATCTGAAATTTCCTGGTAACTTCTTCCGTCCAAGTACAGAACAAGCACCTTTCTCTCCAGATCGCTCAGCAGTTCTCCCATTTTCATTTCGATATCATCAAATTCTTCCTGATTAATAATCATCTCTTCAGGATTTAACGTTTTAGCGCCTGAAATGACATCAAGCAGTGTTCTGTCAGATTCTTCATCAAAAATAGGTTTGTCTAAAGAAACATAGGAATTTAAAGGAATGTGTTTCTGACGGGTAGCTGTCTTTATTGCGGTAATAATCTGGCGGGTAATGCATAATTCTGCAAAAGCTTTAAATGAAGTAAGCTTGTCCTCTCTAAAGTCTCGGATAGACTTATATAAGCCTATCATCCCTTCCTGTACAATATCTTCTCTGTCGGCCCCTATTAAAAAATAAGACCTTGCTTTCGCCCGTACAAAATTACGGTACTTCGTAATCAAGTAATCTAACGCATCACTATCCCCAACATGAACCTTTTCAATGACCTGCTCGTCCTCCAACTGGCAAAATTGCACTTTGTTGAACTTTCCCTTGCTGTTCTGTAGATTCACTGCGATCCCCCCGGCGCACGTAGATAGAAATATTATACATTAATGGGCGAAAAAGCGTCAACCTAATCCAGACCGCCTCGGCGCCACTTTTCAAACGTTTTCAAAACCTCTTCGGACAGCTCGATTTTACCCGGTGGTTTTTCAGAAGTGATCTTTGAAACCCGCCTTTGAATCCGCCGTTCTATCGTATCCACTTCCCTCAGAAGCTCCCGGGCGGATTTGCGGAGAGCCCCTTGTCCGAAAATCGCCCACTGCTCCGTATAATCGGAGGTTGCGACATGAATCTGTGTCGCAATATTATTCAGCGCCTGGGCAAGTTTCTCGATCCGCTCATCCGCCGTCTCATTCTCCCGTGTAAAAATCACTTCGACTCTGTGATTCGTTTGTTTTTTCTCTATGCCTTTTACCAGATGTGCGTCAAACACCACAATGACTCTGATTCCCGTGTAGGACTGATATTCCGCCATCTTCTGGATCAGTACATCTCTCGCTTCTTCAAAACTGTTCGCTTTTAAATCCTTTAGCTGCGGCCAAGCTCCAATCATGTTGTATCCGTCTACTAACAGGATGTCCATCTGTCTTTATTCCCCTAAAGGATTGCGCTTCCGGTAGACTTCATACATGAGAAGGCCGGCCGCTACCGACGCATTCAGAGACGTGACTTTTCCGGCCATCGGAAGTTTAATGAGAAAATCACATTTCTCTTTCACAAGCCGGCCCATTCCTCTGCCTTCGCTTCCGATAACGAGCGCCAAAGGCATCTTGCCGTCCATAGAGCGGTAGTCTTCCCGGGCGGATGCATCCGTTCCGACGACCCAAATCCCCCGCTCCTTCATTTCATCAAGTGTCCGGGCAAGGTTGGTCACCTTCACGACGGGAATGTGTTCAATCGCACCGGTCGAAGCTTTTGCGACCGTCGATGTCAGTCCGACCGCTCTGCGTTTCGGAATCACAATGCCGTGTGCACCGACAGCGTCAGCCGTTCTCATGATGGAACCGAGATTATGAGGGTCTTCCAGCTCGTCCAATATGAGAAAGAAAGGCTGTTCGTTTCTCTCTTCCGCTCTTTTATATAATTCGTCTAATTGTGCATATTCATATGCCGCCACCTGGGCGACAACACCCTGATGCTGCCCCTCCACCATCTGATCGAGTTTTTTCCTCGGTACAAATTGAATGGTGACGCCGCGCTTTTTAGCAAGCTCCATAACTTGCTGCGCCTGTCCTTTTACTGTGTTTTCCGCCATCCATAACTTATACAGCTTGCGATCTGACTTTAACGTCTCAATCACAGCGTTTTTTCCTATGACGTAATCATGTTGCTGACTCATTTGTTTTCCTCCCTGACGTCCCGACTTGTATAGCCTCAGCAATCAGCTGATTCAGTCTTTCTTCTCTTTTCTCAAGAAAAAGGTATCCGAGTAAAGCCTCAAAAGCTGTACTATGGCGGTACGTCTGTACATCTGTGTTTTTAGGCGTGGTCCCTGATTTCGCGTTTCTGCCTCTTCTCAGCACGGCTTCCTCTTCCTCCGTGAAAAAGGATTCGTCCTGAAGGCGGAACAATATGTCTGCCTGTGATTTTGCCGATACAATCCGGCTCGCCTTCTTATGAAGGTCATTCGGTTTCGTAAAGCCCTGCTTAAGCAGGTGATGCCGGACGTATATTTCAAAAATGGCATCACCCATATAAGCAAGCGCAAGACCGTTTAACTGCTTTGAATCTTTGATTTGTTCAAATTGAAGCATCCGCTTATTCTCCCCGCTTCCAGCGAGTTCCCTGGGCTGTATCTTCAAGAATGATATTCATGCTTTTCAGCTGATCGCGAATCTGGTCTGACAAAGCGAAATCGCGATTGCGGCGGGCTTCATTTCTCTTCTCAATCAACTCTTCAATCTCTTCGTCGACAAGCTCTTCTTCGCCGAGCGTAAGTCCGAGAACAGATCCGATTCTGTCAAACATGCTGATAAAGGCTTTAATGACGTGATCCGCCGTATTGTCTTCCTGCATGTAGTAATTGGCGAGCTTCGCCAGATCAAACCAAACGGAAATCGCATTCGCCGTATTAAAATCATCATCCATTGCTTCTTCAAACGCAGTGCGGTGCTCTTCGATTTTAGCGAGCCATTCCTCATCATTGTCAGTCAGATTCGTGCTGCTAATCAAACGATGGTTTAAATTACTGTATGCCGTCTTCAGGCGGTTAAACGCGTTTTTTGTTTTCTCAAGCAGCTCTTCCGAATAGTTGATCGGGTGGCGGTAATGAACGGACAGCATGAAAAATCTCAAAAGCTGCGGGTCATATTGCTTAATGATATCGTGCACCAAAACAAAGTTGCCGAGCGATTTTGACATTTTCTCATTATCGATATTGATATATCCGTTGTGAAGCCAGTATTTTGCGAATGTCTTGCCTGTTAATGCTTCAGATTGCGCGATTTCGTTTTCATGGTGCGGGAATGTCAGGTCCTGACCGCCGGCGTGAATATCGATTTCGTCACCCAAATACTTTTTCACCATTGCGGAGCATTCAATATGCCAGCCCGGGCGGCCTTTTCCCCAAGGGCTATCCCATGAAATTTCTCCGTCCTTAGCAGCTTTCCAAAGCGCAAAGTCCAGCGCATCCTCTTTCTTCTCGCCGACACGGATACGCGCGCCTGATCTGAGTTCATCAATTGATTGCTGAGATAGCTTGCCGTAGCCTTCGAAGGCCCTTGTTTTGAAATAGACGTCGCCTTCTGATTCATAAGCGTAGCCTTTTTTAATCAGCTCGCTGACAAATTCAATAATGGCGTCCATGTTTTCCATGACCCGGGGGTGAAGATCCGCTTTCCGGCATCCGAGGGCGCCCACGTCTTCAAAATACGCTTTAATGAACCGTTCAGAAACGGTCGGGACGTCCTCGCCGAGCTCGTTGGCCGCCTTAATCAGTTTGTCGTCAACATCGGTGAAATTCGATACGTATTGAACATCGTATCCTTTATACTCCAAATAGTTGCGTACGGTATCATACACAATCGCCGGACGGGCGTTTCCGATATGAATATAGTTGTATACAGTCGGCCCGCACACGTACATTTTTACTTTGCCTTCCTCAAGAGGAACGAATGTTTCCTTTTTCCGTGTCAATGTATTATAAAGTGTAATGGTCATTTTTGGTTGATCCTTTCTTTTTTATCTTCCAGTTCAGCCTGCAGTTCAAAAATCTGCTGCTCCAATGCTCTAAACCGGTCAGCAACCGGATCGGGCAAGTCTTGGTGATTGAGATCGCGTTTGATTTTTCTTCCGTTCTGAATGACGACTTTCCCCGGTATGCCGACAACGGTCGAAAAGTCGGGAACATCACGAAGCACAACGGAGCCGGCCCCTACTTTAGACCCCTGCCCGACCGTAATAGAGCCGAGCACCTTCGCTCCGGTTGCAATTAAAGCATCATCTTTTATGGTCGGATGCCGCTTCCCCTTTTCTTTTCCCGTTCCCCCGAGAGTGACACCTTGGAATACCGTCACGTTATTGCCGATTTCACATGTTTCCCCTATGACGACCCCCATACCGTGGTCAATGAAAAACCTTCTCCCGATGGTCGCGCCGGGATGGATTTCAATTCCGGTAAAGAAACGGGCAATCTGTGATATCAGGCGCGCCAGGAAGAAAAATCTCCGTTTATATAAAGCATGTGCAATCCGATGCGCCCATATAGCATGTAAACCAGAATAAGTTAAAACAACTTCGAAATAGCTTCTTGCTGCCGGATCTTGATCGAACACTGTATCTATGTCTTCTTTTAGCATTTTAAAAAACACATGCTTCCCCCCATTCTCTCCCCGCTCCAGTCTGTTTTTCCGCCTATAAAAAAAAGCGCCTCTGCATGTAGACATGACAGAGACGCTTTTACCGCGCGGTTCCACTCTGTTTGAAAAACAAGTCACTGTTTTCCCAACTTAAAAGCCGGTAACGGCGGCGGCCGCCTTTAAATACTGATTTCCGCAGAAATGTTCTTCAAAGGTCTTAAGGGCGCACTTCTAAAACATGACGCATGAATCTCTCTCAGCCGATGAAGATTCTTTCTGTAATGGTCATTGTTTTATACTCTTCCCTGTCAACAATCGTATATTTAAATGCTTTTCAGGCGTCTGACGGCTGTTTCTCTGCCGATCAGCTCAATGGCCTGCGGAAGCTCCGGACCGTGTGTCTGACCGGTAACCGCTACACGAATCGGCATGAACAGCTTTTTGCCTTTATGGCCTGTTTCTTTCTGAACAGCTTTGATTGAGGCTTTGATCAGCTCAGGCGTAAATTCTTCAAGCTCTTCAAGCTTCGCAGCAAATACGCTGAGCACTTCAGGCACCTGTTCTTCTTCCAGAACGGCTTTTGCCTCTTGATTATACTCGATCTCATCTTTAAAGAACAAATCAGTAAGCTCGACAATTTCAGCGCCGTAGCTCAATTGCTCATGGTAAAGAGAGATTAATTTACGAACCCATTCCTGTTCTTCGGCAGAAAGCTCAGTGCCGACTTTTCCTGCTTTTTGCAGGTGCGGCAGGGTCAGCTCAACCACTTGATCAAGATCCAGCGCTTTGACGTATTGGTTGTTGACCCATTTCAGTTTATGCATATCAAACAGAGCCGGTGACTTAGACAAACGATTTACATCAAAAATTTCAATGAATTGTTCTCTTGTGAAAAGCTCTTCTTCACCGACGGGAGACCAGCCGAGAAGTCCGATAAAGTTAAACAGCGCTTCAGGCAGGTAACCCAGCTCATCATACTGCTCAATAAACTGGATAATTGATTCATCACGTTTACTTAATTTTTTGCGGCTTTCGTTTACGATAAGCGTCATATGTCCGAAGACAGGAATATCCCAGCCGAATGCCTGGAAAATCATGATCTGTTTCGGTGTATTTGAAATGTGATCCTCACCGCGGAGCACGTGCGTCATTTTCATTAAGTAATCGTCAATCGCGACGGCAAAGTTATACGTCGGTGTTCCGTCTTTTTTGACGATGACAAAGTCGCCGATGCCGTCTGATTCAAAAGAAATCTCGCCTTTTACGATATCGTTAAATGCGATGATTTTCCCTTCCGGCACGCGGAAACGGATGCTCGGCTGTCTGCCTTCGGCTAAAAACTGCTCCTGCTCTTCCTGAGTCAGGTTTCTGTGTTTGCCGGAATAGCGCGGCATTTCCCCGCGGGCGATTTGCTCTTCACGTTCTTTTTCAAGTTCTTCTTCCGTACAGAAACATTTATAAGCAAGCCCTTTTTCAAGAAGCTCTTCATAGTACTCTTTGTAAATGTCGTTACGCTCAGACTGGCGGTACGGGCCGTATTCTCCGCCGACATCCACACTTTCATCCCAGTCCATGCCGAGCCATTTCAAATAGTTAAGCTGACTTTGCTCTCCGCCTTCAATATTTCGCTTTTTGTCCGTATCCTCAATCCGGATAATAAACTTTCCGCCTTGGCTGCGGGCAAATAAATAGTTAAAAAGCGCCGTTCTGGCGTTACCGATATGCAAATGTCCGGTCGGACTCGGTGCATAACGAACGCGTACTTCATTTCCCATGTTCAAATACTTCCTTTCATCTCGTCTGTAGCCTCTAGCCGAATATATGTATCTATTCTACCACCAAATAGACCCGGCATCAAAACAATGATCAGGCTTTTTGAATCAGAACGGTTGCCTGAGCGGCAATTCCTTCGGCTCTTCCGGTAAACCCGAGCTTTTCAGTCGTCGTCGCTTTTACGTTTACTTGAGAGACGTCCGCCTCAAGGCCTTCCGCTATCCGTTTTCTCATAGCATCAATATGCGGCGCCATTTTCGGCTTTTGCGCAATAATCGTGCAGTCTATATTTCCGAGTACGTACCCTTTTTCTTTTACAATGTTCCAGACATGCTGAAGCAGCTTAAAAGAATCAGCATCCTTGAATTCCGGATCAGTATCCGGGAAATGCTTGCCGATATCTCCTTCACCTGCCGCTCCGAGACACGCGTCTGCGACTGTATGCAGCAATACATCAGCATCTGAATGTCCGAGCAGTCCCTTTTCATAAGGAATTTCAATTCCGCCGATGATGAGCGGACGGCCTTCCGTTAATTGATGCACATCAAATCCTTGTCCGATTCTAAACATTATGATTCCCACTTTCCGCTTTCATGATTGCTTCCGCAAATATCAGGTCATCCGGCGTTGTCAGCTTAATATTGGTATAGCTGCCTTCAACGATACTCACCTGATATCCATCAAGACGCTCGACGAGGCTGGCGTCATCCGTACCTAAGAAGCCTTTGTTTTCCGCTTCCATATGCGCCGTCTTCAATAAAGAAAGACGAAAAGCTTGCGGCGTTTGAACGGCCCACAAGCTTGAACGATCAAAGGTCTCCGCAGCCCGGGAGCCTTCCGCCCGTTTTATCGTGTCTTTCACAGGAACAGCCAGGACAGCCGCTCCCGCCTCCTCTGCTGTTTCAACGAGCTTATCGATATGCTGATGTGTGACAAACGGGCGCGCTCCGTCATGAACAAGGACGACCGATTCCTTATCAATCACTTTCAGTCCTTCGTATACACTGTGCTGACGCTCCGCACCTCCGGTAACAAGCTCAATTTCCGTCTGAATCGGAAATTGGGCCAGCAGCTGGCGAAAATCTTCCCGTTCACTCTCGTTTATCACCAGGATTATTTTCTGACAGGGTGCGTGGCTTTCAAAAACCCGCAGTGTGTGTATAATAACGGGCGCACCTTTTAAGCTGATGAACAGCTTATTTTTCCCGGCCTTCATCCGTTTTCCTTGTCCGGCAGCCGGAATAACGACAACATACTCCATATGAACTCCCTCTTAAAGAGCTTTCTCAAGCAGCTTGGGCTTGGCAAAAATCATTCGTCCCGCCGCTGTCTGCAGTACGCTGGTTACGAGCACATCAATATGTTTCCCTATATAATTGCGGCCTTCTTCCACAACAATCATTGTGCCGTCATCTAAGTAAGCCACACCTTGATTATGCTCTTTCCCGTCCTTAATCACCTGCACATTCATCTCTTCGCCCGGAAGCACAACCGGCTTCACCGCGTTTGCAAGGTCATTAATATTCAGTACCGCAACCTTTTGAAGCTCGCATACTTTATTTAAATTAAAATCATTCGTCACAACGACACCGGATGTCAGCTTCGCAAGTTTGACAAGCTTGCTGTCAACCTCCTGAATGTCTTCGAAGTCGCCTTCATAAATTTCAACCGTAATATCCAGTTCCTTTTGAATGCGATTCAAGATATCCAGTCCGCGGCGTCCTCTGTTACGTTTTAAAACATCTGAAGAATCAGCGATATGCTGTAATTCCTCCAGCACAAATTGAGGAATGACAATGACGCCTTCTAAAAAGCCCGTCTGACAAATATCTGCAATTCTCCCATCAATAATAACACTTGTATCCAAGATTTTCAGCCTTTTATCCTGTTCTTCCTGCTCCTCATCAGCACTTCCCTTTTTCTTCTGCATTCTTGCAGAAATGGAGAAAAGACTGATCAGTTCATCCTTTTTCTTAAATCCGACTTGGAAGCCCAGATAACCGAGAAAGAAAGCCAGAAAGACCGGAATGATGGTGCTGAATATACGGTACGGAATATTGTCCAGCGGAATCACGTTTACAATGAGATATGCGATGATAAGTCCAAAAACCAATCCGAGACTCCCGAATAACAGATCCGGCACCGGAGCTCTCAGCAAAGAATCTTCAATCCATTTTACCCAATTAATCACATATTCTGTCGTCCATATACTGATGAGAAAAAAGATAATAGCACCAATTGCAGCAGACGTATATGCGTTTGTTATTAAAGGTATGTCCTGTATATTTGACAGCACAAACAATTCAGGTATTAAAAAGATACCGACAACGCCGCCCACAATAATGAAGAACGCCTGAACTATTCGTTTTAACATACCTCCACCTCCTTTTAAGTAGCATTTTTTCAGCAGACTGTCAGAGCCTACAAATTCAGAATAAACAAAAACTAACAATAATATACCCGGATTCCGACAGGTTTAAGCGATACTTAAAGCTGTCTATCTATATAGTGTTTTTCCTGAAGGCGTTTTAAGCCTTTTTTGATTTTTTGGGCGCGCACTTCGCCGATACCCTCGACATCATCAAGCTCTTCTACAGTGGCTTCCGTTATGCTTGGCAAAAATCCGAACGCCTCAACCACATTTTCAACAATCGGCATCGGCAGACGCGGAATTTTGTTCAGCAGCCTGTAGCCTCTCGGGAGCACATAATCATCAAGATTCGTAGAAGCCGGGTATCCAAGCAGTTTAAACAGAATGGAATCATCCAGCAGATCATAGCTGGACATATCCTGGAGCTCTTTTAACAGCACGAACGGATCTTTGATTTTTTCTTTGACATAGTCTTTGATGAAAAGTGCCGCCTCTTCTTCCATGTCCGTAATCAGTTCAATCACCTGCAGACGGATTAAGTGACCTTCCGTTCCGAGTTCTTTAATATACATATTGATTTCATTTTTTATTCGGAGCACCATTTCATACCGATGCATGACAGACAGCACGTCACTGAATGTCACAAGCTCCTCAAACTCTAATGCGTTTAGAGCCGTAATTGTTTTGTCTAAAATGGTTTTATACTTCTCGAGCGTTTGAATGGCCTGATTTGCCTTTGTTAAAATAAAACCTATGTCCTTTAGTGTGTACTTCATGCTGTCCTGATATAACGTAATGACATTTCTGCGCTCAGAAATGGCGATGACGAGACAGCCGGTCTGCTTCGCCACCCGTTCCGCCGTACGGTGCCTCATTCCCGTTTCTGAAGAAGAAATGGTCGCCTCCGGCATAAGCTGCGTATTCGCATAAAGAATTTTCTGGCCGGAATCACTTAAAATAATGGCACCGTCCATTTTGGCCAGCTCGTATAAGTGAGCGGGCGCAAATGATGTATTAATATGAAAACCGCCATCCACGACTTGCTTTACCTTATCATTGTATCCGACAACAATCAGGCCGCCTGTATTTGCCCGAAGTACATTCTCTATCCCGGCTCTGAGCGGGGTGCCCGGTGCAACGAACTGCAGAATTGCAGACAGGTCAAGCTCTTGTTTCGCCCCTTTTTTCTCTTTTTCCATCTATTATGATCCTCCTAATGAAGTACGAAGCGCTTCTGCAACATTTGCTACTCCGACAACCTCAATCCCTTTTGGTATTGTCCACCCGTCTGCATTCGCCTCAGGTATGATCATGCGCTTGAAGCCGAGTTTCGCCGCTTCTTTTACGCGCTGTTCGATTCTTGACACCCTGCGGACTTCTCCTGTCAGTCCCACTTCACCGATAAAGCAATCTGCGGGATTCGGCGGTGTATCTCTGAAGCTTGAGGCAATGCTGACGGCTACTGCCAAATCAATCGCCGGTTCATCCAGTTTGACCCCGCCGGCGACTTTTAAATATGCATCTTGATTTTGAAGCAAAAGACCCACACGCTTCTCAAGCACAGCCATAATTAACGATACCCTGTTGTGGTCAATGCCTGTAGCCATGCGGCGCGGGTTTCCAAAACTGGTCGGTGATATGAGCGCCTGGATTTCAACCAGAATCGGTCTCGTTCCTTCCATTGACGCAACGATACTCGAACCCGATGCCCCGGCAGAACGCTCTTCCAAGAAAATTTCAGAAGGGTTGAGCACTTCCGTAAGCCCCTCTTCCCGCATTTCAAAGATGCCCATTTCATTTGTTGAGCCGAAACGGTTTTTTACGGCCCGCAAAATACGGAATGTATGATGCCGCTCTCCTTCAAAGTATAGAACGGTATCGACCATGTGCTCAAGCAATCTCGGCCCTGCGATCGATCCTTCTTTTGTGACGTGTCCGACGATAAAAATAGGTATGCCGTTTGTTTTCGCGATTTTCATCAATTCGGCCGTACACTCTCTTACTTGTGATACACTGCCGGGAGCTGAGGTGATATCACTTTGGTAAACGGTCTGAATGGAGTCTACGACAACAAATGCGGGTTTCATCTCTTGTATAGCAGACGAAATATACTCCATATCGGTTTCAGATAAAACATGTAACATTTGGCTGTTGATTCCAAGTCTGTCGGCGCGCAGCTTCGTTTGCTTCACGGATTCTTCCCCTGAAATGTAAAGCACGCTGCCGGCCGTATCTGCTAATTGTGCGGATACTTGGAGAAGGAGCGTTGATTTTCCGATCCCGGGATCGCCGCCGATCAATACTAACGAGCCTTTCACAACGCCGCCGCCAAGCACTCTGTTGAATTCTTCGAGCTTTGTTTGAACGCGGGGTTCTTCTGATGTTTCAATTGATGTAATGGGTGATGGTTTCTGGACGGTTTGAACGGAGTGGGAGAAAGCCGCCCGCCGATTCGCCGGCGCTTTTTTTATGGTTTCTTCCACCATTGTATTCCAAGCCCCGCAGCCCGGGCACTTTCCCATCCATTTTGCGGATTCATAACCGCATGAGTGGCAGATGAATTTTGTTTTTGATTTAGCCATATATGTTGTAAGACCTCTTCCTTATCGAATATTTCTCTATATAACAAAGTGAGGCATACACTCGCTTACGTATGCCTCATGTTTGTCACTATATTAGTTCGTTTTAGCAGTTGTTTTTACGACAAATTCGCCGTCCTCAACATCAAGAACAATGTGCTGGCCTTTATCAATATTGCCTCTGAGGAGTTCTTCTGATAACCGGTCCTCCACATGCTTTTGAATCGCTCTTCTTAACGGACGTGCGCCGTATTCCAAATCGACGCCCTCTTCTGCTACTTTTGCTTTGGCAGCATCCGTCAGCTCGATAGAGAGATCTTGTTCTTTCAGACGTTTTGTTAACTGATCAGACATAAGCGACACGATGTCTGTAAGATGTTTTTTCTCAAGGGAGTGGAAGACGATAATTTCGTCAATCCGGTTGATAAACTCAGGTCTGAAGGCACGCTTCAACTCTCCCATGACTTTGTCTTTCATGTCTTTATGGTTTTGTGATTCATCCTGGACATTGAAGCCTACATATTTGTTGCGCTTCAGCTCGCTCGCCCCGACGTTTGACGTCATAATCAGGATCGTGTTGCGGAAATCCACAGTGCGTCCTTTTGAATCAGTCAAGCGTCCGTCTTCAAGCACTTGCAGGAGAATGTTAAACACATCAGGGTGTGCTTTTTCAATTTCATCAAGCAATACGACAGAGTAAGGTTTTCTTCTCACTTTTTCTGTCAGCTGGCCGCCTTCATCATAGCCGACATATCCCGGAGGAGAACCGACAAGACGTGAAGTCGAGTGTTTCTCCATGTATTCGGACATATCCACTCTGATCATCGCTTCCTCATCACCGAAAATGGATTCCGCCAGCGCTCTTGCCAGCTCTGTCTTCCCAACGCCTGTAGGGCCTAAGAAGATGAATGAACCAATCGGACGTTTCGGGTCCTTCAGTCCGGCTCTTGCACGTCTGACAGCCTTTGCCACGGCTACAACGGCTTCATCCTGGCCGATGACGCGGGAATGCAGAATGCTTTCCATATTGAGAAGCTTATCTGTTTCCGTTTGGGCAATTTTAGATACGGGCACCCCGGTCCAGCTGGATACAACCATCGCGATATCCTCTACAGAAACTTCGGAGTTCTCCTGGCCTTGTTTTTCTTTCCAGGTTTTTTTCGTGTCTTCCACCTGTTCTCTCAGGCGCTGCTCCGTATCACGAAGGGAAGCCGCTTTTTCAAACTCCTGGCTCTGAACGGCAGCGTCTTTTTCCTTGCGAACTTCATCGAGTTTCTGCTCAAGCTCTTTTAAGTTCGGAGGCGTTGTGAAAGAACGGAGACGCACTTTTGAACCGGCTTCATCAATTAAATCGATCGCTTTATCCGGAAGGAAGCGGTCAGAAATATAACGGTCGGACAATTTAACCGCGGCTTCGATCGCTTCATCGGTAATGGATACGCGGTGATGCGCTTCATAGCGGTCACGGAGCCCTTTTAAAATTTGAATGCTTTCATCGGCTGACGGCTGATCCACCTGAATCGGCTGGAAACGGCGCTCGAGAGCCGCGTCTTTTTCGATATATTTACGGTATTCATCAAGCGTTGTGGCACCGATGCATTGAAGCTCTCCGCGGGCCAGTGAAGGTTTTAAGATATTCGATGCGTCAATCGCACCTTCTGCTCCCCCCGCTCCGATCAGTGTATGCAGTTCGTCAATGAATAAAATAATATTGCCGGCCTGACGTATTTCATCCATTACTTTTTTCAAGCGGTCTTCAAATTCTCCGCGGTATTTCGTACCGGCTACAACCGTACCCATGTCTAACGTCATTACGCGTTTATCACGTAAAATTTCCGGCACTTCATTATTGATGATCTGCTGTGCGAGGCCTTCAGCAATCGCAGTTTTACCTACACCCGGTTCTCCGATAAGAACGGGATTATTTTTCGTTCTGCGGCTTAATACCTCAATAACACGCTGAATTTCTTTGCTTCGCCCGATAACCGGATCAAGACTGTCTTCCTTCGCAATCGCAGTTAAATCACGCGCCAGACTGTCAAGCGTCGGCGTGTTTGCATTGCTGTTGGTACCGGATGCAGAAGACCCCGTCTCATTGCTTCCCAGAAGCTGCAGCACTTGCTGTCTCGCTTTATTCAAGCTGACACCGAGATTATTCAGAACTCTCGCCGCCACGCCTTCTCCTTCACGGATCAATCCGAGAAGTATGTGTTCTGTTCCCACATAAGAATGTCCTAGCTTTCTGGCTTCATCCATGCTGAGCTCAATGACTTTTTTTGCTCTTGGCGTATAATGAATCGTTTGAGACATTTCCTGTCCCCGTCCGATTAAGCTCTCCACTTCTTTCTGAATTTTATCCGAACCGAGTCCGAGTGCTTGGAGTGCTTTAGCCGCAATCCCTTCTCCTTCACGAACCAGACCTAATAAGATATGTTCAGTTCCAATATTGTTATGGCCTAAGCGCAGTGCTTCCTCCTGTGCCAGTGCCAATACCTTTTGAGCTCGCTCTGTAAACCTTCCAAACATCATATCGAATCATCCTCCTGTCTATTTGCACTCATTTCTAAATGCAGCCTTTCCCTGATAAGCGCCGCTCTTCTCGCGTCTCTTTCGTTCGGCCGTAATGCACCGCCCGAATATTGCTGGAGAAAACCCGGCTGTGTCAAAATCATCAGTTCATTAAGTATATTGCTTGATAGCCCTTTGATGATCCCAAGGTCTATCCCCAGCCGAACGTCAGAAAGGCATTTCGCCGTTTCCTTTGATTCAATCATACGGCAGTTGGATAAAACGCCGTAAGATCTGAATACCCGGTCCTCCAATTCAATTTTCGAAGTTTGGTAAAGCGCTTCTCGGGCTGAACGTTCCTGCTCAATCAGCTGGGCAGCCACACTGTTTAAATCATCTACAATGTCCTGTTCTGATTTTCCGAGTGTGATTTGATTTGAAATTTGAAAGATATTTCCTAATGCTTCGCTGCCTTCACCGTAAATTCCTCTAACAACTAAGCCTAATTGGTTAATTGCCGGGATAATTCGATTCATTTGCCTAGTTAATACAAGGCCCGGCAAATGCATCATGACTGAAGCCCTTAGTCCCGTCCCTACATTTGTAGGACAGCTTGTTAAGTACCCTCTCTTCTCTCCAAAGGCGTAATCCACTTTCTCCTCAATCCAGTCATCAACCTGGTTTGCCGCTTTTATGGCATTGAGAAGCTGGAAGCCGGGGAAGAGGCATTGAATTCTGATATGATCTTCTTCATTTAACATAATGCTGACTTCTTCATTTTCAGAAAGCAGACAGCCGCCAAAAGGAGATTCCGTTAAATTCGGGCTGATCAGATGTTTCTCCATCAGCACCCGTTTTTCCAAAGGCTGAGCTTCACTCATTCTGATTAAATGAAATTGACCGATATCAGGCAGTTCCTTACCTGAAAAATGATCTTCGAATTGCTGAATGATGGATGAGGCTTCTTCATTCGTATACCGGGCGGGAAACTTTATATTTTCAAAGTTTCGGGCCAACCGTATACGGCTGCTGAGTACAATGTCACTTTCAGGTCCCTTTTGCTTCATCCAATTGCTTAGTGCGTCCTGAATAAAATGCTTGAGCGACATTACCCTTGTTCCCCCTCACTGTCTGTACTTTTTAATTCCTGCTCTAACGATCGGATCTGATCCCTGACCTCCGCTGCTCTTTCAAACTCTTCGTGGTGTATTAAAGATTCAAGTTCTTTTTTTAACATTTCCATTTGCCGTCTTACATGCAGGTTTCCGCCTATTCGTTTTGGAATTTTCCCGGCATGCACCGTATTCCCGCTGTGAACTTTTCGCAAGATCGGCGTAATTTGGCTGTAGAACGTATCGTAACATTCCGCACAGCCGAAACGCCCTGTTTTTCTCAGCTGCTGAAACGTCATACCGCATTTCTTGCAAGCTGTGCCTTGCTCTGAGTAGCCGAACATTTGAGAACCGGTGTTTTGAAATGAGGACTCCATATTCAGCAGTCCTGATAATAAATTATGAATCGAGAACCCTTGGTTTCCACTTATACTGTATGAATCGCTATTTTCTTTTGCACATTGTTCACAAATATGAACTTCTTGCTTTTCTCCATTAACAACTTTCGTAAAGTGAAAAGTGGCCGGTCTCTCATTGCATTCTTGACAAATCAATCTTTTCACCCGCTTACTTTAGTTTTAAAGATGTGAGCATTGCTTTCATCATTCTGGCTCTTAGTTCATCCCGTTCGGGCAAATCAATATATAGCACTGAACGATCCATTACACTCACCATCATTTTAGCTTCTCTTTCCGAAATAACTCCGTCCTCTAACAGTCTGAGAATAATGTCATCAGAGGCTGCCTGGGACAAGTGGGTATGAATCTGCGAAATAATATTATTGATGAGGACGACTTCGTTATTCATTTTAATTTTGATAATACGAATATAACCGCCGCCTCCCCGTTTACTTTCAACAATATATCCTCTTTCACTTGTAAATCTGGTGTTGATGACATAATTTATTTGGGAAGGAACACATTGAAATTTATCAGCGATTTCACTGCGTTTGATCTCTAAAATTTCTTTGCCATTTTGATCTAATACTTGTTTCAAGTACTGTTCAATGATGTCAGAAATATTATGTCCCACTCAACCCCCTCCTTTATTGACTTTGACTATATTTGACTTTAATCTTACTATAAGGTGTTTCGCAAAATTTTTCAACTGTATCGCTCTATCTCTATTATTTCCACTTTACACAAGCATAAAACCTGCTTTTGCAAAAAGCCATATCGTTACTTTTCTCATACTATATAACGTATGCAGAAAAACACAAAAAAGGCAGCTCATGATGAGCTGCCTTTACCGTAAATATAGCTTGGCGGCGTCCTACTCTCACAGGGGGAAACCCCCGACTACCATCGGCGCTGAAGAGCTTAACTTCCGTGTTCG
>NZ_JAAOBZ010000002.1:0-55088 GCF_014872755.1 Bacillus sp. Bvel1 | reverse complement strand
CGCACATCGCTGTGCGATTTATTTAAAACTTTGAATTAACAGGTACGTTTTGTCTTGTTTAGTTTTCAAAGATCATTTTGTCTTTCGTTCAAGCGACTTTATTATTATATCTTATCAATCTCTTGAAGTCAACAACTTTTTAAATTTCTTTTTTTCGTCAGCGCCTTGTTTAGCGGCAACGAATAATAATATACCACCTCACAAATAATAGTGCAATAGTTTTTTTAAAGAAAATCAAAAAGTTTTACGAGCGGCTTGTTTCTAAAAAAGCGCCGTACTGCGATAAGCAGAAAACGGCGCCTTCCCTTTTATTAGCGTTGTCTCATTTGAGGGAATAATAAAACGTCTCTGATAGACGGAGCATTTGTTAACAGCATGACAAGGCGGTCGATACCGATACCCAATCCCCCGGTCGGCGGCATGCCGTATTCAAGAGCTTCAACGAAGTCTTCATCCATCATATGCGCTTCATCGTTTCCTTCTTCTCTTTCTTTTAATTGCGCTTCAAAGCGTTCCCTCTGGTCAATAGGGTCATTCAGCTCCGTAAACGCATTAGCGTGCTCACGGCCGACGATAAACAGCTCAAAACGGTCTGTAAAGCGAGGGTCCTCCGGATTTTTCTTAGCAAGAGGAGAAATCTCTACAGGGTGGCCGTAAATAAATGTAGGCTGAATGAGTGTTTCTTCAATTTTTTGTTCGAAGAATTCATTGATGATATGACCCACCGTCATAGAGTTTGTGATCTCGATACCATGCTCTTTTGCATGACCGCGCGCTTCTTCAACAGTCATCTCATTCCAGAAATCTACGCCTGTCGCTTCTTTGACCGCATCTACCATGTGGAGTCGTTTCCACTCAGGTTTCAGATCAATCTGCTCTTCGCCGTACTGGATTGTGGTGCTTCCAAGCACTTCCTGCGCAATATGTGCTACGAGGTTTTCCGTAAGACTCATAATATCTTTATAATCGGCGTACGCTTCATACAGCTCGATCATCGTGAATTCAGGATTGTGGCGTGTAGAAACACCTTCGTTACGGAACACGCGGCCGATTTCGTAGACTTTTTCCAATCCGCCGACAATCAGGCGTTTCAGGTGCAGTTCAATCGCAATACGCATATAAAGAGGCATGTCGAGCGCGTTATGGTGCGTGATGAACGGGCGTGCAGACGCTCCTCCCGGTATGCTGTGCATCGTAGGTGTTTCAACTTCTAAGTATCCATGGTCATCTAAGTATCTTCTCATCGCTTGGATGATTTTGCTGCGTGTGATAAACGTTTGTTTGCTGTCAGGGTTTACGATGAGATCGAGATAGCGCTGGCGGTAACGCTGTTCAACATCTTTTAACCCATGATATTTATCAGGAAGAGGACGCAGTGCTTTTGTCAGCAGTTCAAAAGATGTCGCTTTGACAGAAAGCTCGCCTACGTTTGTTTTGAAAACTTTCCCGGTGATGCCGATAACGTCTCCGAGGTCTGAAGATTTAAAGATTTCATATTGTTCTTCGCCGACACTGTCTTTTCTAACGTAAATTTGAATTTGACCTTCTAAGTCCTGCAGATGCGCAAAGCCGGCTTTCCCTTTTCCGCGCTTTGTCATCATACGGCCTGCAATGGTCACTTCGATCGCTTTTTCTTCCAGTTCTTCTTTAGAAAGCTCCTGGTAGGCGTCAATGATTTGTTGAGATTGATGCGTTCTCTCGAAACGTTCGCCGAAAGGGTCAATGCCGTTTTCTCTCAGCTGGTTCATTTTATCTCGTCTGACTTGCAGCTGGTCGTTCAATTCCTCATGATTTTGCTCTTCTTGACTCATTGGTATCACTCCGTTACATTTTGATTTCACGAAAAAGCAGAAAAACTGCCAGCGGTAAGCTGGCAGTGAGCAGCAATAGAGGGTGTATATTAACCTACTTTTGCATCTTGAAGCTCTTTTGCCTCTGCTTCGGCGGTAAATGCATCTAAAAGCTGCACAAATTCTTCACGCGTCTCACATTGGTTAATTTCATTGCGTACATTCGCATTGCCTCTGACACCTTTCAGATACCAGGCAGCGTGTTTTCTCATTTCTCTGACTGCCACATTTTCGCCTTTTAACTTAATCAGGCGGTCTAAGTGCAGTTTGCATACCGACATTTTTTCACGGACTTTCGGCTCGTCTTTTAACTCACCGGTTTCAAGGTACTGCACCGTACGGTAAATCATCCACGGGTTGCCGAGTGCGGCCCGGCCGATCATGACGCCGTCAACTCCTGTTTCCTCAAGCATGCGTTTCGCGTCCTGAGGCGTTTTGACATCACCGTTTCCGATGACGGGAATGGAGACGGATTGCTTCACTTCTTTAATGATATCCCAGTTCGCAGTGCCTTCATACATTTGCACTCTTGTGCGGCCGTGAAGGGCAACGGCTTTTCCGCCGGCACGTTCAACGGCTTGGGCGTTTTTCACCGCATAAATGTGATCTTCATCCCAACCCATTCTCATCTTCACTGTAACCGGCTTATCAACAGCATCTACTACTGCGGATACCATTTCATAAATCTTATCAGGATCGAGAAGCCATTTGGCGCCCGCATCACATTTTGTAATCTTTGGTACGGGACATCCCATGTTAATATCAATAATATCAGCAGTCGTGTTTTGATCTACAAACTTCGCCGCTTCCACAAGGGTTTCCTTTTTTCCTCCAAAAATCTGAAGGCTGAGCGGTTTTTCACGTTCATCAATGTAAAGCATCCCCATTGTTCTTGCGTTGTTGTAAAGGATCGCTTTGTCACTGACCATTTCAGCGCATACCAATCCGGCTCCGAATTCCTTTACAGTCAATCTGAACGCTGAGTTGCAGACACCGGCCATAGGGGCAAGCACAACCCGGTTTTTCAATTGAATATCACCGATTTTAAACATTTTTCCCCTCCTTTCATTTGTCTATTTTTCAGGCGGGGCCAATTCGTCCGCACTTATATTTAAAACATCTGCCGCATCTTGAATGATGGCATCTGACGGCAATCGGTTTCCGCGTTCAATTTCACCGACAATAGAAACTGATATACCTAATGCTTTTGCAAATCCTTCTTGAGTATAACCTTTCAGCTTTCTGAATGCACGAATTCGCCTACCCCAGATTTCTGCTTCCATACTCTTACACCTTCTTGGTTTGTTTCAGCGCTTATCGTGATATGATCCGCCTGCGGACATATTTCTTTTAACGGCGCAAGGACAAATAAGCGCTCATACATTCTCGGATGCGGAACAATCAGCCGCTCTGTTTCAATATTTTCACGATTATACAGCAAAATGTCAAGGTCTGCCGTCCGCGGTCCCCAGCGAATCTCTCTCGTTCTGCCTAATTCAGCTTCAATGGACTGTGTTACATCTAGAAGTTCAAAAGGAGATAACGACGTTTTCACTTCAACCGCCATATTGAGAAACTGATCCTGATCCTCATAACCGACGGGATCTGTTTCATATATAGAGGATATCTTTGACACCGTCACGCCATCATGCCGGGTGAGCATGGCCACTGCCTGGCGCAAATAATGTTCACGGTCGCCCATATTGGAACCGAGGCCGATATATGCCGTATTGTTCATGATTTCTTTCTCGTCATTTCTATGGCTACTGATTTATAATGGCCGGGAATCGGCGGGTCAGGCTTAACAACCTTTACCGTACATTGCTGCACCGGCTCAAATTTCTCAAGGACGGTGTCTGCGATCCGTTCCGCAAGGGTCTCGACCAAATTAACGGGCTCGCCCTCAACGATGCCGCGGCAGACACTGTACAATTCCGCATAGTTAATGGTATAAGAAAGGTCATCCGTTTTTCCCGCTTTGCTCAAATCCAGTTCGGCAGTCAGGTCTACTTTGAAGCGCTGGCCGAGTTTGTTTTCTTCCTCGAACACGCCGTGATATCCGTAAAACTCCATACCTTCCACATATACTTTATCCATAATGCGCGCCTCCTTTGTTCAGCATAGCATCCATCATCTTAGTCATTCTTGCGATCTCTTTGACATCGTGCACCCTCACAATGTCGCAGCCTTTTTGGACGCCAAGGCATACTGTCGCTCCCGTTCCCTCGGCACGTTCTTCAGGGGGAAGGTCAAGCACACGGCCGATGAACCTTTTTCTCGATGTCGCCAGGAGCAGCGGATACCCTAACCCGCTGAACACCTCCAGCTTGTTCATGACAGCCAGATTGTCCTCATAGTTTTTCGCAAAGCCGATCCCCGGATCCAGAATCATGTTTTCATCTGTGACGCCGGCTTCTGCGGCAATTTTTACGCTTTCCATCAAGTCTGCAAGCATATCAGGAATAAGATCGTTATAGTTTCTTTCCATACGATTATGCATTAAGATAATCGGAACTCCGTGTGCGGCGGCTACTGACGCCATGTCAGGGTCACCTTTCGCCCCCCAGATGTCATTAAGGATAGAGGCTCCCGCTTTGACCGCTTCGTCTGCCACGGACGCTTTGTACGTATCGATTGAAAGCGGAATGTCCAGCTCGCTTGTAATCCGTTCTATGACGGGGATGACTCGTGACATTTCCTCATCAGCCGAAACGAGTGATGCGCCGGGCCTTGTCGATTCGCCGCCGATATCTATGATATGCGCCCCTTCTTCAGCCATCTTCGCCGCATGCAGAAGCGCCCTTTCCGTACTGTCGTATTTGCCGCCGTCAGAGAAGGAGTCTGGCGTTACATTTAATATCCCCATAACGAGCGTCTTCTCTTTATAGGACAGAGCGCCTTTTTTTGTATGAATCAGTTTAGGCTGTTCAATTGTTTGCTGCGCCATTTTGTTCCTCCTCCTGTACATTCATTTTGTTTATTTCCTGCCGATACTGCTTACGGAGCAATTGCACCGTTTTCCCGCTCATTCCGGGCAGCGGCACTTCCTCTATTTTAGAAAACGGGATGATTTCAAGCACGGAGTTTGTCAACCATGCTTCATCCGCTTCAAGCATTGATTGAAAACGGAATCGGCCTTCGGTGACTTCTGTCCCCTGCTGTTTCAATTCATCAATGACAAACTGTCTTGTTACACCGTCGAGAATTCCCGTATCCAAAGATGGCGTAAAGACCTTGTCTCCTTTTCGCCAAAACACGTTGGAGACAATGCCTTCCGCGACATCTCCTTCTCCGGTCAGGAAAATCCCTTCAAGATTGGGATCATTCCCGATCTCCCGTTTAGCGTACATGTTGTTTAAATAGTGATGGGATTTTAACCGGAAAGATCCTTCAGGCGTATTTCTCCGGACAGAGAGAAGCCTGCCTTCTTTTTGAATAGGCAGAGTTTCCGGATTGAGCCGGTTGACGAAACAAAGAACGGTCGGCTTTTCATAAGTCTGCGCGGCAAATCCCTTATCGCTGACGCCTGCCGAGATGTTAAGCCGGACACGCGCGCTGCCGTCCTTTATGTCATTGAGAAGCAACAGTCTCCGAAGCATATCAAGCAGCTCCTGTTTGTTCACCTCATATGCAATCTGCAGATCCCGAAGCGCCCTGTTGAGTCTGGCGACATGCGCATCCGGCAGAAACGGCCGGCCGCTGTAAAGCCTGAACGTTTCGAACGCGCCGATCCCGTACAGATAACCATGGTCAAAAGGAGAAAGCGCCGCTTCTTTCTCCTCTATATATTGACCATTCAAATATATAATCACACCGATACTTCCTTTTTGCGGTGTGTCTCTATAAAGTTTCTGAGCATTTCTTTGCCGAAGGAGGTCATGATGGATTCCGGATGGAACTGAACACCTTCAACAGGCAGCTCATTATGGCGGATTGCCATAATTTCTCCTTCTTTGGTTTGAGCGGATACCGTAAAACAATCCGGCAGCGTGTCCGCTTTGACAATAAGTGAATGGTACCGGGTGGCGACCAGCGGATTTTGCAGGCCGTTAAAAATCGTCTGGCCGTCATGCATAACTTCTGACGTTTTGCCGTGCATGAGCCGCTCTGCTCTGACGACATCGCCGCCGAATACTTGCGCAATCGACTGATGCCCGAGACATACGCCGAAAATAGGAATACTGCCGGCAAAATGTTTGATGGCTTCGAGGCTGATCCCCGCTTCATCAGGACTGCACGGCCCGGGAGAAATCATTAAGAAGTCCGGACCCAGCTCTTCAATCTGCTCAATCGTAATCTCGTCATTCCGTCTGACGATCAGTTCCTCCCCGAGCTCACCCAAATATTGAACCAAGTTGTACGTAAATGAATCATAATTGTCAATCATTAAAATCATCTCTGCTCACCTCGTCTGATTTTTTGTCTCTTCTTCGCTCAGCTCTAACGCCTTTTTCATCGCAAAAGCTTTTTTGAACGATTCCTTGTATTCATGCTTCGGAACCGAATCAATAACCACTCCTGCTCCGGACTGCATAAAAGCATGTCCGCCGGCTGCATAGATCGTCCGGATCACAATGTTAAACTGCAAATCTCCGTTGAATCCGAACCAGCCTATAGATCCAGTATAAAGCCCCCGTCTTGTCGGCTCAAGCTCTTCTATAATTTCCATCGTTCTCACTTTGGGCGCTCCCGTGATGGTGCCCCCCGGGAACACCGCATGAATAATGTCTGTCGCGTCATATCCGTCCTGCAGCTCTCCCTGTACGTTTGACACGATATGCATGACGTGGGAATACTTTTCGATCGCCATAAACTCGTTAACCCGCACGGAGCCGTAGCGCGATACGCGTCCGAGGTCATTACGCTCAAGATCAACAAGCATGACGTGTTCCGCACGTTCTTTTTCGTTGTGAATTAATTCATCAGCCAAAGCCTTGTCTTCAGCATCGTCTTTTCCTCTTGAACGCGTACCCGCGATCGGTCTCGTTTCAAGCTTCTTCCCCTTCTTTGTCACCAATAGCTCCGGCGACCCGCATATCACTTGAAACCCTGGTGTCTCGAGATAGGCCATGTAAGGAGACGGATTGACGTTTCGCAAGTGTTTATACACCTCATACGGATGAACGGATAAAGACTGAGACTGCCTGATGGACAAATTAACCTGGAACACATCGCCGCTCGCGATATATTGTTTAATTTGTTCTACAGCCTGTGAAAATCCTTCCTCGGTGAACGGAGCGGCGTACGATCCGTCCCCATTCCGATTCAGCGGTGAAAAAGGCTCGTCCGCCGTTTGGAGGGAACACCACATGTCCTCTAAGCCGGACAGCTTTTCTTCCGCAAGATCCGCTTCTTCCGCTTCAGTATGGGTAATGAGCCATAACGCCTCTTCCTCATGGTCATAAACGGCCACATCATCAAAAACAAGAAAGTAAATATCAGGTGTTTCCAGATCATCTAACGACAGCATCTTAAAATTCTCAATATATCGGGCATAGTCGTAACTGATAAAACCAATCGCACCGCCTTGAAAGTCCGGAAACTCAACGTTTGTTTCCGTTCCGAGCGTTCCAAACCATTCATGAAAGGCCCGCAGCGGGTCACCTTCTTTAAACAGTGTTTCTCCCTCATGCTTGATCGTTGTAATTCCGTCTTTCCCTCTGACGGACGCAATCGGATCTAGACCGGCTATACTGAATCTTCCCCCTCTCGCGCTTTCGAGCAGAACATGCCGTTTTCTCGATTTCGAAAGGTTTTCATATCGCTGTAAAAATGCTTGTTTCGTAAAAGGTATTTTTCTTCCTGCCGGTCTGCGTTGTGCCATCATATCAATCCTCTGCTTCGTTTTACTGTAGTTTTATTTTAAAGCAATCACACTGGTGAAAAAAGTGAATTTCACTTCCAACCATAAAATTCGAAACGTTTTTTGGATTTTCGATACTTCAGGCACAAAAAAACTCCCGGATACAGCCGGGAGCCGTGTGTATGTCTCTATTCAAACTGATAAAGCGGTGTGCTTAAGTAACGTTCTCCGTTACTAGGGATGATCGCAAGCACTTTCTTGCCTTTCCCGAGTTTTTTCGCGATTTCCAGTGCCGCGTAAATGGCCGCTCCGGAAGAAATACCGCCGAGAATCCCTTCTTCTTTTGCCGTTTTACGGGCATATTCAAATGCATCCTCGTTTTTGACGGGAATGATTTGATCATAGATGTCCGTATTCAATGTTTCAGGGACAAATCCCGCTCCGATACCCTGAATTTTATGCGGACCCGGTTTTCCGCCGGAAAGAACTGGAGAATCCGCCGGCTCTACCGCATAGATTTTGATGGATGGATATGCTTCTTTCAGCACTTCGCCCGCTCCCGTGATGGTTCCGCCGGTACCGATTCCGGCCACGAACGCATCAAGCTGGTCGTCACCAAACTGTTCTACGATTTCTTTCCCCGTCGTTTGGCGGTGAATTTCCGGGTTTGCCGCATTGTTGAATTGCTGAGGCACAAAGTATCCGTGTTCCTCCGCAAGTTCTTCCGCCTTTTTAATGGCGCCCTTCATTCCTTCTGCGCCGGGAGTCAGCACAAGCTCCGCTCCGTATGCGCGCAGCAGATTGCGTCGTTCCATACTCATTGTATCAGGCATAACGAGAATGGCTCTGAGACCTTTAGCCGCTGCCACCATCGCAAGACCGATTCCTGTATTTCCGCTTGTCGGTTCAATGATTGTGTCGCCGGCTTTTAATTTTCCTTCTTTTTCAGCCGCTTCAATCATCGCCGCTCCGATACGGTCTTTTACGCTGCTGCCCGGATTCATGTATTCAAGCTTCAGATATACATCTGCACTGTTTTCATCCGTCAGGCGATTCAATTTCACAATAGGAGTATTTCCGATTAGTTCAGTAATAGAATTTGCAATACGCACCATGTTGGACACCTCAATTTCCGACTAAATTTATTGGTATTATAAATATAAGTTATCAATTTCAAAATTTTTTGTCAATCATTTAGTTCTTTTTTCCCCGTAGAACCAAGAGACCCCCGCCTCTTTCCACAGCGTTTTGACTGTCGCCTTGTCACCTAATTGATCCATCGCGATCTGGCGTCTGATTTGACTCTTCACTTCATTGTATGAGAAAGTTCTCGCTTTAAGCTTTTCTTTCAGCTGAATGACGGCATATCCTGAAGAAACTTTAATCGGTTCAGCGGACCATTCATCTTCTTTGAGATTTTTAGCTTCTGTGATATATGCCTGCGGGATATTTTCCTGGTTTTCTGTCACAAAGCCGAGGTCTCCGCCATACTGAGACGTGTATCTGTCCGTGGAACGCTCAGCGGCGACGGCTTCAAAGCTGGAACCGCCTTTCAAATCAGCAAGCACCCTGTCCGCCTCTTCCTTATTTTTGACGACAATGTGCCTGATTCTGTAGGAATCATCGAAATGGTACAGTTCTTTATTTTTATTATAAAATGATTGCATTTCCTTATCCGATATATCGATGTCCTTCGTCAGCAGTTCTTCAAGAAGAATGTTGTAGCGGATCTGGTCTCTCCATTCTTTTTCGGTAATATGGCTGTCTTCATAAAATGAATTATTCACCGCTTTGATTAAAAGAAATTCACGTTCCAATTCGGTGTTTGAAACTGTGAGTTTATTCTTTTTCGCAAGTTCTTCCACTACTTGTGCATTAATCATATCCTCCAGAGTTGATTTTCCGTACTCGTCTTCCATCTTTTTCATCCAGTCCTGCCGTGTGATATGTTTATCACCGATTGTCGCGATGGATTCTTCAGATGACCCCGCGGCTTGGGATTTTGTTAACTTATACGCCACTGCTACACTGCATACCAACAGCGCCGCTACAATAATCGTCAAAAGTGTTCTCGATTTCAAAATCTACCCCATCCCTTTTACAAAATAGAACAACCCGCTAAAGAGCTAGCGGGTTGTTTCGTCACGAAGCTCTTCCAGTTCTTCTTTTGTAAATAAATATTTCTCATTACAAAAATGGCAAACCGCTTCGGCTTTTCCGTCTTCTTCTATCATATCTTGTATTTCTTTTTTGCCTAGTCCTAAAATGGCCGTTTCGAATCGATCTTTTGAACAAGAACAGTGAAATTTGACCGGCATTGTTTCGAGAACGTCCGGTTTTTGACCCAGAACTTCTTCTAAGATTTCTTCCGGTGTCAGGCCTTTTTGAATCAATTTTGAAATCGGTTCGATTTGAGATAATTGCTTTTCAATTGTTGAAATGGTTTCTTCATCAGTCCCCGGAAGAAGCTGAATGATGAACCCGCCCGCAGCGAGAATCGTGTTATCAGGATTTACTAGAACACCTACCCCGACAGATGAAGGGACTTGTTCAGAAGAAACAAGGTAATACGTGAAGTCATCACCGAGTTCACCCGAGACAATCTCTACTTGCCCCGTAAAATAATCACGCAAGCCCAAATCTTTTACGACACTGAGTGTTCCGTCAGTTCCGACCGCCCGTCTGACATCCAGTTTCCCTTGTTCATTGAGGTCAAAATGAACGTGCGGATTTGATACGTATGCTCTTACCTCACCCTTTGCGTTCGCATCTGCGACAATGGCTCCGATCGGGCCGCCGCCTTCTATTTTGACTGTCAGCTTATCTTCACCCTTAAGCATCGCTCCGAGTATCAGAGACGCTGTCATCGTCCGGCCGATTGCGGCTGATGCCGTCGGCCACGTGTCATGCCTTCTTTGCGCTTCATTTACCATATCTGTCGTTCTGGCTGCATAAGCCCGCACTTTACCGTCATATGCAATTGCTTTAATTAAATAATCCATCGTTTACCTCCTATATGTGACCCACGCGATTTCGCTCATAAATGATTTCCAGCCCTTTTAAAGTAAGAAACGGGTCAACAATATCAATACAGTCTGATTCGTTTGCGATTAATGACGCAAGCCCCCCTGTCGCAATGACTTTCGGTTCTTGTTTGGCCTGCCATTTCATCCGCTTTACAATGCCTTCAACTTGTCCGACATAGCCGAAAAGGATGCCGGACTGCATGGCGCTTACCGTGTTTTTGCCGATGATATTGTCCGGTCGGGCGATTTCAATTCTCGGAAGCTTGGCCGCGCGTGAGTACAGCGCTTCCGTTGAAATTGTAATGCCGGGAGCAATCGCACCGCCCATGTATTGTTTGTTTTCATCAATGTAGCAATACGTCGTCGCCGTTCCGAAATCAACAACAATTAAGGGGCCGCCATACTGCTGGATCGCCGCAACGGCATTGACGATCCTGTCAGCTCCCACTTCTTTCGGATTGTCATATTTTATATTTAAACCTGTTTTCATTCCCGGGCCGACAACCTGCGGCTCGATGTGAAAGTATTTTGTGCACATTCTTTCTAAAGAGAACATAATCGGCGGCACTACGGATGAGATGATAATCCCTTCAATCTGTTCAAACATCAGTCCGGAATGTTCAAATAAGGAGCGGAGCAGCATGCCGAATTCGTCTTCTGTTTTGTGTCTGCTCGTTTCTATGCGCCAATGATATTCTAATTCCCCATCATGATATACACCAATCACGGTGTTGGTGTTCCCCACATCTATAACCAGTAACAACCTCTATCACCACTTTTGAATAGTTTCTAATCATAACATTTTCAACATTCTACAATACCATACACGATCTGCGGCTCTTTTGTAAACAAAACGGAACCAGTAAAAAAACCGCCGGTATACGCCGGCGGTTTTCATATCAGAAAGCGAACTATTCTTTCGGCTCGTCTTTCTTTTCGTCTTCTGTTTTAGACAGGATGTTTACTTTCACATCGTCTTTTTGAAGATGGTCATCTGAGAAATTGCGCTCAGGGAGTTTACCGTGATCCACGAGATGCTTGATTTGTTCCGCATCTAATGTTTCCACATCAAGCAATGTCTGAGCAATCAATTCAAGCTTATCGCGATTTTCAGTCAGGATGGTTTTCGCACGCTCATAACATTCTTTAATGATGCGCTGAATTTCCTGATCGATTTCGTAAGCGATCTGATCACTGTAGTTTTGCTCGTTGTTGAAATCCCGGCCCAGGAATACTTGACCGCCTTGAGATTGACCGAACTGAAGCGGTCCAAGTTTTTCTGACATACCGAACTCTGTCACCATTCTTCTGGCAATGTTCGTTGCCCGCTGGAAGTCATTGTGAGCCCCCGTGCTGACTTCGCCGAAGATAATTTCCTCGGCAACACGTCCGCCCAGAAGACCGACAATTTTATCGAGAAGTTCAGGTTTTGTCTGGAAGTAACGGTCTTCTCTCGGAAGCATGACTGCGTATCCGCCCGCCTGCCCCCTCGGAACAATCGTTACTTTATGAACCATATCGGCTTCATCCAGCACAAGTCCGATAACAGTGTGACCGCCCTCGTGGTACGCCACGATATTGCGTTCTTTTTTCGAGATGACGCGGCTCTTCTTCGCAGGACCCGCAATGACACGGTCCGTTGCTTCATCAATGTCGCGCATATCAATTTTCTTCTTGTTTTGACGGGCAGCAACGAGCGCCGCTTCGTTAAGAAGGTTTTCTAAATCTGCGCCTGAGAAACCGGGTGTTCTTGAAGCGATTGCTTTTAAGTTCACCGTCTCATCAAGCGGTTTGTTTCTCGCATGCACCTGCAATACGGCTTCACGGCCGATGACATCCGGACGGTCTACTGTAATCTGACGGTCAAAACGTCCCGGACGGAGCAATGCAGGGTCAAGAATGTCCGCACGGTTTGTCGCAGCGATAATAATGATTCCTTCATTCGCACTGAAACCGTCCATCTCAACAAGCAGCTGGTTCAGCGTCTGTTCGCGTTCATCATGCCCGCCGCCAAGACCGGCGCCGCGCTGACGTCCTACCGCGTCGATCTCATCAATGAAGATCAGGCAAGGCGCATTCTTTTTCGCATTTTCGAATAAATCACGCACACGGGAAGCACCGACACCGACAAACATTTCAACGAAATCAGATCCGCTGATGCTGAAGAAAGGAACGCCAGCTTCACCGGCTGAGGCTCTCGCAAGCAATGTCTTACCGGTTCCCGGAGGTCCGACAAGCAGCACGCCTTTAGGGATCCTGGCGCCAAGCTCGGCGAATTTGCGGGGATCTTTCAGAAACTCAACAACCTCAACGAGCTCCTGCTTCTCCTCATCCGCGCCGGCTACATCTTTAAACTTCACGCGTTTCTTTTCTTCCGTATACAGCTTCGCTTTGCTCTTTCCGAAGTTCATGACACGGCTGCCGCCGCCCTGAGCCTGATTGAGCAGGAAGAAAAACAGAATAAAGATGATGACAAACGGAATGATCGTCGTTAAGAACGTCACCCACCCGCTTGTTTCCTGTGCGGGATCAACTTTTACGTCCGTCTTTTTAATTGCGTCAAATATCTGGTCTGCTCCTTTTCCTTCAGGAACATGTGTTAAAAAGTACTGGTCTTTATCGTATTTTTTCAGCTGTCCTTTTACCTCATAAACACCTCTGACAGGCTGAACCGATACGCTATCAACTTTCCCTTCATCGAGGTTCTTGATAAACGTACTGTACGACATATTTTCTGTTTTCGGGTTTGAGGTCTGGAAGTAACTCACAACCCCGATTACTACTAATAAAATAAGTAAATAAAAAATGGTATTACGGAAGACCCGATTCATTCCTTACCTCCTCCCACAGTAAGCACAACTATGTTCAATAGTACCATAGAAAATCATTCCAATACAACCGATAACCATCTCGGAAGCAGGCAGCCGATCAGCTTTCATAAATCGCCGGTTTTAATACTCCGATGTAAGGCAGATTGCGATAGCGCTCGGCATAATCAAGTCCGTAACCCACAACAAACGCGTCAGGAACTTCAAAGCCTACGAAGTCTGCTTTAATGTCCGCTTTTCTTCCGCTTGGTTTATCCAACAGGGTAACAATCTTAATTGATTTCGCTTTACGATATCGGAAGAGTTCTACGAGATAGCTCAAGGTTAACCCACTGTCGATAATATCTTCAATGATTAAGATGTCCCGGCCTTCTACAGATGTATCCAAATCTTTGATGATTTTGACTTCTCCGGAAGAAACCGTGGAATTTCCGTAGCTTGATACATCCATGAAGTCCATTTCCAAATATGTATCAATATGCTTTATAAGATCAGCCATAAAAGGAAGCGCTCCCTTTAACACACCGATTGCCAACGGAAACGTGTCGCTGTACTCGCTTGTTAATTGTTCTCCAAGCTTTTTTACTTTCTGCTGGATCTCATCTTCTGAGATCAGCACTTTTTCGATATCCTGTTTCATGTTAATGCTTGCCCCCTACACTTTTCATGCTGTCTATATTGTAATACAATGCGGTCACTGTTTGAAATCACAAGATCGTCAAAGATGGATTTTTTCAAGCCAGGCAGCCAGATAATTTCACCGCTCGCATCCGTTACAATCGGCCATTCGTCCCGATCCCGCAGAGGCAGTTTATGATCAATAAATATATCTTTTACCTTTTTCGAGCCATTCATCCCTTTAAGTTTAATCCGGTCGCCGATTTTTCTCGTCCGGATTGTTAAAGGAAATTGCACCTTATTTCTGCTTGTCATAAAAACAGCATTCCCATTTTTGATATGAGGGTCAGCCTGATCGGCCACCTCTATCATAAAGCCGTTGGGGAGAACAGCAGTCTCGCCTTCCGCTCCTTGCAGCTGCAGCTCAAAGGGAACCTTTTCACATTGCCATTGTTCAAATGTAAACAAACATGTCTGATATGATTTGACCACCTTCAGCCCTTTCGGAAAATCAAGCACTCCCGAGGCGCTTCCATTTTCCGCCCATTCCAGAAACTGCTGTATGTGGCGGGCGGAAAACGACGATGGAACGTTTTCATAAAGATAGTTTAATATTAGTTGAACTCCTCTTCTTTGTAAAGGTATCGGAAGGGCAAGCAATTGAGAGGAATCGACTTCAACCGATGTGTCAGACTTGCTTGTAATAACCTTATTCATTCGTTCTTTCGTTAATGACTGCAAGTATTGTTCGTCTTCTGTCAGTGCTTCACTCACCTTTTGAAACATTTTATGAACGTCAGGTGATTCTTGTTTTAAAAAAGGAAGCACGGTCTTTCTGAATCTGTTTCTTGTATAATCGTCTTTTGCATTGCTCTCATCCGTTCTGTAGCTGAGCCCTTCTTGACGGCAGTATTCTAGGATTTCATCCTTTTCCGCATAGAGGAAAGGCCTGATCAGCCAGCCGGATGCAAATTCGCGGACGGGCTGCATTCCCGCGAGCCCTGCGCCGAGCGTACCTTTCGCAAGCCTCATGAGCATTGTCTCAACCTGGTCATCGCCGTGATGAGCCAGCGCCAAAAACTTCGCTTGGTGTTTTGTCATCAGATCTTCGAAAAACTGATATCTGCAATCACGCGCGGCAGCCTGCTTGTTCAGCTTATTCTTCTTTGCGTATGCAGAAACATCAATCTGTACCGTTTCGCAGAGGATGTGTTCCGCTTCGCAATATGACTGCACAAACTTCATATCTTCTTCAGATTCAGGACCCCTGAACTGATGGTCGACATGCGCCGCTATGATAACGGAAGAATGCCCGAAGTGCTTATTCAGCATACTGAGAAGCGCCATTGAATCAGGGCCTCCGGAGACCCCGGCAATAATCGTTTCTCCCTCCGCCTGAAGATGATATGTTTTGAAAAAATCTTCCACGCTTTTCACAATGTCCCCCTCACAATGAGCAGGTTTTTTAAAGATATACATATCCTATCACTTTCATTCCCTCCAAGCAAAGAAGAAGCATGAGCGCAGGCGTCCGGCCGGCATTAGATGAGAAAAAAGACGATGTAAGCGAAATAAAGGGCGAGAACGCTGATTAAAATAAGTGTTGTTTCAAACAAACCATTATGCTTTGCGGGTTTTTGTTTAGGTTTATACCGCGTTTGAGATACAGTGCCCTGCCGCGGTTTTGATTGCGGCGGCTTAGGCTTGGCGGCGGCTTTCCTTTTACTCCCGGCGCTCTGCCCCGCCGTCAGGATGTCATGCTTCATGGCTTCCGCAGACGGATATTGGCCGTTTAAAGCAGAAAACAGAACCTTCTTATACTTGTTCAGAAACGGGTGGCCTTCAATGATAGAACGAAGCTGTTCTTTCGGCTGTCCTGACTTTTTGCACTCTTTCTTCTGGACACAGTGAATCATGATCATTGCGACAGCAAACAGGTCATAGGATGGTTCTGCTTTTCTTGTTCCATACCCCCAATAGCCCCTGTCGTAAAACTCCGTATACTCTTTAATCGCGCGGCCTTGTTTTGTCGTTCCCCCTACATCAATGCAGCGGATGGCAGCCGGCGGTCCGGTTACAATAAGATTTTCCGGTTTGAGGTCGCCAAAAACCCATCCCTGCTGATGAAGGACTGACAGGCTGGAAAGAAGCTGCACCATCAGCACCGGAATCCACTCCGCTCCCTTACTGCTGATATATTGCGGAAGAAGCGGCCCTTCTATGTACTCCATCACGTAAAAAGAGACATTTTTATTCAGCTGCGGAATAAACGCATCGTCCGCATCAAAAAAAGAAGGCCCCATCGTTTGCGACCGGGCCTTTGAAAAGGATTTTAAGACATTCACTTCAGAGGTAACAGACATGCTGTCGCTGCTTATTTTCAAAGCGACCTGTCCGCCTGATGCTTCTGCCAGATATACAATACCGTTAGCCCCTTTTCCAAGCTGTTTGAGCAATCTGTAGGATTTGCCGTTCCATTTGCCCTGAATTGCCGTCCCCGGTGCCAAACTACATGCCAAACTCGTTAAAGCGTCGTTCATCATCTGCCAACATGCTCCTTCTTGAGCGGATTCTCTCAAACTGCTGCGTCGCTTCCCTGATAGCGGGGCCCGTAGGGGTGATACCGCCGGTCGACAGCTTCGCAAAGAGCGCAGAAAGGGATTCAAGCTTCGGCGTCCAATTCAGCACAAGCTCAACTTCCTGGCTTTTCCCGGGAAATATACACATGGCAAATTCATTTTGTCCGGCCCGGGAATTTAAACTGATGGAAAGATCAATCAGCGCTTCTTTCACCGTCGGCAGTTTCGGCGCCATACTCGCACTCGTATCAACCAGCACAAGCACCTGCAGATGAACTGTTTCTCCGAGTTCATCAACCACTTCCATCACTTCGCCGCGTTTTTCCGGAGAAAGCTCTTCCATTTCAACGTTTTTCCCTAAGATTTGTTTAAGCTCTTGATTGACGACACCTTGCAGCGTCTGGGTCATTGCTTTTTTCGTCACCATTTGAACCGTCTGAGACAATTGTGACGCATATACAACTTGATGGACGCCGCCACCGGCCATGGCGATGCCTTCAACTTCCTTCATTGCCTCTTGGTCAATCGCGTTTTCTTCCATAATCCCTATAACATTCACCGTAATCCCCTGCTCCTTGGCGAAAGCCGCCATTGCAATCGGGTCTTCACCATGATTGGAGCAGCCATCTGTAATCAGCAGAACTTGATTTAAATGTCCCTTATTCACATACATTCCTCCCGGTGATACGATTAGTCCCATCTTCGCCAGAAGGAAAGTGATTTATACGAAAGGATTAAGAAATCTCCTTTTTATTTTGGAATACCGCCGGCACCGGTATGGAAGCCCATTTCGGCGTGTTGTGATCAATCCGGACAACAACCACCGTCATATCGTCTTCGATTTGGCCGGAACGCGTTCTGATGACCTCTTCCATTAATATATCAGCGATTTCCTGCGGATCTTCGGTTTTCAGCCCTTTCATTTTCCGTTTCATCCACAGGTCATGGTTTTCAACGTGCTTCGGTCCTTCAAAAATACCGTCACTCATCATGACGAGCAGATCTCCCGCTTTTAACTGTTCACTTACAACCTCCACATCAAATTCATTGATGATGCCGATCGGCAGATTGCTGGCCTGCACTTTCATGACTTGATCTCCCCGCTTGATAAAACTCGGCGTTGAACCGACCTTCAAGAATTTGCAGCTTGCATCCTGAAGATCAATGATAGAAAGATCGAGAGTTGAGTAGATTTCGTCTGTCGTCCGTAAAGACAGAATACTGTTGATCGTTTTGATCGCTATTTTTTCATCAATACCTGATTCGAGAATTTTTTCGAGCAGCTTAATCGTTTCGTTGCTCTCATAATGAGCCCTCGCCCCATTGCCCATGCCGTCACTGATTGCGGCCGCATATTTTCTCGCCCCCAGTTCCATCATGCTGTAGCTGTCGCCGGAGACAAGGCCGCCGCCTTTTGCCGCATGAGCCGCGCCTGTCGATACCCGGTACGATTTGGTCGAACCGAACGCAACATGGCTGTAGCCATTCGGATGAGCCGAGTGCTGTTCGCTTTTGACAAGTATCTGCTCCTCAAGAATGTCAGACAGCATCGGGGCGATAATTTTCTCACTCTCGCCGTGTCCTCCGCTGAACGGGATTGTCATTTCGATATCAATATTGCCCTGCTCCAAGCTGTATATCTCGACATGCTGAATCTCGATTCCGAAATGCTGAAGCGCCTCTATCATTTGTTCTTCCTGAATAAAATGCTGCTCCCTCTCCCGTTTTATTTCCCGAGAAAAGTCCGCCATAACCTCAGAAACCCCCAACAGCTGCTCGGCAACAAGCCTCCTGCTGTCCTGAACTTTTCTCTTCAGTGTCAGATGGGCGTGATGGTGGGCAAGTTCGTCCTCAATCAGCTCTTCCACCTGTCTGGATTTGGAACAGTGCTGTTGAAACTCTTTTTTCAATCTGCGGTTTGAGGCATACTGCTTTTCTTCTGTTTCATGCATAACTTGTTTCATTAAGTCATATGTTTTATCAAAGTTTTGAACCCAGCATTTGCTTTTTTTATAGCAGGATTGGCAGGAATGCTCGGTGATTTTGCTTAAAAAGAGATCCACTTCCCCTTCTTCCGCCTGCTCATCGGAAGACGTCTGATGAAAGGTGGCGAAGCTCTCCGACAAGGCATGAAACACATTGGAGAACTGGTCTACTTTCTGGGCGGTGACATCTCTGATTTTCCTCGCGTACTGCTGCTGCTCCTGACTGTGCTCAGCAGTGCCCGGTATGTATCGCGCCACCTTTTTCGTAATCGATTGGGGCGTAATCAAAAACAATACAACAGCAATCAAAGATTCATAAAGAGTGGTCATTAATCCGGCAGACCCTTCACCATATAATGAAATCAGCAGTGAGCCGATCACCAATCCGACTGCGGCGCCGGCTTTCTTTCCTTCTTTCAGCAGCCCGCCAAGAAGCCCGGAAAACGCAAGCAGACTCATTTGATAGAGATTCCCGATATTCGCAAGCCCGAGGATCAGTCCGGTCACAACACCGACCGTACAGCCGATGCTTGCCCCGCCGACAAAGGAAAAACTCAGCACGACATAGCGGGCCAGGATATGCTCAGCCTGCATTCCCTGAAATGAAACACCGGCAAGCCCGGTTAAAACGGATGCGATCAAGATCATAAAACAGATGATTTCTTCTATTTTTAACGATTGCTTCACTTTTTTGATCGTGAAAATCGGCAGGCTTTGTAAAAAGATCAGCGTCAAAATAAAGGCCAGGCCCGCCTCGACAACAGCCATCACATAATCATAGGTGGTAAAAGCGCCGCTTTCAAAATAAACAAATCCGATTCTCGCGGCAGCCATAGAGAAAAACACCACGATCGGCAGCATCTTCACCCGGTCCTGCACGATATATGTACCGATTTTTGAAAATAGAGTGAAGACGGCCAAAGCTGTGAGAATCAATAAAGAGTGTTTCGGCGAAATGGTTAAAGCGCCCGCAAGTAAAGACAGACAAGCATAGAAGGCTTTATCTCTTCTGATCAAAAGCATCGCTCCGAAAAACGGCAGTGCAAACGGAAGAACCTCAGATAATATGAAAGCCCGTCCAAGTAAAAAACCGATCACGACATAAATGAAACCCTTATAGAAAAAAAGTGAATGCGCTTGATGGACTGTAAGCTTTGCCGCCTTTTCAAAAAACGATTGCAGTTTTTCCAGAGCTTGTCCCGCCATCGGCCCGTTCACTCTTCTTTCCGCTTTTTCCATTGCTCTCATCCCCCACCTGTTTTATTCGTTGCTTGTCATTATAAATGAAAGCCCAGATAGGATTTTGTCAAAAGAAGGTAACAATTCCAAAGAACTCTTCGACGCTTTCTCCCTTGTTCCCCTTTCCTTTTGTATTTCCTCCGACATTTCTCAAAAAGTTGTCTAAATATGAAAAAATCGGCTTCTGCAACAGAAGCCGATTCGCTTGATGACCCGTACGGGATTCGAACCCGTGTTACCGCCGTGAAAGGGCGGTGTCTTAACCGCTTGACCAACGGGCCAGATATATATGGTAGCGGCGGAGGGGATCGAACCCCCGACCTCACGGGTATGAACCGTACGCTCTAGCCAGCTGAGCTACACCGCCATATAGGTGCTTATAAGCACAAGTTATATAATACAAAGGTTTCTTCATTCCGTCAACAGAAACTTTAAAGTTTTAATTTTCTGACTACATGCGCGTATACAAAAAAAGCACCCGCTGGGATAGACGGATGCTCCATGTATTTATAGAAAGCAGCAAGTTATCCTCTTCTTGCTCCGCGCCCTCCACGTTTTGATTCCGTGTTTCGTTTTAAAGATGATAAGCGGTCTTCGCTATCTTTAAGAAACTTGTTCATTTTCTGTTCAAAAGATTCTTTCGGACGGAAATCATTTCTAGGTCTGGCTTGCGGACGGTCTTTAGCTTTTTTAATTGATAAACCAATTTTCCCGTCTTTTTCAACGTTGATGACTTTCACTTCAACTTGATCGCCGACTTTTAAATGCTCGTTAATGTCTTTTACATAATTATCGGCTACCTCACTGATATGAACGAGACCGGTTGAGCCTCCAGGCAATTCAACAAATGCTCCGAAATTTGTAATACCTGTTATTTTCCCTTGCAACTTGCTGCCAACTTCAATCGACATAAAAAAAGTGCTCCTCCTTAGGCTTATAAAAAGATCGTTTGTTTAATTATACCTAAATAAAAATTTAAGTGTCAACAAGGCTACTTGCTCTTCTTTTCTACATTAAAGAGAATCTCACCATTTCCTGACATAAACAAGTCTCTTCTGGCAAGCTCTGTGACGTAATCCTCATCCTTTAATTTGGAAATTTCATCTTTTAAATCAGCCTGTTTCGCATTCAATTCTTTTACTTGTTTTTCCAGCTGAGCCTTTTTTTCTTCGTTTGCGCTAAGGGAAGAGGTCTGTGACCACAGAGAACCCGCTAAGACAATAGCCGTCAACAACACAAGGGCGCCGAATACGATCAACCGTCTGAAAAGCCCTTTCCGCCTTCTTTTCATAAGCTGGGATTGCCGTTCAACCTGCTCTTTATAGTCGTTTTGAATTTCAGTTATTGTACGTTCCCTAGATAGATTCAAACCAGACGGTCCTCCTTTCACCTTTTCAAAATACGTATCATGGTCGATCTGATTGTTATGATTAGTTTCTTGCTCTTTTGTAAAAATCCTGCACTTTTTTGAAAATAACGTTTGAAAGTAAGACGCCACTTTTCAGGAAGAAGTTTCAATAAATGTTTCAACAGGAAAAACAGCGGATACAGCAAAAACGCTACGATCTTAAAAAGACACTTCGCAAAAAAGGCACTCACCCGATAGGAGTATAAAGAAATAACCGTGATCAGCCCGATGAGCAGCTTAAAGAGCAGAAGCACCGGACGGAACAGCACGTGCTGAATGAGCTTTTTTGCGAATTGGTAAAGAGACACCGCAAGATGAATGGCAAATTTCAGTATTTTTATATACATTCGTTTAAACAGGCTTTGGTACGTCGCAATACCCAGTAAGACAGCCAAGAAAATGTATACCCTGAGTTCCCCTTCATTCACATTGAGCAGCACATAGAAAAACAGCAGACCTTGTACAATCCAAAAGAGAATGTCATGAATGAATAACAGCCATCTGGCCGTTTTGGCGCGGCTGACAAACAGCCTGTATGTATCAAGCGACGCTCCGAGCCAGGCGCCCATACCGGTCATTGCCAGCATCGTATAAAATTGGGTCGTCAGCGTCATTTAAACAACTTGCTAAAAAACCCTTTAGCTTTATCCCCTTGCTGCTCGTCTAAATATACAAGGTCAAACACCCTGCCTTTTATAGATACAATCCCTTTTTCCACATCAAGGTTTTTCATCTGCAGATTCTCGCCTCTGACGGAAAGCATTCCCATAACCGTTTCCAGCAAAAACTCTTCGTTATCAAAACTTTCCACATGCTTGACGCCCGAAATGTCTAAATGCTTTCTCCCTTTCATCGTTACATCATGCTGTTCCGGAACAGAAGAAGAACCTTTTTGCTCATAATATGAATTCATCTATTCAGCCCCCATATCCTCGATACTTTTAGCATTATTACTGCATTGTATGAGGCGGGAGCCTTGTTTAGAACAAGCCTATTCGCCGAGTTTTTCTTCTTTGACGATTGTATACATGCCCGCGGCTTCTTCTTTTTTCGTTGTTTCTTTCAATTCATTTACCTTCACGGTGACAAGCTTCTGCCCGAAGCGGACCTTCAGTTCATCACCGGCTTTTACGTCTGAGCTGGCTTTCGCCTGATTCCCGTTAACGGTGATTCTCCCTTGATCGGCGACCTCTTTCGCCAATGTGCGTCGCTTAATTAATCTGGATACTTTTAAAAATTTATCAAGTCTCATATCAGAATCTCCTCTCCATTTCTTTTGCTTCATCCCACAATTTGTCCATTTCCTCAAGTGACATTGCGGTCAATTCAAGGCCCTTTGCTGCCGCTTCTTTCTCAATATAAGCAAAGCGTCTGCGGAATTTGTCATTTGTCATGGCGAGCGCTTCCTCAGGCTCAATTTTATAGTATCGGCCGATATTGACCAATGCAAATAAAACATCGCCGAATTCAGCTTTTAAGCTGATTTCATCTGCTGATTCGGCGGAAGCCTCTGCAGAAAATTCCTTCAGCTCTTCATTTACTTTATCCCATATGTCCTGAACGTTATCCCAGTCAAAGCCGGTTTTTGCGGCTTTTTTCTGAAGCTTGGCGGCTTTCGCAAGAGAAGGCAGTGTTTTCGGCACGGCATCCAGCAATGAAGAGGATGTTGTTTGCTTTTCCGCCTTTTTGATTTCTTCCCAGTTGGCGACGACATCATGTTCATCCTGAACCTTAACATCCTTAAACACATGCGGGTGCCGTCTGACCATCTTCGCACTGATGTCTCTGATGACATCATCAATTGAGAAATACCCCTCGTCTTCTCCGATCTGGGCGTGCAGCATAACCTGAAGCATGACGTCCCCGAGTTCTTCTATCATGTGATCCGTGTCCTCTTCGTCAATGGCCTCAAGCAGTTCGTAGCATTCCTCAATCATATATTTCTTTAATGACTGGTGTGTCTGCTTTTGATCCCACGGACAGCCGTTCGGCCCGCGAAGCTCGCGAATAATACTTCGGAATGCAGAAAATTCCTGGTAAAGGAGTTCTTCTTTTTTAATCGGCGGAACATACACGCTTGTTAAGTTATTTATTTCTACATTGCGGTCAAGTTCAAACAAAGGCACCTTGATCATCTTTTCTCCCTTGCTCCCGGCTGCCGTAACGATGACCACTTCATAGTCGTCAGGCAATTTCTCCATGAGCGTCAGCTTCACCTCAGAGGCCGTCATTTGGTCATAAACCTGGCAGATGATCAGGTGATGCCGGAGTTCGAGCTCATCCGGCGTCATTGTTTGCGCATCCGTAAATTGAAACCCTTCAATCGGATCAATTCGCAACGCATTAAAAGTGGCATCCAGAAAGCTTTGCCCTCCGGCAGTATGAACATCTATCTGTTGTTCTTCCCGGCGTTCAAATAACAGCTGAACGGTTTTCTCAGCGACAAACGGATGCCCGGGTACAGCGTAGACGACATCCTCTTGCTTCGCTTTTTCAAACAGAATGTCCGTGATCTCTTCATAGACCGCTTCAAACTGATCATGTTTTTCATAAATATCATCAAAATACCGGATGTCCGCTTCTGTCTCTTGCTCTAATTCCGAAATCAAAGGGTGGTCTTTCGTTCTTATATATAAATGCTTCGCCTGAGTCAGCAGCTTATGTACGCCCACTGTCAACTGATCCATGTCTCCGGCGCCGAGGCCGACGACCGTAATATTACCTGCCATGTTTTTCTCTCCTCTTTTTCAATTTGCTTAAAGCACTGCCGAAAGGAAGACCGCTCAGCTCTTCGTCCGTGAAAATCTTCATTCTTATCATACAATAAATAAACAATAGCCCTCCGATGATTGACGCAGACAGACTCTCACATACAGCTCCGCCCCTGCTGACAGGAACAAATAACTGCCAAAGCTTCATATATACGACCAAAAAGAAGACCATCAGCAGACTGCACCAGCACAGACGGGCAATCACGCCTCCGATATTCGTCAGCCATCCCTTCGACCAAATTCTCCGGAGATTCAGGCACGCAACTGCGGCAAATGCCAAGACGGTCGCCAGTGCCGCTCCTGTAATACCCCAGCCGGGGACCAGCCAAACATTCAGCACCCATTTCAGCGCCCCTCCCGCCAAAACGGATACGGCGGGGAAAACGGTATGTCCCGCTCCTTGCAGAATTGCGGCTGCCGTAAGCGCAATCGAGGCAAAAAAGATAGATAAGCTGAATATTTGTAAGGTCTGCGTCCCCTCACTGTTTTGGAAAAGCATGATATTCACCGGTTCTAAAATGCAAAAAAGCCCGGCTGATGCACCGATCCCTACCGCAAGGCAGAGCTTGACGGCAGATGACGCTTTCTCTTTTATGATAAACGGCTTGTTCTCATGCACCGCTTTTGAAATTGAAGGAACCAAGGACGCGGCGATACTGACGGCAAACACGGTTCCCAGCTGAAGGAGCGGCTGTCCGCGGTCATATATGCCTTTCAGCTGTTTCGCGGCATGGCTCTCCGTCCCGTCTGAAAGCAGTGAATATAAGTTTAAGGCGTCTACAAGCTGAATCAAAAGCATGAGTACACTGCTCATACAGATGGTGACTGAATAAAGCAGCAGCTTTTTTACAATGACGGCCGTTTCGATATGTCCGCCGTCTTTCTTTGTTTCTTCCCGCTTATACCAGAAAACAGCCAATACACAAAGGGCCGCAAAGCTCCCGGCAATTGATCCCGAGGCCGCCCCCGCACCCGCCGCGTATAACGAACGCCCGCTTTTCAAAAGCCAGAAGGATAAACCGAGAAGCACCGCCACCCGAAGAAGCTGTTCCGTAATCTGGGATAAGGCTGACGGCATCATATCATGCACGCCTTGGAAATACCCCCGGAAAACCGCCGTAAACGGAAACAGTATGAAAGCGAACGCCGCGACCCTTATCAGCATCACAAGGCGGGCGTCACCCATAAAACCGGCCAACGGCGCCGCGCCGGCATACATGAGCGCAAACAGAACAAGTCCGGCCGCCGTGACATAAAGGGCGGAAATTTTCATTATTTTTTGTTTATGATCGCTATAATCGTTCATTAATTTTGAGATGATCACCGGAAAACCGGATGTTGACAGCATGACCGCGATCCCTAAAAACGGATACACCTGCTGATAAATGTAAAATCCGACGTCACCGACAATATTCTGAAAAGGAACCCTGTACACGGCGCTTAATATCTTCGTCACGATGCCCGCAACGACGAGCACAAAAGCACCTTTCCATGCCGATTGCCGCTTGGCGCCAACTGAATCGTTCATCCAAAAGCTCCTTCCAGCCGCTAGAAAATTACGTCTATAAAACGAGCTTATTATATCACAATCCTAACGGCCGAACCGATAGAGAGCACATATGAATATGAAAAAGAACAGCACTTGTATAAGAGCTGTTCTTTTCCCGTTTTCTTATTTCAATAATGGTAATAAGACCTACTGCTCCATTTGTCTCGCCAAAAAACTGGCTGCCGTTTCTACCGCTTTATGTTCTACTTCTCCAAGCGCCTGTTCCTTGGAAAAGATGACCACGGCACCGATAGGATCGCCATTTGCCACGATCGGAGCGATTGTATAGGAGCTCATATCTTCATCAATGTCATTCACAAGCTGCGCGGACTTCACGTCGTTTTCTACCACTGAGCTGCGCTGATCCATCGTTTTTTCGAGCAAATCGCTGATGGCTTTATTCAGAAATTCTTTTTTCGAACTGCCCGAAACGGCAATATACGCGTCACGGTCGCAAATCAAGACGGAATGGCCGAGACTGTCATACAATGCATCTGCATATTCTTTCGCAAAATCGCCAAGCTCACTGATAGGAGAATATTTTTTCAATATAACTTCTCCGTCGCGGTCAACGAATATTTCAAGCGGGTCTCCTTCCCTGATTCGCAGTGTTCTCCGAATTTCTTTAGGAATGACGACCCGTCCTAGATCATCAATACGACGTACGATACCTGTAGCTTTCATCTCTCTGGTGCCTCTCTTTCATGTGATGATATTTAAGGGAAAGTACTAAAGCTCTTTACTTTATGTAGCTTCCGCCACTCGCTTGAAATTAGTATCCGTCACATCAAATGTAATATACACCAGAGAGTAACAATTTTTATGAAGACGCGATTGTTTCTTTCTTCACATTCTGAAGGCCTTTCAGCATGCCGAGCACGGTCTCCAGCCACTCTTCCGTTTTGCGGCCTTTCGTCTGTACTGAGATTTTCAGCTTTTTCCCTTCCATTCCCAGTCCGATCTGCCGGCCGTATTTATTGCCGAGTTCGAATAATTTCTGGCCGTCAATCTGTGCGCTGGCCTCTTCAGAAATGGTAAATCTGATCGCGTCTTTATCCTGCTTGATGAGTTCGACGCGTTCATATTTTCCGTATACCTTCATCTCAGCAACCGTAAACAGCCATTCAACTTCTTTAGGATAGCTGCCGAACCTGTCGATGATTTCATCTTGGAGCTCATTTTTCTCCTCAATTGTGGCGATTGACCTGAAGCGTTTATACATGTCGATTTTTTGCTTGCCGTCTTGTATATAGTTTTCAGGAATATACGCGTCAAGCTCGATATCGATTTCTGTCTCAAACTGTTCGCTTTTCGGAATATCGCCTTTCCGCTCTTCAATCGCTTCCTTGAGCATTTGCGAGTACAGGTCAAAACCGACTGAGTCGATAAAGCCGTGCTGCTGGGCGCCGAGAAGGTTCCCCGCTCCCCTGATCGTCAAGTCACGCATGGCGATTTTAAAGCCTGATCCCAGCTCGGTAAATTCTTTAATCGCCTGCAGCCGTTTTTCCGCCACCTCAGTAAGCACTTTGTCTCTGCGGTACGTAAAATAAGCGTAAGCGACGCGGTTGGAACGGCCGACCCGTCCTCTCAGCTGATACAGCTGAGACAGCCCCATTTTGTCTCCGTCGAACACAATCAAGGTATTGACATTTGGTATATCTACGCCTGTCTCAATAATAGTCGTGCTGACAAGGACGTCTGATTCCCCTTCCAGAAAATTGAGCATGACGCTTTCCAATTCATTTTCGGTCATTTTTCCGTGGGCATATGCCACTTTCGCATCGGGAACAAGCATGGAAATTTCATCAGCCTTCCGCTCGATGTCATCCACGCGGTTGTACAGGAAATATACCTGTCCTCCGCGCGCCAGTTCTCTTTCGATAGCTTCTCGTACAAGCGCGCCGTTGTATTCCACGACATATGTCTGAACAGGGAAACGGTTTTCCGGCGGCGTTTCAATAACGGATAAATCCCGCACACCGAGCATGGACATATGAAGCGTACGCGGAATCGGCGTCGCTGTAAGAGTCAGTACATCGACATTGGCTTTGATCTGTTTGATTTTTTCCTTATGCGTTACGCCGAAGCGCTGCTCTTCATCAATGATGAGCAAGCCGAGATCTTTATAGACGACGTCTTTAGATAAGAGCCTGTGGGTTCCGATTACGATGTCTACCGTTCCGTTTTTCAGTCCTTTAATCGTTTCATTGGATTCTTTTCTCGTTCTGAATCGGCTGAGAAGACCGATGTTAATCGGATAGTCCTGAAAACGCTCCGTAATGGTTTCATAATGCTGCTGCGCGAGTATTGTCGTCGGCACAAGAAGCGCGACCTGCTTTCCGTCTGCGATCGCTTTAAAGGCCGCTCGGATGGCTACCTCCGTCTTCCCGTAACCCACATCGCCGCAAAGCAAACGGTCCATCGGGCGTTCTCTTTCCATATCCTTTTTAATCTCCTGAATGGAACGGAGCTGGTCCTCTGTTTCCTGGTAAGGGAAAGCAGATTCGAACTGCCGCTGCATTTCATGATCGGGCGAGAACGCATAGCCTTTGCTTGCTTCCCGTTCCGCATAAAGCTTAATCAGATCATCGGCAATATCCTGAACGGAGTTTTCAACTTTTTTCTTCACCCGTTTCCATTCACTGCCGCCCAGTTTATAAAGCTTCGGTTCTTTTCCTTCAGAGCCGACATACTTCTGCACCTGATCGATTTGTTCTACAGGGACATACAGCTTATCGCTGCCCTGATAATGAATGTTGAGGTAATCTTTATGAATGCCTTTGATTTCCAGTGTTTCGATCCCCAAGTACTTACCGATCCCGTGGTTGACGTGGACGACATAGTCACCGACCTGAAGCTCGGAATAGCTTTTGATCCGTTCGGCATTTGTCAGCTTCTGCTTTCTCGACTTTTTCTTGATTCGGTTTTTGAACAGCTCTTCCTCCGTAATGACGGCCAGCTTCATCAGCGGCAGTTCAAAACCGGATTGCAGCTCGCCTTCCATGACATAGACCTGTCCTTGCACAAGCGCTTTGGAGCTGTCCGTTTTCGCGGCTTCAATTTCGTAATCAGCCAGCACGGATGCCAATCTGTCGGTTCTGTCCTTATTTGCGCCTAAAAAGACGACGGTGAAGTTTGATTTCTTAAAGCGCTCCATTTCACCTGAGAGGACATTCATCTGCCCGTGAAAACTCTGCATCTGCCGGCTTGTCACATTCACGATATTCTGAGGGCTTGTATGCTGGACATGACGCAAAAATAATGAATAATAAATAGCCGGGCGCCGCTTTTCGCTCATAAGCTCCTGAAAGCTGAAGGATAAATGAATGTCATGCAGAATTTTCCCTTCCTCGAGCAGACTTGTCGTAAATTCGGCCTCTTCTTTTTGCAGCTGATCCTCCATTTCATGAATGCGGCTGACCTCGTCTAACAATAACAACGTGTCTGCCGGTGTATAATCTAGCAAACTAGCAGGTTTTTCGTAAAAGTACGAGAGATACTTCACAAGTTCCTGATCAGTCTGTCCCGTTGATAACCGTTCTTTATCATGTGAGATATTGATATGAAGCATTTCCTTTTGTTTGTCCTGCTTCAGCTTTTTCAGACTGTCGGCAAGCCCTTTATCGAGCCTTTCCATTGCCCGGGCTTTTTCTTCCGCCCTGATGATCAATTCCTTCGCCGGTCCGATCGCCACATGTTTGAGCGTCTCGATTGATCTCTGGTCATCAGAATTGAAGCTTCTGATGGAATCGACCTCCGTATCAAACAGTTCAATTCGCACCGGATGCTCCGACGTCAGCGGATAAATGTCGATAATTCCGCCGCGAATACTGAATTCACCGGGTGCAGAAACCATATCGGAACGCTCATACCCCACCTCTACAAGGCGCGCGGACAGCTGATCCGGTTCTATATCGTCTCCGAGTGAAATGACGAGCTGGCTGCTTTTCCACAGCTCCTTCGGCGGAAGCATTCTTCTCACTGCCGCAACGGGCGCCACAACGACCGGCGCTTCTCCGTTTGTTAATCTATTAATGACATCAAGCCGCTGAGCGCGCAGTTCAGGACTCGCTACCGCAATTTCTGAAGAAATCAATTCATTCACGGGGTATAAAAAAACAGATTGATCCCCGAGAAGCGCCGTCAGATCTTCCGTCACTTTTTGGGCCTGATATAAATTATGGGTGATAAAGAAAATCGGCCTTTTCGTTTCCTGTGCAAGGGCGGAGGTAAAAACAGAACGCGCGGAACCTGACAGACCCGCAAGCAGCTGTTCCTTCAGCCCCTCATGTAAACCGTTGACAATGGATTTAAAATCATCGCTTTCTTTAATAAAGGTTTGAATGTTGTCCATATGGGCCCTCCTCTCTATTTTCTGCAAGAACAGAAAAACGCTTTGGTCTAGAATCTACACCAAAGCTTCTTATTGAATAAATGTGTTGTGTTCATGGTAGTGCGGATTGCGTTCCAGCGCCTCTTGGCAGTCTTCACAAATTGTAAGAACATGGACATCTCCATTGTCTTTATATGAAATCATATCGTTTCTTTCCTCATTTGTTAAGTGCTGAAATCCAAGTGACTGTGTCGGCACCGTTGAATATTCCAGGCTCCCTACCTTAAAGCCGCAGTGGCGGCAGAAATAATGCAAAGCCATACGTTGGACCTCCTGATGTGAAAAAATCATTTTTCCCTAGTATGGTCTCCCATTATTTATCTTATACATTTGCATTAAATTCGTTCATGACTTCTAAAAATGGTTTCGTTAAGGAAGCTTCGCAGGCTTTTACGGTTTTTGAGACGGCATCATTGATATGCGGCGCTTCTTCCTTCGTAAAAGCTCCCAGTACATAGTCAACGACTTTCATTCCGTTAACGGGGCGGCCGATTCCGATTCTGACCCGGTCAAATTCAGGGGTTCCGAGATGCTGTATAAGCGATTTAATTCCGTTATGTCCCCCTGCGCTCCCCTTCGTCCGAAGCCTGATTTTTCCCGTCGGAAGATCAAGGTCATCGTATATGACTTTCAGATCTTCATGATCGGCATCATAATAATCCAGCAGCGGCCGCAAACATTCTCCTGATAAATTCATATATGTAAGCGGTTTAACAAGTAGAACTTTTTTTCCGGAAACAAACCCCATTCCGTAAAGTCCGTTGAATTTCGTTTTATTCAGTTCAATATTCCATTCTTTGGAAAGCTCGTCAATGGCCCTAAAGCCGACATTATGTCTCGTGTTCTCATAGGTTTTTCCCGGGTTACCGAGACCGGCAATCACAAGCATCGTAAATCCTCCCTCAACATCGCTGTAATTCTTCTCATTCTAGCACAAAAGACGTAACCTCGGGCGGGTTACGTCTTAAAGCGCTTATTGATTTTCTCCTTCGGGCTCTTCCTCAGGAGACGGTTCTGCATCTTCTTCGAATGCTTCCTGCTTAGGAGGAAGGATGGAAGCCACGACTTCTTCCGGGTCGTTTGTAAATGTATAATTGCCGTCAGCAGTCAGATCTGCGATGGTCAGCACATCATTCATTTCAAGCCCGGAAATATCAACATTAATTGTCTGAGGGATGTCCTTCGGCTTAGCCTTGATCGAAAGCTCATGCAGCGGCTGCTGGATAACGCCTCCGTCTTTGACTCCTTTCGCCTCTCCCGTCAGCTGAATCGGCACCTCGGCCTCGAGCTCCTCACTCATATTCACGACTTGAAAATCGGCGTGCGTCAATTCGTTTTTGAGCGGGTCTGTCTGAAGATCAGTCACCATAACCGATTGCTGATTTCCGTTGACATCAATTGTGATAATCGTGTTTTTTCCTTCGTCCCGCAATGTTTTAAGCAATTCAACACTGTCTAAAGAGACAGGCGTATTCGTTATTTCTTTACCGTATATAATCCCTGGAACATGTCCTGAATGACGGATTTTCCGAAGCGTCGAACGTTTAAAATCTGTTCTTTCATTTGCTTTTAAAGTTGCCATATTCAGCACCATCCTAATTATCGTTTTATCGTCCTATTAGAACAATACCCACAATAACTGGGATTTAAACCTTAAAGTTTCGGTTTAGCTGAATAAATAGCTGACAGATTGTTTCTCGTGAACGCGGATAATCGCTTCAGCCAGAAGCGGTCCGACAGAAAGCTGCTTAAAGCGGTCGATTTTTTTCTCATCAGGAAGCTTAATGCTGTTCGTTACGACAAGCTCCTTGATTTTAGAGTTATTGATCCGCTCAACGGCAGGGCCTGACAATACAGGGTGCGTACAGCATGCATACACTTCTGCAGCTCCGTTTTCAACCAGCGCGTTAGCGGCAAGTGTGATTGTGCCGGCCGTATCAATAATATCATCGATCAGAATCGCTGTTTTTCCTTCCACGTTACCGACGATGTTCATCACTTCTACCTCATTCGGTCTAGGACGGCGTTTGTCGATAATCGCGATCGGCGCTTTCAGACGGTCCGCAAGTTTGCGGGCGCGCGTCACACCGCCGTGGTCAGGAGAAACAATAACGATATCTTTCAAGTCTTTACCTTCAAAGTAATGGCCTAAAATCGGAACACCCATTAAGTGGTCAATCGGAATGTCAAAGAAACCTTGAATTTGCGGCGCGTGTAAATCAAGCGCAATCACGCGTGTCGCACCCGCTGTTTCAAGCAGGTTTGCAAAAAGTTTTGCCGTAATCGGTTCACGTGATCTTGCTTTTCTGTCCTGGCGCGCATAACCGTAGTACGGAATCACAATGTTGATTGTTTTCGCGGAAGCGCGCTTTAGAGCGTCAACCATAATCAGCAATTCCATAATGTGCTCATTAACCGGCGCACTTGTAGACTGAATGATATAGCAATCACAGCCGCGAATACTTTCTTCTATGTTGATCTGGACCTCTCCGTCACTGAATCTTGTAACAGAGCACTTTCCTAATTGAACCCCTACATTATCCGCGATTTCTTTTGCAAGTTCTGGATTTGAATTCAAAGAAAAAATCTTTAAATTCTTATCTCCGTATTCGTTAGACATGGTAAACCTCCGATTTTAGGATTATTTTTTATGAATATTTTTCACATAATCTTCTTTATTTACTTGTCTTGCTCTGGCAATGGCAAGCGCTTCGCCCGGCACATCTTCAGTTACGGTTGAACCCGCAGCGACATACGCGCCTTCTCCCACTGTGACAGGAGCGACCAGATTGGAGTTGCAGCCTATAAAAGCGCCGTCTTCAATCTTGGTTAAATATTTTTTCTTCCCATCATAATTGACCGTGATGGAGCCGCAGCCCAGATTCACATCCGTGCCCACTTCGGCATCACCGATATAGCTTAAATGAGATGCTTTGCTTCGGTCGCCGAATTGTGTTTTCTTGATTTCAACAAAGTTTCCGATCTTCACTTCATTGCCGATTGCGGAATCGGGTCTGATGTGAGCAAAAGGACCGATATTTACATCATTCCCAACTTTGCTGCGGTTGACAACGGATTGTTTAATCACAGTGCGGCTGCCGATTGAACTGTCCTCTATCTCAGTGTGAGGGCCGATGACACATTCATCGCCGATTTCAGCTTGTCCCTTTAACACAGTTCCGGGATAAATAACTGTATCTTGTCCGATACGTGCGTCAGGTGAGATGTACGTATTCATCGGATCGATTAAAGTGACTCCGTTCTGCATATGCCGTTTGTTAATACGCTCTTTCATATACATTTCAGCCTGAGAAAGAGCGACTCTATCATTCACTCCGAGCGTCTCTTGGAAGTTACCAGTCTGGTAAGCGGCAACAGTTTCGCCTTCGTCTTTGAGGATTTCGATCACATCCGGCAGATAATACTCGCCTTGGGCATTTTCATTCGAAACCTGTTCGATGACACGAAAAAGAGCCTCGTTATCAAAACAGTACGTTCCCGTGTTGATTTCTTTCACAAGACGTTCTTGCTCCGAAGCATCCTTGTGCTCCACGATTTTTTGAACGGCGCCGTCTTCACTGCGGATGATTCTTCCGTATCCGGCGGGATCGTCGGCAACGGCCGTTAACACCGTGGCTTTTGCACCTTTGTCTGTATGTTCATTCAGCATGGCTTCCATCGTCTCCGCCGTCAGAAGCGGTGTATCGCCGCAAATAACGATCGTGACACCCTTTTCTCCGTGAAGAAATGGTTTTGCCTGCTTGACCGCATGAGCCGTACCGAGCTGTTCTGCTTGGAGAGCGTAATCGCTTTTCTGTCCGAGCTGCTTCTTCACATCTTCGGCGCCGTGTCCTACGATGGTGACAAGCTTCGCTAAAGATAATTTCAGAGCTTCGTCTGCGACGTGCTCTACCATAGGCTTTCCGCATACCGGATGAAGGACCTTATAGAGCTTCGATTTCATTCTCGTTCCTTTTCCGGCAGCTAAAATCACTGCAAACCGCTTATCCATTTAATGGCCTCCAATATCCCTTTTATCCATAGAAAAATATATCCTAAATAGCTGTTGATTTCAAGAAGACATCAAAAAGTGCAAGAATTTTCTATGTAATCGCTTTATTACTGAAAAATCAGATTTAAAAAAGGACTGCCGGAAAAGGCCTTGTGTCAGCCTTTATCAGCAGTCCTTACATTTTGTTATGTTTAAGAAGCCCCGGCTTCTTCATATTCTAATGCTTCAGAATCACCCAAACGATGATACTCATTTAAAACAGCATCCTGGATCTTGCCCCGCGTGCTGGAATTAATAGGATGAGCAATATCGCGGAATTCTCCATCAGGGGTGCGTTTACTCGGCATCGCAACGAAAAGACCATTGTTTCCATCAATCACACGAATATCATGTACGACAAATTCGTGATCCAGCGTGATGGATGCAATCGCTCTCATGCGACCATCGGTATTCACGCGGCGTAATCTTACGTCAGTAACTTCCACAGTAGTTCACCACCTTTTCCCTATATAAAAGCATTAGTCTAACAATTCCACGATTCTTTTTAAATTCCTGCACGTTTCAAAAAGTTTTTTTGAAAATATAGGATATACATACACAATTAGGTGATAAACCATATTTGGGGATCATATACTGCATAAAAAAAGTGATCCCGGAGACCGGAACCACTTTTCTGAGATTTAAGATTTTACCAGCGCAATGACTTCAATTTCCACGAGAGCGTCTTTCGGCAGTCTCGCCACTTCCACACAAGACCTTGCCGGCTTATGTACATCAAAGTATTGTCCGTACACTTCATTCACTTCCGCAAACTGCTCCATATCAGCAATAAATACCGTTGCTTTGACAACCGTCTCGAGAGAAGCCCCCGCTTCTTTCAGCACAGCTTTTAAATTGCTGAACACCTGATGCGTTTGTTCTGTGATATCACCGTTTACCATTTCTCCTTCAGCAGTAAGAGGAATCTGGCCTGAGCTGTAAAACATGTTGTTTACGATGATTCCCTGTGAATATGGCCCGATCGCTGCCGGCGCGTGTTTCGTATGGATTGCTTTAGTCATTTTTCTGTCTCTCCATTCTTTAAATGCTGTTCTTTAAAAAATCGCAGAAAATTGCCGTTTTGAATCTCAATCGTTTTGTCTTTCATATTGATGGTTGAAAGCGTGAGCAGTGACATATATTCATCGACAAGCCGTTCATTCACTCCCTCGGCTTCAACCAAGACGCCTATCCCCGCGACGTTTGCATTAAACTCATCAAGCAGGCTGATCATGCCGTTAATGGTGCCGCCGGCTTTCATAAAGTCGTCAATAATCAAAACGTTCGAACCCGTAGCCAAACTTCTTTTCGCAAGCGACATTGTTTGAATGCGGTTAGACGACCCTGATACATAATTGATGCTCACCGTGGAGCCTTCAGTCACTTTATTGTCCTTTCGCACGATGACAACCGGAACGTTCAGATAACTGGCCGCTGCGTAAGCAAGAGGGATTCCTTTTGTCGCAACGGTCATCACCACATCAATCTCCCGCTCCGCAAAAACGGAAGCAAAAAGCCTGCCTACATGAGAGAGGACAGATGGTTTTCCTAAGATATCCGTTAAATATACATAACCGCCCGGAAGGATACGCTCAGGATTTACTAAAGACTGTCCCAGCTCCTGTATAAACGCTTCTGCTTCAGCCTGTTTCACTTTCGGAATGTATTTGACGCCTCCGGCAGCTCCCGGCACTGTAAGCAGCGTCCCAATGCCTTGCTGTTCAAAGGTCTGTTTAATAATCGTTAAATCTTCACTGATTGATGACTTTGCTGATTGATACCGTTCTGAGAAAAACGTTAACGGTATTAATTCATGCGGATGGGTTAACAAATAATTTGTTAAGTCCACCAATCTGCCGCTGCGACGAAACTTCATGAACTTACCCCCAAAATCCGAATAATTTAAAAATAATATAACTTAACATACGGATTTAATCAAGAGCATTCTGTTCGCCGATCATCCGCACCGCGTACACTTGATCACAGAAACCTCTTAACCCGTTATAAATCCGCTGCACCTTTGATTCGTATTGAACCAAACCGAATACAGTCGGTCCGCTTCCGCTCATTAACACCGCATCAGCGCCGAAGCGTTTCATTTGATTTTTAATCATCGCCACCTCGGGATGGAGGCTGAGCGTAACCGACTCCAATACGTTTCCTAATTGTCCGCATACCTTTTGGAAGCTTTTTTCTTCAATCGCGTCAATCATCGCCTGCACATCAGGATGCCGAACCTGCTGTAAGTTCAGCCGGCGGTACACTTCGGCAGTCGATACCCCGATCGTCGGTTTGGCGAGCATGACCCAGCAATGAGGCGGAGCACTGATGTGCCTGATCTTCTCACCGCGTCCGGTTGCCAGGGCAGTGCCTCCGTATACACAGAAGGACACGTCTGAACCGATTTCAGCTCCAAGCTCTGCAAGCTCTTCGACAGAAAGCTTTAAATCCCAAAGCCTGTTCAGCCCTCTGAGCGTAGCTGCCGCATCGCTGCTTCCGCCGGCAAGCCCTGCCGCTACAGGGATCACCTTTGTAATCATAATCGAAACGCCTTTTTTAACTTGAAACCGTTCTTTAAGCAGTTTGGCTGCCTGATAAGCCAGATTCCTTTGATCATCCGGAACAAAGCGATTATGCGACGCCACTCTGATAACGTTTTCGGGCAGTTCTGTCAGTTCAATCCGATCTGCCAAATCAATTGTCGTCATGATCATCTCCACTTCGTGATAACCATCCGGGCGTTTACTCGTCACATCGAGGGACAGATTGATTTTGGCCGGCGCTTTTTCTAAAATACGCATAGCTTTCACCTACTTCTCCATCTAAACATAAGTATGAACATTGTATCACATTTGGAGACCCGGAGGTACTTATCCGAAATTGACGCCGGTTTTGACAGCCGATAGAAAAAACCGGGGAACGGATTGTCCCCCGGGCCACTGCATTATCGGTTATTTTGGTTCTGAGCCGCCATCTGCTGTTCGGCAATCTCGATCGCGCGCTTTACCATATTCCCGGCGTCACGCGCCCGAATGCCTCCCCAGCCCTCGTTTTTCACCGTATCGTAAAAACCAAGGTCCTTCGCCAGCTCATATTTGAACTCATCTGACATAACTCCACGACGTCTGCCCAAACGAAACAACCCCTTTTATAGAATTGATCACCATTCGTGCACGCCACGATAAAACATGTGACACCTATAGCTTCCGTTTAATCGGCTGAAACTTTCGAGGGAATAATTAGAAGAGCTTTAGAAGGCAAAACAAAAAGCAGTAAACAAAAGGTTCACTGCCCATTAAAATGCTACTGAGCTTGCCGCATCGTCATTGAATGTCAATTCAACAGTCTCAGTCAGAATATCAGCATAACTGTATGAAACTCTTTCAAACGAATTCTCGTCTTGATCTAGTTGTATCACAAAAACAGAAGGGTACGTCTCAGCTAAAATGCCCGAACGCTCAATCGTTTTTCGGCGGCCGCCGTTTGCTTTTAACGTAAGCCGTTTACCTAAATTCCCATCAAGCGATCTTTTTATATCGGACAACGTCTTCGCCATTGCATCCACCTCACTACATTTATTGTACAACAAGAGCCCAATTTTGTCAAATAAAATTTAAATTATATCAACGTTAATAAGTCATTGTCAACAAAATTATTTTGACAAAATTCTATTGATTTCTGCGTTATTTTTCACAAGTTCCGGAAATTTATGTATCAATATGTAAAATAATTAACCCGCATAGCGAAATATATGCGGGTTTTATCACTCATCCATTTGATTTATACGGCATACCGACACGCAGCACACCCTTCGTTTCAATTCCTCCCAGCCCTTTCTCTCTCGTCAGCGTATTTCTCAGAACATCCCATACATTGATCCGCTCCATAAACGGAGTGAAGCTGATTTTCGCGACAATATATACCGGGTCAAGCGCATGAATATTGACGCGTGACGGCGAACTTGCGAAATTCGCGCCCGCTCTGATTAAAGACTCAAAATGAGATTGGCACGCCCCCGCGAATATGACCAGCTGATCCAAATGAGGGACTTTACGCCTCGCTCTCTGAACGGTTTCGACAAAGTGTTTGGAATGCCTGTAGGCGCTTAAATCGTTCACGCCTCCCTTATGCTTGGAATATGCATCATGGCCGGTGATGACTAAAATATCCGGCCTGTATTTATCAAGCAGCTCGTCAATTGACGCCGGCATTTTTTTCTCATGGCAATGAATTCCGTATACCGGCACACCGATTTTTTCATAAAAGTTCAGGCACTTTTTCAAATAGGCCTCATCGCCGTCCAGATGCAATACCTTTCCGGGCATATGAAAGTAGTGCTCCTGATGCTGATATTGATTTGTCGCGTAATATTCCTGTTTTTCCCGAAGCAGCTTATAATCCTGGCGGAGCAGCTCGAGAGATTCATTCATCCTGCTTTCATCTCTTTTCTTTCTCATGGCCTGTTCGTCTTTTCTGACAGGCTCCAAATCAGAAAAATCAGCATCCGCAATCAATCTGACTTCGTCACCATGCAGGATGGCAATTGAATTTCCGTTGCTTGTTTGCTCTATACCGATAATGCGAAATAAAACATCCATTTGATAGGATTTCCTGGCTACCATATCTCCTATTTGAAATTGCACGTTACCCACTCCACAAATAGACTAAGCCTCATCATGAAAGAAGTCTTGGCAAAACCTCTTTCCGCTGCGGCGCTTGATGTTTCAAGCTTTTCTTGCAGTTGAATGAATAAGGTTCTCCTCTAGCCTATGTAGCGGCAGTCCAAGTGGTGACGCAAAACAAAAAGCCCTCTTAGAAAAGGGCTTTATGCAATCCGTTGGACAAGAGCGCGAATTCTTCTATGGACAGGGATTCACCGCGCCGCTTTCCGTCAATATTCGTTTCTTGAAGAACTTCTTCAATTTGAGCTTTTTTCTCTTTTCCGCCCGGAAGATTGTTCACAAGGTTGTTCAGCAAGGTTTTCCGGCGCTGTGCGAAGCTTGCTTTAATCAGCTGGAAGAAAAACGGTTCATTATCGACGTCAACCGCCGGGCCGTCACGAAGCAAGAGACGGATGACGGCGGAATCGACATTAGGCTGAGGCACAAACACCGTTTTCGGTACGGTCATGACGGTTTTGGCCTCCGTATAGAACTGAACCGCAATGGAAAGCGATCCGTACTCCTTAGAGGAAGGATCAGCGGCCATCCGCTCAGCGACCTCTTTTTGCAGCATTACGACAATTCCTTTTAACGGAAGATGTTCTTCCAAAAGCTTCATGATGATCGGCGTCGTCACATAATATGGGAGATTCGCCGTCACCATAATTTCATCACAATCCTGAAACTGCTCTTCAATGACGGATTTGACGTCTGCTTTCAGCACATCTTGATGAATGATCGTTACATTGTCATACGGAGACAGCGTATCATTGAGAATGGGCAGCAGACGCTGATCAATTTCAAACGCGACGACCTTTTTCGCCCGTTTGGCAAGCTGCTCTGTCAGCGCGCCGATTCCGGGCCCGATTTCAATGACTCCGGTCCGATCCGTAATTTCCGCATGGTCCACAATTCTGTCCAATATATTTGTATCAATTAAGAAATTCTGTCCCAGACTCTTTTTAAAAGAGAAACCGTACTTTTTCAGAATTTCCTTCGTTCTGATAGGTGTCGCGATATCTTTATTGTTCATCCTGTTCCTCCTGCCTCATAGCATCGAGCGCATCAATAAAATCACTTCTTTTGATTTGAAACATTTGCAGCCGTTTTTGAAGCTGCTTGCCGTTTGTATAGCCGATCTTCAGCAGGTCGCCCAATCGTTCGCGCCGTCTTTTGGCAGCCGGTCCGCCGATCAGACCGGCCTGTATGACATCTTCAGCTGAAATCTCACTCGGCTTTGCCTCCATCTCTTCATGCACATTTTCCAGACATGCTCTGATGCTTTCAATGGATGCGTGCTCAACGCCAATGCCGCGCTTGTTTTTCGGTTTGGCAAGATGTTTGGGCAGAAATGCGTGTTTACAGCCGGGTACTGCTTCAGAAATGGTTTTCCGGATCTTCTCCCCCGGAAAATCCGGGTCCGTCAGCACGATGACCCCTCTCGTTTCCTGCGCCAGCCGAATCTGCCTGATGACTTCGTCTCCGATTGCGGAACCGTTTGTCTCGATCGTATCCGCATCAACGGCAAGTTTTATGCGCGCAGTGTCATCGCGTCCCTCGACTACAATAATTTCTTTAATTTTCATTACTTCCTCCAAAAAAACTTTTTATATCCAAAACGAAACCTTTGCTTGCATGTCACGTCTAATATACTGAAAATACACTTTACCTATTATAACGAAAAAAACAGAGGGCGCAAAACCCTCTGAATGAATAGGAATTAATTTAAGATTTTTATTTTGACCTGTTTCTTTCCCCAGCGGTAAGCTGAAGATTTTTCAGGGAAAAAGACATCAATCCGTCTTCCTTTAATGGCTGAGCCTGTATCAGCGGCTACGGCATCCCCGTATCCGTCTACGTGGACTCTTGTGCCGAGCGGGATGACGCTTGGGTCTACCGCAATGACTTTGGCATTCGGATTGCTTGTCAGGTTAACGCCTGTAGCCGTTTGGCCGGAACAGCCGCTGCAGCTTGCGGTATAAGCCGTGGAAGACACGGTAATCACTTTACCGGAAGATCCGGTTTCGCCCGAAGATGCCTTCACAGGTGCACTGAGCTGCTCAATCTTGGGACTGTGCCGCTTTGTGCCGACCGCAATGATCTGATCTTTGCTTTTTTCAGATGTTTCTTCTTTGACAAGCTTTCTTGATACTTCTTTTCCATTTTCTTTGACAACATGAAAATGCTTTTTAAGTTTGCCTTCTTTTCCTTTTTGAACGATCTTTTCTTTCCCGCTGTCGAGAGACGCATCTTCTTTTTCTTTCACTTGATACGCTATTTTTTCCTCAACTACATCGGTGACTTTTTCGATACGAGTGATTTGTATGCCGGCCTGATTTTTTGTGAGCTTTTCGTGTAATGCCGGTTTTACTTTATCTTCGTCTTTCATGTCCATCTTATGCTGCGTTAAAAAGTCAGCGACCGTAGTCGAAGTCGTCCATATTTTCTTTTTCTTTCCCGCATCATTTACAGTGACCTGAAAAGCCGGGTCGACCGTGACTTTCATGCCGTTTGTCACTTTCGTATCTGCTGCTGGATCTATTTTATCGTGCTGATTCACAGGTGTATGCTGTTCGTTCAGAAATGCGCCGACTGTTTTTGCCGTTGACCATAAAGTCTTTTCTTCTCCGCCTCTTGTCACACGGATCTGCTTTGCAGCATCATACACGACATTCATGTTGTCTGCCAATGCTGTCTGCTTAGACGGGGTAATCCGGTCTTCATTTCTCGTCTCTATATGTAAATCTTCCAGAAGTTCCCCAACCGTTTTTGCATGAGTGCGCATTTGCTTTTTCTTGCCGTTGATGGAAACAGAAACTGATTGTTTTGAGAGCTCATGTGCCCCGTATGCAGTCCCGGTTCCGCCCAGCAGAATAATAGCTGCAATCAGAATAACCTTGCTTTTACCAAGCTTTACGGAAAACAGTTTTTTCATTTTTTGTGTGATGAAAAACGCCTCCTTCTCCTCGGAGAGATTATATAGAGTATCTAAAATGCTGTCAACCCTCCCATCTCGAAGATGAAAAACCTTCAGCGTATCCCTCATTATGCAAAAACAAAGCAAAAAAAGGAAGAGAGACATATCGACAACCTATCTTATGAGGAGAAGGAAGCTTGTAGAACCGTTTTACATATCCACTGAATCGGACAAGCTTTTACACGTTATGACAGCGCATTCTGTCAGTTCATGCGGAAAAGTCTTTTTGCGTTTTCGGTTGTAATTGAGGCAATTTCTTCATATGTCAGCCCTTTTAATTCAGCGAGCTGTTCAGCAACATATTTTACGTAGCTTGGCTCATTTCGTTTGCCGCGGAAAGGATGCGGTGTCAGGAAAGGACAGTCCGTTTCAATCAGCAAACGGTCATTCGGAATTTCCTTTGCTACTTCTTTTGGTTTCTTCGCATTTTTGAAGGTAACCGGTCCGCCGAATGAAATATAGAAATTCATATCCATACACTGCCGTGCAACCTCCGTGCTCCCCGTAAAGCAGTGCATAATGCCGCCGACTTCTTCCGCTCCCTCTTCTTTCAAAATTGTGACAACATCTTCCGTTGCATCACGATTATGAATGATAATTGGAAGGTTCACTTCTTTGGCGAGAGCGATTTGTTTCCGGAATACTTCTTTCTGAATGTCTTTTGGTGATTTATCCCAGTGGTAATCAAGGCCCATCTCTCCGATCGCCACGACTTTTTCGTGAGAGGACAGTTCCTTAATCCATGATAAATCTTCCTCTGTCATGTCAATTGCGTCTACCGGATGCCAGCCGATCGCAGCGTATATAAAGTCATATTCCTCAATCAGCTCCATCGCACGCGTGATAGTGGGTTTGTCGAATCCGACAACGACAATTCGTTCAACTTTTTCAGCCTTTGCACGCGCAATGACTTCCTCTAAGTCTGTGTCAAATTGTTCGGCATTTAAGTGCGCATGTGTATCAAAAAGCATCATAAAAACTCCTTTCTTGTTGAAAAACAAAAGGTGTTCGACGGAATGTTACACGTGAAACACCTTTTGCCCCTATTATTTAATTCGAGTGCCTTTCGGTAATGACTGGTCGACAGCTACAACTTTGAGAACGCCGTCCGATTCTCCCGCCAGTATCATTCCTTGAGAAAGCTCGCCTCTCAGTTTTACCGGTTTTAAATTCGTTACACAGATGATCTTCATTCCCACAAGCTGATCCGGTGTGTAATGCTTCGCGATACCTGATACAACTTGGCGCTGTTCAAAGCCCAGATCAATTTGCAATTTCAGCAGCCGATCTGCTTTTTTCACCGGTTCTGCGGACAAGACTTCTGCGACGCGAAGTTCTGTATCCATAAATTGATCAAACGTAATTTCAGGAAGACGCTCTGCTTCTTGCGGCTCTTCCGCCTTTTCTTCTTTAGCAGGAGCAGTTCCTTGCATTTTTTGCTTGATGTAAGCTACTTCTTCTTCAGCTTCAAGACGAGGGAAAAGCGGTTCCCCTTTTTTCACTTTCACATTCTTCAATTGGCCGAATGTCTGAATGCTGTCCCAAGCTTTAAGAGACTGATCCTCAACTCCAAGCTGGGAAAACATTTTTTCAGGCGTCTGCGTCAAGAAAGGCTGTAGCAATACGGCCGAAATACGCAATGATTCAGCTAAATGATACATGACAGAACGTAATTCTTTTTCTTTTTCCTGATCTTTAGCAAGCACCCACGGAGCAGTTTCATCAATATATTTGTTCGTACGGCTGATTAATTGCCATAGCGTTGATAAAGCTACTGAAAACTCCATGTTTTCCATTGCCTTTTCATAAGCTTTAACCGTTTCACCGGCTACGGAAGAAAGCTCTGAATCAAAATCGGTCACATTTCCTTCATATGAACCAATCTCGCCGTCAAAATATTTTTGGATCATTGCGACTGTACGATTCAGAAGGTTTCCTAAGTCGTTCGCCAAGTCATAATTAATCCGTTCTACGAAACCTTCCGGCGTAAAGACACCGTCTGAACCGAACGGTACTTCGCGAAGCAGGTAATAGCGAAGTTCATCCAAGCCGTAGCGTTCAATTAACGTTACCGGATCAACGACATTTCCTTTTGATTTCGACATTTTTCCGTCTTTCATCAATAACCAGCCATGCGCGAATACTTGCTTAGGCAGCGGGAGATCAAGCGCCATCAGCATAATCGGCCAGTAAATGGTATGAAAACGGACAATTTCTTTACCGACAAGGTGGACGTCAGCCGGCCAGTACTTTTTGTAAAGCTCATCATTTTCCGTATCGTAACCGAGCGCTGTAATATAGTTGAACAGTGCGTCAATCCATACATACACGACATGCTTCGGATTTCCCGGCACTTTTACGCCCCAGTCGAACGTCGTTCTGGAAACGGCCAAATCTTCAAGCCCCGGTTTAATGAAGTTGTTAATCATTTCATTTTTGCGTGATTCAGGCTGGATGAAAGAAGGATTTTCCTCATAAAACTTCAGCAGGCGGTCTGCATATTTGCTCATGCGGAAGAAGTATGACTCCTCTTTGATTAATTCGACCGGGTGGCCGCTGTCAGGGCTTTTTCCGCCGACAACCTCACCCTTCTCATTTCGTTCCACATCCACCAGCTGTGTTTCCGTATAGAATGTTTCATCAGGGATGCTGTACCAGCCCTCATACTCATCCAGGTAAATGTCACCATTATCAAGAAGTTTTTGAAACACTTTCTCGATAATTTCTTTGTGCCGGCTTTCCGTCGTCCGGATGAAATCATCGTGAGAAATGTCGAGCTGCTTCCATAGCTTTTGGATTTCAGCAACTGCGCGATCCACATAAGCTTGAGGCGTGATATTCTCTTCCTCCGCTTTCTGCTGGATTTTCTGTCCGTGCTCATCCGTTCCGGTTAAGTAGCGTACGTCAAATCCTTTTAATCTTTTGTAACGCGCCATCGCATCGCCGGCCACGGTAGTATAAGCATGGCCGATATGTAATTTTCCGCTCGGATAATATATCGGGGTCGTAATATAAAAAGTATTATTGTCTTGCGGCATGTTGCAACCTCCCATTCAGAATGTCGAAAAGCTCACGCCCAAAGGACGAGAGCGGTTTTATTTGATATACAATATTGATATTTGTCCTCTATCTATGATACCATCTTAGCCTTTAAGATCAAGGATATATACGTACTGCGCGTAAAAGAGTAAATAAAATTAAAAATTTTTATTGAAATTAAAAAAAGTCTTAACATGTCGAAATTTGTCGTATATAATCTACTAATATAAAACATCTTGGTTCGAAAGTCTTGATTTAAAAGGATTTTCAGTAGGATAATAGGTTCGAAAAAGCAGTCAAAAAGCCTGTTATTTCAGGATTTCCAAGGCTTTACTTACTATAAGAACTAATTCTTACAAACAATAGCAAACAAAAAGATTGACGATTATTGGAAACCTTGTTATGCTAGGAATGTAAGGAATTTTGTCGAATAATGACGAAGAAAAATATAAACTACAAATAATTATCTCTCGGGAGGAGACTGTTAATGAAATCTACTGGTATCGTACGTAAAGTTGATGAACTTGGACGCGTCGTTATCCCTATCGAACTTCGCCGTACACTGGGCATCGCAGAAAAAGACGCTCTTGAAATTTATGTTGATGATGAAAAAATCATCCTTAAAAAATATAAACCAAACATGACTTGCCAAGTAACTGGTGAAGTTTCTGATGATAACCTTAAACTTGCCGGCGGCAAATTGGTACTCAGCAAAGAAGGCGCTGAGCAAATCATCTCTGAAATTCAAAACCAGCTTCAAAACCAAAAATAAGCTATTTCATACAAAAACCGTTCTTGTTATGACACAAGAACGGTTTTTTTTATGATTGAATGTGATAAGCGTCATAAATCTCGCGTTTCGGTACGTCCCGATCTACCGCTGTTTGTTTTATGGCCTGTTTGGAAGAAGATCCTTCATTTATGTAATGCTCCACATGTTCTTTCTCAGAAAGCTCCGCCCACCAAGGCTTTTCCTCTTCGTCCGGTTCAGCGCCTTGATTGCCTTCGACAACGAGACAAAACTCACCGCGGATTTGATCTTCATTTGCCCATTCAAGCACCTCGGCGATGGTTCCTCTGATGAATTCCTCATACTTTTTCGTTAATTCCCTCGTGACGGCGATGGTTCGATTACCCAAAACGTCATGCATTGCTGTTAATGTTTCTTTTAATCTGTGCGGCGCTTCGTAAAATATCATCGTTTCCTGCCGTTTTTTCAGGATTTCGAGTTCTTTCTTCTTTTCTTTTTTTTGTCTGTTTAAGAATCCGTAGAAGAAAAACGGCTGCGGGGTGATCCCTGATGCGGTCAGCGCGGTTAATGCCGCATTTGCACCCGGAAGCGGAACGACATATCCGCCGATTTGGGTGAAATCTCTCACAATCTCAGCCCCCGGGTCGGAAATTGTCGGCATACCGGCATCACTGACCAATGCCACATTCTTTCCGCTTTTCAGCCATTCAATGATTTTATGGCCGCTGCTTTCTTTATTATGTTCATGATAGCTGATGAGAGATGTTTCTATGTCATAAACATGGCACAGCTTTTTCGTCTGTCTCGTATCTTCGGCAGCTATGACATCGGCCGATTTCAGCGTCTCTACTGCACGAAAGGTCATGTCCTCCAAATTGCCGATCGGTGTAGGAACAAGGTACAGAGTCCCCATTTCAGATTTTCCGTTAAAACTCATCTGACGTCTTAACATATACAGCCTCCTTGCTGCGTCGTTTTTCTTCTATATATTGCTCTTTTTTCTTTCGGGTCAGCTGCTTAAAACGGTATTCCGCCTGCATCGCTTCCCGTTTTGTTTCAAATGATTCCGCATGGCATAACGAAACCGGCCTTCTCGCCCTTGTATATTTCGCGCCCTTTCCCTCATTGTGGGTTTTCAGCCGTTTTTGCAGATCATTTGTATAACCGGCATACAGACTGTTGTCATTGCACAGCAGCACATAAAAGAAATGACTATTTGTCTCCATATAAAATCGTGCGGATCTCTTTCGTATATTCATTTTGTTCATTATATACAAAGAGCGGGGGAAGAATTTTGAGATCAGGGCGGCCGCCTTTAATTCCTTCAACCAAAATGGTATTCGCTTCTTTACCTTGTTTCGGATAAATAAACTGAACCCGTTTCGGTTCTATTCGGTATGCTTTCATTAGTTCAAAGATTTCCAGAAGCCTCCCCGGCCGATGAACGAGAGCCGCTTTTCCTCCTTGCTTCAGCAGTTTGCTGCTGACGGAAATCACATCTTCAAGCGTGCAAAGGATTTCGTGCCTTGCGATTCTGAGATGCTCGTTCAGGTTCTGCTCCGCCTCTTTCGGTGTTTTAAAATAAGGCGGATTGCAGGTGACAACATCATATTTATTATGTCCGAGTCTTTCCGGCATATTTTTCAGATCATCATGAATGAGACTGATCTGACCGCCCAGCCCGTTGTATTCCACACTTCGAAGCGCCATATCATACAAGCGTTCCTGAATTTCAACTCCGGTGATATCGGCTTTTGACCTTGTGCTGAGCAAAAGCGGCACAATGCCGTTCCCCGTGCATAAATCAACAATGTTCCCCTTTTGAATCGGAACGTATGCAAACTTAGACAGCAGCACGGCATCTAATGAAAAAGCGAAAACCGTCGGACTCTGTACTATTTTCATATCCTCTGCTAATAAGTAATCCAATCTTTCATCATCACGTAATGAAACCATAATCTTATTCCTTTCGGCACTCTTTGAAAAAGGCTTCCGACATCAGCGGAAGCCTTTTCCTTATTTTTTATTTAAGAAGGACAGACAAAAAAGGCAATCTCCCTTGCGGACGCTCCCATAATGGACGTTGCAAATATGAAAGCCTTCTTGATACAGCCGGGCCAGATTGTCGTACCCTTCTCCTATATCACTCTGCTCTGCCTTCTGTGTTTTTGTTTCTTTCTGATCGGCTTTGAACTTCTCAATTTGCTCCGTCGTGTCATCAAGCCGCTTACGCAAATGCTTATTTTCAAGCTGAAGATGGTGATTCTCTTCAATCATTTCGCCGATATGCTGCTTTAAGTCACCCAGCTGACGGTACAGCGAACCGATTTGTTCCTCCAGGTTTATGACAGTATCAAATAACTCTTTTTTATCCAAGGTTCCACACCTCGTTAATCTGTGGTTTGTGCGGATACGACGCCCTCTTCCAAGAGCTCTTCCCAAGTATATTCTATCACTTTTTCACGATTCTTCAGTTCCACCTGAAGCACCCGTTCCAGAATATTAAGACCGACAACCTTTGCGGGGCCGTTTGCCGTCGTAATCATTTCGCCTAAATCCGGCAGCTGTTCTTTTGCCGTCTCATACTCATCATTTTCATACTTCAAACAGCACATCAAACGGCCGCACAGACCGGAAATCTTCGTTGGGTTCAACGATAAATTTTGATCCTTCGCCATTTTGATGGACACCGGTTCAAAATCACCGAGGAACGTGGAGCAGCAAAGCATTCTCCCGCATGGTCCGATACCGCCGAGCATTTTCGCCTCGTCCCTTACCCCGATTTGGCGCAATTCGATTCTCGTTTTAAAGATAGAAGCCAAGTCTTTGACCAATTCCCTGAAATCAACCCGTCCGTCTGCCGTAAAGTAAAAAATGACTTTATTGCGGTCAAACGTAAACTCAACATCAACCAGCTTCATATCTAAGCCGTGGTCAGCCACTTTTTTCTGACAGACTTCAAAAGCGGACAGGGCCTCCTGTTTGTTTTCTTCTACAATGAGAAGATCGCGTTCATCAGCAACGCGAATAACCTTTCGAAGCGGAAGCACAACATCATGCTCGTCCACTTGTTTATTTGCGATGACAACCTGCCCGTATTCTACACCTCTTACGGTTTCAACAATGACGCAGCTGTCTTGTTCTATATCAAATCCGTTCGGATCAAAATAATAAATTTTCCCCGCTTTTTTAAAGCGGACGCCTATTACGTTGTACAAGCTTATCCCTCCTGCAACGTTAACACCAAGTGCTCCATTAATCCCTGCACATTCACATTGGAATGAAGCCGTTTTTTTGCTTCTAAAACAGCGAGAATTTGGTTCGTAACGCTTTGTTGTGTAAATTGCAGCGCATGCTGTTTTATTGATTGGAATAAGTCTTGATAAATCAGTTTATCTTCATTTCCAATTTGGATGGATAATACATCACGGTATATCAATAAGAGCATATCAAGACCCATTTCTTGATGGGTTTTTTCTTTGAAAAAGGGCACCCACTGATCCTGAATGAAGAAAAAGGCATGTCCTTTCCGCTGATGTAAGACTTCATACAATTTTATCACTTTCGCTCTGGACTCTGCAAACTCATCATTTCGACTTAATTCGACTGCTTCCGCAATATTATTTGTCATATTTGCTAAGAGCCGGGCCATGTGAGGGCTCACTTCCTGTTCAATCAGTCTTTCTTCTATGGCTTTCGGCTGAAGCGGCTGGAACGGGAGAACCTGACATCTCGAAACGATGGTATCCAGTATGCGGTGGAGCTGCTCAGTAATCAGAATTGCGATTGTGTCTTGACTCGGCTCCTCTAAAAACTTCAGCAGACTGTTTGCCGCATTTGTCGTCATTTGATCCGCATGGGATATAATGTACAGCTTTTTATGCGATTCCAGCCCCGTTTTGGAAAACTCTTCCTGAAGCGATTGGATCTGAGCCTTTTTAATGGATAATCCGTCGGGCTGAACCACATGCAGGTCGGGATGGTTTCCGGATTCGATACGCTTACAGTTCCGGCACTCTCCGCAAGGCTCAGTCCCGTCTTCAAGGCAAAAAAAGCTTTTTGCGAGAAGCAGTGCGGCATCCAATTTGCCCGTACCTTTTTTGCCTTCAAACAGATATGCGTGAGAAAGCCTTTTCTTTTCAATGCTGTTATGCAAAAGCCGCATCACTCTGGGCTGCTGCCCGGTCATTTCCTTCCATGATATTGCCATTGTATCACTCTCTATGTGTAAAGGTTAATCAATAAACCTTTTATTTCTCCGATTCGATCCAGCAAATCAATTGCCGGTTTTTCCTGATCTAACATTTCTTCCGTCAGCTGAAGCAGTTTTTCATCTATTTCTTTCACAAGCCCCAGGGTCCGGCTGCTGCCGTACAAGTCAAAGCTTTTCTCCGTCTCATGCGATAATCCGCTGTCTACGGCCTCTTTTACAAAACGTTTTACCAATCCTTTGAACTTCGCTAAGTCTTTGAAGTTTCTCGACTTCGTCAGCCTTTTCCCGAACGTTTCTATATCCGTTAAGAACCTGCTCAGCTGATCAAATTTCAGCTTGCTGCTTTGGCTGTCCATTGAACTTTTAAACGTTCCGGAAAGCTCTGCCGCTTTATAAGCAGGCTGCTGCTTTTTCTCAATAAATGTACGTAAGTCAGAATTTATTTTCACGTCGTCAAATCCTTAAAATTGATGAAATTCATCGACCGGGAGGACAAAGACCGTCGCTCCGCCGACTTCCACTTCGACGGGATATGGAACGTAGGAATCCGCATTCCCGCCCATCGGGGATACCGGGGCAATCATCTGATCACGTTTACAGCCATTCTCTTTAATGAGGCTGAGCGCTTTATCGACACGGATATCTTCCACCCCGATCATAAACGTCGTATTGCCTGATTTAAGGAATCCGCCTGTTGTCGCAAGCTTCGTCACCCTGAAGTTGTGGTCGGTTAATACTTTCAAAAGCCTGTTGCTGTCCTGATCCTGCACCACTGCCACTATTAATTTCATTCTCTAGGCCCCCTTTAGGTTGGAAAGAACATTGTCGTTACATTCATTATAGCAACTTATGAGAAACAGGTCACAACTGAATTTTTTTCAATGCTTCATTTATCACTTGAAGTGCGTCCTGAATGACGAGTTCCTTCTTTTTCGATGCGTCGATTGTATGGAATCTTTCCGGAAAACGCTGCATAACCTTTTGGTATCCTTCCCGTACTTTCGTGTGAAAGTGCAGGGCCTCAAGATCGAGACGATTCTTTTCTCTTGAATCATTCGACGTAATCCGTTTCAACCCTTCTTCAGGCTCAATAGAAAAATAGATGGTGACATCAGGCATCGTATCGCCGATTGCAAACTGGTTGATAGAAAGAACTTCATCAATGCCGAGCCCTCTCGCATAGCCTTGATAAGCCAGCGAACTGTCGATGAAACGATCACACAGCACAATGCGCCCTTCTTTCAATGCAGGCTGCACCTTTTCGGTTAAATGCTGTCTTCTCGCCGCGGCGTAAAGCAGCGCCTCCGTTTTTGCATCCATCATTGTATTGTTTTTATTTAAGATCACTTCTCTGATCTGTTCCGCAATGTCGATGCCGCCCGGTTCTCTTGTCGCTGTCACCGGGAGCCCCTCTGCCGACAGAATCTCTTTCAGTTCCTGAAGCACAGTCGTTTTCCCTGCACCTTCAGGACCTTCAAATGTTATAAATAAACCGCTCATGATTTCTCCTCTTCTATATAGACAAGTAATTGTTCCCCGTTTAACAAGCCTTGAATATGCGCGTCCATGCCGATTAAACGGGAAAGCTTCTGTACGATCTCTTCTGTTATCCGTTCGCCGTCCATGATCAGCGGAATTCCCGGCGGATAAGGAATAATGTTCCCCGCATGCAAGCGCCCGGCCGCCTTATTTATATCTGCAGGCTCTTTTGTAAACTTCCGCATCTCATTTTGCGGATATTCAAGTGTCGAAATGGACGGAAATGTCCAATTCACGGCATCCGGCAATTTATCGGGCGGTGTATTCTCCAGTTTCTGCTGTATGTTTCTTACGGCTGCCTGTTCTATCATCCGCCGGCCGCCAATCGGCAGTACGAGCAATACTTGGTACTCGTCAGCCAGCTCGGCAACAATGCCCTCACTCTCCAAAATGCGTTGTAATGAATAGCCGGAATGTCCGAGCTTTGACCGAAGTATTAATTTTAACGGGTCCGCCCGCAGCCCATATCCGGAAGGCTCGATTATTTCAATAGAAGAAATTGATGCGAACCTTCGTTTGATTTTCTCAATGTGCTCCATATGGACGGGAAGTGTCCCTTTTTCAGCAATATCCTGCACATAAGCACGCGCCGTATCTAAAGATGCCATAATCGGGTATGACGGGCTGCTGCTTTGCAAACTGCTTACATAATAAGTTAATCGATCTCTGTCAATTCGGGTGCTGTTTAAATGAAAGTAAGATCCCATCGTCATAGCCGGAAGCGTTTTGTGAGCCGATTGAACAACGGCGTCCGCCCCCATAGCCAATGATGAAGGCGGGAAAGGCTGCCCTAACACAAAGTGAGCTCCATGAGCCTCATCCACCAGCACAGGAACACCGTATGAATGGGTTTTTTTAACTGTCGCAGTCAAATCGGCGGCGTGTCCGTAATAAGTCGGATTGGTCAAAACAAGTCCTTTCGCGTTCGGATATGACGCCAGCGCTTTTTCGATGACTGAAAGGGATACATGTGCCGGCACATGCATGTTTTCATCGATTTCCGGCGCCAAATAAACCGGCTTGGCTCCGGCCAATGCCACCGCATGGAAAACAGACTTGTGACAATTACGCTGGATCAGAATGGGTTCACCCGGTTCACAAACAGCTAAAATCATCGCCAGATTGCCGGCGGTCGTTCCGTTGACGAGAAAGAAGCTTTCCTGAGAGCCGTACAATCTGCTCACCAAATCCTGCGCTTCCTTAATGACCCCTGTCGGGTGATGCAAGTCATCAAGACCCGTGATCTCAGTCATATCAATAGATAAAAGAGATTGATATACAGATTTCGCTTCATCAAAAAAGACATCTCCATTGTGATGTCCCGGAACATGAAAAGAATACGTATTTCGGTGCGCATGCTTCATCAGCGCTGTATATAAAGGTGTGTCCATTTTTAAACAAATCCTTTGCCTGTCTTTCTTATTATATCGTGCCTGCGAGCCAACTTAAAGCTAAGACTTTTTGCCATCTAGCCCGTTATCCCGGCCGGACTTCATATCAAGCAGTTTCTTTTTTAAATCGCCCTCCATGATAACAAGCTCCTCCTCGGCACGCCTGCGTTTCATCCTGCCTTCTTCTTGAATAGACATGATTTCTTCAAGTGTGCTGACTAAGCTTTCCTGCACTTTTTTGAGGGTGTCTGCCTCAACAAGTCCGCGCTCATTGGCTTTGGCCGTCTCGACTGTGCTTGTTTTCAGAAGTTCGGCGTTTTTCAGCAGCAATTGATTTGTCGTATCCGCCGCCTTCTGCTGCACATCTGCCGCACTCCGCTGCCTCATAAGCGTCAGCGCGATGGCGACTTGATTCTTCCATAAAGGAATAGCCGTAACAATGGAGGACTGAATTTTCTCTGCCAGTGCCTGATTCGTGTTTTGAATCAGACGGATTTGCGGCGCACTCTGAAGCGTAATCTGCCTGCTCAGCAGCAGATCATGCACCCTCTTATCCAGACGGTCGGCAAACTGGCGAAGATCATTCACTTCCTGCGCGGCCATTTGATTGTGTTCTCGTAATTCGGCTTTTCTTGCCGCTTCGGGAATAAGCTTTGTTTTCAGCTCATCTAATTTTAATTCACCCGCTGCTATATACATAGTTAAATCAGAAAAGTATTGTTTATTTTGGGCGTACAGCTGATCTAACCATTTATTGTCACTCAACAGCACATTTTTAGAATGTTCCAGCCTTCTGCTGATACGGTCAATCTGCACACTTGTCTTTTGATATTTCGAAAGCACTTCCTGCACAGATCCGGATACCCTTTTAAACAGCCGGGCGAAAAACCCTTTGTTCTTTACCTGCAGATCATCGGGGTTTACCTGGTCAAGCTTCAGCATCAGATCAGCCAATATCCGTCCCATCTCTCCTGCATCTTTTCTTTGCACGTGCTCTATCATCGTGTGGGAAAATTCCAGAAGATTCGCCTGCGCCTGTGAACCAAACAGAACAATGCTTTGCATGTTCCCAGGGTCCAGTTTTTCAGCGAGCTGAAGTGCCGCTTCTCTTTTTTCTTCCGGCAGCGTATCTGCAAGCTTTAGATGAGTCTGGTCATTTTGGGCGCCCATACTGTCATCGGAACGGTCTTTGGCCATTTCCTTCTTCCTTTCTTATTTTCTCAGTGAATGCTTTGCCATATCTAATTCAAAGTGCAGGTCGTCGATGTCCTCCTTCATCAGTTCATGAAGATCCTCTTCCAGCCTTCTGGAAAGCTCCGCCAGAGTCATCCTCGTCTCACTCAAGGACATTGATAAATCTTTATTTTTTCGCGGCTGTGATGAGAGCAAAGCATACTTTTCCGTCAGTTCCACAACAGAATCAAGCGTTTGATAATAGAAACGCTCTGCCTGATAAAAACGCTTCGGCTCCTGCTTTGTGAGCAGATATATTCGTCGGGTTATCCGCAGTATCTCTGCATTCTGCTTCAGCATTTGTATACTTTTCGAGCGGAAAAGCGCCCTGCGTAATCGGATGATTTTACCCTTTGCTTCCTCGAGATTTTCCTTGATATAAGCATATTCTTTTCTTGTCAGCCGGTGTTTTTTTAAAAAGAGACGCTTCGCATTCCACAAGCCGGACGCACTGACTGCGGCTCCGCCGGCTGCCCCGTATAAAAGCGAATACAGAAAAGGCTGATGCCCTATCGTAAAGAAGGTTATCCCCGCTAATACAAAAACTGTGCTCCCGCAAAATGTCCATTTCATATATTGAATAAACGGTTTCATACTTGATCGACTCCTATTTATTCACTTTTATCAGTATTATCTATTACATTCCATGTCTAAACAAGTTCCTCTTCTTATCGTATCAGTTCTTTTATAAAAAGTGAAAAAACTCCTCTGATTTCAGGCAAAAAAAAGACCCTTTTCAGGGTTAAGAATATAACGTCGGTGTATGAAGGCTTTTCAATTTACGAACGAAAAATTCATAATTCGGATCAGAGGTCGGAGTGGAAACTACTTTCTTCTCACACTCTAAACATATAAATTTCGTATAAATATGGATTCCCCTGCTTTTCTTGGTTTCACACACAATACATGTTTCTTCATGGCCGGACGTTTCATTCATTTTGCCCACCTCCGTATGAATAGCCTTCCCTTAAACTGTTGATTGTATACACAATTTGGATCTTTTTGAAGTTTGCAATTAGTATATGGGCGTTCCCGTATTTCGGTGTTTGTTTTGTTTTTATTCAAAAACAAAAAAGGCAGCTCATGATGAGCTGCCTTTACCGTAATGATAGCTTGGCGGCGTCCTACTCTCACAGGGGGAAACCCCCGACTACCATCGGCGCTGAAGAGCTTAACTTCCGTGT
>NZ_JAAOBZ010000001.1:5000-21725 GCF_014872755.1 Bacillus sp. Bvel1 | reverse complement strand
CGCACATCGCTGTGCGATTTATTTAAAACTTTGAATTAACAGGTACGTTTTGTCTTGTTTAGTTTTCAAAGAACTTTGTCCATCGCTCTTGAAGCGACTTATTTATTATAACATCTCAGTGTCATTGTCGTCAATAACTTTTTAAAATTTCTTTTTCAAGAATTCGTTTCGTCATCAGCGACGTATATTAGAATACCACCCTTGATCCAACATGTCAACAATAATCGACAAATTAAATGATGAAGCGTTTAATGACTATCAAAGCCGCGATACCGGGAATCCCAAGAATTCCGCTGATGCCCGTTGTAATCAGGTTAACAGGGATATGAATACCCAGACTGCCCCCGAACAAGTTCACACCCACCAACAGAATCGCGCCGGCAATAAACTTAATGGCAGTCACACCAATCCACCTTAACGGTTTTGAAGATACTCCCCATAAAAAAAGCAAAGCAACCAGACCGACAATCAAACCGATAATGAAAAAAGGCTCCATGAATCTTCCCCCTCGCTTGTTTAGTACAAGCTTATGAGAAGATTCCGGAGAATAGACCTCTTACTTCCATCTGCTCATTTTCAAATTCCGCTGCTTCGCTTCTTTCAAATAAAAAAAGTACTTAGATTCAGCGACTTTCAGCTCAAACAACACCTCAGCGGAGGGCTCTAGACTTTTCTCGACCAGACTCTTCTGTCTGTTCCATTCTTCTTTTTGTTTAAAGAGCTGTTCTATCAGCTTCTCGTCAAACTCTTTTCTTAATGTATTTCTGCGAAGAAAACCCATGCCTTGCCTTTTCCTCCCTTACAATTCACGTCTTCCTTCAAGAGCTTTTGAAAGAGTGACCTCATCAGCATATTCCAAATCACCGCCGACGGGCAGACCGTGGGCAATACGGGAGAGCTTGATGCCTGAGGGCTTTAACAGCCTTGATATATACATCGCTGTTGCTTCCCCTTCAATATTAGGGTTGGTTGCGAGAATAACTTCTGTCACTTGATCATCCTGAAGACGTTTCAGCAGCTCCGGAATCTTAATATCCTCCGGACCGATGCCGTCCATTGGTGAAATCGCGCCGTGAAGAACATGATACTGGCCGTTATATTCCTTCATTTTCTCCATCGCGATCACATCCTTAGGGTCCTGCACGACACAAATAACAGACTTATCTCTTCTTGTGTCCTCACATATATAACAAGGGTCCTGATCTGTAATATGTCCGCAAATCGAGCAATATGTCAGATTCCGCTTCGCATTGACAAGCGCCTTAGCAAAATCCAATACTGTGTCTTCTTTCATACCTAGAACAAAAAAAGCCAGACGAACCGCTGTTTTCGGTCCGATCCCTGGCAATTTCATAAAGCTGTCAATCAGCTTTGATATTGGTTCAGGATACTGCATGTTTATTTATCCCCCTAGAATAAACCCGGTATGTTCATTCCTTTTGTAAATTGTCCCATTGTCTCATTCGTCATGTCATCCACTTTTTTGAGGGCGTCGTTTGTCGCAGCAAGAACCAGGTCCTGAAGCATTTCGATATCTTCCGGATCAACAACTTCTTCTTTAATGGCAACGTCTACAACTTCTTTTTGGCCGTTGACTTTTACAGTCACCATACCGCCGCCCGCAGTGCCTTCAAGCACTTTTTCAGCAAGTTCCTCCTGAGCCTTCGCCATATCCTTTTGCATTTTTTGCATTTGTTTCATCATTTTTTGCATGTTTCCCATTCCGCCACGCATATTCAATCACTCTCTTTCATCTTATTAGTCTTTTATTTCGATTAAATCCGCTCCGACAAGTTTTTTCGCCTCTGCAATCAGCGGATCTTCTTCAGCCGGTTCGTTTGATCCTTCACTTTCCTGCTGGTGATCATTTAAAAATTCTTCTCTTATTTTACCCCATTGTGCTTCCGGAACGCCAATCAAATCCATTCTTTTCCCGAGCATTGATTCGAGAATCTGTTCAAGATTCGTACGGACTCCGTTATTGTCTTCTGCAACCATTTTACAATGGATTTCGTATTTAAATTTAAGCACAAATGCCTTTTGAGCAGCGGCCACCGGTTCACTGTCATTCAAAAGAGCCGCATGAGACACCTTATTCTGCTGTTTCAGGTGTGCCAGCAGCTTGCCCCAGCTGCTTTTAAGCTGTTCAAGATCAGGTCTTGTGGCTTCCTTCAATATCTCATGAATTCTTCCGACCGGGGCTTTATAATGGCTTTTTCCGCCTTTTTGAGGACGCGGAGCTTCTTTCGGAGCGCTTTCCATCTGAACCTTCACACCGGAGGTTTTCAGCCTTTCTACTTCCTGCTCAAGCTGCTGGATCTTATTCATCAGCATGCCGACCTCAGGGATGTCTCCGGCGGATTGCTGTGCCGTTTGGCATATTTTCACGACAGCCACTTCAAAAAAGATTCTTGGGTGGTTCGTCCACTTCATTTCCTGATGGCTTTTATTCAGGATATCAATCATCTCATATAAAGCGGGGGCCGGTATGTCACCGCTCAGATTCCGAAACGTTTCATCGACCTTCACCTTCTCCAGGACTCCTTCTAAACCGGGAGCGGCCTGGTACAAGAGCATATCCCTGAAATAGAAAATCATATCTTCAATCAGTTTGGCCGCATCTTTCCCCTGCTGGAGCAATTCATTCAGTGTTTCCAATGCCTCGGAAACCTGTTTGCGGTGAAGAGCAGATGCCAGTTTTCCAATATAGTGCTGAGAAACGGCTCCGGTAATGAGCAAAGCGTCATCCACCGACAGCTCCTCGCCGCTGAATGATACAGCTTGATCGAGCAGGCTCAGCGCGTCCCTCATTCCTCCGTCCGCAGCACTCGCTATGATATCAAGGGCTCCTTCTTCCACCTTCAGCTGCTCTGCATCGACGATTGTCTTCATTCGTCCGACAATTGCTTTGGATGTAATCCGTTTGAAGTCAAAACGCTGACATCTGGAGATAATGGTTAAAGGAATCTTATGAGGCTCAGTCGTAGCTAATATGAAAATGCAATGTGCCGGCGGTTCTTCCAGCGTTTTCAGAAGCGCATTGAATGCGCCGATAGAGAGCATATGCACCTCATCTATAATATATACCTTGTAAGTAACGGCCGACGGGGCAAATTTTACTTTGTCACGGATGTCGCGGATTTCGTCTACGCCGTTATTCGACGCCGCATCTATTTCAATCACATCTGATATAGAGCCATTTGTGATCCCCTTGCATGCCGCGCACTCATTGCACGGTTCTTCTACAGGGGCGTGCTCACAGTTGACTGCTTTCGCAAATATTTTAGCTGCACTGGTTTTTCCCGTTCCCCGCGGTCCAGAAAACAGATATGCATGAGAAAATTTCTTTTGCAAAAGGGCATTTTGCAGCGTTTTCGTAATGTGTTCCTGTCCGACCACATCTTCAAACTGCTGAGGCCTAAATACTCGATATAAAGCTTGGTAACCCACAGGATGCGCCCTCCTCTGTTATTCATCATGTTTATTATACATGAACGTGCTTTTAACGCCAAAACCCGTTTTTCATATACGAAAAAACTCACCTGCATAACAGGTGAGTCTGAAATTTGATGATTGATTTACCGTGCACCTTCTGTCGATTCGCTACCCTAAGCGTTACTTAAGCAGTTAGCTCAGCCCAGGCAACCCTGCGGCACATGAGAGGTTTCACTTAATGCTGCTTCCTTCCGGACCTGACATGGTTCATGAATTCCCATTGCGCAGGACCCAGACGTCAACGCCACTTACTTAAGGCAGACCTTACAGTAAACGAACCTCGAGAAGGGATTCGGCCCCGCTAGAGCGGATTGCGGGTACAGGGCACCGCTACCTCCCCGCTTAGCACGGCAAAATAAATATCAAATTTTGATATGCGCACCATTCATGATGCACACATAAGTATATCTGCTTCAGGCAGAAAATGCAACCGTACTACTCAGACAACTTTTTCCTCATGTCTTTCTTTTGCCGGCGCAGCTTTCTGAAAAAAGCGCTGAGCATTTCTCCGCACTCTTCTCCGAGCACGCCGCTCACCACTTCCGCTTGGTGGTTGAACCGCTCTTCCTGCAAGAGGTTCATCAGCGTTCCTGTACAGCCCCCCTTGGGATCAAATGCGCCGAATACGACCTTATCGACTCTCGAAAGCACGACGGCTCCCGCGCACATCGGACACGGCTCCAAAGTGACATAGAGAACGGCATCCTCAAGTCTCCATGTCCCCAGCTTACGGCACGCTTCGTCTATCGCCAGCATTTCGGCGTGGGCAAGCGACCTCTGTTCAGTCTCCCGCAGATTATGCGCCCGCGCCACGATCTCATCGTGCAGAACAAGAACTGCTCCGATCGGCACTTCACCTTTCTCTTCGGCTTTCTTCGCTTCTTTTATGGCTTCTCTCATATAATATTCATCATTCATCGGTACGAGCTCTCTTCTTAAGTTTTTTCATGTCTCATAAAGGTTAAAATAGGAATACCCCAGCAGAAAGGAGTTGCCGGTATTGTCTGAACCTAACAACACAGCCCTTCTGATTGTCGATATGATCAACAATTTTCAATTTGATATGGGCGAACGTCTTGCTGAAAAAACCAAACAAATTGTCCCCCGTATTTTATCATTAAAGAAGCATGCAAAACAAAGCAACTGGCCGATTATTTATATTAATGATCATTACGGGCTCTGGAAGGCTGATATTGATGCCATCAGGGAGGAATGCAGCAACGACAGAAGCGCCTCCATTATAAAAGATATTTCGCCTCAGCTGGATGATTATTTTCTCATTAAACCGAAGCATTCCGCTTTTTACGAAACGGCGCTTCACACCCTTCTGACCGAATTACAAGTGAACCGATTAATCATCACGGGGATTGCCGGGAACATTTGTGTGCTGTTCACGGCCAACGACGCTTATATGAGAGAATACAGCATTGCCATTCCGAAAGACTGCACCGCTTCCAATAACGACGAAGACAATGATTTCGCTTTGACCATGATGGAGAATGTTCTCTTCGCAGAAATAACCACGGAAAAACAAATTACCGCCGAAAAATAAACATGATCAGCCTCCTTTTTTCATATATTTGATAGCGGATATGAAAGGAGGCGTTTTTCATTCAGATCTATATAGTGAAACGGGGCGACACGCTTTCCGCTATTGCGGCGCGCTACCGGACAGCCGCAAATGTCATTGCGGAAGCAAATAAACTGCCTAATCCCAATACATTGGTTGTCGGACAAACCCTTGTCATCCCGATTGAGGGTCAATATTACGAAGTAAAACAAGGTGATACTCTCGCGTCAATCGCCGGCCGTTTCCATATATCGGCCGCGGAGCTTGCGAGGGTGAACGGAATTCAGCCCGGCACCACATTGAGAGTCGGAACCCGCCTTTACATTCCGCAGCAGGCGAATAAGCCCGATATCGAATCAAACGCATATATAGAACCGCGGGGAACGAGCGTAAGCGCTAATCTTCAGCAGGCGGCAAGGGAGGCCTCTCCTTATTTAACATACCTCGGCGCATTCAGTTTTCAAGTGCAGCGGAACGGGACTTTAAAGGAACCGCCTCTGACCAATTTAAAAAGCATCAGTGACAGGCACAACACCACACTGATGATGATCATCACCAACCTTGAAAATGACGCATTCAGCGATGAACTCGGGCGGCTCATCTTGAACGACAATACAGTGAAAACAAAACTCTTTCAGGAAATCGTCTCCACGGCTAAAAAGTACGGCTTTCGCGATATTCACTTTGATTTCGAATATTTACGTCCACAGGACAGGGAAGCCTACAATCGTTTTTTACGTGAAGCGAGAACGATTTTTCATCGGGAAGGCTGGAAGATTTCAACGGCGCTTGCTCCGAAAACGAGCGCGACTCAGGCCGGCAAATGGTACGAAGCTCATGACTATAGGGCACATGGAGAAATCGTCGATTTCGTCGTGATTATGACATATGAGTGGGGGTACAGCGGAGGCCCGGCTCAGGCCGTATCACCTATCGGCCCTGTAAGAAATGTCATTGAGTACGCGCTGACGGAAATGCCTTCTTCAAAAATCGTCATGGGCCAGAATATGTACGGCTATGATTGGACACTGCCTTTCAAACAGGGAACGACAGCGAAAGCCGTCAGTCCTCAGCAGGCAATCGCTCTGGCAGCACGCTATAAAGTCGACATTCAATATGACGAAACCGCCCAGGCTCCCTTCTTCCGATACACGGATGCAAATCAGAGACGGCATGAAGTATGGTTTGAAGACGCACGATCCATTCAAGCGAAATTCAATTTAATTAAAGAACTTCATTTAAGAGGAATCAGCTATTGGAAACTCGGCCTTTCTTTCCCGCAAAACTGGCTTTTGCTCGGCGATCAATTTCATATTGTAAAAGAGACGTTTCGTTAATTGGGAGCGTCTTTTTTCATGGGCTTTTCTGTGAGTGTGATACAATATAAAGGCCGGCAGCTGACGGATGTTTGCAGAATTAAGGAGGATTTTCAATGAACAGAGCCCCTTTTATCGCGGTAGAAGGTCCTATCGGGGCAGGAAAAACGACACTCGCTACGATGCTTTCTGAAGAGCTCGGTTTTCCTATGATTAATGAGATTGTGGAAGACAACCCTTATCTCGATAAGTTTTATGACAATATCGAGGAGTGGAGTTTCCAGCTTGAAATGTTTTTTCTATGTCACAGGTATAAACAGCTTGAAGACACCGATCGAGATTATTTAAAACAAGGACAGCCCGTTTTGTCCGATTATCATATTTATAAAAATGTTATTTTCGCAGAGCGTACATTGCACGGCCAAAAGCTTGAGAAGTATAAGCAGATCTATCATCTGCTCACTCACGACCTGCCGAAGCCGAATATCATTGTATACATAAAGGCAAGCCTGCCGACATTGCTTCAACGCATTGAAAAACGCGGGCGCCCGTTTGAGAAAAATATCGAACATCAATATCTGGAACATCTCATTGCAGATTACGACACAGCCATCAGACAGCTTCATGAAGAAGATCCGGATATATCTGTACTGACCATTGACGGTGATACTGAAGACTTTGTTTTGAATAAGACAGACTATGAAAGAATTGCCCGTCAGGTAAAGGAGCTTATTAAATGAAAGACATTCATATTCCAAACAATGCCATTATAACAGTAGCAGGAACGGTAGGAGTCGGAAAATCGACTTTGACCAAAGCTTTAGCAAAACGGCTCGGGTTTCATACCTCACTTGAGGAAGTGGATGAAAACCCTTATTTAGAGAAGTTTTATCACGATTTTGAACGCTGGAGCTTCCATTTGCAAATTTATTTTCTGGCTGAGCGGTTCAAAGAGCAAAAAAACATGTTTGAATCAGGCGGCGGATTCGTGCAGGACCGTTCGATTTATGAAGATACAGGCATATTCGCAAAAATGCATGCCGATAAAGGAACCATGTCGCTGACAGATTACACAACATACACAAGCCTATTTGAGGCGATGGTCATGACGCCGTATTTCCCGCATCCTGATGTTTTGATCTACTTAGAAGGCGACCTTGAATACATTATAAGCCGGATTGAAAAGCGGGGCCGCGAGATGGAGCTGCAGACAAACCGCTCTTATTGGGAAGAGATGTATACACGGTACGAAGACTGGATCAGCGGTTTTAACGCCTGCCCTGTACTGAAAGTACGCATTGAAGATTATGACCTTGAAGCTGATGAACAGTCACTGGAACCTTTGATCGAAAAAATCAGTCACGTGATCAGCGAAAACAGAAACAAATAAAAATAGCAAAGCGATTTTCCCCGAACAGAGAAAATCGCTTTTTTTGCATATAAAAAATCCGCTGCATCAGATGCAGCGGACAAAACAATCTCCAATATATGCTCGAGTTTCATTAGGTTTAAAATCAATATGGCGGAGGAAGAGGGATTCGAACCCCCGCGGGCTTTGACACCCCTGTCGGTTTTCAAGACCGATCCCTTCAGCCAGACTTGGGTATTCCTCCGTATCGACATTTAATAATATACCACATGACCCAAATTTCAGTCAAGCGCTTTTTCATATTTTTTATTTCATTTCTTAAACAGCTTTTCCGTCAGCTTTACTATCATACAAAAGTCTTGCGTCCAATTCAACCTCAGTATGCCATACGGGCAGGAAAACAAAGTAAAAATCAAGAATAGATTCAAACAGATAACCTGCTCATAAAGGTGGAGAACATAATGAAAATCATCATCGCACCCGATTCTTTCAAAGAAAGCATGACATCAAAAGAAGCCGCTGACAGCATAGAAAAAGGATTCAAAGCGGTCTTCCCTGACGCGGAATATACCAAGATACCCGCGGCCGACGGCGGAGAAGGAACCGTTCAGGCTTTGACGGATGCCACTGGCGGAAGCATCATCAAAAAAACTGTGACCGGTCCGCTGGGAACGCCGGTAAACGCCGCATATGGACTTCTGGGAGACGGACGCACGGCAGTCATTGAAATAGCGGAAGCATCGGGACTCCATCTCGTTCCCCGCCATCTCAGAGATCCGTTGAACACAACGACAAGAGGAACGGGTGAACTGATAGCGGATGCAGCCTCCCGCGGGGCGAGTGAGATCATCATCGGGCTTGGCGGGAGTGCAACCAATGACGGCGGAACAGGAATGGCGAGCGCGCTCGGTGTGCGTTTCTTAAATGAGGAAGGTCAGGAGATACATGACGGAGGAGGCGCTCTGCACACCCTAGCTTCTATTGATATAAGCGGGCTCTCCCCTGATCTGAAACATATCCGTTTTCGTGCCGCATGTGATGTCGAAAATCCCCTGACCGGTGAAAACGGCGCGTCATATGTCTTCGGCCCGCAAAAAGGGGCGTCCGAGAAGACTAAAGTTGTATTGGATCGCAATTTATACCATTTCGCTGACGTATTGAGACGTCAGCACGATATCGAAGCGGATACCGTAAAAGGCGCGGGCGCCGCAGGGGGGCTGGGCGCTGGACTGATCGCTTTCTTACAGGCAGAAATTCAAAGCGGGATTGACGTTGTATTAGATACACTGTCCTTCTCAGATCAGATAAGAGATGCTGACCTTGTCATTACCGGAGAGGGCCAGATTGACGGACAAACGATATTCGGCAAAACCCCCGCCGGGATCGCCGCACGCGCAGCCGCTCAAGAAATTCCCGTTATCGCATTGGCGGGCTCCTTAGGCAAAAATTTTGAGCATGTTTACAGCGCAGGAATAACAGCTGTATTTTCTATCGTGCCCGGCGCTGTAAGTCTTGAAGACGCCTTATCATCCGGCCGTTTTAACCTGGAAAGTACAGCCCGGAATGCCGCCGCTCTATACCGGGCAGCAAAAAAGGCGCGCCTCTAGGGCGCACCTTTTTATGGTTTGATGACTTCTTTATTTCCCATATAAGGACGAAGCACTTTAGGAATGATGACACTTCCGTCTTCCTGCTGGTAGTTTTCCAAGATGGCAGCTACAGTTCTGCCGACTGCAAGACCTGAACCGTTTAATGTATGCACATGCTCCGGCTTGCCTTTCGCTTCGCGTCTGAAACGAATGTTCGCACGTCTTGCCTGGAAGGCCTCAAAGTTGCTGCAAGAAGAAATTTCACGGTATGTGTCTTGGCTTGGAATCCATACCTCAATATCGTACTTTTTCGCAGCTGTAAAGCCGAGATCACCGGTACACATGCTCATGACGCGATACGGCAGTTCAAGCAGCTGAAGCACCCGCTCAGCTTGATTTGTCAGTTTTTCAAGCTCCTCATAAGAATCTTCCGGCTTCACGAACTTTACAAGCTCAACCTTGTTGAACTGATGCTGACGGATCAAACCGCGTGTATCACGGCCGGCGGATCCCGCTTCTGAACGGAAGCAGGCGCTGAACGCGGCATAATTGATCGGCAGGTTCTCACCGGATAAGATTTCATCGCGGTGCATATTTGTAATCGGCACTTCCGCCGTCGGAATTAAGAAATAATCCTCTTCTCTGATTTTAAAAGCATCCTCTTCAAATTTAGGAAGCTGTCCCGTACCTGTCATGCTCGTACGGTTTACCATATAAGGAGGAATGACTTCCGTGTAATCATATTCATCCACGTGAAGATCCAGCATAAAGTTGTAGAGCGCGCGTTCGAGGCGGGCGCCTAATCCTTTATAAAACACAAACCGGCTGCCTGTTACTTTTGAAGCGCGTTCGAAATCAAGAATGTTTAAGCGGTCTGCGATATCCCAATGCGGTTTCGGCTCATATGAAAATGCCGGCGCCTCTCCCCACTTGCGAATTTCAATGTTATCATCTTCCGTTTCTCCGACGGGCACTGAATCGTGCGGGATGTTCGGAATAGACAGAAGGATGGTTTCGAGCGTCGTTTCGACAGTACGAAGCTCTTCATCAAGCTTCTTAATTTCTTCGCCTACTTCACGCATCTCTTTAATAATATGATCAGCGTCTTTTTTCTCCCGTTTCAAAACGGCGACCTGCTGAGACACTTCATTGCGTTTTCCCTTCAATTCTTCTACTTTACCGATAAGCTCTCTTCTCTTTTCATCCAGCTCTTCAAACTTGTCAAAGTCAGATAAGTCTTCGCCTTTTGGAATGAGCTTCGCTTTTACCTCTTGAAAATTGGCTCTCAGTACCTTCGTATCAATCATGCCTAACAACTCCTATCTGTTTTTATCGAAAATAAAAAAGAGCCCTCATCCCCTAAAAGGGACGAGAGCTCTCGCGTTGCCACCCTGATTGAAAACAAGCTCACACTTGCTTTCCGCTTTAACACATAACGGTTTTCCCGTAAATGCCTACTTGTTTTCAGCATTTCGCTCAAGGACGGATTCGGACAGCATCTTTCACCGATTCGCACCACCCATCGGCTCTCTTTGAAAGAGGGGCTTCCTACTGCTTCCTGTCAACGCTTTTCGATCTTTATTTGTGATTATAATGTACTATAAGTATCAGCGGTTTTCAACTGTTTTATACAGCTGTTTCCTGCTTATGCTTTTCCGCCATCTTCACAAACAGCTCTGTCACCCGGTGATCATCCGTCAGTTCAGGATGGAACGAGCAGCCGAGGAAATTTCCCTGCTTTGCAGCCACGATGCGTCCGTTATGCTCACAAAGCACTTCAACATCTTCTCCGGCTTTTAAAATATGCGGCGCGCGAATAAATACACCCGTAAACGGCTCATCAAGGCCTTTAATCGTCAGATCAGCTTCAAAGCTGTCGACCTGACGGCCAAAGGAATTACGCTCGACAACTACGTTCAACAGCCCTAAATGAGCGTTATCCGTTCCCGCTATCTCTTTGGCTAAGATAATCAGACCGGCGCATGTGCCGAACATCGGCTTGCCTTGGGCGGCAAACTCGCGAAGCGGCTCCATAAAATGATACGTATCCATTAAACGCCGCATTGTCGTGCTTTCCCCGCCCGGCAGGATTAAGCCGTCGATGTCATTCAGCTGTTCAGGACGCTTAATGACGACACCTTTTGAACCACATGCTTCAATTGAACGAATATGTTCTCTTACTGCTCCTTGAAGTCCAAGTACACCAATTGTTAACATGCTTCCAGCTCTCCTATGGTTTTACCAGCCGCGTTCTTGCATACGCTGTTCCGGCAATAGATTTGAGATTTCGATGCCTTTCATTGCTGTGCCTAATTCTTTAGAAAGCTCAGCGATCAGTTTGTAGTCTGTGTAATGAGTCGTTGCTTCAACAATTGCTTTGGCGAATTTAGCAGGGTTGTCTGATTTGAAAATACCTGAACCGACAAATACGCCGTCAGCGCCAAGCTGCATCATCAATGCCGCGTCAGCAGGCGTCGCTACTCCGCCGGCAGCAAAGTTCACTACAGGCAGTTTGCCGTCACGTTTGATCTGAAGAAGCAGTTCATAAGGAGCGCCGAGGTTTTTAGCTTCAGTCATCAGCTCATCATCGCTCATCGCAACAACTTTGCGCACTTGCGCGTTTACTTTTCTCATATGGCGGACAGCTTCCACAATGTTTCCTGTTCCCGGTTCGCCTTTTGTACGAAGCATGGAAGCTCCTTCGGCGATACGGCGCGTTGCTTCGCCGAGATCACGGCAGCCGCATACGAACGGGACTGTATATTCATTTTTATTTAAATGAAATTCTTCGTCAGCCGGAGTCAGAACTTCACTTTCATCGATGTAATCTACTCCCATTGCTTCAAGGACACGCGCTTCAACGATATGTCCGATACGCGCTTTTGCCATTACGGGAATGGATACAGCATTCATTACTTCTTCAACGATTGTCGGATCAGCCATGCGGGCAACACCGCCGGCAGCGCGAATATCAGCCGGAACGCGTTCTAACGCCATTACGGCAACAGCTCCCGCCTCTTCCGCAATCTTCGCTTGTTCAGCATTTACAACGTCCATGATGACGCCGCCTTTTTGCATTTCCGCCATGCCGCGTTTTACACGATCAGTACCTGTTTGAGCCATTATTTGGTCCCCCTAGTCAATGTATAGTTAGATAATGTCTATCTCTTATTGTATCCCAGAAATACAATATTTCATATGGGTATTCTTATTTTACAGCGAGATGAATAAGATAGATATCATTTTTTTACTAATAATTTGGTTTTTTCAGTATATTAAGCAAAAGAGCCCTAACTTTCATCAGAGCTCTTTCTTATTTCTTAAAACCAGCCTGTTACCGTGTCAACGGCGCTGTTCCAGATACCGGAGAAAAATCCGCCGATGCCGCGCATCATCTGAACAAACCAGTTTGCTTTATCTACATCATTTTTCGTTACAAGATTCACGCTGAACTCTTTGGATTTGAGGAAGCCATAGTCTTTGTCACTGCCTTTGTATGTAACTGTCAGCGTTCCGACTTTCGTTCCCTTTTTCACAGGAGCCGTGATTTCTTTTTTATCTATAGTCACTTCGGCTTTATAGTTCTTTTCATCCCCGCTTTTCACAGGAATAGAAAGCGCCTTGTCAGTAACAATATCGACTTGCTTGTCTTTCCCTTTTTCAACGTCAACCGTTTTGTGCCCTTTTACTTGAGAGCCTTCAGGGTAAAGATCTTTCATTGAGAAATTGCTGTTAAATGCGTAATCGAGCATTTTTTTCGTTTCATCAAAACGTCCGGTATGCAGGTTGCCTTTTGCGTTTAATACAACGGTGATGACCCGCATTCCGTTCCGCTGTGCTGTGCTTGTAAAACAAGATCCCGCAGAATCAGTAGAACCCGTTTTTAAGCCGTCAACGCCAGGGTATTCAGAAACAAGACCTTTTAACATGAAGTTCCAGTTCGGCATGTCCATTTCATCATCAGTGCCGGCTCTGAATTTCGTTTTAGCGATGCTTGTTGTTTTGAGAACTTCCGGATAATCAGTGATCAGGCGGTCTGCAAGAAGCGCCATGTCTTTAGCAGAAACTTCACTCTCTTCTTTAACGCCTTCTCCTTGCGGCTGTTTGCCGTGAAGATCTTCATTCACAAGCCCTGTGGCATTTTTAAAATCATAGTTTGTCATGCCTAATTCTTTGGCTTTCGCATTCATTTCAGCGACAAATTTCGTTTCAGTTCCGGCAAGAATTTCGGCAACTGCAATCGCGGCTCCGTTAGCAGAGTAAATCGCCATGGCCTGATACAGTTCTTTAACCGTGTATTTGCCGTCTTTTCGAAGGGGGACGTTTGATAAACTGTTGTCTTGAGAAATTTCATAGACATAATCATCAGGAGTATACGTTTGATCCCATTTCACTTTTCCTTCTTTAATGGCTTCCAGAAGCAGATATTCAGTCATCATTTTTGTCATGCTGGCAATCGGCAGTCTTTTGTCTGCATTTTTACTGTATAAAATTTTTCCCGATGAAGCCTCAATCATTATCGCAGCTGATGCGTTGACATCAATCGGGTCATTGCCGGCTGCCTCCGCTTTAGACATCGGAACAAAGCAAGTTGCGGCCAGTGCCAGTACCACTAATGACACCAACAGCTGTTTCCATTTCGTGATGTTCAATCTTACGACCTCCGTCATTCATTTTAAATCTATAATTAAGCCGTTAAGGACATATTCAAATTCAAAACACAACAGTATAAATTTTATCACACTCGATATAAAAAAAATAGACAGAGTCAGCGACCCTGTCAAATGTTTTTTATTTGTAACAATTATGAGATTGTGTAGTTTGGTGATTCTTTCGTAATTTGGACATCATGCGGATGACTTTCGCGAAGACCGGCACCTGTCATACGGATGAATTGAGCCTCTTCTCTTAAAGCGCGCAAGTCTTTTGAACCGCAATATCCCATACCTGAACGAAGACCGCCGACAAGCTGATACACTGTTTCTTCTACAGGACCTTTGTACGGAGTCCGTCCTTCGATACCTTCAGGGACGAATTTCTTATTTTCTTCTTGGAAATATCGGTCTTTACTGCCTTTTTCCATGGCAGCAACAGAACCCATACCGCGATACACTTTAAATCTTCTGCCCTGATAGATTTCAGTCTCTCCCGGGCTTTCTGAAGTACCGGCAAGCAGGCTTCCGAGCATTACGGCATGTCCGCCTGAAGCCAACGCTTTCGTAATATCTCCGGAGAATTTAATACCGCCGTCTGCGATAATTGTCGCGCCGTGTTTTCTCGCTTCAGTGGCACAATCATAAATGGCAGTGATCTGCGGTACGCCTACACCTGCAACGACGCGTGTCGTACAGATAGAACCAGGCCCGATTCCCACTTTGACAATATTTGCTCCGGCTTCAATCAGAGCTTTTGTCGCTTCAGCCGTTGCAACATTTCCTGCGATAATGTTCAGTTCAGGATATGTTTCACGGATTTTCGCAACTGTGTTCAGTACGCCTCTGGAATGTCCGTGAGCCGTATCAACCACGATAACGTCGACATTCGCTTCAACAAGCTTGCTGACGCGTGTCATTGTATCGCCTGTCACGCCTACCGCAGCGCCGACAATAAGGCGTCCGTGTTCATCTTTAGATGAATTAGGGAATTCGATAACCTTTTCAATATCTTTGATCGTGATAAGACCTTTTAATTTGTTTTGGTCATCCACTAACGGAAGTTTTTCAATTTTATGTTTCTGTAAGATTTTTTCTGCTTCGTCTAATGTGGTTCCCACAGGAGCCGTAACCAGCTCTTCTTTTGTCATGACATCACTGATTTTCATTGAATAATCAGAGATAAAGCGAAGATCACGGTTTGTAATGATACCGACAAGCTTTTGATCGTCTTTATTATCTACGATCGGAACACCGGAAATTCTGTATTTCCCCATCAAATGCTCCGCATCGAATACTTGATGATCAGGTGTTAAAAAGAAGGGATTTGTAATAACGCCCCGTTCAGAACGTTTGACTTTGTCAACATGTTCAGCCTGCTGTTCGATGGACATGTTTTTATGGATAATGCCCAAGCCGCCCTGTCTGGCCATCGCAATCGCCATTGCTGATTCTGTTACTGTATCCATTCCCGCACTGATGACAGGAATATTAAGCTTTAACGTTTTTGTCAGTTCAACAGATAAATCCACATCACGCGGAAGTACGTCTGATTGAGCCGGTACGAGCAGTACATCATCGAACGTTAAGCCTTCTTTTGAAAATTTACTTTCCCACATTAGTAAATCCCCCTCTTTTCGGCAAAATATTATATGTAGATTATCAACTAGAAAACAGCATGTCAAGGAAGCGAAAAAGAGTTGAAATATTTAGATAAAGGAAAGGGTTTAAAAATACATATGAGAGATCATGAGTGGAAAGAGTTATCATTATTTTATTCCGTAGAATCTTCCCAGAAATTTCTAAACAAAGTCTATACAGAAAGCGGCATGGAAGAACCAAAACGATATGCATTTAAGAACAGTGAGCGCTTCATATTCTTTATCAAACACGCCGAGTCCTTTTATAAGCAGGCATCTCTTTCTCCTTTAGAAATTAAGCCTATTCTGTTGTTTTACGGGATGTCACAATTGCTGAAAGCCTGCCTTCTGACCACAGATCCAAGCTACCCAAGCCACGCTTCAGTACTCGCGCATGGCGTGACTGCCCGGAAACGCAAAAAGCAAAATTACTCCTTTAGGGATGATGAAGTGAAGGTGCAGCGCAATGGCTTATGTATTCATGTAATGAAGCACTTATTCGGGATAGCTGGTCTTGAGGAAGAACGGTACACAATGAAGAAATTGCTGACAGCCATACCTGAATTGCATACTGTCTTTTACTTCCAAGAGAAAAAGAATTGGATGACCCAAGTAGAGCTGAACGATGACCTTATTTCAGTGCCTGAGCATGCGGTGATTCATTACAATATGTCTGATTCCCGCTTTGCTGAATATATCAGCCATCATTTGAAGTGGTTTTTTCTGAGGAAAGACCATAACCACTTGGTTTTTGAGGCTGACCCGATAGACAGGGAACCTTGGTCTTCTCCAAATTTATTGTTTCACTTGGAGAAAAATCAATATTACATTCCCTCTCAGCGTGATCACTTCCTGCATCTTCCGGAAATGATTATTCATTATTTGGTTCTCTACAATATTGGGATGATTGCGAGATATGAAACGGAGTGGTGGTATGAACTGCTGACACAGCATGTCAGTGATGATTATGTGATGATCCGACGGTTCTTAGAGGTCACGGAACGCAAATTTCCGTATTACGTTTCTAAATTCCTGAAGCAATACTTGTAAACAAAAAAGGCAGCTCATGATGAGCTGCCTTTACCGTAATGATA
>NZ_JAAOBZ010000001.1:0-2500 GCF_014872755.1 Bacillus sp. Bvel1 | reverse complement strand
CCGTTAACGGGCTCTGACTACTTGTAGGCACACGGTTTCAGGATCTCTTTCACTCCCCTTCCGGGGTGCTTTTCACCTTTCCCTCACGGTACTGGTTCACTATCGGTCACTAGGGAGTATTTAGCCTTGGGAGATGGTCCTCCCGGATTCCGACGGAATTTCACGTGTTCCGCCGTACTCAGGATCCACTCAGGAGAGAACGAAGTTTTGACTACAGGGCTGTTACCTCCTATGGCGGGCCTTTCCAGACCTCTTCATCTACCTCGTTCCTTTGTAACTCCGTACAGAGTGTCCTACAACCCCAAGAGGCAAGCCTCTTGGTTTGGGCTGGTCCCGTTTCGCTCGCCGCTACTCAGGGAATCGCATTTGCTTTCTCTTCCTCCGGGTACTTAGATGTTTCAGTTCCCCGGGTCTGCCTTCTCATATCCTATGTATTCAGATATGGATACCACTCCATTACGAGTGGTGGGTTTCCCCATTCGGAAATCTCCGGATCAAAGCTTGCTTACAGCTCCCCGAAGCATATCGGTGTTCGTCCCGTCCTTCATCGGCTCCTAGTGCCAAGGCATCCACCGTGCGCCCTTTCTAACTTAACCGTTAAAAAGAATCACTACGTGATATCTTGCATTACTAATTGAATGTGAATTACTTCTGTTATCTAGTTTTCAAAGAACACGTTGGTGGAGCCTAGCGGGATCGAACCGCTGACCTCCTGCGTGCAAAGCAGGCGCTCTCCCAGCTGAGCTAAGGCCCCGTATTGGGTAAAGATGGTGGGCCTGAGTGGACTCGAACCACCGACCTCACGCTTATCAGGCGTGCGCTCTAACCAGCTGAGCTACAGGCCCATCTACCATATGAAAGAATCAAAGTTCCTTCAAAACTAAACAAGACAGGGAACGTTCTGTTTATAAGACCCAAGGTCTTATATTCCGTTAAAATCCTTAGAAAGGAGGTGATCCAGCCGCACCTTCCGATACGGCTACCTTGTTACGACTTCACCCCAATCATCTGTCCCACCTTCGGCGGCTGGCTCCTAAAAGGTTACCTCACCGACTTCGGGTGTTACAAACTCTCGTGGTGTGACGGGCGGTGTGTACAAGGCCCGGGAACGTATTCACCGCGGCATGCTGATCCGCGATTACTAGCGATTCCAGCTTCACGCAGTCGAGTTGCAGACTGCGATCCGAACTGAGAACAGATTTGTGGGATTGGCTTAACCTCGCGGTTTCGCTGCCCTTTGTTCTGTCCATTGTAGCACGTGTGTAGCCCAGGTCATAAGGGGCATGATGATTTGACGTCATCCCCACCTTCCTCCGGTTTGTCACCGGCAGTCACCTTAGAGTGCCCAACTGAATGCTGGCAACTAAGATCAAGGGTTGCGCTCGTTGCGGGACTTAACCCAACATCTCACGACACGAGCTGACGACAACCATGCACCACCTGTCACTCTGCCCCCGAAGGGGACGTCCTATCTCTAGGATTGTCAGAGGATGTCAAGACCTGGTAAGGTTCTTCGCGTTGCTTCGAATTAAACCACATGCTCCACCGCTTGTGCGGGCCCCCGTCAATTCCTTTGAGTTTCAGTCTTGCGACCGTACTCCCCAGGCGGAGTGCTTAATGCGTTAGCTGCAGCACTAAGGGGCGGAAACCCCCTAACACTTAGCACTCATCGTTTACGGCGTGGACTACCAGGGTATCTAATCCTGTTCGCTCCCCACGCTTTCGCTCCTCAGCGTCAGTTACAGACCAGAGAGTCGCCTTCGCCACTGGTGTTCCTCCACATCTCTACGCATTTCACCGCTACACGTGGAATTCCACTCTCCTCTTCTGCACTCAAGTTCCCCAGTTTCCAATGACCCTCCCCGGTTGAGCCGGGGGCTTTCACATCAGACTTAAGAAACCGCCTGCGAGCCCTTTACGCCCAATAATTCCGGACAACGCTTGCCACCTACGTATTACCGCGGCTGCTGGCACGTAGTTAGCCGTGGCTTTCTGGTTAGGTACCGTCAAGGTGCCGCCCTATTTGAACGGCACTTGTTCTTCCCTAACAACAGAGCTTTACGATCCGAAAACCTTCATCACTCACGCGGCGTTGCTCCGTCAGACTTTCGTCCATTGCGGAAGATTCCCTACTGCTGCCTCCCGTAGGAGTCTGGGCCGTGTCTCAGTCCCAGTGTGGCCGATCACCCTCTCAGGTCGGCTACGCATCGTCGCCTTGGTGAGCCGTTACCTCACCAACTAGCTAATGCGCCGCGGGTCCATCTGTAAGTGGTAGCCGAAGCCACCTTTTATGTCTGAACCATGCGGTTCAGACAACCATCCGGTATTAGCCCCGGTTTCCCGGAGTTATCCCAGTCTTACAGGCAGGTTACCCACGTGTTACTCACCCGTCCGCCGCTAACATCAGGGAGCAAGCTCCCATCTGTCCGCTCGACTTGCATGTATTAGGCACGCCGCCAGCGTTCGTCCTGAGCCAGGATCAAACTCTCCGATAAAGTAG
>NZ_JAAOBZ010000009.1:0-14419 GCF_014872755.1 Bacillus sp. Bvel1 | reverse complement strand
GATTTATGTCGGTCAGCGGTTGCGGGTGAAATAATGTCGAATTTAAAGAATCCTGAATTCATAAAGCGAGTGGAAATAATGCCTACGCAATTGAAAATAATTGGTATAATTTCAATCGTATTAGGGGCGGCTTTTGGAAGCGTCAGTATGCTTCTATGCATCCGGAAATTGGGTAACGATTTAATAAAAGACTTCCCGATTGAAAATAAATAGAATTAATGTTAAATTATAGGCAGGTGGGGAAGGTTGCGGAAGACCTTCCTACACCTTTAAGGCTGTAACAAATAATGAGTGACCGGGAACCCGTTGAAATTTTTCAGCGGGGTTTTTTATTGACCCAAATGTAAGCGCTTCCAAATGATGCACATTTTCAGGGGATTGTCAATAGAAAACGGCAAAAAACCGTGCGATTACTTCCACTGTAATCGCACGGTTTTTTGCGAGACAGCGGTGGAAGAAATCACACGGTTTTTTGCCCGATTCTATTGACATTTCCATAAAAATGTGTATCATATGGAAGCGTTTACATTTGGTTCGGCCGGAAGAACGCAAAAATAAATCCTCACGCGGAGGACTTATTTTGATATATAAGGACTAGTAGGGAACCTTTATACTTGCACATTTGGTATCCCTTATATTTATTTGACGTGGCAAGGGTCATAACATCGTCTTTCCTCTTAATAGGAGAAATGGAAATACAGTAGGGTATTTTGTTCGCTTTTGGTCTGAAATATTTTAGTAACTCTGTAAACAAAGCGCTATCTTTGAAATATATTTGTATCATTTGCTTCCCTTCCTTTCCTCGTTATTCCGTGTTATTCCTCTTTATTATCATACATTCCCAACGAGATATAAAGGGACTTTATACCTGATTTATGTAAGAAATTACAAGTAGATAGTCCTTTACATTTACGAACCTTTGTTCGATAATAGAGGAAGAAAAATTTTCTTCATATGGAAGGAAGTCGTTTTATGTCATAACTTGTCGAAAATATTTTGACGAAATTTGTGAGAACCACTTGCACTGGATGACCCTGTATGATACTATTAAGCCATAACAAGGAACAACGCGCCACAACGCGGAAACTTGTTCCCTGTAAGGGAAGTGATAGGAGGCATACAATTGACAGAAGAAAAAAGTTACACCGTAAGGGAAGTATCGGGCATTCTCAACGTGTCTGATAAAACAGTCCGTAAGCTTCTCAATGACGGAGATTTGAAAGGTTTTAAAGTCGGTAAAAACTGGCGTGTCAAACCTTCAGAAGTAGAAAAGTATCAAAACCAAAATTAAAACAATATCGGAGGAATATCAAAATGGCTAACACTAAAACAACTGAAAAAGAATTTATCAACGCTGAGGAAGTACAAGCGGAGGAAGTACAAGCGGCGACGCAAACAACTGACCTTATTGATACAAATAAAGAGGATATCGCAACGTTTGCACCGAGCATGTTTGAACAAGCTTCACAACAAATTTTTTCGACTATCACAGGTGATGACCGCGCAACGAAAATCAAACTATACAACGCGGTTAGTAACGCCGAGCATTCTCTATCAGACCATGAAGGAGAAATTTTAGAAATAACCGATTTTGTCGCACATCCAGTAACCCTTTTAGACGAACAGACAAACCAAGAAATCCAAGCTATGCGAATTGTACTTGTTACAAAAGATGGGACGGGCTATCACAGCGTGTCGAACGGTATAGCAACTTCTATGCAGCGCATTTTGGCTTTAGTTGGAAAAGGACCATGGACGGAAGAGCCTTTGAAAATCGCTTGTAAATCAGTTAAGACCCGCAAAGGGCGTCAGACATTGTCACTTGTACTTATGGGCTAATTTCATAGTCGCTCCGTCCGGGGCGGCTTTTCTTATATTAAATACCAATTATGGAGGGTTACAACTTGGATAAAAATGTACTGATTTTCGACAACGGAGAACGCCGCACAGAGATTAAAGAAGATAGATTGGAAAATATGTATTCATTCGCTCAAAAACTCGATGATGACACATTACACGTAATCTCTTTTACACGTTCTGAAATGCTTGCTATCGTCTCTTATTTCCATGCTGAAGCACACGACGAATTGTCACGCGGGTCTGTTCGCTATATGCCGACAGCCGGAGCAGAAGCCATTTAAATATTAAATTGACAGGGAAATTCATTTTTCCCTGTGACTTTTGTATTTAAGGGGGGTGTCACCGATTGCGAAGAAAAAGCGGCTGAAAAAGAAACAGCAAAAAAAGCAGAATATAGAAGCGCTTAAAAAAGTCGGCGTTAATGACAAAAAGGTTATAAAGGAATTAAAAAATAAACCTGCGGTTGTTTCAAAAATAGTTAAAAAAGAAACCCGGAATAAAATAGCCCGGGAACGTTCTGAATTAATAAAATCGCTAGGATATAAAGTTAAAGACCATTCTGCAAAAAGGTATTGGGATAAAGAACGGTTCGACGCTTGGTATCAAGCCGAATTACGGAAAATAAAAAGGCGCGAACAAGCCCGTAAAAGATATAGAGAGCGGAAAAACCAAAAGAAACTGCTTATCTATTGGTATGAAAAAACACGTGACTATCATGACTATGATGAAATTTTGCGGTTTAAACGATCTTACAAATACGTGGACACTGAATTTTTAATTGAAGGTATTAGAGACGCGTACAGCTCCGATAAAGGGACTTTAATAGGATCAGGCGCTGTTATCGCTACGGACGATGTTTCAAGCGTTAAAAACTTTTATTCTAGTTTCAGCGACGGAACCTTTGCGGCGCATAATGGTTGGTTTTTAATTTATGAAGGCGTAGCGAGCATGAGAAAATACCGGGAATTATTAATTTCTTTATTGGTCATGTTTGAATTAATGTATGAGGATACAGAGAAAACATTATTTTGGGAAGCTTTTAAACGTGAATTAATGGAAGTGAACGAAAGGACGGCGAGACGTCTCATTCAGGAAGTTGATTTGGATTATTAGGAGGAAAAATAAATATGGGTGCTAAAAATAAAAAGAGTCAAAAGCCTGTGAAACTTTTGACACTGGATGCTGAGACGCGTGGATTTTTCGGACAAATCTTCCGCGTCGGTTTATATGATGGCGTGAAATATCATGCGGCTAACACTTTTTCAACGCTTAAATCTATTATAGCACGTTTAACCGAAAAATATGACTGTCATATATACATTCATAATCTTGACTTTGATTTAGGGAAAATGGCGCACGATGTTTTATATGAGGTCGATTTAAACGATTCTATTTTTATTAATAATAATGTTGCTGTTTATAAAACAAGTTTAGTCGAGACACAAATACGCGAAGAATTAGAAGTAATATCACAACCGTTGACGTTTCACGATTCACTGAAGCTTGTAAATAATAAAAGTTTAGCAAGCATATGTAAAGATTTTAAAATCGAATCCGACCACGCTAAAATTGATTTAAAAGACCATATCATCAATTTAGGATGGGGAAGGGATAAACATAATAAACCAATAAAACACCCGTCAGAGTACCATAAAAACAATTCTGAAGGGTATTATTTTATGAACGTTGACCCTTTGGAACCGATGTTAAATTTTTATTTAAAAAATGACTGCGTTTCTCTCTATAAAATTCTGCGGAAATTAATTGATTTATCCGGTTTGGATATTGACGAATTTTTCAGGTGTCCTACTACCGCAAGCCTTGCTTTAAAAGTATTTAAAACGAATTATCCCGACGACTATGAAAAAGCCATAAGCACAAAAATATACCGCAAAAAAGGCGAAGGCGAATTTTATGAAAAATTTGTCCGGGAAGCTTATTACGGTGGTAGGACAGAAGTTTTCACACCGCGTTTAGAAAACGGTGTTCATTACGATATGAATTCTATTTACCCGTTTGTTATGAAAGAACATAAATTCCCGATCGGTCGCCCTACTTATTTAGAGGGTCATAAAGCAAAATTAATGTTTAACAGGTGGCGGAAATTTAAAACGGGTGCAGGTTTTATAGAGGTAGATATACATATACCAGAAGACTTGTTTATACCACCTCTTCCGCGGAAAGACAAAGCGGATAAAAAATATAAAGCTTTTAATAAATTAATATTCCCGGTCGGAAATATACACGGTGTCTATACGTATGAAGAATTGGAATTGGCTTTGGAAGCGGGCGGCGAAATTAAAGAGGTTTATCAAGGATTACACTTCAGTAAGACCGAATATATTTTCAAAGATTTTATAAGTCATTTTGAAAAAATAAAAGTATCATCGACGGGTGCTTTGCGAACATTTGCAAAGCTTGTACAAAATGCTCTTTATGGAAAATTCGGTATGATAAGGGTTCGTGAAACCATGCTCCCGATGCACCATTTAGAAACAGTGCAAGAAAAGGGATACCCGTATATGATAAAAAATAATCAATTAATTAAAGGCGGGAAATTCATTCTCGCGCGCGTACCAAGTCATGCTGAATATATTCAGCCGCATATCGCCGCGTATGTTACAAGCCTTGCCCGCATTTTATTATACAAAGGTTTAATTAAACAGGATGAAAAAGGCGACGTTCATTATTGCGACACAGACTCGATCGCTTGCGAAAAAGATTTTGATGATGAGGATATTCACGATAGCGAATATGGGAAGTGGAAACTAGAAGCACGCGTCCAAAAAGGTTTATTTATTCAACCTAAACTTTATTATGAAAAGCACACTGAAAAAATAATTAAAGAAGTATGCCGGGAACGGGAAACGGCGTCGTTTGCAAAACAATTATTTTCATACCCGGAGACGATCTACGAAAATATAAAAATTATTACGTATAAAGAAGAACGAAAAGCGAAAGGCGTTCCGGGGAAATATAATCATTTATTAACCGAACAGTTTTATGATAATTTATATGCTAAATTAGAAACGCTTGAAAGAAAGATTGAAAATAAAGAGGAAATAACGGACGACGATTTAACGTTCGATATTTACAGCGGTGAAAATGCTGATAAGAAATTAATGAAATTCGGTACTGCTATGAAAAACGACATACGCAATTTTAACAAGGCAATAACGGTCACCAAACGCATGAATTTATTGAATATGCAAAAACGACGAATGAACTACCGAGAAAATACGAGCAGACCGCATATATTAAAAGACTTTTAAGGATTGAATAAAATGAAAAGATGTTGTATTTGCTTGGAACACCACACCGTATTTGTCAGCTTTTGTTGTATAAAATGTTTTAATAAATATGTTTTTAAACCTCGGAAAAATTAATTTCCGGGGTTTTATTTTACCTAAATATGAAATTAATTCATTTATTTTTATTTTTTGTCTTGAAATCGAACACATGTTCCTATATTATTTAATTTATCGAACAGAAATAGTACAAAAGGAGGATTTATTTTCTATGACAAAAGAACTAGATGAAAAAGAAGAAAAATCGTCTGCTGAAGAAAAACCGAAAAAAGAGGAACAGGAGGACACGCCAAAATGGGCAAAGAATCTGCTACAGGACATCCAAAACCTGATGGGAACAAAGGAACAGCCACAGGGACAAGCACAGGAAATTCCGGTGCCGGAGCCGCCAAAAGTGGAGGAACCGGAGGAAGAGGAAGAGCCAACACCAAGCAAAGCGAAGTCGCTCCTAGGGTGGTTATGGTAGATGTGCCCGGAAGCGACTCTGAGGAACCGCCGAAAAAGAAACGCGGACGCCCTCCGGGTACAGGCACAAAAAAGAAGAGCGCTGCTAAGAAAAAGGCGGCGGGTAATGTTGATTCATCCCAATTAAAAATGTTGCTACTGACAACAAGCGCGATCGTAGCAGCACGCCCCGGGATGGAGGATTTTGCTTTAACACCTGAAGAAGCCGAACAGATATGCACGCCACTTGCAAACATTATGGCTAAGTCTGAAGGCGTCGCGGGTGTTGCCAGTGAGTATGCCGACCATATCGCGCTACTTCTAGCATGCTTCACCATCTTTATTCCTAAATTCCTGATGTGGAAATCAAAACAACCTAAAAAGAAAGAGGTAAAGAAAAATGTCTTGCCAAAACGAGAATTACCAAAACAACCAACAGAACAACGAGGAAATGAAGTCAAGGCTGAAAGACCTCATCAAGGGTCTGCTGAACGATCTGGGGAACCCGTTAGTAAGCAATTTGGCGGCTCCTTACATCAACTCATCCCTTTCGGAGGATATTGACGTTGAAAAATTCCTCGACCATTTAGAGGGGATGATCGAATATGTCCGGCATGGTGACGCTGAAGCAAGGTGACTTCTATTACAACATCCCAATGCACGAATACAGCCGTTATTGGTTCGAACACTTGGATATTATCGAACAGGGCGAAGAATGGTTAGTCGTGGAGAAAATCCCTTACGACAAAATCCCGAAACCGTCTATCATGGCGGCTATGAAAAGAGGGAAAGGCGTGAAGCGTGTTGTGAAAGCCTACAGCACGAAAGGAAGTGGAAAACATGCGAATGACAATTGGCGATGACGAACACGTTTTTATCTGCGGACAGACCGGGACAGGTAAGTCCGTAGTCGCTGAAGTCTATCTGTCCGGGAAAGACCATGTGGTGAAGCTTGACACGAAAGGCGAAGTATACGAGCGCCGGAAGAAGCGTCAGGAATTATGGCACGGCTTGCAGGAAGGGAAGGACTTTACCGTTGTTCACCGATTGGAAGACGTGTCCGAGGTCGAGACGCCGAAAATTATTTATTGCCCGGTTGCTGAAGAATTGGAGCCGGAATATTACAACGCCCTTATGTCGTGGGTGTACAAGCGTGAAAATACGATTCTGTGGATTGACGAATTAATGGAAGTCGCTCCAAGCGCCCACAACTACCCGAAAGAGTTAAAAGCTTTATATACGCGCGGGCGATCTAAGAACGCTGTCGTTTGGGCTTGCACACAACGCCCTACAGACATTCCGGTCATTGCCATGGCGAACAGCTCGCACTATTTCATTTTCACGATGCAGAACCCGGATGACCGGAAAAAGATTGTGAAAGCCACGGGTATGCCGCAGTTTATGGAGCAACCCGGCGGGCACAATTTTTGGTATTGGAAAGTGGGTATGCAAAACCCGGTACTAGCAAAATTGAAGCTTTAAAGGGGGTGATGGATTGGAGACACGTAAATTTGCGGGTGTCGGGCTGAAGAACATGATTGTCATTGCATTATTCACAATGATGGTCATTGTTGTCACAAAGGTTATTGTCACGAAGCATCCGGTTAACGGTGTGACGCAATTAGTAAACGCAGTATAAGGAGGAAAATAGCATGAAAATGAAATGGCTTGTTCAAACATTCGTAACAGTATTTATCACAATGGTTTTCATGTGGATCATTAAGAAAGCTTCAGCAAAATATCATATCCCGGTTGTTTCTAAAATCGCGGCAGAAGTTTAAGGAGGAATTTTAAATTATGGCAACTCAACAACAATTATCAGCACAAGCAAAGGCGCAACTATTCTCACAAGCGACCCGCCAAACATGGCAGATGATGGGTACACAGACAGTGACAGAAGACGCACAAACGGTCGTGTTCAATCTTCCGAAAGTACGCCTACTATCACAAATTTTAGTTGAATTTGACGCGACAGTAACTCTCAAATCACAGAACGCGGCAATTCCAACAAAACCATTTTCACCATACCAGATTATCAGAAATATTGCACTGGAATTGAACAGCGGATTCCGTCCGTTTGTCGTATCAGGCGAAGCCCTTCACCTATACAGCTTAAACCGATTGAATCCAGACGTTCTATTACCTGCATCAAGTCCGCGGGCGTTATCTTACATTGAAACAGCCGCGAGCACGTCAGGTAAAGAAGCACGCATTAAATTCCAAGTCGCGCTGCCATTAACTTTAAACCAACGTGACCCGGTCGGTCTTATCTTGCTACAGAACGAAGAGACAACCGTATCACTAAATATTGATACAGCTCGCGCGCAAGACGCGTATCAGTTGGCTACTGGTGACACAGTAACGCTGAAGCAATTGAAAATCACGCCTACGATCGAGACGTTCTCTGTCCCTTCCGTACCGCAAGCCGTGCCGGATATTTCTGTCCTGAAGCTTGTAAACGAAAAAGGCGAACAGTTTACCGGGAACGGTCAAAACATCGTCAAGCTTCAGACAGGGACGATTTACCGTAAACTCATGTTCTACTTTACGGATGAGTCGGGCAACCCGCTGAAGGATAGCGATTTTGCGGGTAACTTGGAACTCGTATTCAACCAAGCCGACATCCCATACAGCATTAAGCCATCAGCGCTTGCCGCCCGAAACCATTCGGACTTGGGTTATGTCCTGCCTGAAGGGGTCTACGTGTTTGACTTCTCAAACCAAGGCTTGCCGAACCTCGGCGGCTCTCGTGACTATATCGACACCGAACGTCTCACAGAGTTTTGGATTCGTTTCAACACTCAAAAAGGCGGGCGCGTCAAGATCGTTGCTGAGAAGCTTTCACGCTTGCATTAATACACGCGGGAGGGCTTTTCCCTCCTTTTCTTATTTGACTACTACGAAGGAGGATTTACATGAATGCACCGTCACAAATGGGGCTTGGTGAAATGTTCTACCATGCCGCCGACTTATATCCAAACATGGGGTTTATGAGTACCCGAACGTCTACGGTTCCAGAAGCTGAAGACCAGATGTCGCTTGTCGATGATGAGGACACAGCAAAAGAGCATGACGTGAAGCAAGACCCCGTTACATCAAAACAAATCTTGTTAGGGTTCGGAATCGTGTTCCTTGTCGTATTCCTATTCTCGGCAAGGGTGTAGGGGGTGTGACTTGTGGAGCAAATCTATTCAATCCTATTAAATAACGGAGCCATGGGCGTAATGCTCGCGTGGTTCATGTTCAAACAATCAAAGGATAACGAACAGACGCGGGAAATTCTCACCGATCTGAAAATGGTTATTTCAAAAATCGGGGGTGCTTCTAGTAATGACTAAAATTCTTGTTCTTACGGTCATTATCATTGTGTTCTGGTTCTTCTTCATCCGCGGAAAGTCGAAACATACGCGTCCGGCTATGGGGTGACGAAATGGAAAAAGGTCTTTTGTTTTTCACGCTGGCGCTTACAGCCGTATGGGTCATACTGGATGACTTTTATGGCGGCAAACACCTGTCAAAGATGGCTCAGAAGATGACGCCGGACATTAATTCCCCGATTGACACCGTTAAGGAGACGCTTGACGATGCGGGGGATACGGCGAAAAAGGCGATTGAAAAAGCGACAGGATACGACACGTATAAAAAGTATCAAAAGATGAAGCCGGAGCAGAAAAAGAAAGTCAAGAAAGCCGCAAAAGACAGTTTCATAGATGGGTTTTGGGACGGTCTTAAACGCGGCTTCGGCTTGAAGTAAAGGGGTGAACGTATGGAAGAGTTTACAAAATCAATGCGGTTTATTATCACCTTTCTCTTTTTCATTATCCTGCTCGGTATGTTCACAAATGAAAAAATCACATACACGTTCTTGGTGCTTGTTCTCGCAAGTATGGCTGTCCTGAACGTGGATAAGGTAAAACAAATCATGGGAGGTCTTGTGGATGGTTAACAAGTTTTTTGACGTGATTGCGGGTATCGGGATTCTCATTGGTATTTATCTATTCCTAAAGAATGCCAAGTCTACGACTTCCATTATCAGCACAATCGCAAGCAATTCGATTTCAGGTATCAAAGTATTACAAGGGAGGTAATGCGGCATGATGGAAGGTTATCACCTTCAAAACCGGGTTCATGCTCTTCAGGAACTTTCACGCCCTGTGGAAGTACCTGACGCACAGCTCGGTATTGGGGACGCTGAAGAACTGCGCCCGACTCATGCCAATTTCATCTATCCGATGGTTCCGAAAGAAGCGCTCATAGACAAAGTAACAAACATGAGCATTGAAAAGGCTACGGTCGATCTGAACGGTAATCAGGTAGATGAAGAAAACTTCTCAAAGAATCATTATTTTGGTGATCCGATAGGGGGTTTGTATTGGTATGGCGGAATTTGAACACGTTGGTCATGAATCCGGGGGTCATTCCCCCGGTAAAAAGAAGTTTCAATGGAATAAGAAAAATATCGTTATTGTCGGCTCGCTTGCGATCGGGGTATTTCTTCTCGTATCGGTTGCTACTCGCGGGCGTTCAGAAGGCGATGGAGAGCAGTACGTGACTTCTGAAGCTTTAGAGGGCGATTACTTGGATGGCAATCCTATGAATTCAAGCATGGTTCAGGCACAGCTACAAAACAATCAATCTTTAATTGAAGGTAGTGTAGACACAGCCTTAAACAACTTTGCAAATGAATTGGGGCAGAATCAGGAATCATTCAAATCAGACGTTATCGACACCATCACAGACATAGGGAAGGAAAACAAAACGTATGTCGATCAAGTGAAGGACAGCATTTCAAAACAGCTTGCCGATCAAGCGAAGAAATACAGCAACTTGGAAACAGAAAATGACCAGCTTCATAAAGAACTGGAAAAGCTGAAAAATACGAAACCGTCCACACCTGCCAAAACGACAACACCTGCGAAGAAACCGAGTGCTCCGGCTAAAAAGCCAGCCCCGGCGAAAACGCCAAAATACAAAACGGTGACAGTCAAAAAAGGTGATACGTTATCAGAACTGACACAAAGGTATGGTAAGGGTGGTAAGAAGTCGGCTTATATGGAAACGGCAAAATTCAATAACATCAAAGACCCGAACAAAATCAAACCGGGTCAGAAAATCAAAATACTGACAAAGTAGGTGGGAGCATGGGCGTAAATATAAAGCCGTTTATCAAGGACGCGCAAGCCATACAGAAAGAAACTGGAATCCCTGCTTCTATCATACTGGGTCAAATCATGTTAGAGTCGGGCGGCTCAAACCCGGGCGGATTGTCCGGGCTTGCCTACTACTCTAAAAACCTATTCGGAATAAAGGGAAAAGGCACGGCTGGAAGCGCGACAATGGGAACGACCGAAGTCTATAACGGTAAGACCTATCACATAAAAGACGGCTTTGCAAAGTACAACAGCTATCAGGATTCCATACGCGCCCACGCGGAACTATTGTCCAAGCCACGCTATGCGTCAAAGCTGAAGGACGCGAAAAGCGTTGAGGACTATGCGAAGGGAATCAAAGCCGGGGGATATGCCACCGATCCGGGATATGTTAATAAACTTCTCGGCATTATCAGCAGTAACAACCTTCACCAGTACGATGATAAAGACATCACATTCAAAGGAACGTCAGGAGCCGGAGCCACAGGCGGGGATTCATCCTCTTCAGGCGGCAAAGACATGTCCTTTCTATCAAACGTCATGTTTGGGGTATTCAGATGGTCGCTTATTATCGGGCTTGGTATTATCGCCGTTGTGTTCTTCATGAAAGCATTCCCGGCGGTCGGAGACGTTGCCAAAGGGACGGCGTCCACAACGCTCGATTTTGTCCCGGGTGGTCGTGCTGTCAAATCTGTTTCTAAGGGAGCCAAAGCCATTAAGAAAGGACGTAGCGCGTCAAGCCACATCAAGAAAGCCGCTACAGTAGCAAAAGGAGTGAACAAGAATGCCGGAATTAGTAAAACAACCGGGGGATGACCACAAAAAGAGTACATGGCGTGAACAGACCGTCACCATGCTACCGGGCGACATCACAACGGTTTACTTTGACGACACAAAGCCGAACCATTCAGCCATAACAAATAACACAAGTCAGATCGTGTACGTACACGAACGCCCGAGCGTGTCATCTAACAATTATCTTTTAGCTGTGGCTCCGGGGTCAACAAAGCTTTTGGCGCGTCCGCTCGGTTATCACACAATCTACCTTGATGCCGCGATCGTGCAGCCCGAAAAAGTCCGGGTCGAATCGTGGATTGAGAAATTTACCGCGTCATCTATACCGCAGTCTATTGACACCGTTCAGCTTGGACAGATGACAGGAACCGTAGATATATCAGCGTTACCGCCGCTCGCGGCTGGAGACAAGCATATAGGGAGTGTGGAAATAGACAAGCCTGTCACACTTGGCGGGTCTTCTATCCCGGCGACACAGCCAGTACCAACCCGCGAAGCAGGGATGAATGATTTCCGCGTCGGTGGGGTCAGCGTCGGCATCACACCCGTAATGGCGAAGTCCGGTTCTAACAAGCTGACAAACCGGAGAGAATTGACAATCTATCCGCCTGAGACGGGTGTTATCTATTGGGGTAAGCAAGGCGTCGAAACAACAACGGGCGCGCCTCTCACATCCAATGACAGCCCGCTTACATTCAAGGTTCATAGTCAAAGCCCTGACGTGTACCTTGTCGCAGATACTGAGACAGTCGTCACGATCGTGGAGGTGTCATAATTGATTGAACTCGGGTCAAGGCGGACACCGCCCTATGATGACACAGGCGTCAAAACAAGTATTTCAGATTTAAAAGACAAGATGGCAAAGCTTCAGGACACCGTTGACCATATGGATGTATCGGATGAGATTAAAAACGATATTCTAACGCTTCAGCAAAAAGTGAAAGCGTTGGAAGAATCGGTGTCCGGCGGGTCTACTGGCGCGACAGACCAACAGATTCAGAGTATGAAAGCTGATATAGAGTCCTTTGGTCGAGTCTTGGACGCTCATGTTCAGGACGCGACTAAGCATGTATCATCTGAGGATCGTACCAAGTGGGACGGTATGGGTGACCGGGTGACGACCGCAGAAACGAACCTGAAGAACCACATAGCAAATGCCAAGCCCCATGTATCGGATGGTGAGCGCTTGAAATGGAATCAAGCCGCCGCGGATGCGGGACAGCTCCAAAAGGATTTAGAGACAACAAATTTGTCACTTCAGGACGTGATAGGCGTTCAAAATTTCTCTCAACAATACGCCTTTACGGACGCCGATGGAAGGCGGAAACGTTTGGCGTCAGCTGACAACATATATACAGCCGATCCCGGTTTTTATTACGGGACAGGGTGGAATCAGCTACCGCTACCGGGGGATGCGTCATGGTACTATCTCGACATTATCCCGGCACCAAACGGAATGAGAAAAATGGTTCTCACACGTTCATATGACAACACGACATGGATAGGCGTTATACACACTGACAACGTGTTCAGAGGTTGGAAACAGCTATTCACCTACAATGATTTTATGGCTCTCACATGGTACAATCTACCGCTTTTAAACGGTGCCAAAGCTTCAGGGAGAACGCCGCAGTATACCCGGTGGGGAAACGTTCTAATGCTTAAAGGAGACATAGCGTGTGACCTTGGCGTTGACTTTGCACAGCTACCCGCGGCATACGCACCGTTCGATAAGAAAGCAGTCGTGTCCACTTGCTATGGGACAACGGGTATCACAAAATTCTATATCAATCCTGACGGTAAATTGGCGTTTGTCGGCTTTTCAGGAAACAATCAATCCGCTGTATCCAGTTGGTCACTGGACGTTGCAGTGCCTTATTAGGAGGATCGGAACAATGGACATGATACAGGTATTCGTATACGACTCGGATTTTATCTTCGACTATCCAGAAATTGTACCGTCTGATTCCGTCCCGGATAACGCAACAACCGTACAGCCGCCCGGATATTGGCGGGCACAGTTTCAGAAGGATAGAAACATCTGGATCGAATCCGCTTCAGATGAACAAATACAAGAAATGAGAGAACAAATGAGGGAGAGTGTAAAAGAATGAGTTTTATGGAGAATGTAGCAAGTGAAGCACAAAAATTATACGGTGTAAGCCGGGTCTTACCTTCAGTTATCACAGCACAAGCGATTCATGAGTCAGCGTGGGGCAAATCTGGGCTTGCTACGCGTGCAAATAACCTTTTTGGGATAAAAGGTACCGGGAACGCCGGAAGCGTCTCTATGAAGACGTGGGAGGTGTATAACGGTATCTCAAAAACAATCACCGATGGATTCCGGGCATACAAGACCGTTCGTGATTCCATTATCGACCTTGTGAACCTCTATAACCGTCTTGACCGTTATAAGGGTGTTGTCGGGGAAACCAACTATGTACAAGCTTGTGCCGCTATCCAAAAGGGCGGATATGCGACAGACCCCAACTATGCAAAGAAGCTTATTGCAACAATCGAAGCCCACGGGTTGACGAAATACGATAAGGTCGGGAACAAAGCCGCAGTGAAAGCGAAGCCTGCCAAGTCGTCCGGCTCGACATACACCGTTAAGTCAGGCGACACGCTGACAGCGATCGCGAAAAAATACAATACATCAGTGAAGGAGTTGGCAAGTGTGAACGGTATTAAGAATCCGAATCTAATACGTGTAGGGCAGGTCTTGAAGGTGTCGGGTGCCGCGCCATCAAACGCCACATTCTACACGGTTAAGGCGGGCGACAACCTAACGAAAATCGGGAAGAAATTCGGTGTATCCGTTAAGACGTTGACCACGGTTAACCGTATCCCGGACGCAAATAA